>JBEDUK010000095.1:0-19098 GCA_040414485.1 Actinomycetota bacterium
GGAAGTCCTCGACCTGCTCGGGCGTCAGGTCGTCGAGCGGAAGCCCTTCGAGCATCTCCTCGGAGGTGATGAAGCCGCGCTCGCGGCCCCGGGCGGCGACGGCCTCGCGCAGTTCCTCGACGTTCAGCGTCACGGTGGGCTGGCCCGCCTGGCCGCCGCCCTTGGCGCCGTTCGCGCCGGCCGTGGGCACGCGGCCGCCGGCGCCACGCTGGCCGTCCGCCAGCGCGGCGTCCAGGTCGATCCCGATCTCGGCACGGAGTTCGGCATCCAGGTCCATCGACTCGACGGCGGTGTCGTCGTCCTCGTCGGCCCCGTCATCAGCCTCGTCGAAGGCCTCCACCGGGGGATCCAGGTCGGCGACGTCGACCCGGGCATCCGGCCCGTCGCCGTCCGGCTCGAGGGCCGCGGGGTCGTCCGTCCGCGGATCGGGCGGGGCCTCCTTCGAGCCGGCGATCCCGACCAGGGATCCGGAGCCGCGGCCGGCGGACTGCCGGCGGGACGACGTCCGTCCGCCATTCGATTTGGCCGATGCGACTGGCTCGTCATTGCCACGCCGTCGCGGCTTCGGTTCGGCATCAGCCAATTCGGCCTGTTGCCGTCGCCCCGCTTCTCTCGCCACCCCGTTCTCCAATGCTCGAGTGCGCACCGCGCGGGTTCGAAATGAGCCCTTAGTCTCCCAGATTGATTGCCGCGATCACCGGAGCCATCCGAAGGACCACGGTCACGGTCCGGATCGGGCCTGCGCCGATGCGGGTGCGGCCGTTTCCGCATCTCCCAGACGGCGCCGCCGACCGAGCAATTCGACCATCCGTCCGAACAACTCCTCGAAGGCCGCCGCCTCCTTCTGAGGGTTCAGCCGCTCCAACCGGGTTCGCAGGTCGTCGATCTGGCGGCTCAGATGGAACTCCTCCAGTCGCGTGAACACCGCCGCCGCGTACTCGGCGGTCGGATCCGCGTCCGCCTCCGTCGGTTCGAGGGCGAGCGCCGAGACGAGGCGGCCCAGTTGCTCGCCCCGGTCCTGTGCCCGGGAGACGATGGCCGCGACCCCGCCGCCGTTCAGCCCGGGAGCGACGTCCCGGAGGAAGTCGAACACGCGCCGATTGCTCGGCGTGGCGAATCGCTCGGGGTCGAGGTCCACGGGTGAGACCGGGCACACCGACGGCGCCTGGATGAGCAGCCTGAGCGCCTCGCGTTCGACCTTGTCCCTGGGCGAGCGGCGGGGGCCGGCGCCCGCGGCGGGGGCGCCGGAGCCCGCGCCGTTCATCGTCCCGGCGGCGCGCGCGCCGGATCCGCCCGGTGCGGTTCCGCCCGGCCCCGGTGCCGAGCCGCGGTCTGCCACCATCCGATCCAGTTGCTCCAGGACGTGCCGGCCGGCGACGCCCGCGCGCTGCGCGAGCACGCCCGCGTAGTGGGCGCGGAGCATGGGGTTCTCCAGCGGCTCGATGAACGCGAGCCCGGACTGGACCGCCTCCAGGCGAGCCTGGTCGGTGGTCAGGTCACGGCCGGCCACGGACCGGTCGATGATGTATTCGACCAGGGGAACGGCCGTCGCGGCCAGCTCACCGAACGCCTGGGCAGCCTGATCGCCCCGGGCCGCGACGAAATCGGCGGGGTCCTCCCCGGCCGGCAGCACCAGGACGAACAGCGCCACGGCGAAGTTCTGATGGAACGCGTACGCGCGTTCGGCCGCTCGCTTGCCCGCCTCGTCGCTGTCGAACGCGAGCACGATCCGGTCCGTGAACCGGGCCAGCAGCCGCAGATGGTCCTCGCCGAGCGCGGTTCCGCACGTGGCCACGGCGCCCCCGATCCCGCATGCGTCCAACGCGATGACGTCGGTGTAACCCTCCACGACGTAGGCGCCGGTCTTCGCGATCTCCACGCGGGCGCGGTGCAGGTTGTACAGCAGCGAACCCTTGTGATACACGGGCGACTCGGCCGTGTTGATGTACTTCGCCGCCTCCTGCGCCGGGCGGCCGGCAGACTGCAGGAGGCGCCCGCCGAACCCGATCGCCGCGCCGCGGATGTCGTGGATGGGGAACATCACCCGCCCGCGGAACCGGTCGCGAAGGTCGCCGCGCCCGTCACGCGTGGCGAGGCCGGCTTCGACCAGGATCTCCGGCGAGTAGGCCTTCGACATGCGACGCAGAAGGAAGTCGGGATACGCGGGCGCGAAACCGACGGCGAAGCGTTCCAGGCTCTCCGTCGCGATCCGGCGTTCCTGGAGGTAGCGGCGCGCATCCGCCGCCTCGCGCCCGTCGAGGAGCATGCGGTGGTAGAGCCGGCCGGCCTCCTGGTTCGCGCGATGCAGCACCTCCCGGCGGCCGCTGGCGCGGCGCGAGGCCTCCGATTCGCCCTCGTATCGGAGCGTGATGCCGGTCTCCTTGGCGAGCCGTTCGACCGCTTCGGGAAACGAGAGGTTCTCGATCTTCTCGATGAAGCGGAAGACGTTGCCTCCCTCGCTGCAGCCGAAGCAGTGATAGACCTGCTTGGACGGGCTCACCGAGAACGACGGTGTCTTCTCTGGGTGGAACGGGCAGAGGCCCTGGAGGGAATCGCGACCGGCTTTCTTCAACTGGAGGTACGCCGAGACCACCTTCACGATGTCGGCGCGCTCCCGGACCGCTTCGACGTCCTCCTGCCTGATCCTTCCGGGCACTGCGTGCGCCTCGCCTTCCCGCGTGTCGCGCTTCGGTGGCTCCGCTCCCGCGTTCCGCGCTAGAGCAGCCACCCCAGGGGAAGGAACAGCCGTTCGTACGTCCGGAGAGCGTACCGGTCGGTCATCCCGGCGATATGGTCGGCCACGTGGTCCGGGAGGTCTCCCGGCGCCAGCCGGGCCTCCGCCGGCAACGCCTCCGGGTGATCAAGGTAGTACCGGAAGAGGGCTCTGACCAGTTCGAGGGCCTTCCGCTGCTCCTCGGCTGCCTCTTCGCGCAAGTAGACGCGCTCGAACATGAACGTCCTCAATTCGTCCAGGGCGTCGAACGCGGGCTGCGAGAGGCGCAGGCGGTCGGCGCCCTGGCTGGTGTTGACCAGGTCGGTGACCAGCGCATCGATGCGACTGGCGTGGGTGTCGCCGAGGACGGCGGTGGCCGTTGCCGGCAGGTCGTCGGGCTTGAGGACGCCCGCGCGGATGGCGTCGTCGATGTCGTGGTTCACATAGGCGATGCGGTCGGCGAAGCGTGCGGCCTGGCCTTCGAGCGACGACGGCGTGGGCATCGACCAGGTGTGGTTGACGATGCCGTCGCGCACCTCCCAGGTGAGATTGAGCCCCCGGCCGTCGTCCTCGAGGTACTCGACGATGCGCAGGCTCTGTTCGTTGTGCCGGAACGGCCGGCCCAGGAACGGGGTGAGCGCCTCTTCCCCGAGGTGACCGAACGGCGTGTGGCCCAGGTCGTGGCCGAGCGCGATCGCCTCGGTGAGGTCCTCGTTGAGGCGGAGGGCGCGGGCGACCGTGCGGGCGATCTGCGACACCTCGAGCGTGTGGGTCAGCCGAACGCGGTAATGGTCGCCCTCCGGCGAGAGGAACACCTGCGTCTTGTGTTTCAGCCGGCGGAACGCCTTCGAATGGACGATCCGATCGCGGTCGCGCTGAAAGGCGGTGCGCATGGGATGCGGCGGCTCGTCGCGCTCGCGACCCTTCGAATCGGCGCTCTGGACGGCCTGCGGCGCGAGCGTCAGCCGCTCGATCTCCTCCGTGCGCTCACGGATCGAATGCGGGCCGCTCACGTGAACTCCTCGCGGGATGCCTGCCTCAGCGATGCAGCAGACGGTAGTACAGGTAGGCGAACGTTTCGCGCGTGTACCCGTCGAGCCGAGTTCCCTGGCTTCGGGCCGCCGAGTGCCAGGTGGCGGACACGTACGCCGTGATGCCGAGGTCGCTCGCCATACGGCGGATCCGGAGGTTGTGCCAGGGATCGGACACAAGGAACGCGCTTCGCATCCCGTGGCGTTTCATGAACGAGGCCGCTCCCTGGAGGCTCTGAAGCGTGTCGTTGCCGACGGGGTCGGCGTAGACGTTGGTCGCGGGCAGGCCGTGCGCGATCAGCCAATTCCGGCCGGCGGCACCTTCCGTGGTGAGGTCGCCGGGCTGGTTCGAGCCCAGGACCAGGACGGCGGGAGCGAAGTTCCTCTTGTACAGCGTGGCGGCCTGTTCCAGCCGCCCCTGAAAGACCGGCGAGGGCCGGCCGTTGTATTGGGCCGCGCCGAGCACAACGATGGCGTCGGCGTGGTCGACCACGCTGGAGTCGTCGTGGTGGGCCGCGCTCCACACGGCGAAGCCCGTCACGCCGAGCAGCGTCATGACCGCGAGGAGAAGGACGAGCGCGCCGGTCAGGATCCGATGTCTGCGCACGAACCCCACGACTGGCGAGGGTATCAGCGGCCCTTCTCGACCCCGCTTTCCGCGCGTTCATGCGACGAATCCTCAACCGATCGCCAAACATCGCGGGACGATCACGTGCCCGGCACTCGGTAGATGACCATGGCGTCGCGAGCGGCGAGCATCACATAGAGCGAACCATCCGGTCCTGCCGCCAGGGTCCGCACCTGCCCCTCGGAGGACAGGCCGGGGTCGGGCAGGCGCTGCCAGATGAGCGGCGAGCCGTCCAGTGGAAAGACGAGCAGCCAGGCTCCGCCCCCGTAGCGTTCGGCGTCGACCGTTCGCGAGGGCGACACCGGCACCCACACCGCCACGCGTTGCCCGTTGACGGCCTGCATCTGGAACCCCGCGCCGGTGGCCAACTTCTTCGCGTGCTCCGAGCCGGCCGGCGTCGCGACGAACCGCAACGGGAAGACCGCGGTCGATTCAGGGCTGATCGCAGACAGGAGGTAGCGATCATCGGGCCGATCCGGATCGAACATTCCCGTGACGGCCAGGCCGTGACCGAGCGGGATGCCGTCGACCGGCCGGACGGTTGGCTGCTGGGAGACCGAGAGCGTGACGTATCCGCGCCGTCCCTGCCCCATCTGCATCGGATCACCCGCCAGACCGCCGCCCAGGCCGATCACGGGCGCCGTGCCGGACACGAGATTCGCGACGATCTGGGGGTCGGCGCCGTCATCGAGCGGAGCCATGCCGGCAAGCATTGAATCGCGATACCGGCGCAGATAGGACAGCAGGAAGTGTTGGTGATCCTGCTGGAGGAGATAGAGGGAGCCACCGGTGGCGACCAGGTCCTGCGGCTGCGGATGGAACCGGTCGAATCGCACCCCACCGATCTGGCCCAGGTATCGGCCGGTCGGATCGAAGTGCGCGAGGCGGTGCTTCACCTCATCGACCAGCCAGAAAGAGCCGTCCGGCGCCACCGTGAACGATGCTGGAAACGCCGGGCGGGATGCCCGGCGAGGGTCATCGATCAGTCCAACCTGGGCGCGACCTGGACCGAACGGGGTGCGGGCGACCTCGACGAGTCGGCCGGGCCTGGCGTTCAGGTTCGCGCGCAGGATGAGCTCGGGGCGTACATCGGGCGAGGGTCGTGCGGACGGTCCGGGTTCACCGGACGGGACCGAGGTCCCCTTCGTTTGTCTGAGATCGGATGACGGCGAGGGGTGCGGACCCCCAGACGATCCGCACCCCGTCGCTGCCAGGAGTCCCGCCAGGGCGACGAACAGAACGATCCGCCGGCGACCTGTCACGGCACCTCGATCGGCGATCGCGGTCCCTTGCAGTTCGGCCAGCAATCCGGTGTCCAATCCTTCCTGCGGATGCCGGCATAGTCCGTGTTCCTGCGATAGCTCTCGAGCCACGTGCCGACGCCCCAGGCGTCGCCGAGGGCCTCCGCGATGGAGTCGGTTCCGTCCTGCGGCTGCGACTCGGTCCAGAGAAGACCGATGTGACCGTCCTTCGCGAAGGCGTCCATGTAGATGGTCGTGTCGTAGCTCTTGTCCGCCAGCTTGAAGAACGGCCAGGTCGACTGCGGCGAATGGAAGCTGGTCGATGAATACGGCCCATGGATGTTCTGGAACTTGTCCCACCAGATGAAGCCGCTGGCGCCCACGCTCGACCTGAGCTCCCATGCCTTGAACGTCAGGCCGGAGCAGTCCGGCCCCTCACCGGCCGAATTCGGCTGGCCGGGCGTGTCGTCGCGGTCGTTGTCGTTCCAGCACCCGCCGCCCCATTCGTATCCCTCGTCCAGCGCGATGGACACGTACGCCTTGGCGTCGCTCCGCCGGACATGCGAGTCGGACACGTTGTTCACGTAGCAGTTGTTCGACACCCAGGACGCCCGCGCGGCGGTCGCCGGCAGCAGGGTGAGCGAACCCGTCAGGATCAAGAAGCCGATCGCGAGCGCGCCCCGTTTCATGCGACACCTCCAAGGTCGAACCGAACGACGCGAACGCCGTCCGAGGAGGAGGCCAACTGGTACAGGGCGCCGTCCGGCCCGAGCCGGAAGCGGGACAGCGGAGCGCTCCGCGCGTAATCCGCGCGGGCGATCGCGAACGTGGACACGACGCGGCCATCTCGGACGACCACCGCCTGGTACTGGTCGGCGGCCGGATGATCGCTGGCCACGTGCACGACGACCACGTATCCGTTCGATCCGAACGGTGCGGCGAGCGCCAACTCACCGAGGTCCGTGCCGAACCGCAACTCGACGGCGTCCCTCACCGATCCGCGGACGACGGTGCCCAGCCTGACGGAACCGCCCCGCACGACGGAGAGCAGCTCTGCGCCACCCGGCAGCAGGCGTCCGACGGTCAGCGATGACTGCCCCGACGGAGCGGACCGCCATTCGTCCTCGGGCAGCAGCCGCACCCTCGGGACGCCGGTCCCCGCGTCGAGCTGTGCGGGAATTCCGTGCCCGATGAGCTGGGACGAATCGATCCCCGATGCACCACGTGTCACCCGCCGGACCGCCACGGCCCGCTGGTCCGAACCTCCGTCCGAGGACGACACGAACGCCTCACCCATGGGCGCCAGCGCCACGTCGGCGTCCGGTGACACGCGCCCGACCCCGACGGCGCGCACGAGCGACGAGCCGCGGAACACGGCGAGCCGCTGCTGCAGGCCGTCGAGCACGTAGGTGAGACCGCCGCGGTCCACTGTGAACGAGGACGGCCCGAGCGTGAGCGACTCGTTGCCGATCGCGACGCCCGCAGCCTCAGGTCCGCTCCCCCACGGAAGGTAGAGCGTGGTTCGGCCGGCCGCCGCGTGCCCGAACGGAACCGCGGGCACCGACACGACCGGCATCCGCCGGGTCACGTAAAAGCGAAGCGGCGTTGCCTCCGTCCCCAGTGCGACGGCAGCCGCGCCCCCGGCTCGCGCCGAGACCGTGAACGCCACCGAGCCGCTCGCCGCGCCGCCCTCCAGCGCCCGAGCAGCCGGCGCGGTCAGGTCGAACCGAAGGAACGCGCCGGCGGCGGCCGAGGCGCGAGACCATCCTGCGGCGCCGGCTCGCGCGGCAACCGTCACGGTCGCCGAGCACTCGGTGCCACCGACCGTCAGACACGCGGCGTCGACCGGGACGGACACCGGTTCACCCGCCCGCACCAGCACCGGCGGCGTGTACGTCAGACCAAGGTGGGGACGTGCGCGGGCACCGATCGACCCGACCGGCGCCGACAACGGTATGCCACCCGCCGTCGCGGGGATTGCCCACGCGAGGGAGCCCGCCCCAAGGAGCGCCGCGAGCACGGCGACAACCCTCCCCCTTCGTCTCATGACGATGAACCTCCTCGGGAAGGACCTCGGGAAGGCACCTGTGCGCCTGCGGGAAGGGTCGCCTCGGGAAGGTCCGTCCCGGCAGTCGGAGGTTCGGCCGGAACGCGATCGACGTTACGCCGAAGGTCTCAGGCCGCCATCGGCCGACCAGGGGATTCGGAGGACGGGCGCGGGTGATTCGCCGAGCGTTTCGTCACACCCACACCCACACCCACGCCACACACCCACGCGCAGGCGCTCGTCAAGGCGGCTACGTCGACGCGCGCTCCGTCTCGCCCAGCGCCGCCTGGCCGGCAGCCAGCCGCGCCGTCTCCACCCGGAACGGCGAGCAGGACACGTAGTCCAGCCCGATCTCGTGGCAGAACTCCACCGACGAAGGATCGCCGCCGTGCTCCCCGCAGATCCCCAGGTGCAGGTGGCCGTTCGTGGCACGCCCCTCGTCCGCCGCGATCCGCATCAGGCGGCCCACACCAGGCCGGTCGATGGTCACGAACGGGTTCACGGTGAGCAGTCGCCGCGTCTCGTACAGCCCGAGGAACTTCCCGATGTCGTCGCGGGAGAACCCGAACGCCGTCTGGGTCAGGTCGTTCGTCCCGAACGAGAAGAAGTCCGAGACCTCGGCGATGTCACCAGCGACCAGCGACGCGCGGGGCAGTTCGATCATCGTTCCGAACGCCGCACCCTCGGGCAGGGTCACGCCCCGCGCCGACAGGACCGATGCGGCGATCGGCTCGAGCTCGGCGCGCATCTGCTCCATCTCCGCGCGCGTCGCCGTCAGCGGGATCATGATCTCCACGATCGGATGGCCGCCCGCCTCGACGCGGTCGCAGGCCGCCTCCACGATCGCCCGGACCTGCATCGCGTACAGCCCCGGCTTGACGATCCCCAGACGAACGCCGCGCAGGCCCAGCATCGGGTTCGCTTCGTGCAGCGCTTCGACCTGCGCCAACATCGCTCGCGCCTCATCCAGCGGCAACTTCTCGTCGCGCAGCGTCACCTCCGCGTCGCCCCGCTCCTCGGCAAGCGCCACGGAGACCGCTAGGTCGACGTGGTTCGGCAGGAACTCGTGCAGCGGCGGGTCCAGGAGCCGGATGGTCACAGGCAGCCCGTCCATCGCCTCGAGGATCCCGACGAAGTCGCCGCGCTGCAGCGGCAGCAGGGCGTCGTACGCCGACTGCTCCTCCTCGGGCGTGGAGGCGAAGATCATGGTTCGGACCGCCTGGACGCGCTCCTCCCCGAGGAACATGTGCTCCGTCCGGCACAGGCCGATCCCCTCGGCGCCGCGCGCGCGGGCGTTCGCCGCCTGATCCGGCGTGTCGGCATTGGCGCGAACCCGCAGCCGCCGGACGTCGTCGGCATGGGCCATGAACGTCTCGAACGCCTTCCAGATCTTCTGCTGACGCGCCTCCTCGTCCCCAGCGACCGCCTTCGCCAGCGGAGCGTCCTCCCGATCCAGCCTGCCCAGGTACACGGTCCCGTCGGTCCCGTCGATCGTGACCCAGTCGCCCTCGCTCACACGGTGCCCGTTCACGTCGAACGCGCCGGCGCCGCGCTCGATCCGGATGGCGTCGGCGCCGCAGACGGCCGAGATCCCCTCGCCGCGCGCCACGACGGCGGCGTGGGAGTTCGTCCCGCCCGCGGACGTGAGGATGCCCCGAGAGCGGATCATGCCGTGGTAGTCGTCGGGAGTGGTCTCGCGCCTGACCAGGATCACGTCCTCGCCCCGCTCGGCCCACTCCTCCGCCGCGTCCGCGGTGAACACGACCCGCCCGGCCTCGGCACCCGGCGAGGCGTTCAGCCCCGTGGTCACCGGCTGTTCGCGGTCCTTGATGTCCTTCTTGATGACGGGCTTGAACAGCTGCTCCAGGCGGTTCGCGTCCAGCCGCAGGAGCGCCTCGTCGCGAGTGATCAGGCCCTCCTCCAGCATGTCGTAGGCCATGACCCATTCGGCGAACGAGGTCCGCTTGCCCACTCGCGTCTGCAGGAACCACAGCCGGCGCTTCTCGATCGTGAACTCGATGTCGCACATGTCCCGGTAGTGGCGCTCCAGCGTGTCCATCCCGTAGCGCAGGCGCTCCCAGGACGCCGGATCCAGCGTGGCCAGCTCCGTCAGGTGCAGGGTGTTGCGGATGCCCGCGACCACGTCCTCGCCCTGTGCGTTCGGTAGGTAGTCGCCGTACGGAACCCGCTCGCCGGTGGAGGGGTCGCGCGTGAACGCCACGCCGGTCCCGGAATCGTCGCCCATGTTGCCGAAGACCATCGCGACGACGTTGACCGCGGTTCCGAGGTCGTCGCTGATCTTGTTCTGGCGCCGGTACGCGACTGCGCGGGCGCCGTTCCACGAACGGAAGACCGCCTCGATCGCCTTCTCCAACTGGGCGCCCGGCTCGGCCGGGAACGGCTCGCTGGTCTCCTTCTCGACGACGTCCTTGAACCCGGCCGTCAACGCCTGCAGGTCCGACGTGTCCAGATCGGTGTCCTTCGCGTCCGGACCCTTCGCGTGCTTCGCCTCGTCGAGCAGGTCCTCGAAGCGCTCGGCGGGGATGTCCAGGACGATCTTGCCGAACATCTGCACGAAGCGACGGTAGGCGTCCCACGCGAACCGCTCGTTCGACGTCTGCCTGGCCAGCCCCTGGACCGACACATCGTTCAGCCCCAGGTTCAGGACCGTGTCCATCATGCCCGGCATGGAGAACTTCGCGCCGGAGCGAACGCTCACGAGCAGCGGGTCCGAAGGGTCGCCCAGGCGCTTGCCCATGGTCTGCTCGAGCGCCCGCAGGTGCGCTTCGACCTCGTCCATCAGCCCGTCGGGGAAGGCGCCGTTCTTCAGGTAGGCCAGGCACGCCTCGGTCGTGATCGTGAAGCCGGGCGGGACCGGCAGGCCGATGTTCGTCATCTCGGCGAGGTTGGCCCCCTTCCCCCCGAGCAGGTCCTTCATGTCCTTGTTGCCCTCGTGGAAGTCGAGGACGAAGGTGTGGTCGGTCATCGGAGCGGTCCTTTCGGCGTCGACACGGGGTGACCTGCCAGTCTATGGCGCCGGAGGTGAGGGCATGAACCGGGCGGGCGAGCAGCGGTTCCGCGCCCGCAGGCGACGCTCGACGCGCTCGTCGGGTCCTGATCGCCGCGTGGGATGATTCGGCTTCATGCCGGTTTCCGAACGCAACTCGAAGGTCGTCTACGACGGGTTGAAAGCGGCCGGCGTGCGCCTGTGCAGCGCGCTGCCCGAGACGTGGCTCGTCCACCTGATCCGCATGGCCGAGGACGACCCCGAGATGACGTTGGTCCGTCTGGCGAAGGAGGAGGAGGGCGTCGGCGTCTCGGTGGGCGCGTACCTGGCGGGATGGCGAACCGCGCTGCTCATGCAGAACCACGGCCTGCTGCAGGCGATCAACGGGATCGTCTCCGGCGCGATGCTCTACCGGATCCCGCTGCTCCTGGTGGTCAGCGACCGCGGGCACCTCGGGGAGCGCGACCCGTGGCAGACGGAAGGCGGCCGGTACACGCGCCGTGTTCTGGACGCGCTGAACATCCAGTGGACCGAGCTCGGCGATCCGGATGAGGTCGAACGGACGACCACCAAGGCGATGACGCTCGCCCATTCGTCGCTGTCGCCGGTGGCGCTGCTGCTCACCAGGGACCTGATGTGGGAGGAGCCGCTGCCCGCATGAGCGCGAAGATGAGGCGGATCGACGCGCTGGAGGCGATCTACGCGGACCTCGAGGGCTGCGCCGTCGTCACGATCATGGGCGCCGTCGCGGTCGAGCTCTATTCGCTCGGCCACCGCGAGAGCTTCTTCTATCTGGAGCACGCCATGGGGCTGGCCTCGTCGATGGGCCTCGGGATCGCGTTGGCGAAGCCCGAACGGAAGGTCGTCGTCATCGACGGCGACGGTTCGGTCCTGATGAACCTCGGCACCTTCACCACGCTGGCGCGCTACGCGCCGCCCAACCTCACGCACCTGGTGTTCGACAACGAGAGCCTGCTGTCGGTCGGCGGCTTCCCGACGGCGACGTCGACCGGTTCGGATCTGGCGGCGATCGCCCGCGGTGCCGGCGTCGCCGACGCGGTCACGGCGGCGGATCTGGACGCATTCGCGACCGCCGCCCGGGTCGCGATCGCGGCCGATCACCTCGCCGTCGTCGTGGCGAAAGTCGAGGACGTGGGGCCGGCGTCGTTCCACATGGACATCCACATGCTCGAGAACCGGTTCGAATTCGCCCGCTGGCTGCAGGGGCTTCCGCCCGCCGGCTCCCCTGCGCCGGCGCCGGCCTGACGCGAACGATAGGGGGACGCCTGAGATGTCGACGCTCAGCCATCTGATCAAAGCGCTCGGCGACGGGGATGTCGAGGTGATCGACCTGACCCAGCCCCTGTCGGATCGAACGCCGATCCTGCAGCTGCCGCCGCCGTTCGCGAACACGCCGCGGTTCTCCATGCGCGAACTGTCGCACTACGACGAACGCGGGCCGGCCTGGTACTGGAACGCGATCGAGACCGGCGAGCACACGGGGACGCACTTCGACGCGCCGATCCACTGGGTGACCGGACAGGACAAGGACGACGTCTCGCAGGTGCCGCCGTCGCGGCTGGTGGGCCCCGCTGTGGTGATCGACCGGAGCATCGACGCGGCCGCCGACCCGGACTTCCTGCTTGAGGTCGACCACATCGAGGAGTGGCAGGAGGCGCACGGCGCGATCCCCACGGGCGCGTGGCTCCTGTACCGGACCGGCTGGGACGCGCGTGCGCACGACGAGGCCCAGTACCTGAACGCGAACGACAGCGGCCCGCACACGCCGGGCATCTCGATCGAATGCGCGAGGTGGCTCGCCGGGGAGTCGCCGTTCGTCGGCGTGGGCGTGGAGACGGTCGGCACGGACGCGGGCGCCGCGCATTCGTTCGACCCGCCGTTCCCGTGCCACTCGTACCTGCTCGGGTCGAACAAGTACGGGCTCACGCAACTGGCGAACCTGGCGATGCTGCCCCCGGCCGGCGCGGTGGTCGTGGTGGCGCCGCTCAAGATCGAACGAGGGTCAGGCTCGCCGGTGCGCGTGTTCGCCCTCGTCGAGCGCTAGGCCGGCCCGGGGCGGTCGCCATGCACGAGACCAAGGAGTCCGTGACCGCCTCGCTGGCCGCGTTCCGGTCGGCGTGCCCGATCCTGGAGAACACCGTCTATCTGGCGAACTGCTCGCAGGCGCCGCTGAGCGAGCCCGTGAAGGACGAGATCGCCGCCTTCACAGAATCGTGGGCGCGGCTCGGCATGCACTGGAACGGGTGGGTGGAGGAGGTCGAACGAGCTCGCGCGGCCTTCGCCGAACTGATCGGGGCGAAGCCGGGGGACGTGGCGGTCGGCACGTCCGAGTCACAGCTCGTCTCGTCGGTGGTCAGCGCGCTGGTCCACCTGGCGGACGGCTTCGACGGCCGCCGGAGGATCGTGTCGAGCACGCTCGAGTTTCCGGGCGTCGGGCAGGCCTGGGAGGCCGCCACCCGGTTCGGTTGGACGGTGGACCGCGTCGAACGAACGCAGGCCGAACCGCTGACCGCCGCAGATTTCGTCAACATGGTTGACGAATCGACGGCGCTCGTGTCGATGCCGCACGTCGTCTACGCGAACGGGTCGCTGGTCGATCCGGCGCCGGTCGTCGAGGCGGCGCATGCTGTGGGCGCGCTCTCCTACCTGGATGCGTACCAGTCCCTGGGGACGATGCCCGTCGACGCGGCCGCGATGGGCGTGGACCTCCTCGGCGCGGGCACCCTCAAGTACCTCATGGGAACGGCAGGGATCGCGTTCCTCTATGTCTCGCCGGCGATCCGCGAGCGGCTGGAGCCGACGGTCACCGGATGGTTCGGCCGCGTGAACCCGTACGCGTTCGATCCGACCACGCTCGACTACCCGGAGGCGGCATCACGGTTCGACCTGGGCACCCCGCCGATCGTCAACGCGTACGCGGCGCGGGCCGGCATCGAACTGGTGAGCGCCACCGGCGTCCATGCCATCCACGACCGCATCGCGGAACTGTCCCGCCTGGCGTTCGACGAATGCGAATCCCTCGGGCTGCGGATCCTGGGACCGGCGACACCAGATTCGAAGGGCGCGACGACCGCGGTCGACGCCGGCTCGGTGGACGGCGCCAAGTGGGCCGAAGCAACGCTCCGCGATCGGGGCATCGTGGTGTCCGCCCGCGGCCGGGCGATCCGCGTCGCACCGCACGGCTTCACCACCGACGCCGAACTGCGGCACGCGCTGGGTGAGCTGGCGGCGATCCTCGCCCAACACGCGGCATGACCGGCGCGGCGGCCGACCCTCTTCCGGCCGCCCCCGACGGCCGCCGCGCCTCCGTGATCCACCAGCAGGACAAGCCCATGCAGGCGTTCCCCGTGGTGCAAGGCCATGCGACGTACCGCGAACCGATCGACGAAACCACCGACTGCCGCCAGTTGATCCAACGAGTGATCGCCCTCGAGCCCGACACGACGACCGCAGAGGCAATCAACGAGGCCAGCGAAGATGTCCTCTACGTCGCCGAAGGTTCGCTTCGAGTCGTGGCCGGAGGCGAGGCAAAAGACATAGAAAGGGGCGCGGCCCTGTACGTACCGCCGCGCCTCGGCTACCACCTGGCAACGACCGAAGCGTCGGCGGTGGTCGTGTCGGTCCTCTCCCCTCCGCCCGCCCGCATCCCCGCAGAGGGTCGCGGGGGTGCGGAGCGCGGGGCAGGGTGGGGCATGGCCGCGCGGAGCACCATCGCGACCCGCACCGGAGGCCCCCGCCCGCCGCAGACGACGCGGGAAGAGGACCAGCAACCGCTCGCCGCCGGCGACGACCGCTCCTTCAAGGTCCTGATCGACCCGAGGTTCGGCTGCCAGAACCTCACCCAGTTCGTCGGCTTCATCGAACGCAGCCGCGCCCCGTTCCACACGCACACCTACGAGGAGGTCATCTTTATCCTCGGCGGTGAGGGCGTCGTGCACATCGACGACCGCCACGTCCCGATCCGCGAGGGCACGAGCATCTTCCTTCCGCCCGGTGTCCCGCACTGCCTCGAGAACGCAAGCGAGGGCACGCTGCGACTGCTCGGCGTGTTCAGTCCGGCCGGCTCCCCCGCGGACCACATGGACACGGAGACGTGAGGCCGCCGTTCAGCGCCTGGGGCGAACCCACACCGCCGCGAGCGTCAGGACGAACGCGCACGCGGAGAGCGCCACCGACACCACCGGACCGGTCTTCCCAGGCTTGAACTGCCCCCACGCGGCGGCCGCGCCCGCGCCGACGAGGCACAGGAACGCGAGCACCAGCAGCACCACAGGCAGGTGGTGGCTCAACCATCCCGGCTTCGCGCGGGGCCCGGCGGCCGCGACCCGGTCCGGAACCTCCCGGCTCACGGCAGTCGTTCGCGCAGGTATCCGACCAGCGAGTCGATCGGAAGACGGTCCTGTGCCATCGAATCCCGCTCGCGGACGGTCACCTGCCGGTCCTCGAGCGAATCGAAGTCCACCGTCACGCAGAAGGGGGTCCCCGCCTCGTCCTGGCGCCGGTAGCGCCGACCGATGGCCCCCGCGTCGTCGTACGACGTCATCCACAGCGGCTTGACCAGGTCGTGCACGCGGCGGGCCTCCGGCACCAGCGCCTCGTTCCGCGACAGCGGCAGGACCGCGACCTTGATCGGCGCGATGTCGCGGTGCAGCGCGAGCACCGTCCGCTTCTCCGTTCCGCCCTTCGCGGTCGGGGCCTCCTCCTCGCGGTACGCATCGAGCAGGAGCGTCAGCAGGATGCGGTCGACCCCGACGGCCGGTTCGATCACGAACGGCAGATAGCGGCGGTCGTTCTCCTGGTCGAAGTACGTCATGTCCTCGCCCGAGGCCTCCTGGTGCTGCCGCAGGTCGAAGTCCGTTCGGTTCGCCACGCCTTCCAGCTCGCCCCAGCCGAAGGGGTACTCGTACTCGATGTCGCTGGCCGCCTTGGCGTAGTGCGCCAGCTCGTCGGGCTCGTGCGGCCGCATGCGCAGGCGCTCCTTCGACACGCCGAGGTCCACGTACCAGTTGAACCGCCGGTCGAGCCAGTAGTCGAACCACGTGTCATCGGTTCCGGGTTCGACGAAGAACTCCATCTCCATCTGCTCGAACTCGCGCGTGCGGAAGATGAAGTTCCCCGGCGTGATCTCGTTGCGGAACGACTTGCCCACCTGGGCGATCCCAAACGGCACCTTCAAACGGGCCGCCTGCTGGACGGTCCGATAGTCGACGAACATCCCCTGTGCGGTCTCGGGCCGGAGGTACGCCACGGCCGCGTCCTCCTCGACCGGACCCATGTGCGTGCTGAACATGAGGTTGAACTGCTTGGCCTCGGTCATGTCGTGCGCGCCGCAGTTCGGGCAGGTGAGCGGCGCGTCGGCCCCGCCGGCAGCCTCCCGCAGGTGATCCTCGCGGAACCGCTGATGGCAGTTGCGGCATTCGACCAGAGGATCGGAGAAGCCCGCGACGTGGCCGCTCGCCTCCCACACACGCGGCGACATGATGATCGCGGCCTCCAGACCGACGACGTCGTCGCGCATCTGCACCATGTCGCGCCACCAGCGGCTGCGGATGTTCCGGCGCATCTCCACGCCGAGCGGGCCGTAGTCCCAGGACGAACGCAGCCCGCCGTAGATCTCGCTGGACGGGAAGGCGATACCCCGGCGTTTGGCCAGGGACGCGATGGTCTCCATCAGGTCGGGCATGCGTGCGTTCGTCTCCTTCGAAGCGTTCGAGAAACGTCGGGACCCGCGCGGTCGCGCCGGCGCGTGCCCCGAAAGGATACCGGCCCCCAGGTGACGGCCCGGCTCGGCCGCCGGCCGGGACGAATCGCCGCTACAGAAACGCGGAATCCGGTCCGAATCACATTGGTGCGACGTGTGAAGAGGCGGGATCGACGAGCGAGGGGTGGGCCGGCGTTGGCGGTCGCCGACGCCGGCTCCGCGCTGCTCGGCCGACCGCGACTGGATCGTTCGGGCAGATGCATACCCGCTTGCCGCGACGTGGCCGCCGCGCCATGATCCGGCCGACTCGGTGCAGGTGGAGCGCCGTCACGGGAGGGAGACCAATGAGGACCCGGTTCATCGCAGGCATCGCCGCGGCTCTGGCGGCTCTGGTCATGGCCGCCCCGTCCTATGCGGGACCTCGCTCCGCCCAGGCATCCTGGTCGCCCGCCGGCTCTCCCAAGCAGACGGTCCTGCAGACGAGCGCCGCCTACGTCAAGGGCAAGGTCTACATGCCCGGCGGCTGGAAGCCGGGCTTCAACGAAGCGTTCGACAAGATGCAGATCCTCACGGCGAAGACGAACAAGTGGGCGGTCGACGCCGAGCCGGTGCCGTCGGGTGGATTGGCGCAGCCCGCGGTGTGCGCGCACGGCACGAAGATCTATGTGGTGAACGGGATCAGTTCGGCGGGAGCCCTGCTGAACACCCTGCAGATCTACGACCTGTCCAAGCCCATGGGGTCGCGCTGGAGCACCGGAACCGCGCCGTCCACCACGGCCGACGGGTTCCTGTACAGCCGGGACGGTGGCTGTGCGTTCGTAGGGAAGAAGCTGTACCTCTTCGGCGGACAGGCCCAGACGTCGAACGGCACGATCAACGGCATCAGCAACTTCACCTGGGCCTACAACCCCGCGAAGACGAAGTGGTCGGACACGAAGAAGCACATGACGGGCAAGCGATGGGTCTTCGGTTACACCGGCGACGGCTCGGCGGCGTACGTCGCGGGGGGCGAGGACGCGAACTTCAACTACACCCAGACTGCCGAGCGCTTCGATCCCGCGACCGGATGGAGCGACATGGAGACCCTCCCCGCGCCCGTGGGCGGCGGTACGGGCTACGAGTGGCCGGGCATGGGCATCCTCGGGACGTCGCTGGCGGTGTTCGGCGGCGCGGTGAGCGGCGGCTCACAGGGTTATCAGAGCCGGACGCTCCTGTGCACCCTGCCATGTTCGCCCGGCGCGACGTGGACCGATGCCAAGAAGAACCTCGTCACCGCGCGGTCCGAGTTCGCCTCCGCGTACGGAGGGTCGACGCTCTTCGCGGTCGACGGCTCCGGGCAGGACATCTACGAGACCACGGCGGAGAAGACGACCTGATCGGGCCGGCATGGCGCCGTCGGTGGCCTGGTTCGTCGTCGACTCAGACGCCCGAGCTCGCCGGCTGTGACCGCAGGTACGTGAGGACCGCGAGCACGCGGCGGTGGTCGTCCGGCGCGATCGGGAGGTCGAGCTTGGAGAAGATGCTGTTCACGTGCGACTCGACGGTCTTGGGGCTCAGGAACAGCCGTGCGCGGATGGCCTGATTCGACCGACCCTCAGCCATCAGCGCGAGCACCTCGCGCTCGCGGTCGGTGAGCCGCGACAGCGGGTCCGACCGGCGCATCCTGCCCAACAGGCGAGCCACGATCTCCGGGTCGATGGCCGAACCACCCTCGGCGACACGGCGAACCGCGTCGACGAATTCGTCCACATCGGCGACCCGGTCCTTCAGCAGATACCCGACGGCGCCGCCGTCGGCGAGCAAGGTCACCGCGTGGTGCGTCTCGACGTGATGCGAAAGGACGAGCACACCGACGCCGGGTGACTCCACGCGGATCTTCAGGGCCGCCACGAGCCCCTCGGTCGTGTTCGTCGGGGGCATCCGGATGTCCACGATGGCGACGTCTGGCGCGTCCGCTCGTACGTGGTTGACGAGCCCGACGGCGTCCGCCTCCTGGGTCACCTCCATACCGCGGTCCTCGAGCAGGCGGGCGACGCCCTCCCGGAAGAGCACCGAGTCGTCGGCGATCAGGACGCGCACGGGACCTCCACGGTCAATCTCGTGCCGGCGCCGCGAGGACTGTCGATGTCGAACCTGCCGTCGAACGCGGCCACGCGGTCCATCAACCCGTGCAGACCGGAGCCGCGCTCCGGATCGGCCCCGCCCACGCCGTCGTCGCGAACGTCGACGCGGAGCGCTCCCGCCGCGGCCGTGACCTCGACCGACGCGTGCGAGGCCCGGGCGTACTTCGCGATGTTCGCCAACGCCTCGGAGACCACGAAATACACCGTCGCCTCGACGGGCTCGGCCAACCGGGGCACCTCACCCGCACGGACTTCAACCGGCACGGGCGAACGTTCGGCGAGCGAACCGAGCGCCGGAACGAGCCCCTCCTCCGTGAGGATCGCCGGGTGGATGCCCCGTGCCAGATCCCGCAATTCCGAGAGGGCGCGGTTCAGTTCGGTCCGCGCATCGTCGAGACCGTGTGCCAGTGCCGGCTCCTCGGTCACGGCAAGGTTCGTCCGGGCAACCTGCGTCGCCAGCGCCAGCCCCACCAGTCGCTGCTGGGCACCGTCGTGGATGTCGCGCTCCAGTCGGCGGCGCTCGGCGTCGGCGGCGGCCACGATGCGCTGGCGGGAGGCCTTGAGCTCCTCGATCAGGGCGACGTTT
>JBEDUK010000096.1:0-129840 GCA_040414485.1 Actinomycetota bacterium
CGACCTTCGATCCGTCCGGGGACCACGCGTAGTCCTCGCCGACCGCATCGGGACGAACGGTCGAAGGCGGCTCGTTCGGATCACGACCGTCACCGAAGAGCAGCTTCTGGCCGCTTCCGTCCGGCTGGACCGAGTAGACGAAGCTCGGCCCGTCCCCGCCACCGACGCGCGCCCAGATCTCGCCATTCGCCGTGCCCGAGGCAGTGTGGCCGCCGATCGACCTGACCCATGCGACAACGCCTTCTCCGCCAGCTGTCCCCGGGAGCGGCTGGAATCCCGTGCCATCGGGATGGATGAGGAACACGCCCGTCCCAACGGAGCCGCTTCCATGCTGTAGAAACGCGATCCAGTCGCCGTCGGGTGACCAGACGGGCCCGAATTCGTCATGGGTGTCGGTGGTCACCTGCACAAGGTCGCCGCCATCCGACCGGACGCTCCAGACGTCGAGGTTCCCCTGCCGATTCGCTGTGAAGGCCAGTCGAGACCCGTCCGGCGAGACGCTGATGTCTGTCGCCTCGGTCGTGCCGAGATCAACGATCCGGATGTCGTTGCCGCCGTCGATACCGATCGTGTGGATTGAATAGGTTTCGGTATCCCGGCCCTCGACGCAGTCTGCGATGTACGCGATGCGCCTTCCATCCGGCATGTATGTGAAGTCGCCCTTGGAGCATGTGCCGCCCGAGCGGACGACGAGGCGGGGACCGCCGCCGCCAGGCGTTGGGTCGATCACATAGATGTCGCCACCGGTTGAGGAGAACGCCAGCGCACTTCCATCGGGAGACCAGCTGACACGTTGTGGATCGAGCAACTGGTTGATGGGCAGCACGTGCGCGTTCGAGCCATCGACGTTCGACACTGTGATCTCACCGATGCCGGAACCGAGGCCTTCGGCGACGGCGAGTCGGGTCCCGTCCGGCGAGACACCGGCTGCAAACGCACTCGGTGACGACAGTTGGACAACGACCCCGGTCGCTGCGTCGACGGCGCTCAGCACGAGCTTGTCGCCCGCCGCCCTGGAGACGATGACCTCTCCGTTCGGCTCAGTGCCAGGGAGCGTCGGGGGCTCGTGACCGGTCGGCCGCCAGGCGGGCGACCACGCTGAAACGGTGCGCCCGGTCAGCACCCGGACATCCAACCCGTCGGGCTGGGCGATCGCGAGCCTTCCGGACGCGCCCTGGCCCCCCGCAGGCATGATCAGAAAGGCGATCGAACGGCCGTCGGGCGCCCATGCGGGCCACGCACCGCGAACGCTTCCCATGGTGCTCCCAGCCGTCCCCTCGAGCGGCCTGATCACAAGCCGCGGGCCAGGACCCGCATACGCGATCCGAGACCCGTCTGGCGACCACGCCAGTCCGGGGATCGCGACACGGGTGTGCGCAACATCGCTCAACCGCGAGGTCGCCACGTCGAGCAGCCGAATCACGCCCGGGGCGAACGAACACTGCTCGACGAAGGCGATGCGCCTCGAGTCGGGCGACCATGCCGGCGTGCGAACGCCGCAGTCCGACGAGGGCTCGACCGCCCGCAGGAGACCGTGCCCGTCAGAACCGACGATGTACAGCCCGTCGGCCGCGGAAAAGGCGATCCGCGTCCCATCCGGCGCCCAGGCCGCATCGAATGGAAGCCGCAGCGACCCCATCGGAAGGGCCCGGACGACCGACCCGTCGGGTCGAATGACGTCGAGTTCGCGGCCGGCATCCGCGCGCGTTCGAACGACGACGGCAAGGGAGCCGTCTGGAGACCACGACAGCGCGGAGGCCTTGAAGGGAAGGGTCGCCAATCGAGTCGTGCGCCCGCTCGAGGCGTTCGCTTGGAAGAGCGCGGTTCGAGCCGATCCATCGGGCTCGAGATATGTCACCGATCCACCACTGGCGGGTGGTGGAGACACCGGCTGGCGGTTTCGGAACGCCACCGAGGTCACGGCGATCGCCCCGGCCACCATCGCCAAAACGACCGTGAGAACGACAGCGGTCTGGACGCGGCGTCCCTCTCGCGGGGGAGGCCGCCGCGGTTCCCTTTCGCGGATCTCCGGCCAGAGGTCCGGCGGACTGATTCGGTCGAGTGAGGCGAGGCGGTCGGTCACGTCACGCATCGGAGTCCTCCAGGAGCGCGCGCAGACGCGCCCGGCCGCGCGACAGGTGCACGCGCACGGCCGGTCCGGTCGAGTCGATGATTCCGGCGATCTCGCGGACCGAGAACCCGGCGTAGTGGTGCAGGACGATCGAGGCCCGCTGGCTCGGGCTGAGCTGCCGGAGCGCACCGAGGAGACGTTCGGTCTCCACGAGCGTGACCTCCTGGGGATCGCCGGCGAGCTCGAGCACTGGGGCTGCCGAAGCCGCGGCCGCCCGACGTTCCTTCATCTCGCCGGCGGCGATCCGAAACGCCGCGCGCCATACCCACGCGGCCGGATCGCGCACATCGGTTCCGCGGCGAATCCCCTGCGCGAACGCCTCCGACATGGCGTCGTTCGCGACGTCCACGTCTGCCGTGAACCCGACGAGCGAACGCCAGAGCCGGGGAGCCGTCTCCATGTAGACCTGCTCCCACTGCGCGTCCGCGCGTTCGCTCACCGTCGCATCCTGCATCCACCATGCAAGGGCGGTGAACAGGCCGAAAGGTGAAGAGTTCGACGCGTTTATTCGCGCGCGGTCGCGGCGTCGAGCATCAAGAGAACGAACAGCGCGAACGTCGCGGCGTGAACCAACGTGCACCACAGGCAGATCGCGCCGATCACGAACAGTTCGGCGTACACGAGCCACACGACGAAGCACATCCCCGCCGATGCCAGCGCGAGCCGTGCGATCCGGATCTCCGGCCGCCTCGAGCGCCAGGCTGCCGGCGCCGTCAGCGCGGCCATCGCCGCCGACCAGAGCAGGCCGAGCACGGCGACCGGGATGCCCAGGAACTTCGACTGCGCGCTGGTCGTCACCTGCTCGCAGTTGATCGTCGTGCCCCCGGGACAGGCCAGGACGTTCGACGAGACGAAGTGCGCATAGGTCAGGTACGCGGAGGCTGCCAGGGCCACGATCGACAGAACGAAGCACGTGATCGGGAGCCAGCCAAGGCTCGGCTTCGTCTCTTGAATCGCGCGAGAAGCGGCCACGCGCGTTACGAAGGGCTCGGAAGCTGCGTCGTCGCCGCCTGGACGACCTGAGAGGAGCACACGTTTGCGGGCTGGGCCTTCGTGATCTGGCAGAGCGCCGCCGTGTAGCGGTTCGCGCTGGCCAGGACGGCCTTCCCGAGCGCGGACGTCGGGTCGGCGATCTTCGCCGCGATCTGCTCCATCGAGAGACCTCTCAGCAGGTTCGGATCGTAGCTCGCCCCGCTGACCAGATATACACCACCCAGGTCACCGAACGGGATCGCGCCTCCGCTTCCATGCACGTACGGCGGTACGTCGTACGTCCGCAGCACCTGCTGCTGCTCGGGCGTGAGCGGCTGCAGCGGGGTGTAGCCCCCACCGGCCGCCGGCTGGTTCGTCTCGGTCTCGACCGGCGTGAACGTCCGATACGGGCTCGTGTACGTGGAGCCGAAGTAGGAGATGGTCCGGGTGTTCGGATACACGTCGGCGCTCGCCGACTCCGTCTGTCCCAGACCGGAGAACGTGCCGAACCGGCTGAGGGCGACCGTCAGCGGCCACCGCTCGGCAGCGCAGAACGGGCAGTATTCGGCGCCCACGTAGAGCACCTGGGGCTTGCCGTTCGACGAGAGCGAGGGCGTGTCCGCGGGCAGCGCGGTCATGTTCCCATCGCTCCCCGGCGCCCCGGCGGCCTCGAACGCCGACGCGGGAAGCGTCGTGATCTGCGTGACCACGCCCGGGGGCGCGGGCCTGGTCTCGGTGGCCGCCTTCGACTTCTGCGTCGCCTTGACCAGGATCAACGCCGCGATGAGGAGCACCACCACGCCGATCGCGGCGTAGGGCAGCAGCTTCGGGACGCCCGATCCTCTGGTCGCCGGCCGGGACTTTCGACCGGCCGACCCCTTCGACTTGGACGTGCCCGTGCGCTGGAGGGCGGGTCGCTTCTTCCTTCGAGTCACCCATCCAGACTGACGGGCGCCGAATCGGACCATCGGGACGAACGACCCTCACGGCGCGGGCCGTAGGTCCCGAACCGCAGATCCGTCAGACCCGGTGACCGCGGCGGCGCAGCTCGCGACGCCAGCACTCGGTGTGCCAGTGCCGGCGGCCTTGGACGTCCTCAGCCTCGACCACGACCAGGTGCTGCACGCCCGGGCGGATCTGGTGTTGGCAGCCCGGGCACATGTACGGCTTGTCGCCCGTCACCGCCCGGACCGTCGCGTCGTCGGCCTGGGCCCAGTCCGGGGCGACGAACTGCGGCCGCCGCAGCGGCATGACCTCGGGATCCGGCGCGCGCCGATTCTTCCGGGGCACGGCGCTATGCCTTCCTGATGACGTCGAGAACGAACGCGCCGGCGATGCCACCCAGATCGCGCCCGATGTCGTGGTCCGAACGCCGGTCGCCGCGAACGCGGTGCGAGTGGTCCCCGCCATCGATCCATTCGACCCTGGCCATGTCGCCGAGCGCGGCCACGACCGGCTCCAGGCGGTCGGGCCGCGCGAACGCGTCGCGGGTTGCCTGGATGAACAGCATCGGCACCGTCACGCTCGACAGGTGCTCGGACCGAAGCACGTCCGGCGTCTTCGGCGCATGCAGCGGGTAGCCGAAGAACGTCAGCGCCCTCGCGGGGAACTCCGCTCCCTCCTCGGCGGCGAGCATGGACGCGTAGCGCCCGCCCATGGACTTGCCGGTCGCGATCAGCGGCAGACCGTCCGCGACGCGCGCCGCCTCGGAAAGCGCGGCACGCCACGCCGCGAACAGCAGCGGCGCCGCGTCCGGGCTCCTTCGGCCCTCGTGCGCGTAGACGAAGTCGAACCGCAACGAGGCCACGCCACGGTCGGCCAGCCCGGCCACGATCCCGTCGAAATACGCGGCTCGCATCGTCTTCCCGGCGCCCGGCGCGATGACGGCCGCCGCCACGGCGTCGGAAAGCGGATGCCAGAGCGCCTCGCTGGCACGCTCGCCCACGCGCAAGGGCAGGATTTCGCCGTTCGATCCCATCGCCGCCGATTATGCTCGGCCATCGCGATGGGAACGGCAGCCGCCCCGGGCACGCTCTACGTCGGAACGTCGGGATTCGCGTTCCCGGAATGGAAGGGCGTCTTCTATCCGCCGGGGACGAAGGACCGGGAGATGCTCGCGTACTACGCGACGCGGTTCCACTCCGTCGAGATCAACTACACGTTCCGCAGGGACCCGACGCCGAAGTCGGTCGATGCGTGGGGCGCCGCCGCGCCGGAGGACTTCCGCTTCGTGCTGAAGGCGAACCAGCGGATCACGCACTTCCGCCGGCTGACGGATCCGGAACCGGCGCTGGCCTTCCTGGAGGCGGTGGCGCCCCTCGGCGCCCGGCTCGGCCCGATCCTGTTCCAGTGCCCGCCGCAAATGAAGCGCGAGGCCGGCCGGCTGGAGGCGTTCCTGGACGCGCTGCCCACCGATCACCGGTACGCGTTCGAGTTCCGGCATCCGTCGTGGGAGGAGGAAGCGCCCCTGCTGGCCGCGCGCGGGGCGGCGTGGGTCATCAGCGACACCGACGAGCAGCCATGGAGCGGCGGCGCCCTACCCCGGGGGCCGTTCGACTACCTGCGGCTGCGCAGGGCCGAATACGACGAGGGCGCGATCGGCGATTGGGGCTCGCGCATCGGGGCGACCCTGCGAGCCGGGACGGACGTGTTCTGCTTCGTCAAACATGAGGACGACGCGGCGGGGCCGTCATTGGCGCTGGCCTTCCAGGAGTCCGCGCTCGCTTCGGCTTCCTGACGCGGACCGACCGGGCAAGCCGCGCCCTCCGGAGATCGTCAGGTATCTTTACTTTTCGCATCGCCGCCCTCCGCGGCGCCGCCGGCCGCAGCCTTCGCGAGCGCTTCACGGACGGCGGAAAGGCGCGCGCCGTCCTGCAGCTTTCCCCCGGCCTGTTCGGTCACGTAGAACACGTCCACCACCCGTGGACCGTACGTGGCCACGCGCGCCACGTGAACGTCCAGATCGTGGACCGAGAACGCCGTCGCCAGGTCGAACAGCAGCGCGAGGCGGTCCGCCGCCTGCACCTCGAACAGGGTGAAGAAGTCCGACACGTCGTTGGCGACGGTCACCTTGACCGGGACGGCCGTCCTGGGGCCGCCGTAATGCGAACGCCAGGCCGCGACCCGCTCGGCCAGGACCGTTCGGCCATCGAGCGCCTCGCCGAGAAGCGTGGCGAACGCCTCCCACCGTTCCTGCGGGATCTCCTCCTCTTCGAACGACCCCCGCACGTCGAAGGCATCGAGCGCGATGCCGTCGGCGGTCGTGAACGCCCGCGCCGCGAGGATTGAGATCCCCGAGACCGCGAACGCGCCGGCGATGGTCCCGAGCAGCCCGAGGCGGTCCTGGGCGCCGACCGTGACGGAGGCGGTGCCGGCCGCGCGGCCGCCGGTGATCTGGATGCGCGCCTGGTTCGCCGCGGGCGGCGGGTCGATCAGATCCAGGTGCGAGGGCGCCTGCGTGGGCTCCACCCAGAGGGCGTACGCGGGCGGCGTCGCTTCCAGGAACCGCTCGGCCCGCTCCTCCGGCACGCCCGCGTACCCGAGCGCCTCGCGGATGTTGCCTTCGGCCTGCTCGACGCTCGCGGCGCGGTCGGGGTCCATCAGACCGCGTTCGAACGACCGGTCCACGCGAGCCACGAGCTCGGTCACCAGGCCGAGCCGCCACGGTGTGGACGCCGACGGGCCGGTCGCCTCGGCGTCGGCCAGGGTCAGGAGGTAGAGCGAACCGAGCCGACCGCGGTCCCGGACGCGGGCCGCGACGTGCAGGATCAGGTCCTCGTCGTCGAGGTTCCGTCGCGTGGCCGTATCGGACAGGAGCAGGTGCTCGCGAACGAGGAACAGCACCATGTCGCGGCGGTCGTTCGGCACGGCCATCGCGCCGAGGATCCGGCCGGCGACCTCCACGCCGATCGGCACGTGCGAACCGCGGCCGACCTTCCCCGCGTCGTGGAGCAGCGCGCCCAACAGCAGCGCGCCTCGATCGCGGACAGCCCCGGCGGCGGCCGCGGCGGCCGGATCGTCGGCGTGACCGAGGAGGCGCGCCGCCGCGGCCGCCGCCTCCGTGAGGTGCAGGTCCACGGGATAACGGTGGTACGGGTCGTGCTGGGGCCGGCCGGCCAGATCGCTCCACCCCGGCAGGAGTGAATCGAGGAGCCCGCGCCCATCGAGCGCGGTGATGGCCTCGTCCGCGCGGCCCTCCTCGAGGACGGCCTCGAACCGCTCCAGTGCCTCAGGGGACCAGACACCGGACGAGACGCTTGTCAGGAACTCTTCGACCACGCCCGGCGATCGGTGCTCGGCTTCGCCGCTCGCGGCGGCCGTGAGCGCCTCGTCCAGCGCCGCAGCGACCGTGCGACCCGTTCGGGCCAGCGTGCGCATGAGCACGTCACGGGGCTCCCACCCCGTTTCGCCCTGGATGCGCAGTTCCGCGGCGACGGCCCCCTGACTCCCTTCGCCCAACCGGTCCTCGCGACCGCCGCTCACGCGGTGCAGCGCGATCCGAACCGCGAGCAGGGTGTCCAGCGCTGAGCCCGCGTCGAAGGCCCGCGACACGTTCCAGCCGGGCACCGCCTCGAGCCACACCAGCGTCTGCAGGTCCCGCAGTCCGCCCACACTCTCCTTCACGTCCGGCTCCTGCACGCGCCCGATGCGCCCGAAGCGGCGTTCCCGCTCGGCGCGGGCTTCGGTGAGCGCCGCTAGGAACCCGGCGGGATCGTCCCGCACGATCTCCGCGGCTGCGTCGCGCGCGAGGTCGATGATCAGTTCGGCCCCGTCGAGCACGCGGGCCGACAGCAGCGACGTCAGCGTTCGAAGGTCTCTTCGCGCCTCGAACACGCACTCCCCCGGCGTGCGGACCGCGTGTCCGACGGTGATCCCGGCGTCCCAGAGCGGATAGAGAACCGCCTCGGCGACGGCGGCCGCCTCATCCTCGGCTCCGTGCTCGTAGACGACGAGCAGGTCGACGTCCGAACCCGGCGTCAATTCGGAACGGCCGTAGCCGCCGACCGCCGCCACCGCCGTCCGGGTGAGGTCTTGGGGCACCAGCCGCCGGACGGCGGCGTCCATGGCATCCGCGCGCCGGCGCGCGGCGAGCCGCCCCTCGCCGAGCGAGATCGCAGCGGCGTCCAGCTGCTCGAGGCGACCCGTGAGAGCGGCGTCCATATGCTCCCTGCGTCCCAGCCGCAGCCCTAGATCGCGTCCGGGCCCATCTCGCCCGTGCGGATCCGGTGGACCCGTTCGACCGCCATCACCCAGATCTTGCCGTCGCCGATCTTGCCGGTGCGGGCGTTCGCCATGATCACGTCGACGACCGCATCAACCTGCGTGTCGTCGACAAGGACTTCGACCTGCACCTTCGGCACGAAGTCGACCTGGTACTCCGCGCCGCGGTAGATCTCCGTGTGGCCTCGCTGGCGGCCGAACCCGTTCGCCTCGACGGCGGTCAGTCCGCCGACGCCCATCTCGCGGAGCGCCTCGGTGACCTCGTCCAGGCGATGCGGCTTCACAACGGCGACGACAAGCTTCATCCAATCGGAGCCTATCCGACGGCCGGCGCGCACCCACGCCACGGTTGTCGACGCCCGGTCGCGATGCGGGGGCCGGCTACGTCGCGAATCGCCCCCTGAGCAACTCCATGCGTTCCCTGCCGGATGCGGTGAGTCGCGTCCTGCCGTGAGGGGCTGGTTCGACGAGCACCTGGTAGTAGCTGGCCATCCCCCGGTGGCTGTATCCATGGCGTTCGCCGATCTCGAGGAACTCGCGCCGCGAGACCTCGCCGCCGCGCCGGTCCATCTCCTCGAGCACCGCCAACATCGTTCGCGCCCACCGGTCGGTGGTGTCGATGTCCGTACCGAGGGTGAGGCGAACGTGTCTCGTTTCCTCGCTCGCCGCACGAAGCAGCCGTTCGATTCGTTCCAACCTGCGCTCGATCTCCGGGCGATTCATTCCACTCCTCTCGACTCCCATGGGATGGGGTGCACGTCGACGGGCTCCGACCGACCCTTGATCGGCCGCGCACCGAGGGGTTCGGTCAGCCAGCCTGTCGTGCGCCGCACGGTCGCCGCGGAGGCCAGGATCTCGCCCGCGGCCGCCTCGGTCTGCAGCCGTTGGGCGACGTTGACCGCATCGCCGATCACCGTGTAGTCGAGCCGCTTCGGCCCGCCGAGCGTCCCGGCCACCACGGTCCCCGTGTTCACGCCGACGCCGATCTCGGGCTGCGGCACGCCCAGGTTCTTGGCCTCATCGTTCAATGCAGCCTGCCGTCGTTGCATTGCGACGGCGCACCGCAGGGCCCGGTCGGGATGGTCCGGCTGCCTGACCGGCGCGCCGAACACCGCCATCACCGCATCGCCTGCGAACTTGTCGAGCGTCCCCTCGTGCGCCTGCACCACCGCGGCCATCGCCGACAGGTGCCGCCCCGCCACCTCGGCGACGGTCCGCGGCGGGAGCGATTCGGCGAGGGACGAGAAGCCCCTGATGTCGGAGAACACGATCGATGCCTCGACCTCCTCCTTCAGCGACAGCGCCGAGGGTGCGGTCCTGACCAGGTCGGCCACGGACGAAGGAAGGAAGGTGGCCAGCGCCCGGGCGAACAACGCGCGCTCCCTCAGCCGCTCGACGTAGGCGCGGCGTGCTCCGATGTACATCCCGAGCGCTGCCACCGCGCCGGTGCCGGCGAACGACGAGGTCACCTCCCCGAAGATCGTCGTCCAGCCCGGAGCGGTGAGCCGTCCCACGAGCACGCATCCGGACGTGACCAGCCACGCGGCGACGGCAGTCCGGAGCGGGCGTCGAGTGGCCACGGTGTACAGAGCGACCAGGGCGAACGTGAAGGGGAACGGGCCCGCGAGCAGGGCGGCGAGCGAGATGCCGAGAACCACGACCGGGTGTCGGCGCCGCCACCAGAGCGCGCCCACGGTGGGCAGGAGGAGCGCGCCGACCAGCGCCCGGGGCGTCCAGATCGGCGCCCCGAGGACCTCATGCCCTTTCGGCCCGTGCACGGCGACCTGACTGAAGATGTAGCCGGCATAGGTGATCGCAACCCACGCCAGGGCCACGGCATCGACGACCTTGGGCGGGATCGATCGTGGTGCGCGGGGAACGTCGTCCTCGCGACGAGGTGGTCCACCCGCTGAGGCCCCAGGCTCGCTCCTCACCGTGTCGAGGTCACGGTGCTCCATCGCGTCCATTCGTAGCACTGGTCCGCCTCGAACGTCGATCGGGCGGCGGAACGGGTCGCCGCGGTCGCGCAGTGCCTAGCCGATCGCGGCCTTCTTCTGGCTGGCTGCCCGCTTGGACGAGGATTTCGAGGCCGACCCGGACGCGGCCTTGCTCTTCGTGGCCTCCACGCTCGCCTTCAGCGCCTCCATGAGGTCGACGACCTTCGTCTCCTCGGGCTCCGGCGGCGCCTCGACCTCGCGACCCTCGACCTTCGCGTCGACGATCTGCAGGAGCGCCTGGCGGTAATCGTCCTGGAACTGCGACGGGTCGAACTCGTCGGTGAGGTTGTCGATGAGCGTCTTGGCCATCTGGATCTCCTGGAGGCGAGGCTTGACGTCGGAGGCCTTGTCCAGTTCATCGAACGCCGCGTCGCGGATCTCGTCGGGCCAGAACATGGTCTCCAGCACGAAGGCGCCGTCCTTGAACCGCAGCGCCGCCAGGTGCTCGCGGTCGCGGAACGACACCTTGGCCAGGCCGACCCGGCCGTCCTCCTCCATGGCCTGGCGCAGCAGCGCGTACGCCTTGACGCCGGACTCCTCCGGGACCAGGTAGTACGTCTTCTTGTAGTAGATCGGGTCGATCTCGTCGGCGTCGACGAACTGGTGGATGTCGATGAGCCGGCTGGATTCGACCGGCACGGCGTCGTAGTCCTCGTCGGTCAGGACCACGTAGTGGCCCTTCTCGTACTCGTAGCCCTTGACGATGTGCTCGAAGGCCACGACCTCGCCGTCCAGCTCGCAGACGCGCTGGTACCGGATGCGGCCCATGTCCTCGTCGTGTAGCTGATTGAACTTCAGCGACTTCTCCTCGGTGGCGGGGTAGACGGCCACGGGTATCGAGACGAGGCCGAACGAGATGGCCCCCTTCCACATCGCTCTTGGCATCGGACACCTCCGAAAGACGCGGGACGACGGATCGAACCGCCTGGGATCACGAGCGATTCTACCCGCGCCCCCGACACGGTCACCGCGCCGATAGGCTCGCGTTCGTGCCCCGCCGATCGCTGGACACCGGCGTCGAACTGCGCGGACGACTGATCCGGCTGCGGCCGTTTGGCCCCGACGAGGCCGAAGAGGCCTGGAACGGCCTGAGCCTGCAGGACGAGAGCGCCCATCCGCGCCGCAGACCGGAGGACCGTCGAGCCGAGCCGTCGGCCGCGTTCCTGCGCTCGATCGGGCACTCGGGACGGATGTGGCGCGGATGTCTCGAACTGGCGATCGACCGTCGCGGGCGGCTCGTGGGACAGATCCAGGCGCGAACGGCGCCGAAGCAGACGCTTCCCCCGGGCGTCTTCGAGATCGGCGTCGTCCTGTACCGGCCGCGGGACCGTGGGAAGGGCTACGGCCGTGAGGCGGTCGAGCTGCTCACCGGCTGGCTGTTCGATCATTCGGCGGCCGGACGCGTCCAGGCGACCACCGCCGCCGACAACGTCCCCATGCGCGCGGTGCTGGAACGGGTCGGCTATCGCTTCGAAGGGATCCTGCGCGCCTACGGCCCGGCGGGCACCGGCGCCGAACCCGGCGCTCGCGGCGACGGCGCGATGTACGCCGTCGTCCGGTCCGACCGGGACGGGTGACACCGGCGTCCTAGCATGGCGCCATGCCTCGCCCAAGCGCCGGCCGGTCGAAGGAGCCGTTCACCGTGGAGATGCCGCGCGCGCTCCCGGTGCAGCGCGAATCCTCCGAGGTCTGGTGGCTCGAGGCGCCTGACCGGAAGCTCCGGCTGACGAACCTGGACAAGATCTTCTGGCCGGACGAGGGCTATACGAAGGGCGACGTGGTGGCCTATTACTACAACGTCGCGGACTGGATCCTTCCGTACCTTCGCGACCGCCCCCTGACCATGAAGCGCATGCCGAACGGCGCGTTCGGCGGCTTCTTCTACGAGAAGGACGCCCCGTCCCACACCCCGTCCTGGATGCGGACCTGCCCCGTCGAGAGCAGCGGCTCGGACGACGGCCGGTGGGGCCCGCCGAAGCACGAAACGATCAACTACCTGATGGTCGAGGACGTCGCCGGCCTGGCGTTCATGGCCAACCTCGGATGCATCGAGTTCCACCCGCTGCATTCGAGCTGCGAATCCGTCAGTCATCCTGACTATCTGTTCTTCGATCTGGATCCGTTCGAGCCGGCCGGGTTCGACGACGTGCTGGCGGTGGCCAGGCTCGTCCACGTCTCGTGCGAACAACTCGGACTGCGCGCCTATCCGAAGATCTCGGGCGCGACGGGCATGCAGATCTACGTTCCCGTCGAGCCGGACTTCACCTACGAGGAGACGCGCGGGCTGGTCGGGGCCGTCGGCTATCTGCTGCGCCGGGTCGACCCCGACCGGGTGACCATGGAGTGGCAGGTTTCGAAGCGCGCCGGGAAGGTCTTCGTGGACCACAACATGAACCGGGTGGGCGCGAACATCGCCGCGGTGTTCTCGGTTCGGCCCGAACGTGGAGCCACCCTTTCGGTCCCGGTCACGTGGGACGAGGTCGATGACGGCCGGATCCGGCCCGCCGACTTCACGATCCGCACGATCTGGGAGCGCCTGGCCTCATGGGGCAAGCCCGGCGGGGAGCCGTTCCACGGCGTGCTGACCGACCACCAGGACATCTCCGGAGCGCTCGAAGCGCTCAGCATCGAACGGAACAGCGGCGGCGAATCAAACGCGGCGCGGGAGCCCCGGCAGCGGGAGACGAGCGAGGAGGTCATCGCGCGGTCGAAGGACCCGAAGCTCACCCAGTACCTGTCGATGCGGACGCTCGGAGACGCCGGTTCACCCGAGCCGGCGGGCGGCGCGGCGTCAGCCGACGGGAACGCGTTCGTCATCCAAAAGCACGACGCCACGCGGATCCACTACGACCTGCGGCTGGAGCGGGACGGCGTGATGGTCTCGTGGGCGGTCCCGAAAGGCCTGCCGTCGGTGAAGGGCGAGCGGCATCTGGCCGTGCACGTCGAGGACCACCCGATGGAGTACAACACGTTCGAGGGATCGATCCCGTCGGGCCATTACGGCGCCGGCGAGGTCCGGATCTGGGACCACGGCACGTACGACGCTCTGGAGTGGACCGACGACAAGGTGTCGTTCCGGCTCCACGGTGAGCGGTACCAGGGCGAGGAGTACCACCTGGTCAAGACCCGTCGCGGACCGAACGACTGGCTGGTCTTCATGGCGTCGAAGTCGGTCGAGGCGCCGGCCACGTCCCCGCCCACGTTCAGGCCGATGATGGCCGAACTGGGCGCGAAGCCGTTCGACGACCCCGCCTGGGTGTTCGAGCCGAAGCTGGACGGCGTCCGAGCGCTCGTCTACCTGGAGATGAACTCCGTGCGGCTGGTCTCACGCACCGGCCGCGACCAGACGTCGCAATATCCCGAGCTGCGCCGCATCTTCGAGCGCGTCACGGCCGAGAACGCCGTGCTCGACGGCGAGATCGTGGCCTTCGACGCGCAGGGGCGCCCGTCGTTCCAGCGGCTGCAGCAACGGATGAACCTCGCGTCGGCGTCGGACATCGAGCGCATCCGTCGGGACGTGCCCGTGCAGCTGTTCGTGTTCGACGTCCTGTGGCTGGACGGCGTCGACCTGACGAAGCTGCCGCTGACCGAGCGGCGGGCGCGACTCGACGAGGTTGTGGTTCGGGGCAAGGGTATCGACGTCACGCTGGTGGTGCCCGAGCACGGGACGGCCCTGTGGGAGAGCGCGAAGGAGCGCGGCCTGGAGGGCGTGATCGCCAAGCGGGCGGCGAGCCGCTATCAGCCGGGCCGGCGCTCGCCGGACTGGAAGAAGATGAAGGTCCTGAACCGGGACGACTTCGTGATCCTGGGGTGGACACCTGGTCAGGGCGGGCGGGGTTCGTCGTTCGCGGCCCTTCTCCTGGGCGCGCATGTCGACGGCACGCTGCGATGGGTCGGTCAGGTCGGCACCGGGTTCACCGACCGGACGCTCAAGGACCTGATGGGGCGACTGAAGCCGCTCGAAACCGACCAGCCGCCGATCCCGGACGACCCGGATCTGGCGAAGGTCCCCGGGGCGCACTTCGTCAAGCCCGAACTCGTCGCGGCCGTCGAATACCTGCAGGTCACCGACGGTGGGCGGAAGCTCCGCGCGCCGTCGTTCAAGGGTCTCAGGGACGACGTGCTGCCCGAGGACTGCGCGCTCGTCGTACCCGGCGACGGCAACGGCGACAGCGCCGGCGACGGCTCAGCCTGAGCCCTCCAGCGCCGCGAGCTGCTCCCGCAGTTCGGCGCTCGTCTTCTCCTGCTGCTCGAGCAGGGTCCTGATGTCCGCGATCCGCGCCTCGACCGTGCCGGGCTGGGGCTGCTTCGGCTTGCCCGGCGCCAGGAACGCGTTCGCCACGAAACCGGTGAAGGTACCGAACAGCCCGATCCCGATGATCATGATCAGCGTGCCCACGAGCCGGCCGCCGGTGGAGACGGGGTAGAAGTCGCCGTACCCGACCGTCGTGATCGTCACCATGCCCCACCAGAGGGCCTCGCCGCCGGTCTGGATGTTGCTTCCGCTCGCGTGGCTTTCGAACCCCAGCACGAGCATGCAGCCGAACTCGAGCGTGAGGATGCCGAACAGCGCCACCAGGAGAAGACCACCCTGGGCGCGCTGCGCCCACACGTCGCGGACCACCTGACGGCCGCCTTCCTGGCGCAGCAGGCGCATCACCCGGATCACGCGGAAGAGCCGGAAGATGCGGAGCGTGGGAAGGCTCCCCAGCAGATCCAGCCAGCCGCCTCCGCGGAGGAAGTACCCCCGCTTCGAGCTGGCTGAGAACAGCCGCAGGAGGAAGTCGCTGACGAACACCACCGTCAGGGCGGCATCGACGAAGAACACGATCTGCTTCACGTCGCTCGAGATCGGAAGGACGAGCAGCACCAGGTTCACCAGCGACAGGATGGACAGCGCCAGGATGAACAGCTCGTAGCTGCTTCCGTGCAGCTCCCTCGATTCGCTCTGATCCGACGGTGGCGTCGGTTCGTTTGCTGCGGCGTCGCTCATGCGGACCTCCCCTGGTGGCGGACCGTCGGATCATGCCCGCCGCCCGGGGAGGGTTCCAGCACGCTCGGGTTTGAGGTCCCTACAGGCCCTTCGGGCGCACGATCCAGAGTCCGGTGCCGATATCGCTGGCGAGCACCACCTTGTGGGCCGCATCTGGGTACACGCCCCACACGTCGGCGCCCGCGGGCTGGAACTGGCCGAGCTGGGTCGCGGCGCCGTACTGGTCCATGGTCCACCAGACCACGCCGTCGCCGTACCAGGACGAGAAGAGGTTCGTGGTGTTGCCCCAGGCCTCGGTGTTGTGGTCCGTGTACCAGGCGGCTCCGCGGCGCGTCGACCGGCTGTCCGGCGTGGAGAACGTTCCCAGCAGGCGCGGCGACAAGGGGTTGGAGTTGTCGAAGACGTACGCCTCGCCCCAGCCACCCCACTGGTTCACGCCGGGGCAGTTGTCCGGAGAGAAGTCCTCGGGGTTGATGATCAGCCACCTGCCGCCGTTGACGATGTTCATCGAGTGCTGGTCGCCGTCCTCGTCCGGCGGCGAGATGTGGATGGTGGCGGTGAGCTTCGGCGCCGCGGGCTTGGAGATGTCCAGCCGGACGGTTCCGGCGTCCCAGTAGGAGCCGTACAGGGTGCGGCCGCCGTCCATGAACCGGACGCTGTGGTTGAACTGCTCGGTGAAGCAGCCGATGCCCTGATCGACCGGCAGGTTCAGCGAGAACGTCGACAGCTCCTTCGGCGTGGCCGGGTTCGTGATCTCGACGATGTGCAGCGCGGTGGAGCCGGCCTCCTGGTCGACCAGGTTGCGGGCGCAGCCGGCCAGGACGCGGCCGTCCTTCGGGCGCTGCACGAAGTCGACCTCGTGGCAGCCGATCGAGCCCGTGGGCAGCTTCCACCTCGACAGCAGCGCCGGGTGGGCCGGATCGGTGACGTCGTAGAACATCAGGCCGGTGAACACGTCCGTGTGGCCGCTGCCGAAGCACTGCTGGATGCCCACCGTGGCCAGGACGCCGGTGAACGACGCCGTCGAGACGTCGCGGACGACCAGGTCCTCGGCCCGCGTGTACTTCGGGTTCGGAAGCGTCGCGATGACCGTGGGCTTGGTCGGATCCGAATAGTCGACCACGCGAACGCCGGCGCCGCCCTCGTTCTGTGCACCGCACCGGGTGCCCACGAATGCCGTGGTCCCGTAGGCCCAGAGGTCGCCGAAGTCGACGTCGCCGCCCAGGTCCGAGTGGCCGAGCACGGTGAAGTGCTTCGCGATCGTCCTCGTGTTCGGCCCCGGCATGGGGTGGTCCGGAAGCAGGTAGCGCGCCGCTGCGCCCGATGCCGGCCCGGCGCCCTGCGAGGCGGGCACAAGGGTCAGGAGGGCCACGACGGCGAACCCGGCGACGGCGCTGATCCGGATCCCGCGACGGATCCACTGATGCTGCATGGCATCCCCCTTCGACGTGCGCTGTGACGGCCGGGCCGCGGACTGGAGGCTTGCAGCCTAATCAGGCGAAGGGTTCGAAACCAGCCTGCACGAGCAGCGCTCGCGCCTCCTGCTCCGGCATCCCGCGCTCGGTCAGCTCGCGGTAGAGCCGGACGGGCCCGAGGGAGCGTCCGCATGCGGGGCAGAAGGTGAAGGCGGGATCGAGCGCGCCGTCGCACCAGGGGCAGACGGTGAGCTCGATGCGATTCGCCGGATCCAGACCGGCGTCGGCGAGTGCGTCGACGTAGCCCTTCCCATAGTCCCAGACGACGTATTCGTCCTCCCGCGGCTCGAACGCCGGCTCGTGCATGCGGGGCTCGCCGGTCTCGAGCATGTGCTCAAGGTTCTCCTTCAGCAGATCCCAGCCGTAGTAGTGGTTCTCGCCGCAGTCGGCGCAGGCAATCACGACGCCCTTGGCGCCCTGCGGCGAGAAGACCTCCTTCATGGCGTCGAGATCGTCCAGGTCCGCTTCGACGCTGTCGCGCTCGTCGGCCGAGAGCGGCTGCGCGAACTCCTCGTCGGCCTCGAACGGCTCCTCGGGCTCGTCGGGTTCCTGCTGCTCCATCGGCTCGTCGCCCACGCGCCTACTGCTCCTCGGCCACGCTCTCGCCGGAGTGGTGGTCCTCGCCGGCCGCGCCTTCGGCCTCAGCCTCCTGCGGATCGTCCTTGAGCCGGAAGGTCCGGAAGGACTCGGCGAACGCCAGGCCGGCGGCCTCGCCGCGCTGACGCGCCCGCTCGCGGATGAACTCGTCGACCGGCCAGTCGCCGATCTGGCTCTTGTGGCACCGCAGCGCCTCGATCTTGAAGTCGATCGTCTCGGTGATGTCGACGAACGTGTCGACGTCCTGATCCCACGAGGGCATCCACATGTTCGGGATCTCGAACGGCTCGCAGCCCTCGTCGAGCAGCTCGGGGAACTGCGGCCGCGTGGGCGCGTCCGGGTTCACGACCGCCAGGCACGCCAACCCGACGTTGCGGTGGTCGATGTGGTTGATGTACCGACGTTCGGAGTCCCACATGCGGAGGGGGTCGGGCACGACGAACACGTCCGGCCTGAACCGGCGCACCTCCCGCGTGATGCCTCGCCGGATGTCGAGCGTGACCTCCACCGAGCCGTCCGGAACGCCCAGGAACGTGCACTCCTCGACGCCCAGGACCTCGCACGCGGCGAGTTGCTCGTCCTTGCGGAGCGCCGCCAGCTCGTCCCGGCGGGCTCCCGGCTCGTTCGATCCGGCAGAGCCGTCGGTAACGCACACGTAGCGGACGCGAACGCCCTCCCGGGTCCACTTGGCGACCGTGCCCGAGGAGCCGAACTCGGCGTCATCCGGGTGGGCGAAGACCACCAGCGCTCGTTCGAAATCCATGCGGGCGAGCCTAGTCGCAGCGCCGCCGAACGACGATGCGGCCACCGCCGCGGCGACCCGTCACGGCGCCGGTTCCGCGAAGTCCAGCGAACGCAGGAGGGCGTCGGTTCGATCCATGACGGCGGTCAGCCACGCGGCGTCCTGCGGACCGCGTTCGTCTGCGTTCGGATACATGAACAGGTTGAGGACCTCGCCGTCCCCGACCTGGATGCCCCGGCCGCCGAGGTACTCCGCGACGGCGAATTCCCAGGTGAACAGCGCCGTCCCATCCGCGTAGGCGTGCACCGAGATGGACATGAATCGGTTCGGCGTGGCGACGAAGTGGCGGGCCGCGCGACCCGGCCGTTCCGGGCTCAGCCGGAACCCGAACCGTTCGAGCGCCTCGTCGAAGTCCACCGCCGAAGCATAGCCAGGACCGGCTACGGGGCCGCGCGCGCATAGTCGTCTCCCGTGCCGCCGACACCGTCGTCGCCCGAGTCGACCAGGAGCAGCCCGGGGATCGACGGGTCGGGGTCCCGCGTCGCGGCCGCCGCGGACGGGCCGGACCTCTCGCCGGGCGCCCACCCGCTCGCCGGCCGCTCCGCAAGCTCCGCGCCTCGGGCGATCGTGGACCGCGCCTTCCCCACCTGCGTGCGGAGCTCCTCGGCGCCGTTCGACAGCATGGTCGCCGCACGCGCGAGCTTGTTCTCGACCGTGGCCTCCATGGCGTCCACCAACGCCGCCATGTCCGCCAGGCACGCCTGCGCGTCCACGGCGCCCCCCAGCCGGCTCATGATCCCGTACAGGAACAGGGCGAACGGCAGAGCCTGGGAGTACGGGATCACGACCACGCCCAGCCGGTAGGCGTCGGCGTGCGCGCGGCGAAGGACGGCGTATGCGGCGTCCGGAACGGCCGCGACGGCGAGCGGTGCCGTGACGGACGGGTCCAGGTAGCCGGCCACCTCTCTCGCCCGGCGGAGGACCTCGCTCTCCACCGCCCGCGACAGCCGCTCGCGCTCGGCCTGGTCCGCGGCGGCCGCCAGCGCCTGGAGCTCCCGGTCCGCCGTCCACTTCGAATCCACCGCCAGCCTGCGTCCGTCGGGAAGGACGAGCCCGAACTCGACGACCCGGCCGTTCACGCGGAAGTCGGTGACGACCATGGTCGGTGGGAGATCGGCCAACGCCTGGCGCAGGACGTTCTCGCCGGCCCGGCCCGAGCGCTGGCCGCCGGCCAGCACCGACGTCACGCGCTGCAGGGACGTCCACGCCTGGTCCTCGCGGGCCCGGCGTTCCCGCTCCCGGGCCTGCATCAGGTCGAGGGATTCGCGGAACGCCTGGATCTCACGCCGCACCTCCGCGGCGCCCGAGTCCCTGCCGGCCGAGGAGTCGGCCAGCCGGCGCACCTCGGCGGCCGTGGACGTCATGCCCGCCTCCAATGTGCGCTTCGCGTTCATCACGGCAAGCCACGCGCAGCCCGCCACCGCGAGCAGCGCCACGATCGCCACCGCCCAGAGGGCCATCGGCACCGTCCTTCCATCCGACGACTCGATCGCATGTTCGATCCAGTACATGCGAACGGTATCGACCGGGTCTGACAGTCAAGGACCCGGATGCTGCGTTCGATGCGCCGCTGGAGTTGCTAGGCCGATGGCCCGCCCCCGTCACCCGCCGCCGCGGCCGATGCCGCCCGGCGTTTGACGGCGAGCGTGGAGATCGCCTGCATGACGGCGCGGTTCGCGTTCTGCGCGGCGAGTTCCGAAGAGTCGTACGGAGGACACACCTCGACGACATCCATCGCGACCACGTTCGTCCGCTCGACGATGCGCCGAATGGTCCACAGGAGGTCTCCCGGAGTCATGCCGCCGGGCTCGGGATTCGTCGCCCCCGGCGCGAATCCCGGATCCAGCACGTCGATGTCGAGCGAAATGTAGATGAGCTCCGGCCCGTCAAGCGCCTGATCGATCGCCTCCTCGATGACGGCCTCCGTCCCGAGCGTCCGGACCCTGCTCATCAGATGCCACCGCATCCCCTGGGTCCGCATCCAGTCGAAGATCTCCTTCGGCGGCCAGTACCCGCGGAGACCGATCTGGACGAAGTTCTTGCCGGGCACGGCGCCCGATTCGATCAGCCGCCTCATCGGCGTTCCATGCGACCAGAGATTCCCGAACATCTCCGGAACCGTGTCCGCATGGGCATCGAAGTGGATGATGCCGAGCCTCCCGTGGCCGACGACGTCGGCAACTGCCTTCGCGCTCGGATACGTGATCGAGTGCTCACCACCGAGCACCACCGGGAAGATGCCGCGCGACGCCACCTCCGTGACGCGCTGCCAGATCGCGCGCTCGGCCTCCTCGGACATGCCGGGCGGGCAGACGGCGTCGCCGTAGTCGATGACGCGCAGCTCCTCGAACGGAGCGACCTCCAGGTCAAGGTGATAGAAGGGGTACGTCCAGTTCGCCGTCCTGATGGACCGGGGACCAAGCCGGGTCCCAGCGCGCCATGAGGTGGTCGAATCCCACGGCGCGCCGACGATCGCCACGTCGGGGTGCAGGGCATCGAGCTCCTCGGGTTCGAACGCCGCCACCGTCTTCATGAACGTGGTCGGCCCCATGTAGGAAGGCCCGTCCATCTGCAGGGCGCGGTTCGGCGAGATCCAGTTCTGATCAGAGAACACTGCGACCTCCTTCGTCAGACGTGCCACCGTTGAACAAAGCGTCGCCACGAGGCGCACGTTCCGCCGCGCTGCGCGCCGCCCCCCACGCACCGGCCGTGCTGCGGAACAGCAGCCGAAGATGCAGGAACGTCTCGACACGGTCGATCCCGCGGATGGCGCCGATCGCGCCGTCCAGCACATCGATCAGCTGAGCACGGTTGAGGCATACGACCTCCGCCATCAAGTCGTACCGGCCCGTCGTCAGGACGACGTAATCGATGCCCCGTACCGCCCCGAGCTGCGCGCACACGTCGACCGCCATGGCGCCTTCGGCCAGCCGGATCCCGAGCCACGCCATCGCGCGCAACCCCAGCACCAGCGGGTTGCCGACCGCCATCACGCGGACCAGGTTCGCCTCGGTCAGCCTGCGGTAGCGCTTGGAGAGCAGGCGTTCGGAGACGGCAAGGCGCCGCGCCAGCGGGCGGAATGCGACCCGCCCGTCGCGCTGGAGCTCGCGGATCAGCTCGCGATCGAGCGGGCCCAGATCCGGCTCCCCCGCCGGGCCTGCGACACCGACCGGGGACGCATCATCCAGCGTCCATTGGAACTGTTGATGAACGAGCCCGAGGTAGACGAACGATTCCGTGCATCGAACGCCGGCGATGGCGCGGAGCTCGTTCACGACGCGATGCAGATCAGATGGAGACCGGCAGGCCACCTCCGCCATGACCCCGAACCCGCCGGTCGTTTGGACCACGTAGTCGACCTGTGGGATCGTCACCACCTGCTCGGCGACCGCCGAGGCGGCCCCCGGCCGGACGCCGATCCCGATCCATGCCATCCATTCCAGCCCGAGGACGCGGGGATCCGCGACGGCGGTGATCGAGAAGACGTCCTCGTCGAGCAGGCGCTTGACCCGGCGGCGAACGAGGGCCTCGGAGCATCCGATGCGTTCCGCCAGGGTCGTGAAGGGAATCCGTCCGTCGGCCTGCAGCTCGCGGAAGATCGCGCGATCGATCCAGTCGACGAACGGACCGTCCGGCTCTGGCGGATCTTCCTGATGAACCAGGGCGCCGATCATCGTCCGGTCACCTTCATGCGGACAGCAGTTGCGCGCCACGGATGCGGCCGGGGCCCTCGAGGTCAACCACCGTGGAACGCAGGACCCCCTCTCCGTACTCGCTCCCGGGGTTGATCGAGGTCGTGACGCCGATCCGCCGGATTCCGGGCGACTCGTGGATGTGGCCGTGCAGCGAGAGGACCGGGCCGAACTCCTCGATCGCCCGCCGCACCGCCTTCGAGCCGACGGGCGCATCCTCGCCCACGATCGGCTTCGGCGGATCGACGGACTCGTCGAGCTTCGGCGCGGTGTCGAGACCCGAGCCGTAGGGAGGAACGTGCAGGTTGAACACGGCGGACGGAGGATCCCGGAGACCCTGTGCCACCCCGTCGATCAGCGCCCACAGATCCTCTTCGGGAATGTCACGGGGGCACCGCCACGGCGTCACGTTCCCGTAGCCGGTGGAGAGCATCTCGATCCCCGGCGCGAGCTCGACGATCCTGCTCTCCGCATTGACCGCATACTCGGCCCGGTCGAGCACCCCTTCGATCGACATGTAGTCGTCATTGCCTCCGGTCACGTACAGAGGGACGCCGAGCGGCTCGAGTCGATCGGCGGCTCGTGCCATCCACTCGCCCACCTGCTGCTGGCAGGCGCGCTCGAACCGAGCATCCACCTCGCCGGGCTCCTCCTCCATGCGGTGGTACTCGGCTTCGGTCACCCGCAGCGGGTACTGCCCCAGATCCTTGATGCGCCGCATCAGTGCGTCGACATCGGCTTCCGAACGTGCGACCTCGCGTCGGCCGAGCACGGTCGAGGCGAACCCGTCGGGCGTCTCCACAACCGGCACGAGCCGCTTGCCCGTCAAGTCGCCGCCCATGATCGCGATGTCGGCCTCGTACACACTCACGGCGTTCAGGAACTTGCGGAAGACGATCTCCGAGCCGTGCAGGTCCGTGGCGAAGAACACTCGCGTGCGGCCAGCCTGGCCAGCAGCCTTGCGCTTCTTCCCAAACGGCATCGGCTCGTCCTCTCCGTGACCGGATGAGCGGCGAGAGGCCTACTCGGGCGGGACCTGCCGGAACGCAAGCGAGGTGTCGACACCCTCCTTGCGGACGTACAGGCGCATGGCGATGTACACGATGAGGCCGGTCAAGAACGCACCGCCGATCGCGACGTGAGCGGCGGTCGATGTCAATCCGAGCGCGGGGTCCGTCAGCGCGACCCATACCAGCAGTCCGGTCAGGATGGTGCCCGCGGCGCCGACCAGCGTCAGCGCCGGAACGCGGCCCACCCGGTACTTGGCCGCGGGGGCCGAGGCGAATATCTCCGGCGACCGGTACGGGAAGACGACGGCGCCCAGGCAGGTGACGCCCACCACGATCACGCTCGTGATGGCGCCCCCGACGAGGATCACCGTCTCCCAGTCCGGGCGGTAGCTGAACGCCGCGGCCACGCCGAGCGCGCACACGCTCCAGATGGTCGCCGCCTTGACGGGCGTGTGGAACCGGTCGGAGACGTCGGCGAAGAGTTTCGGCAGCGAACGGTCGAGTCCCATCGCCATCATGACGCGCGCCGAGTTGACGAACACCACGTTGGCGATGCCGAAGCCGCCGGTGATGAACCCGATGGACGTCAGCACCGTCAACCAGACGTTGCTCGTGAGCATCGCGAAGAACACGCTCACGTTCGGCACGTACGCCGGCGCGATCCCACCGCTGCCGTACGCCCATGCGTACTGGTTCAGGAAGCCGTTTCCTGCCACGGCGGTGAGCAGGAAGAAGGGGATCGCCAACAGGATGATCGCGACCAGCACGCCGGACGTCAGGAACGCGGAGAACAGACGCCAGAGGCTGCGCGCCCCCTTGACCTCACCCAGGAGCCCCTGCGCCGAGTACATGGTGTATGGCACGTACGCTGCCAGGACCGCCACCCAGATCATGGTGTGCGGGATGTTCAAGCCGAACGCGTGATAGCCGGCCTTCTGAGCGGCTGCCTGCACGCTCGCCGTGGTGATGGCGCCGTTGTGGTACGCGGCGAACTTCGCCGCGAAATCGGTCCCGAGGTTCACCAGCAGCAGGATGATGATCGTCACGGTCGAGATCAGGATCCCGGGCACCAGCACGTAGCGTTGAACCGCGCGATACACGCGCAGGCCGAACACCGTGAGCACCCAGCAACCGACGATCACGATTGCCGCCACGACGAACGTGCCGTTCTTGCTGACCAACCAGGTGACCAGCCCGTCGGCGCCGGCCGCGGCCGCGATCGGAACGAGTCCGAACGTGGAGACGACGTACGCCCCCGCCGCAGGAAACGCGAGCCAGAACAACAGCTGACAGGCCCACGGGACCGTGAAGCCCACCACGGGATGGATCGATCTGCTCTCGTAGAGGTAGTCGCCACCGGCGCGCGGCATGGCGGACCCCAGCGCCGCGTAGACGAAGTAGATGATCATGCCGTACAGGAGCGTGAACACGAGCATGAGCGGGATGTTGATCCCCGGCGAGACGAACTGCGGCGTCGGGAACAGGAAGACGAAGGCGAACAGGCCCCCGGCTGCCAGGACCCCGTACCAAGCCGTATCCGCGAATCCGAGCTCGCGGACGAGACCCGACGATGCTCGGGTGAAGAGCTTGATCTGCCCAACGGAAGACGTGCTTGCCGCGCTCATGGGCTCCTCCTCGTCTTCGAGCTCATTTCATGCCGGTCACGCCTAACCCTTCGTGCGAATCGCGTCACTCAACTCGCGCATGTAAGCATGATTCGTTGTGACGCGCCAATTCCGCGACGGCATGATGCTGCACGCGCCGCTTCTGTGCGGCATCACGTCACAGCCCTCCCTGGGCATCAGATCGCGCGTGATCGACGACCGCCTGCAGCGCCGTATCGTTGGCCGGTCCCTTGCCGGGCGAGGGGCTCGTGGGGCGCGCGGATCGAAGGACCGAGGGCACATGTCATTCCCGAAACGAAGGCTTGCCCTGCTCGCGATCGGCGTCGCGGCCATGGCCTTCGCGCCCTCGGTGTCGGCCGGTCCGAGCCCCGTCCGAGCAGCGGCCCCGCCGACGCAGCGTTCGACGCCTCGGCCGAACCTCCCGCCGCCGCTGCCGGACAGCATCGCGGTCATCGGCGATTCGATCTCACAGGGGTTCGACTCCGAATGCTGCGGTGCGCAGCCACGGCACTCGTGGGCGACCGGCGACGATCCGATCGACGCCGTCCGCAGCCACTACGAACGGATCTTCGCCGCGAATCCGGCCATCGCCGGACGGAACCACGACGACGCCGTCATGAGCGCGCGAATGGCCGACGCGCCTTCGCAGGCGGCGCGGGCGGTCGCCCAGAAGGCGCAGTACGTGGTGATCGAGATGGGGGGCAACGACCTGTGCACCGGTTCGCCGTCATCGATGACGCCCGTCGCGACCTTCCGCTCGCAGTTCCACGCCGCCCTGCGGACGCTCGCGTCGGGCCTGCCCGCCGGAGCGCACGTGTTCGTGGCGAGCATCCCGAACGTCGACCGCCTGTGGCAGATCCTCCACGACGACATGCAGGCCGAGCTCGTCTGGCGGGTTGCCGGCATCTGTCAGTCGATGCTTTCCGTCGACAACACCGAGGCGGACCGTCGGGCAGTGGTCGCGCGCGAACAGGCGTTCAATTCGATCCTTGGGAACGAATGCCGGCAGTTCGCGTTCTGTCGGTACGACCAGGGCGCGATCTACGGGTTCCGGTTCGGCGCCGACGACGTGACCCACATCGACTGGTTCCACCCGAGCACCGAGGGGCAGGCCTCGTTCGCGGATCTGACGTGGCCGAGGTCCTGGTGGCCGAACAGGTAGGGGAGGCCGGGTCAGGCCAGTTCGATCCGGATCCTTCGAAACGTCTTGCCCTTGTTCTCCGTCTTCGCCACACGCACGGTGCCGACCTCCGCGGTGGACCGAACGTGCGTCCCGCCGTCCGCCTGCCGGTCGAGGCCGACGATGTCGATCACACGGATCGGATCGACGTCGTCCGGGATCAGCGACACCTTCGTCCGGATGAGATCCGGATCGGCGAGCGCCTCCTTCCGGGGCAGGAACAAGACGTTCACCGGGTGATCCTCCGCGAGCGCCGCGTTCAGTTTCGATTCGATCTCCTCGCCGAATCCCGGTGGGAGCGAATCCAGCTCGAAGTCCATCCGCGCGGCGCCGGGCTCCATGTTGCCGCCGGTGACCTTCGCGCCGTAGTCGCGAAAGACGATCCCGGACAGCGCGTGGAGCGCCGTGTGCGTGCGCATGAGCAGATACCGGCGATCCCAGTCGATCTCGCATTCGATCTCGTGGCCGACCATGGACGGTGCGACCGCGGGATGGTCAAGTAGGGTGACGACCTGGTCGCCGCGCCGGATCGTGTCGATCACCGGCACGCGCCGGCCGTTCCACCGCAACTCGCCGGTGTCGCCGGGCTGACCGCCCCCTCGCGCATAGAACACCGTGGGCGTGACCGCGACCCCGTCCGGGTAGGTCTGCACCACGGAGCCGACGGTTGTGCGCTGATACGCGTCGACCGCCGCGAGTTCCTGGTCCGGTGATCCGGTCATCGCGTACCCACCATCGTCACATCATCCCTTCGCGTATCCGCGTCGTCGCTGGACCGGTCGCCTGCGCGATCCGGCGAATCGAGACAGCGAAACCCGATGCCTGCTCGCCGCTCAGTGCGTCCGGTGCCGGTGGCCCACCACCGGGTCGGCACGAAAGCCCCGCCCCGATGATACGGTGCTGAACCCGCCCGAATCGCCCGGCGGTGAAGCGCCGGCGCGAGGGAAAGGGCGCGAGCCTCTAGGCGAAGCCGCCGGCCATCAACGCTCCCGAGGCCCAGACGGCGGACGGTGTGAGCAGGACCGTGGGATCGTCGATCGGGTTGCCGTCGTAGAGAACGAGGTCCGCCGCCTTCCCCTCTTCGACGGTGCCCGTCACGTTCGACACCCGGAGGAGGGTCGCCGCGTTCGACGTGGCCGCAACCAGGGCCTTCAACGGCGTGAGGCCCCACTCGACCATGCTCACGATCTCCTGAGGCGCGCTCCCGTGCGGATTGTGGGGCGTGCCCGCGTCGGTTCCGCACGCGATGCGGACCCCGTTTCGGATGGAACGCTTGAAGGCGTCCTGCGCCTCATCCCAGATCTGCCTTCCCTTTGCGACCGCGTACGCCGGCACGTCCTCCGGATGCCCCGTGATCCCGGCGAGCGCGGCGATCGTCGGCACGTGGAATGCGCCGTTCGCCTTCATCTGCTTCGCGATCTCCGTGTCGATCTGCGAGCCGTGCTCGATCGAATCGATCCCCGCCGCGACGCAGTAGGCGATGCCGGTACGGCCGATCGCATGCGCCGCGATGGGGACGCCCCACTTGTGGGCCTCGTCGACCGCCGCCTCGACCTCCTCGCGGGTGAACGCGGTGAAGTCCACGGGGATGTTCGGCGTCAACACGCCGCCGGTCGCGACGATCTTGATCGAACGGGCGCCGCCCCGGATCTGCTCGCGGACCGCGATCCGCATGCCGTCCGCGCCGTCGGTCTGGCGGGCGAACGTGTTCCATCCATGGCCGCCGGTCACGGTGAGCGCGGTCCCGGAGGCGATCACCCGCGGGCCCGGGACCCGGCCGTCGGCGATGGCCCGCGCGGCGTCGGATGCGACGTCGCGGAACCCGCCCAGATCGCGAACGGTGGTCACGCCGTACTGCAGATGCTTCGCCGCGTTCGCGACGCACTTGACCGCCGCGTACGGCTCGGTCGTGCGAGCCTCCGCGACGAAGTCCGGCGATCCGTCGAAGCACAGATGGACGTGACAGTCGATCAGACCAGGCGTGAGGGTCCGCCCGGCGCCGTCGACGAATTCCGCCGCCTTCGTGTCGCGCGGCGCGCGGGCGTGGGACCCAGCCCACTCGATCCGCCCCTCCCGCACCAGCACGCCGGCGTTCGGCCTGAGGCGCAGGCCGTCGAAGAGTGTGACGTTCGCGAAGTAGATGCCCATCGCCGCGCCGGCCCGCGCTAGCCGGTCCCGCCCGGGATGCCGGCCTGCTCGCGGAACGCCGATCGCGCAGGCGAGTACACGGTCGGCCGGTCGCCGAACAGGTCACCCATCCGCTCGGCCAGTTCGGACGGCGTCCATCGTTCGTCCCTGGAGATCTCCGAGACCGGCGTCCAGCCCTGGTACAGCTGAACGAGGCCGCCGGCCACGTAGAACGTCTGGCCCGTGATGTGCAGGGCCGCGTCGGAGGAAAGGTAGGCCACCATCGGCGCGACGTTCTCCGGGGCGAGCGCGTCGAAGGCGCCTTCGGCGACGGACAGGTCGCCGAACGTCTTCTCGGTCATGCGCGTGCGCGCGCCCGGCGCGATCGCGTTCACGCGAACGCCGTAGCGCTGCAGCTCCATGGCGGTGATGCAGGAGAACGCCGCGATGCCGGCCTTCGCCGCGCCGTAGTTCGACTGCCCGGCATTGCCCAGGATGCCGCTGGTCGAGGACGTGTTCACGATCGAGGCGTTGATGACGTCGCCGGCCTTCGACCGCTCGCGCCAGTATTGCGCCGCCGCCCGGGTGACCAGGAAGTGGCCCCGCAGGTGCACCTTCATGACCGAATCCCAGTCCTCGGTCGACATGTTGAAGACCATGCGGTCTCGAAGGATCCCCGCGTTGTTGACCACCGCGTCGAGCGACCCGAACGCCTCCACCGCCGTCCCGATGAGGGATGCGGCGCCGTCCTCCTCGCTTATGTCGTCGAAGTGCGCAACGGCCTCGCCGCCGGCCGCGCGGATCTCCTCCACCACCTGCGACGCGGCCCGCTGGTCCGCGCCGGAGCCGTCCCACTCGCCGCCCAGGTCGTTGACGACGACCTTCGCCCCCTCCGCGGCGAACAGCAGCGCCTCGCCGCGCCCGATCCCCCGGCCGGCGCCCGTGATCGCGGCGATCTTTCCGTCGAGCAGACCCACGTTGGCGGTCCCTTCCTTTCGGATATCCCTGTCCGCGCGCCGAGGAGGCTTCAGGTGGTCCCGGCTTCGTCCGCGCCCGGAGGTGCGTGCGGCGTGACCAGGCCCCGGCGCGCCCGTCGCTGAGCGAGCCGATCCTGCGCGGCCCGGACCCGTGCGGCCCGGCGGATCTCGTCCTTCGTGCGTGCCGCGGAAACCGCGCCGGAGACGCCGCTTCGCATGTACGCCGCCCCGCCCGGGGCCGGCGGGCGGATCGCGCCGTCCGCGTCGTGATGGGGGTGAGCCGCGAGGCCCACCGCGGCGAGGCTCTCGTTCAGGTCGCGCACGTTCGAACCGAATCGCCCCACCCGATGCCGTGTGGACTTGAAGCCCCGGACGAGCGGGGCGATCGGACGGTTCTGCTTCCACCACTTGCGCCGGTCGTGCTCGTACCAGTAGGCGACGCCCGCGACGGTGGCGGCGATGACGAACGTCACGGCGGCGTTGAACCGTCGGAACGCGGGGTCGTCGCGGTTCGGCTGGATCACAGGGCCGATCCTAACGGCGTCGGAGTCAGGCCGCGCCGGCGAGGGCTTCGAGCGCTTCGACCTGCCATGCGTTCGCGATGATCGTGTCGACGCCCGCCTCGCGCCAGATCGCCATCCGTTCCTTGATCCGCGCGGCCGGACCGACCAGCGCGACGTCGTCGACCAGCGCGTCGGGGACCGCGCCGGCCGCCTCTCCCTTGCGGCCGTCGAGGTACAGGTTCTGGACCGTTTCGGCGGCCTCGTCGTATCCGTACCGCCGGACGAGGTCGTTGTAGAAGTTCCGCCCCCGCGCCCCCATGCCGCCGATGTAGAGCGCCAGGCCGGGCTTCACCATGTCGCGGCAGAGCTGCACGTCGTCGCCGACCACGACCGGCACCATGGGCGCGACGTCGAACACCTCGCGGGAGCGCCCGCCGCGGGCCAGCCCCTCGTTCAGCCGCCCGTCGAACGATCCCGCGTGCGACGGCGCGTAGAAGGTCGGCAGCCAGCCGTCGGCGATCTCGCCGGCGAGCGCCACGTTGTTCGGCCCGATCGCGGCCAGGTAGATCGGCAGGTCCCGGCGAAGCGGATGCACGATCGTCTTGAGCGGCTTGCCCAGACCTGACCCACCGGTCACGGGCACGTCGTAGATCTGGCCGTGGAACTCGACCGGCGCGTCGCGCCGAAGGATCCGACGGACGATCTCGACGTACTCCCGCGTGCGCTGGAGCGGCTTGCCGAATTCGACCCCGTGCCAGCCCTCGCTCACCTGCGGGCCCGACGTGCCGAGACCGAGCCGGAACCGTCCGCTCGTCAGATGGTCGAGGGTGATCGCGGTCATGGCCGTGGCCGCCGGCGTCCGAGCGGGCATCTGCATGACGGCCGTACCGACACCGAGCCGGGAGGTCCTGGCGGCGACCCACGTGATCAACGACACCGCGTCGGATCCGTAGGCCTCGGCGCTCCAGGCGCAGTCGAATCCGAGCGACTCCGCGGCCTGCGCGAGCGCCAGGAAATCGTTCGGCTGCGCGCCCCAGTACCCAAGGTGGACGCCGAGCTTCATGGAGGGCCGCCGGCCGTCATCGCGCCCGGCAGCCTATCGGGCCGGCCAGGGTGGTGCGCGAGCGCGCCGCGCCCTGCGATAGGCTCTGTCCGATTCGTCTGGTTCGGGCTCGGCGTTCGCAGGCTCGCACGTTCGAGACCGCCGGCCGGACCGTCGCGATCGGATCCGAGCTTTCGGGAAGGGGCGAACGTGCTCGAGGTGGCGCAGCATGCGCTGGATGCGGCCCGCGGGGCCGGGGCCCAGTACGCGGACGCGCGGTTCGGCGCGGACGACACCGAGTCCATGGCCGTGAAGAACCAGGAGATGGAGGGCGTGACGCGCGTCACGTCCAGCGGCCTGGGCGTGCGCGCGCTGGTCGACGGCTACTGGGGCTTCGCCGCGTCGGCTCGGACGGACCCGCACGACGTGGAGCGCACCGCGCACCTCGCGGTGGCGATTGCCAGGGCCGCCTCGCGACTGCCCATGGACCCCGTGCGGCTCTCGCCGCTGGAGCCGGTCACGGCCACCTGGTCCACGCACGTCGAGGAGGATCCGTTCGCCGTCCCGCTGTCGGAGAAGGTCGCGCTCCTCATGGACGCCAGCGGCCGCATGCAGGCGGTGAAAGGCGTGACGTTCGGCGAGGCCAGCCTGGACATCTGGCGCCGCCGGACGGCGTTCGCGTCCACGGACGGCGCGGCCATCGAACAGACCATCGTCCACTGCGGAGGGGGCATCGAGGCGACCGCCGTCGCCGACGGCGAGATGCAGCAGCGGTCACACCCGAACTCGTTCCGCGGCAACATGCGCGCCGCCGGTTACGAGCACGTCCGTTCGCTGGCCCTGGCCGATCACGCCGAGCGGGTGGCCACCCAGGCCGTCGAACTGCTGAGCGCTCCGGACTGCCCCTCCATGACGACGACGCTCGTGCTGGACCCGTCGCAGGTGGCGCTGCAGGTCCATGAATCGGTCGGCCACCCGGTCGAGCTGGACCGCGTCCTCGGCATGGAGGAGGCCTACGCGGGCACGTCCTTCCTGACGATCGGCGACCGCGGCAGCCTTCGGTACGGCAGCCCTCTGATCACGATCGTGGCGGACGCCACCGTTCCCGGCGGCCTGGGCACGTTCGGATTCGACGACGAGGGCGTGCCGGCCCAGCGCGTGCCCGTCATCACCGGCGGCATCTTCCAGAACTTCATCTCCTCGCGAGAGACGGCGCCGGTCCTCGGGGCGGACGCGCGGTCCACCGGGGCCATGCGTGCCGACGGCTGGCATCACCTTCCCCTGATCCGAATGACGAACATCAACCTGGAGCCCCGCGAGGGAACGCTCGAGGAGATCATCGGCGACACGAAGGACGGGGTGTTCATGGAGACGAACGTCTCCTGGTCCATCGACGACAAGCGCGTCAACTTCCAGTTCGGCTGCGAGGCGGCGTGGCGCGTCCGCGACGGCAGGCTTGCCGAGCTCTACCGCAACCCGAACTACACGGGGATCACCACCGAGTTCTGGGGCTCGTGCGATGCGGTCGGCGGGCCGGAGGCATGGGGCATGTGGGGCACGCCGAACTGCGGCAAGGGCCAGCCGGGACAGGGGGCGCACGTCGGCCACGGCGCGGCGCCGGCGCGCTTCCGCAACGTTCAGGTCGGGGTGCGCTAGCCGTGCCCGAGCAGATCGGGCGCGACGCCGCGGCGCAGATCGCGCAGGCCGCTCTGGACCTCCCGGGCGCGGACGCCGTCGAGGTCCTCCTGTACCACGAGTGGGGCGGCCTGACGCGCTTCGCCAACTCCTCGATCCACCAGAGCACCTCGAAGGAGGACACCTCCGTCCGGATCCGAGCCGTCCGCGAGGGCCGCACCGGCGTGGCGGAGTCGAACGATCTCTCGGAGGCCGGCGTACGAGAGGCGGCTCGGAACGCGTTCGACATGGCCGCCGTCGCGGTGCCCGACCCGCTGTTCCCCGGCTTGGCGCCTGCGGCGACGCCCGAATCGAAGGACGGCTACGACGAACCGACCGCCGACGTGAGCCCGCAGGGGCGGGCGGAGGCCGTGGCCGCGCTCGTGGGCGAGGTCGGCCAGGGGTTCCGCGCCGCGGGCGCCGTGGAGACCGAGGCCGCCGAGGTCGCGCTCGCCAACACCGAGGGCCAGTTCTGCTACTCGACGTTCACCCGGGCGAGCGCGAGCACCGTCGTCTCCGGCGGCCGCGGGGGGACGGGAACCGCGGAGACCGCCGCGCCCGCGTTCGGGTCGGTGGACCCGGCAGGCGTCGGCAGGCGTGCGTACGCGAAAGCCCGTGACAGCCAGGACCCTGCCGACGTCGCACCCGGCGTCTACGAGGTCATCCTGGAGCCGCTCGCCGTGTCCACCCTGGTGGACTTCCTCGCCTACATCGCGCTGAACGGACGGGCCATCGCGGAACAGCGTTCGGCGCTCTCAGGACGGGAGGGCGAACGCGTCGCAACCGAGATGGTCAGTCTGGTTGACGACCCGCTCTCCGGGGAATCGATCGGCCTGCCGTTCGACTTCGAAGGCACCCCGAAGCGCGCGCTCGGCATGCTCGAAGGCGGTGTGTTCGTCACCGGCGTGCACGATCGTCGCAGCGCGAAGCAGGCCGGCGCCGTGTCCACCGGCCACGCCCTGCCGGCGCCCAACCCGAACGGCCCGTTCCCGTTGAACATGCGGCTCGAGCCCGGGACCTCCACCATGGACGACATGATCGGCGCGGTCGGTCACGGGCTGTTGGTGACGCGGTTCCATTATTCGAACGTCGTCCAGCCGATGGAGACCATCCTCACCGGCATGACCCGCGACGGGACCTGGCTGATCGAGAACGGCCGCATCGCGGGCCCGGTCAAGAACCTCCGCTTCACACAGTCGATCCTGCAGGCGCTCTCGGGCGTCGAGATGGTCGGGAGGGACCTCGAGTCGGTGGGCGAATTCACCGCCGGCGGGACACGCGTGCCCGCGCTGAAGATCTCGCGCTTCAACTTCAGCGGCGCCAGCGATCACTAGGAGCCTTCTCCGCCTGACGGCCGATTTGCAGGAATTGTCCCCGCGCGCTTCCAATACACGGTCGCGCACGGTGCGCGGGGAGGAGGCGGTGTCATGCGGCGGAGCCTGTTGGCCATCGGCGCGGTCGGGGCATTGGTGGCCGGTCTGTTCCTCTCGTTCCCGGCGGGAGCGACGACCGCTCAGCAAAAGCCCTCGATTCTGCCCGCCAGCAAGACGCACGAATTGATCGGCGACCAGCACTGGTGCAACACGAACGGCTACTGGTGTGCCGAGCCTTACCAGAACTGGAACGAGTTCCCCTGGTACAAGGATAAGAGCAAGCGCATCGAGTTCTACCCGTATATCGGCCACGACGAGCCGTCGGTCACCTTCTACTCGGACACGCCCGGCTCGGGTTATGACAACACCTACACGCTGCGTCTTCCGAAGGAGCCACCAACGCAACCCCGGCAGGACGGCAGCGGCGGCGCGTACAACTTCGAGCTGCGGCCGGCCTTCTGGCTCGGGATGGATGTCTGTGATGACCAGTCCTCGCCCAACCCGGATGGAATGGACCAGGACGGCCACGCCACGATCCCGTGCCAACCGGACAGCGACAAGAACATCTACAGCAGCACCGACCCGAACAGCGACCACTACTTCGGCATGCAGCCGGGCGGCGCGTTCCTCGAGCTGCAGTGGTACCCGCCGGGCTGGAACAAGCTGCCGGCCGGCCTGTCATGTGACGCGAAGAAGTGGTGCTCGGCGATGACCATCGACGAGTTCAGCTCGAATTCGAACACCGGCGCCGCGAACAACGACGACTGCCTGAACCGCGCCGGGATCGAACCGCAGGTGTTCGCCTTCCTCACGAATGACGGGCACTCCACCTCGCCGGCCAACGCGCTCAACCCCGACCGGTACCTGCTCAACCCGAAGAAGGTCTTCTTCCAGAGCCCGGGTGACATCATCCGCGTGCACATCTACGACACGGGCGACGGCCTGAAGACCGAGATCGACGACCTCACGACGGGCGCGTCGGGCTCGATGACGGCGAGCGTGGCCAACGGCTTCGGCCAGGTCAAGTTCGACCCGAGTGCCTCGTCCTGCTCGGTGGTGAGCCAGCCGTTCCACCCCGAGTTTGCGACGTCGACTCCGGACACGCGCCTGATGTGGACGGCGCACACGTACAACGTCGCGTACTCGGATGAGATCGGACACTGGGGCTTCTGCGGCAAGGTCAACAGCCAGGGCATCTGCTCGAAGCCGCTCGGGGCCGACACCAACAACGGCGACCCGCCGACGAACAAGAACCCGAACGGCGACGATCAGTTCTGCCAGGCAGGCGACTCGAGCGCGTTGATCAAGATCCCGGGCTGCCTGGCCTCGAATTCGGACTTCGACGGCGCCTCGTACCTGTTCGACTGGCCGGGATCGAACACGAACCAGACCGCCAACTCTCTGCTGGCACCGGAGCCACTGATGTTCAGCAGCGCGACGTTCGGTGGCGGGTCCCAGTTCAACCAGGTGGGTTTCGAATCGAACCTGTCCCGCATCGAGGACGTGGGGTCCGTGGACGACTCGGTCCGCGTTCCCTGCCAACGGCACATCGCGAATCCGGCGGATCCGCACCCCGGCAAGGGTTGCGTCAAGCCTCCGCCGGGTGCCTTCTTCTATCCGTTCTTCAGCACGACGACCCTGAATGGCAACTGCGTTTGGCAGGAGGGCGGCGGTCACCTGCCGAACACGATCAGCACGTACGGGGGCCTCAAGCAGTTCGGTCCCCTCCTGGACGTCAGGTACCCAACCGCTCCGTATGGGGTGGTCACCGAGCGATACAACGACTTCCGGAACATCCTGGGGCTGAACCCCTGTAAATCCTGAGGTCGCGGACCGGTCACGCTCTGCGGCCAAGCCCCGCTCCCGCACCACCGGGAGCGGGGCTTCGGCCGTTCCATGCCCAACCGGCCCTCGACGGTACAGTTGCGGGCCGTGCGCACCGCGATCGTTCTCATATTGTCGGGCGCGGCGGTGGTCACCGTCGGCGCCATCGCGGGCCTGCGCGGCATCGGCGGTTTCGCCCGGGCGCGTGACGTCAGGCCTCTGGCGATCGGCGCGGTCCTGTTCGGGGTGAACCTGGCCTCGCTCGGCACGGTCCTGGTGGGCGCCGGACGGAACTCGACGGCGGTCGCCGCCGGTGCATCCGTCGGCACCGTCGTCTTCATGCTCGGCATCGGCTTCGGTTCGGCGCTGCTGGCGGCGAGGGCACCGGTGCCCGCCCCGCCGGTGCGCGCCACCCTGATCCCGCTCGCGGCGCTGATCATCGGGGCGATCGCCATCCAGGACCTGGCGATCTCACGGTTCGAGGGCCTCGTGCTGCTCGCCGCGACCGTGGTCCATGCCGTGTACCTGGTGCAGGAACCGCCCGAACGCGTGCTCCCCGAGGCGGTCGGACACGACCTGCTCCGGACGGGCTCGCCGAGCCCGCGTCCGATCGCAACCTGGCCGCTCGGGCTGATCGGCCTGGCGATCGTCTACGCGGGCGCGAGCCTCCTGATCGACGGGTCCACACGCCTGCTCGTGCGAACCTCCCTGGCACCCGGTTTCGTCGGCGCGGCGATCGTCGGCTCGCTCGTTTCCGCTCACCGGGTGGTCGGCGAGGTCGGGCCCATCCGAAGGTCCGAACCGCCGCTCGCGTTCGGGAACCTGTTCGGCTCCGTGGTCGTGTTCAGCACGGGGGCCCTGGGGCTCGCCGCCCTGATCCGCCCGCTGATCCTCGACTCATCGGTCGCGGTCGCCTACATCGCCGGATCCGTGCTCTACACGGTCCTTGCGACGGTCCTGCTGGCGCGCGGGCGCGCCGGCCGCCTCACCGGGGCGGCGCTGATCCTGCTCTTCGGCGCCTGGATCTACATCGCGCGGCGCTTCTGAGGCCTTCCCCGCCGCCGCGGATCCCAGCCCGAACGGTATCGCGCCGCCCGCCTCGATGATCTGCTCGCGCGGGTGCTGCAGCGACCCCAGCTGCACGACGTCGCGGCGGAAGACGAGCGCCACGGTCCAGTCGGTGATCACGCGGGCCTTCCGCCCGAGCGTCGGCACGCGGCTCACGTGATACGTGCGGTGGAGGAACCACGCCGGGAATCCGCGGAGCTTGAATCCCATGACCCGCGCCACGCCCTTGTAGAGCCCGAGCGACGCGAGCGCGCCGAGGTTCCGGTATCGAAACGGCGACGGCGGGTCGCCCCTGATGCCGGCGGCGACGTTCATGGCCAGCCTCCGGGCCTGCCGGAGGGCGTGCTGCGCGGTCGGGGGCGTCAGCCCGCCCTCCACCAGATCGGGGACGGCCGCCGCGTCCCCGGCCGTCCAGGCCCCGGCCATGCCGCGCACGCGCAGGAACTCGTCGGCGACGACCCGGCCGCGATCGTCCAGTGGGAGCCCGTACCGCGTGAGGATCGGATTCGGCCTGACGCCCGCGGTCCAGACGACGGTGTTCGATTCGTACTCCGTGCCGTCCGAGAGCGTGACCGAGCCCTCCGAAACTGACTCCAGGCTCGTCCCCAGGTGGACGCGGAATCCACGCTCGCGGAGCTGTTCGAGGGTGTAGGACCCGAGGTCCTCGGTCAGCTCGGGCAGGATGTGCGAGGCGACCTCGACGAGCACCCATCGCATGTCATCGGGTCTGACGCGGCCGTAGTACCGGGACGCGTAGCGGGCCATGTCCTCGAGTTCGGCCATCGCCTCGATGCCCGCGTATCCGCCCCCGACGAACACGAACGTCAACACGCGGCGCCGGATCGCCGGATCGTCGGACGACTCCGCCGCGTCCATGGCGGCCAGTACGCGATTGCGAAGGTCGATGGCCTCGGCGACCGTCTTGAAACCGATGCCGTTCTCGACCAGACCGGGAACCGGCTGCACCCGGGACACCGACCCCACGGCCACCACGACCTGGTCGTAAGGCAGGTCGAACGGTTCGCCGGCCGTCGGTTCGACGCGAGCCGTTCGCGACGAGTGGTCCAGGCCGGTCACCCGCCCCGTGATCAGGCGCGTTCCCTTCAGGACGGGCCGAAGAGGAACGACGACGTGCCTGGGCTCGATGCTCCCCGAGGCGGCTTCCGGAAGGAACGGCTGGTAGAGCATGAAGCTCTCGGGGCTGACCAGCGTGATCTCCGCCTCGCCCGGACCGAGCCGCCGTCGCAATCCGAGCGCCGTGTACAGCCCGACGTATCCGCCGCCGATGATGAGGATGCGTGCCGGGTCGCCCGGGGTGAGGGCGGCGCGGGTGGGATTCGCCGTCACGGGTCGTGTCCTCCCGCACCGAACCTAACAGGGCGATTTCGCACATTCGGTCCCGGTGCGCGATGATGTGCGCCCCGGACGGCGGCCGGCCCGGGGACGGCACCACCCGATGAGGCCGGGGAGCGGACGTTGGCGGGAGAACCACCGGATCTGGAAACGGTGCTCGGCGTGAGGTTCGCCGTGCTCACCGGCTACCGGCCGCCCGGCTCGCGCGTTCCGTTCGGACACGTCGTGGTGGGGCCGACCGGGCTGTTCCTGGTCGAATCGTTCGACGGCGCGGGGACGCTGCGCGTGCGGGGCGAGGAGGTCACGCTCGACGCCGAGCCTTTCGGCGCGACCGTGCAGCGGGTCCGCCGGCAGGGTCTGGCGCTCCAGTTGCTGCTCGGCGACGCGCTGTCCGAACTGGACCTGCGCGTGTCGCCCGTGCTCTGGGCCTGGGCGGCGCGGCTTCGCGCGCGGCGTGTCGCGGGCGGCGTGCGGATCGCGTCCACGCGCGACATCCGCAGGAGGATCGGCCGCAGTGGCACCGTGCTCCCGGCGGCCGCGGTTCGGCGACTCATGGCGCTGGCCGAGGCGCGACTGATCCCGGCGCGGGGCCTCTCAGCATGACACGCCGCCCGCGCCACAGCGGGTGAGAGCCGCCCGATTCAGCGGCGCCGGACGGCCCGTCTCGGTCGAGGACGTCGAGGACCCGAAGCCTGACCCCTTCGAGGTCGTCGTCCGGGTCGAAGCCTGCGGGATCTGCGCGTCCGACCTTCACCTGATCCACGGCGAGATGGCGCCCGTCGCGCCGCTCCCGCTGACGATGGGCCACGAGGCCTCCGGCGTGATCGAGCAGATCGGCTCGAGCGTCCCGTCCTGGCGTCCGGGCGACCGCGTGTCGGTGATGGGCGGCAAGGTCTGCGGATCGTGCCCACGATGCGCAAGCGGCGCGTTCGAGGACTGCTGGAACCCACAGCTGATGGGGTTCCACTACGACGGCGCCTGGGCCGAAAAGGTAAAGGTGCCTTACTATGCGGTCGCCCGGATCCCGGACGGCGTCTCGTTCGACCATGCGGCGATCGCCTGCGACGCGGTGGCCACGCCGTACGCGGCGCTCGCCGAACGCGCCGCGCTGCGGCCGGGCGAATACATCGGCATCTGGGGGATCGGCGGCCTCGGAACGCACGCAGTGCAGATCGCGCGGATGCTGGGCGCGGCGTTCATCGGGGCGATCGACCCGCTGCCGGCCGCGCGGGAGCGGGCGACCGCGCTCGGCGCCGATCTGGCCGTCGACCCCTCCGAATCCGACGTGGCCGGCAGGCTCCGCGAGGCCACCGGCGGCCGCGGCCTCGACGTCGCGGCGGATTTCGTCGGCCGCACGGCGGTGACGCGCCAGGCGCTCCCCGCCATGGCGCGGGGCGGTCGGATCGTGAACGTCGGGCAGTCGTTCGAACCGCTGGAGGGCGGTCCGATCCTGCTGTTCTCGGTGTTCGGCCTGTCGCTGCTCGGGCACCTCGGGTACCGGAAGGCACACCTGGAACAGGTGCTCGATCTCATCGCGCGCGGCCGCCTCGATCTGTCTGGTTCGATCAGCGATCGCATCCCGCTCGAGCGGATCGGAAACGGCGTGGACCGCCTCACGTCGAAGGAGGGCGCGCCGGTCAGGATCGTGGTCCTTCCGAACGTCTGAAGCCGAAACGCCGGCGCCGCCGCCCGCGAAAAACGTCCGATTTGAGCATTGAGCTCGGCATGTGTACGGTTCGCGCACGGGCTGGATCGGCGTGGTCAGGCTGCATCGAATGGCTGGGCGGAATTGGAAGGGGGATCCATGCACGGAGCCAGGAAACTGGGTGGTGGTGCGATGCTCGTGGCCGTCGCGTTCGCGGCGCTGGCCTTCGCGCCCGCCGCACAGGCGACGACGGCCGCACCGGCGGCGACGTTCGCCTTTCCGTCTTCGAGCTCGACGGTGATCGCCAGCACCGGGTTCATCGACGGTTGTCAGGCCGGGTACTTCTGGTCGGCATCTCGCGGCGACAGCGTGAGTCAGACGTTCACCGGCGGCCGGCGAATCAAGCACATGATCCTCGACGTCGGCGTGCCCACCAACGTTCTGAGCGGTGGCGCCGAGGTGGACTGGAGCGTGTCGATCAACGGCCACAAGGTCGACAGTTTCGTCGTGTCCGAGGGATTCACTGGCACGGTTCACCGCGACGTGCATTTCACGAAGATCAGGGGCAGGCAGTACGCGGTCAAGCTCTACGTGACGAACGAGGTGCCGAGCGGCGACGGATCGATCACCCTCGCGTACGCGGATTGCGGCGGCGCCCATTCGATCACGCTGAAGAAGGCGTAAGGAACGAAGGAGCAACGGCGGTCCGGCCCGGATCGTCTGTTCCAGGAGCGGCGGCGGCGCCTTCGGCGCCGCCGCTCTTGCGTGTCCGGACCTGCCAGGTCCGCGTGCAACAGTGGCGCGCGTCGCCCCGTGTGCGGCGCCGCGCGCCTCAACGTGGAGCCGGCGCCACCATCGACGGCGTCACGCCGGCGACGGTGGTCGCCCCCACCAGCCGCATCGCCATGACCAGTTCGTCGCGAAGCGTCTCCAGGACCCACTGCACGCCGCGATCGCCGGCCGCGGCCAGACCCCACAGATAGGGGCGCCCGATGAGGACGGCCCGCGCGCCGAGCGCGAGCGCCCTGGTGACGTCCGTTCCCCTGCGCACGCCGCCGTCCAACAGAACCTCGGCACGGCCCGCGACGGCCTCGGCGACCTCGGGCAGCGCGTCGAGCGTCCCGAGCACGCCGTCCAGCTGACGGCCGCCGTGGTTCGACACGATCACGCCGTCCACGCCGTGTTCGACCGCGATGACGGCGTCCTCCGCGGTCATCACGCCCTTGAGCAGGAGCGGGAGCGACGAGAGCCCGCGGACCCACTCCAGGTCGCGCCACGACAGGCTCGCGTCGAACGGAAGGTCGTCGAGGTCGGCCGGCGGCATGCCCGGGTAGAGCGTCTCGGCGGCTTCGGCCATGAGCTCCATCACCACGGGATACGGCTCACGCCCGGCCCACGCGTTGCGCCGGTCGCGGAGTCGCGGACCGAGCACCGGCAGGTCGATCGTCAGCACCAGCGCCCGGCAGCCGGCGTCCTCGGCCAGCCGAACGACCCGTTCGGCGATCTCGCGTCGCTTGTGCACGTACAGCTGGAACCATGCGGAGACGCCCGTGGACATGATGTCGGCGATCCGCCGGGTCGCCGACGTCGACACGCACATGGTGGCCCCCGTGGCTGCCGCGCCGCGGGCGGTCGCGACCTCGCCCTCCTCGTGGGCCAGGAGATGGAACGCCGTCGGCGCGAGCAGCACCGGGAACGGCATCTCCTGCCCCAGAACCGTCGCCGAGGTGTCCACGTCCGCCACGTCCACCAGGTAGCGCGGACGGAGCACCCATCGATCGAACGCCCGACGATTCTGCGCGAGCGTCCATTCGTCTCCCGCACCGCCGGTGAAGTAGTCGAACGCGCCGGGCTGCATGTGTTCCCGGGCGCGCTCCTCGAGGTCGCCCAGCACGAACGCGCCGGCGAGCGGGTCGCGCTCGGCTTCCGTTTCGCGGTTCCCTTCGCCCATCCCGATCACCCGCCTCGCGCGCGCCCGACGCCGGTCTCAGCGCGGAGCCGGGGACGGGGCCGCCCGCCGGGCCGAGGTCAGGTCCGATGCCCTGGCCTTCAGCCGTTCGAACTGCTCCGGACTCGTCGAACGCATCCCCATTCGGACGGGGTCGTAGCGGACGCCGTGACAATCGCTGCCGCCGGTCCAGAGCAGGCCGAGCGAGGTCGCCACCTCGATGTACTTCGCCTCGACCTCGGGCGTGTGCTCCGGGTGGGACGCCTCGATGCCGTCCAGGCCCGCCGCGGCCATCTCCTCGATGAGCGCGAGGGGGACCGGCTTCGTCTCCCGAAAGGTGCCGGGATGAGCCATCACGCACACCCCGCCGGCGCCGTGGATCAGCCGGAGCGCGTCCAGCGGGTGCAGCGCGTGCTTCTCCACGTAGGCGGCGCCGTTCGAACCGATGAACTGCTCGGTGAACGCCGCCTTCGCGTCGGGGACGATGCCCGCTTCCACCATGGCCTGCGCGATGTGAGGGCGGACGATCGGCGCGTCGCCGGCGATCTCCTTCACCCGTGCGAACGTCACCGGGTAGCCGAGGGCGACCAGCCGCTCGACCATCATGTCGCCCCGGCGCTCCCGGTCGTCGCGCAGCCGTTGCAGCTCCTCGACCAGCGCGGGATCCGATGGATCCATGTAGTAGCACAGCACGTGGACGCCCTCGTCGGCGTAGATCGTGGAGAACTCGATGCCGGGAACAACCTCGATCCCGAGTTCGGCGCCGATCACGGCCGCCTCCTGGAGTGCGGTGGTCGTGTCGTGATCGGTGATGGCCATCGCGTCCAGGCCGCGCTCCCGGGCGAGCGCGAGCGCCTCGCGCGGAGTGAACGTTCCGTCCGAGTGATCGGTGTGGACGTGCAGGTCGATGCCGGGCATGGGCGAACGATGGTATCGGGTCGGCTCGCGAGGCCTCTAGGAGCTCTCGCCGGCGCTCGGCGTGGCGCTGGACTGGTTCTCCAGCTCCTGGCAGGTGGCGTTCGTCCTGAACGCCGCGTCGAGGTCGGACTGGCCGAACGACAGGCTGCCGTTCGGACCGCCGAAGGGCTGCGCACGGTCGAGCGACGAGGTGATCGCGTCGATGCCCTGGGTGAACGCGTTGGCATCGTCGGTCGTCAGGTTCTTGGCCTGGTTCAGCACCGTCTGAAGCTCGGCCTCCGCGGCCTGGAACTGGGCCTTCACCCGCCGGATGGCCGCTCCGGCGCCCGGCACGTCCGGCACTCCGAGGGATGTGATCCGGTCCTGCAGCGCCGTGAACTCGTTCAGCACGAACGTCAGATAGTCCACGAACGTCCGCTTCGCCTCATCGAGGCTGGTCGGAGTGAAGTTCTGCAGCTGCTGCGTTCGCTCGTTGATCTGGCCGGACAGCGTCTCGCCGAAGCCGCACATTCCGGCGACCCACGTGGCCGCGGAGGACCCGCCCGATCCGTCGGCCGTGGCGGACGGTGCGGACGCACTCTTCGATCCACCGCCGCACGCCGCGAGCGTCACGGACGCCGAAAGCACGGCGACCGCCAACCACTTCGAGCGGCGCATCGTCATCCCCCCATCCACGCGGTGCCCGGCCCGAGAACGAACGCCCATCGGGCCGCGACCGGACGAACGGGCACGATAGCACCGCTATGGCGAGCCGAACCGGCGGGCCCGGCGTGGCCGGCTTCAGCAGCCTGGCTGGTCCGGAAGCAGCGGCCGGAAGACCACCTGGTACACCCTCGAGCCGCTGCGCCAGAGCGTCTCCGCCGTCGCGGCCCGCGCCGCGGCGATCACGCGATCGCGTGCCGCGCCCTCGAGCACCCCACAGCGGAAACCCGCGACGGGCGACGGTCCGCCGAATCGTGCCAGCCGCGCGCTCGGCGACGCGTCGAGCGGCCAGGCGGCCGCGACCGATCCGGCCGGCGGATTGGCCCTCGACGATCCCACGTAGACGGCCAGGCGCGGTGCGGTGTACTCGGCCGGTGCCGTGACCGTGCCGGCGGGCAGCCACGAGGGCAGGTCCAGGAGCGCGGCGCTGAACAGTGCGAACCTCGCGCGTTCGGCGAGATCGCCGGCCAACACCTGCTCTCGATGCATCCCGGTCACTGACATGCTGAAGACGAGGCGATCGAAGGGGGCGCCGACGGCCCCGGTCTCCGTGGCGCTCGGACCCGTGAGGCCGGCGGCCTCCGCCTGGCGAAGGACATCCTGGATCCCGGCCTCGGACAGTCGGAGCTGGCGAAGGTCGGCGATCGCAGGGGACTGCGAAGACGACTCGGTGCCCGCGGCAGCCGCCGATGCCACGATCACGGAGCCGTCGCCGTAGAGCGAGACCTGCGGCACCGGCGCGATCGAACCCGAATCCGCCGGCTGGGTCGCTACCCGAAGGAGCACGTCGGCGGCGCCGGTGGGGTGATCGACCGGCCCGCTCGGCGCCGCCGACGCTGCCGACGCCCGGCCCGACGGCCTGATCACGAGCCCAACAGCAGCGCCGACCACCACGCCCACGACCAGCAGGGCGGCGGCGGTCAGGGCGAGCCTCGTTGCGCGGTTGGCGGGCACGGTCGGACACAGGCTACCCTCCAACGGTCCGCGCCAAGGTCCCGAGTGACGGAGTGGAGCCGTGCGCATCGAACCGCTGTTCCTCCTTTCGATGCGATACGACGACGGGACCTGGGTCCAGCCCTACGCCGGCGCCGAGGGTGCAGGTTTCGGCTGGGGCGGCGGAACCGTCGCGGGCGACGTGTTGCGGGGAGCCGTCCGATGGGCCAACCATCCGCGCCGGCGCGACGACGGCGTGTGGACGCCGAACCTACGAGGCGTGGTGAAGACGGAGGACGGCGCCGACCTGCTGATCTCCATCCACGGGCAGAGCGTTCGGGAGGAGACTCCCGATGGCGTGGGCCGGGCCATCCTCGCCCGCCTCGAACTGGCGACCGAGCACCCCAGCTACCGGTGGCTGAACACCTGTTTCCTCGTCGGTGAGGGCGCCATCAACGAGGAAACCGAGGAGTGGTGGATCCATGCGTACGTGTGCGTCAACGAGGTCGTCGAGCACGAACCCGCAATCGGTGATCCGCCTCCGGACCGGTTCCGCCAGGGCCGCCGATAAGCGGGGATACGAGCGAGTGCTCGTGCGACGCCGTCACTCCAGCGGCGTGACCGCCTCGTCAGGCCTCCTGGCGAGCGTTGGCCCACGGATGGCGACGTAGATGCCCGCCAGCACGATCACCCCGCCGACGACGGCGAACCACGGCGGGACCTCCCCAAAGAAGAACAGGGCCAGCAGCGTCGAGCCCACCGGTTCGCCCAGGACCGAGATCGAGACGATGGTGGCGTCGATCTCCTTCAACAGATAGTTGAACGTCGTGTGGCCGAGGCCCTGCGGTACGGCAGCCATCAGCACGAACATCAGCCAGGTCCGGCCATCGAACCCCCACATCCGCCCGCCCGACAGGGCCGCCACCGGGAGCAGGACCAGCGCTGCACTCGGATAGGCGATCCCGACGTAGGCGAGCAGCGACACGTCGCGGCGAAGGTGCCGCCCCGCCAGGAAGTACCCGGCCGCGAATGCCGCGCCGGCCAGAGCCAGGAGGTCGCCGACCACCGCCCGCACCGACACGGTGAAGTCGCCGCCGGCGATGATCGCCGCGCCGGCAAGCGCCGTCAGGATCCCGAAGAGTGTCACGCGATCGATCCGTTCGTCGAACAACACGCGAGCCCCCGCCGCGACGAAGATCGGCGAGGACGCAACCAGCGTGACGCTCGCCGCGACGGTGGTGAGCTCGACGGATGGAACCCAGACGGCGAAGTGGGCGGCCAGGATCGCGCCGGAGAGCGCCGCGATGCCCACCTGCCGCCGGGACAGGCGGCGCAGTTCGTGCCGGCGCGTGGCGAGCACGAGCGGGATCACCACGACCGCCGAGATGGCGGTCCGGTAGAACGCGATCACCAGGCCGGCCGCATCCGCTTCGCGGATGAAGATCGCCGAAAAGGACACGGCGACCACGCCCATGACCATGAGCAGCGCCTGCCGCGGCGTCACCGCGCCATCACCGCGCCATCCTCGCAGGCCCGATATCCTCCGCGGACGTGGCGAACATCACGGTCTTCGGCTCCGGCGCGATGGGCACCGCCGTCGCCATGCACCTGGCCCGGGCGGGCAACGACACCACGCTCTGGGCGTCCCCGTGGGACGTTCAGGTCCTGCCGTCGCTGCTCGGCGAACGGCGGCACCCCGGTCTCCCGGCGCACCTGCCCGATCAACTCCGGGTGCTCGGACCGGACGACCTCGCGGCCGCGGCGGACGGAATCGAGATCGCCGTCATGGGCGCCCATTCCGGCGGAGCCCGCACGCTCAGCCGCACGGTTCGGGAGTCCGACGCGGGGATACCGCTGGTCGTGGGCCTGGCGAAGGGACTGGAGCGCGGCACCGGCCGGCGGATGTCGGAGATCTACGCGGAGGAGATCGGCCACGACCGCGTGGTCGCCATGGGCGGACCAGCCCTCGCGGCGGAGATCGCCCAGGACCTGCCGACGGCCGCCGTGCTCGCCTCGGCCCATGTGGAAAGCGTGGAATTCGCCGCCGACGCGTTCCGATCCGGAACGTTCCACGTGAGCCTGTCCACCGACGTGGCCGGCGTGGAGTACGCGACGGTCGCCAAGAACGTCACCGCCATCGGGATGGGCCTGCTGGACGGCTTCGGCAAGGTCTCGGATCTGGCGTATCGCAACGCGAAGGCCGCACTGTTCACGCAGGCCGTGGACGAGATGCGCGGCCTCCTGCTGGCCCTCGGCGCGCAGGCGGAGACGGCCGCGGGACTGGCCGGTCTGGGCGATGCGCTCGTGACCAGCCTCGGCGGCCGCAATCGCCTCTACGGCGAGCTCATCGGCGAAGGGGCCGACCCCGAGCACACGTTGCGCGATCTGGTCGCGCAGGGCCTGACCGTCGAGGGGGTCGAATCGGCGAGGGAGGTTCGCCGGCTCACGGACCAGTTCGGCCTTGATCTGCCGCTGCATTCGCAGGTCCACCGGATCCTGTTCGAAGGGGTGCCCGCCCGGAGCATCCTCGACTGTCTGAAGGGGTGAGAGGGGATGAACGACGCGATGAACGCGCCCGCCCAGGAGGGTCCCGTGGCCGACAAGGGCCAGCCCGACCGGAACCTGGCCCTCGAGCTGGTTCGGGTCACCGAGGCCGCGGCGCTCTCGGCGGGCCGCTGGATCGGCAAGGGCCAGAAGGAGAGCGCCGACCAGGCCGCGGTCGACGCCATGCGCCTGATGCTCGACACCGTGGCCATGGCCGGCGTCGTCGTGATCGGCGAGGGTGAGAAGGACGAGGCCCCCATGCTGTTCAACGGCGAGCAGGTAGGGAACGGATCGGGGCCGGCGGTGGACGTCGCGGTCGACCCGCTGGAGGGCACCAGGCTGACCGCGCTCGGCATGCCGGGCGCGATCGCCGTGGTCGCGGTGGCCGAGGCGGGAACCATGTTCTTCCCCGGCGCGGCCGTGTACATGGACAAGATCGCCGGCGGACCCGAGGTGGCCGACGTGCTCGACATCGAGGCGCCGCCCGGTGAGAACGTCCGACGCGCGGCCAAGGCCAAGGGCATCCGGCCCGAGGACGTGTCGGTGGTCGTCCTCGACCGCGACCGCCACACGCAGCTGATCGCGGACCTTCGCGAAGCGGGCGCGAAGGTGCATCTGATCACCGACGGCGACGTCGCCCCCACGATCGCGGCCGCCAGGCCGGACACCGGCGTGGACCTGCTGATGGGAGTGGGCGGAACCCCGGAGGGCGTGATCTCGGCAGCGGCGTTGAAGGCGCTCGGGGGCGGGATGCAGGGCAGGCTCTGGCCCCGAAACGACGACGAGAGGCAGAAGCTCGTCGACGCCGGCTACGACGTGGACGAGGTGCTCACCACCGACCGGCTGGTCGGCGGCCACAACGTGTTCGTCGCGGCCACGGGCGTGACCACGGGCTCCATGCTGAGGGGCGTCCTGTACACCGGCGGCGGCGCCGTCACCGACTCGATCGTCATGCGGTCGAAGTCCGGGACCGTCCGGCGGATCGAGGCCGAGCATGCCCTGGACAAGCTCATGCTCTATTCGAACGTCGCCTACCGCTGACGCGCCGTTCGCGGCGGGATGAGGCCGGCTACGGCGAACCCAGCGCCCGACGAAGGAACTCGACCTGCAGCAGCAGGAGGTTCTCCGCGACCACCTCCTGCGGGGTCATGTGGGTCACGCCGGAGAGGGGCAGGACCGTGTGCGGCCGGCCCGCGGCGAGCAGTTCGCCGGACAGACGCAGCGTGTGGGCCGCCACCACGTTGTCGTCGGCCAGCCCGTGGATCAGCATGAGCGGCCGCTGCAGTCGGTGGGCGTCGGCGAGCAGCGAGCTTCGCCGGTAGGCGTCCGGCTGCTCCTCGGGCGTGCCCAGGTAGCGCTCGGTGTAGTGCGTGTCGTAGAGGCTCCAGTCGGTCACGGGCGCGCCGGCCACGGCAGCATGGAACACGTCCGGCCGGCGGAGCACGGCGAGCGCGGCAAGGTAGCCACCGAACGACCAGCCGCGGATGGTGACCCGCGTCAGATCCAGCACGCCTTGGTGCGCGTCTGAGACCGCGTGGAGCGCGTCGACCTGATCCTCGAGCGCGAACGTGGCCAGGTCGAGGTGCACGGCGCGCTCCCAGGCCGGTCCGCGTCCCGGGGTTCCGCGCCCGTCGGCCACGATGACGGCGAAGCCCTGATCCGCGAACCACTGCGACTGCAGGAACGCGTCGGCCGCCTTGGTCACGCGCGCGTGCTCCGGCCCGCCGTAGGGATCCATGAGGACCGGAAGGGGCCCGGCATGACGGCGGCCGGATGGAAGGAGCAACGCCGTTCGGAGATTCCGCTCGCCAAGCGCGGCGATCGCGGGCGACGGTCGAACCGACGGCCGTTCGGCTCTCGAGGCGATCTCGATTATGTCTTTGCGTGCCCCACCGGGCAGGAAGGTCGTAAGGTGACCTGACGAATCGGATTCCTCGTCGCTCAGGCTCGCCGAGGTGATCAGCGTCGCAGCCCCGCCTCGCGTACCGGTGTGAACACCCGGCGCCGTGGTCAGCCGCGTCAACTCGCCCGACCCGTCGAGATACCAGACGTGCTGCTCGGTGGGATCGTCCGACGCCGCGAACAGGACGCCGTCGCTGACCGCGAGCACGTCGCGAACCTGCAACCCGGCCGGTGTCACGGGCCTCCCGTCGATCAGGAGCCGGCGCGTGTCGCCCGAATCGGCGGTCCACACCAGCGCCCCGTCCTTCGTCCATGCGGGCACGCCGGCCACGACATCGAGCCACGCGGCATCGTCGTCCTCGCGGAGCACGGTCGACGCGCCCGTCGAGGGGTCCGGCGACATGATCCGCATCTGCCGCTGGTCCCGCGACTGCACGAGGAACAGCGGCGGGCCGCCCTCCGACCAGTGCACCTCGACCAGGTACGGGAATGCCTCGCGGTCCCATTCGACCTCCGTGCGCGCGCCGCCTTCGGTCTCGATGACGAACAGGCGCACCTCGGCGTTCGGCGTTCCTGCCGCCGGATAGGCGAGCGTGCGGAAGGCCGCGGCAGGGTCGCTCGGATCGCCGATGTGCCATCGCCGCACGCCCGAGATGTCGACGCGTGCCGCCAGGAGCGACCCGCCGTCGGGAGACCACCAGAACCCACGATGGCGGGCCATCTCCTCGGCCGCCACGAACTCGGCAGCGCCCCACGAGACATCCGGGTCGTCCTCGCTTGCGACTTCACGGTCAGCCGCGTCGCCGGAGCCCTCAACGCCGCCGGTCAGGTGGATCACGCGGAGCGACCGGTCCGACAGGTACGCGACCCTGGTGCCCGTGGGGTCCGGCCTCGGATCGAAGACAGGACCGCGCGCGTCCGGCAGTTCGCGTACCGAACCTGCCGCCACGTCCGCCACGAACAGCCGTCCGCCGATCGCGAACGCGGCGACGGTGAGGGCCGGGTCGGCCGCATACGCCACGATTCCGCCGGCAGCCTCACGCGTCCGCTCGCGGCGCGCACGTTCGGCGGCGGGGAGGTGTTCCTCATCGCCGCCGAGCAGCGCCCGGGCGTCGGCGATCAGCCGCTCCGAGCCGTCCGTCGCATCGATGACCCAGAGGTCATTCACTGGATCGTCTCCGGACTCCGATCGAAGGAACGCCAAGCGCGACGCGTCGCCCGCGACGGTGAACGACCGCGGGCGGCCCAGGGTGAACCGCCGGGTCGCGGCGAACCGCCGAGGGAACGAGACCTCCGTCACGACGCTGCCTCCTCTCCTGGTCCGGTGAGCTCGTACGTCCCGGTCGACACCTTCCGGACCCGCCCCTCCTTCGACATCGCCGCCAGCGCGGCCAGAACCTGCTTTCGCACGTCGCGGACCTCGAACGGATCGATGTAGCCGTCGCGGAGCGCTCGGTCCTGGATGACCGTCCAGTGCAGCGGAGCACGATCCTCGGCGAGCACGCGCTCGATGGCCGCGGTCACCTCCACGGCGGCTACAGGGCGTGGGCGAATGGGATCAGCGTCTCCGCGATGACCTCGACCTCCGACCAGTCGGGCACGACGAACGGCATCGCCGCCGGGCTGACGATAATCTCCTCGACGCCGTTCTCCGCGAACGCGGCGAGCCGCGACGCGCACACGTCGGGCGGTCCGGTGAGCGTCTCTTCGGCGAAGTCCTCGAGCGTCGTCGCGTTCAGCGAGCCGCCCGGCGACCATTCCTGCAACTGCTGGTACCGCGCCTGGAGGTCACGGGCGTCCTCGCCGACCAGCGTGTACAGCCCGATCGACAGTCGAACGCTCGCCGGATCCCGTCCGACCTCGTCGCAGATCTCGCCGAGCCGGCGCACGCGCGCGGCGTGCTCCGCGGCGTCCATCCGCCAGACGACGTTCCAGCCGGACGCGTGGCGGGCGACCAGGCGCAGCATACGATCGCCGCCCTTGCCGCCCACCCAGATCGGCGGCCCGCCGGCCTGCGCCGGACTCGGGCGGTTGTACGCCTCGCGGAGCCGGACCGTCGGCGTGTCGAGCGTCGCGGGCCCGCCGGCGAAGAGCGCCGCCACCGCCTCGACCGTGTCCTCGAGCGCACTGAAGCGCTCACCGACCGTCCCGTACCGGTACCCGAAGGCGTCGAACTCCTTCTCGTACCAGCCGGCGCCGAGCCCGAGGTCGAAGCGCCCGCCGCTGATCAGGTCGATCGACGTCGCCATCTTCGCCAGGATCGCCGGATGCCTGAACGCGGCGCACGCGACGAGCGTCCCGAGCCGGACCCGCTCCGTTCGGGCCGCAAGCGCGGCCAGCGAGGTCAACGGCTCGACCGAGCCCTGTTCGCCCGCACCGCCGTATCTGGAGAGGTCCAGGAAGAAGTGGTCGGAGATCCAGACGCTGTCGAATCCCATGCGTTCGGCCCGAAGGGTCGCGTCCAACAGCGCGGGCCAGGACAGCGCCTCCCCGTCGGGGAACGAGTGCTCGTAATGGGGCAGGGCGAGTCCCAGGCGCACTGCCCGGATAGTACCCACCCCGGCTCGGCCAGGGCCGGTTCCGGGTTCGTGTCCGGGGCATCCCCGATGGCGAACGCCGAAGAGGCGCGCCATCATGCGGGTCGATGGCGACGACGGAGACAAGGGCGGCAGCGGTGGTGGGCGGAGGCGAGACGCCGGCGATCCGCATCGAGGGCCTGACGAAGCGCTTCGGCAACCGGGCGGCGGTCGACGACCTGACCCTGGAGGTTCGCCGTGGCGAGGTGTTCGGCTTCCTGGGACCGAACGGCGCCGGGAAGACCACGACCATCCGGCTGCTGCTCGGCCTGATGCGGCCGGACGCCGGGACCTCGTGCGTGCTCGGTGCACAGGTCCCCGCGCCGGCGACGCTCCCGAACATCGGCGCCATGATCGAGGAGCCGGCGTTCTATCCGTGGCTCTCCGGCGCGGCGAACCTTCGCGTGCTGGCCGAGACCGGTCCGCGCATCGCGGCCGGCGCGGTGGACGAGGCGCTCGCGATGACGGGGCTCGCCGACGTCGCCGGAAGGAAGGTCCGCGGGTACTCGCAGGGGATGCGGCAGCGGCTGGGCCTGGCCGCGGCGCTGATGCGTCGACCGGGCCTGCTGATCCTGGACGAGCCCGCGAACGGCCTCGATCCGGCTGGCATCCGCGAGTTCCGCGACCGCTTCCGATCGCTCGGCGACGCCGGGGTGACCGTCTTCATCTCGAGCCACCTGCTCGGCGAGGTCGCACGCATCTGCGACCGCGTCGGCATCGTCGACCGGGGCCGTCTGGTGGCCGTCGGCACGGTCGACGAACTGTCAAGGCGCGGCGGCGCCGCCGGAACGACGCAGGTCCGGGTGACGGTGCGGCCCGAGGACCTCGAACCGGCAGTTCGGCTCCTCGAACGGTTCGCGGTGCGGCCCGACGGTCCGGGCTCACTCATGGTGAAGGCGGCGTCCGGCCGCGACGTCAACGAGGCGCTCGCCCGGGGCGGGATCTTCGCCGAGGGGATCGCCGCGGACGGGGCGGGGCTCGAAGAGGCGTTCCTGGCGCTCACGCACGCCCCCGAGGAAGGAGCCAAGCCTGATGCGGCTGCTCGCGGCTGAACTTCGCAAGCTCCGCCGGCCCTTGGCGGTGTGGACGGTGCTCGCCGTCGTCGTGCTGATCGGACTGTTCGCATGGGGCTCGAGCAAACAGGCCTCCAACCAGCTCCGGTTCAAACGGATCATCACGTCGAAGGTGCCCACGTGTGGTGAGCTGGGCCTTCAGCCCGGGGCGGCGTGCGACAAGCGGCTCGAGCTGATCCGGAAGAACGGCGAGCGGGCGGCAGCGGAGCAACTGGCGGACGTCCGGGCCTCCGCGCAGGTCCTGAGCCCGCTCGGCGCCGGGCGGCTGGCCGCGGGCATGATGGCGTCGCTCATGGGCGCCGTCGTGCTCCTGTTGCTGGCGGGAGGACACGTCGGCCAGGAGTGGAGCGGGCGAACGCTGAAGCAGATCCTTGTGCAGGAGGGCCGTCGCTGGAGGATCCTGGCCGCGAAGTTCGCCAGCCTGTGGATCGCGGGCATGGCCCTGATCGCCATTGCGTGGCTCGCGCTGGCGGCGATCCTCCCGGTCCTGAACGCGGCGTATCCGCTGCACATGCCCATCCACGCGGGCTCGGCGCTCGCCGGCTCTCTCGGCGACGTCGCGCGGGCGTCGCTGGTCGTCGCGGCCTTCGCGGCGCTCGGCCTCCTCGCCGCCGCCATCACCCGGAACACCCTGGGAGCGTTCTTCCTCGCCTTCGCCTTTGTCATCGCGACGATGATCCTGGCCGGCTTCCCCCGCGTGGCGCGGTTCACGCTCGCGTACTGGGTCGCCGGGTGGATGCGCTTCGGTCAGGGGCTCGCTTCGGTGCAGACCCATATCTGGAGGGACGACTTCTATCCACTGCCGTTCCCGCACACCTCGGTGGGTCTGATCGGCCTCGTCGCGTTCGGCGCGCTCTGCGCGGTGCTCGCGTGGCTGCGGTTCGAGCGATCCGACGTGAAGGTCTAAAGAGCGTCCCGCTGCCGCACCCGGACGCCTGACAACATCGCATCCGCCACCGAGGGCTACAGAAAGGGGCATCTCCCATGGAGCCATGGTCGATCGAATGGGCCGGCCGGTTCGACGAGCAGACCATCGACAGCGACGCACTGAAAGGCAACGCGCTGGGCGATCCGCACGAACGCCCGCTCTGGATCTACCTGCCGCCCGGATACGACGCGGACGAGTCTCACCGATATCCTTCGGTCTATGTGATCCAGGGACTCACAGGTCAGGTCGACATGTGGCGGTCGCGGGCGGCGTTTCGGCAGAATTTCCCCGAATTGATGGACCGGGCCTTCGCCTCCGGCGAATGCCCGCCGGCGATCGTGGTGTTCGTCGATTGCTGGACGAGCCTCGGCGGCTCGCAGTTCCTGGACTCACCGGGGACGGGCAGGTATCACACCTATCTGTGCGACGAGGTCGTGCCGTCCGTCGACGCCCGGTATCGCACCATCGCTGGACGTGACCAGCGCGGCATCGCCGGAAAGTCGAGCGGCGGCTACGGCGCCATGGTCACGCCGATGCTGCGGCCCGACCTGTTCGGCGGCCTCGCCACGCACGCGGGCGACGCGATGTTCGAGATGTGCTATCTGCCCGAGTGGCGTGAGGCAGTCCGAGCGCTGCGCGATGACTATCAGGGATCGTATGAGAGGTTCTGGGAGTCGTTCCGCAGCCGGCCCGCCTTTTCGAAGGATTCCGACGGAGTCCTGCTGAACGACTACTGCATGGCTGCCTGCTATTCGGCCGATGAAGATGGAACCGTCAACCTGCCGTACGACCTGGCGACCGGTGAGCTCCGGGAGGACGTCTGGAACCGCTGGCTCGCGTGGGATCCGGTCCGGATTGCACGCACCGACGCCGGACGCGAGGCGCTCCGATCCATGCGCGCGGTCTACATCGACTGCGGCCGCCGAGACCAGTTCTTCCTGGACCTCGGGGCGGAGGCGTTCCGCCGGGAGGTCGAGGCCGCCGGCGTGCCGGTCGATCGCGTGTTCTTCGAGCTCTTCGACGCGACCCACTCGGCGATCGAATACCGGTATCCGATGGGGCTGAGGTTCCTGATCGAACGCCTCCAGCCGCAATCGTAGCGTCGAGAAGGGACGCGGTCCGGGTGCCGGGGCCGCCCTCAGGCGCGCAGTTCGACGGGCGTCACGTCCACGACCTGGGCGCGGCCGCCCCGATGCACGGTCACCGGCAGGGTCCGGCCGATCGCGTTCGCGTCCATGAGCCGCTGCAGGTCGTCCATGCCGTCCACCGGCGCGCCGTCGATCTCGAGGATCAGGTCCTCCGTGCGAAGCCCCGCACGGGCCGCCGGACTTCCGTCGACGACCTGGACGACCTCCACGCCTCGCTGACGCCCGGTCGCCGCCGCGATCCGCGGAGGCAGCGGGCGCGGTCCGCCCGCGATGCCCAAGTAGGCCCGCCGCACCCGGCCGTCGCTGATCAGCGCGGTCACGATGCGCCGCGTCGTGTCGTTCACCGGAACCGCCATGCCCAGTCCCTGGCCTACGCCCGGCCCGATGACGGCGGTGTTGATCCCGATCACGCGAGCGTCCCCGTCCGCGAGCGCGCCGCCGGAGTTCCCCGGGTGCAACGCCGCATCGGTCTGGATGACGCTTTCCACCAGCCGCGAGACCGCGCCCGACGATGCGGGAAGCGACCGCCCGACCGCGCTGACCACGCCTGCGGTGACCGTACCGCCGAACCCGAGCGGGTTGCCGATCGCCACCACCAACTGTCCGACGCGCAGCCGCGAGGCGTCGCCGAGCTCGGCTGCCACCAGTTCGCCACCGCTCGCCCGCACCACGGCAAGGTCGGACAGGGGATCCGAACCGACCACGTCGATGCCCAGCTCAGCGCCGTCCGCGAAGGCTGCCGAGCCGCGGTCCGTGCCGGCCACGACGTGCGCCGACGTGACCATGAACCCGTCGGCGGAGATCGCCACGGCGCTCCCGCCTCCCTGGGCGTCCATCCGTCCCGAGCGCTTCCACACGCGGAGGCTTGCCACGCACGGCGTGAGGCGCTCGACCACGGATGTGACGACGCGCGAGTACGCATCCAACGGCGACTCGTGTCCCTCCGTGCTGCCGGCCGCCGCCTGAACGCGGTCGGGGTCGATGTCGAACGGCCCGGTTCGAAGTCCCGTCATGACCGCCTCCTACGGCTCGAGGCCTCGCCTCCTCGCCGTTCGCCTCTATGCCTCGCCCGTCGCCTCCGCGGCGTCGCCCGGGGTGAGCGTCACGGATGCGGTTCGCTCCTCCGTCCCGCGAACCACCTTCACCTGGAACGACCCACCGGCGTCGACGGTGTCGAGGGCCGACCACAGATCGTCCACGTTCGCGACCGCGGTGCCGGCGACCTCGACCAACAGATCGCCCGGCTCGAATCCGGCCCGGCCGGCGGGCGACCCGTCCTCGACGAAACGGATCAGCAGGCCGTCACGCTCCGGCAGGCCCACGGCACTGCGCAGCCGGCGCGCCACGTGCGCGGGCGCGACCCCGATGCCCAGGCGCGGCCGCGCGGTGGACTCGCCACGGCCGAGAGCGTCCACGCGCTCCCGGAGCGACGCTCCCGACGCGATGGCCGCATAGAACCCCTCCCCGAGACGGTTCGTGTTGATGCCGAGGATGTGACCGTCCCCATCGACGATCGGGCTCCCGGACGACCCGCGAGCGAGCGGCGCGGTGTGCTCGATGGTCCCTTCGATCTTGCGACCGCGCGGCCCTCGGAACTCACCGACCACGCTCGCGACCAGGCCGAACGTCACCTGGACTCCCCGGCCGCCGGGATTCGACACCGCGAAGACGGCCGCCCCGGGCGCCACGCCGCCGTCACCGGCCCACTCAGGGGCCGCGATGCCGCCGGTGTCCACCGCGACCACGGCCAGATCGCCGTCCGAATCCACGCCGCTGACCGTGGCGTCCGCCACGCGGCCGTCCGCGAAGCGAACCTGCACCTCACCGCCGTGCAGGTTGTGGGCGTTCGTCAACACGCGTCCCTGGGCGATCACCACACCCGAACCGCGGGCCCACCCGCCGCCGACGCCGACCACCGCGGGTCCGACGCCGTCCGCCACCTTCCGAACCACCGCTTCGATGTCCTCGAGCGCTCCCATGCCTGACCTCTCCTTCGCGCCACCTGAGGGCGCCTCGCATGGCCCTGGCCGCATAACTTGCGACTTGCAAGTTACTACGGCCCGATCGGACGCGCAACCTCGGCGTGGCCTACGATGGCCACCGTGGCGAAACCCGAACGGATCGAACAGGCCGAACGCGGAGAAGCGGGTCCCGCCGTCGACGCGTCACGGGCGCTCGAGGAGGCCCTCCACCGGGTCGGCGACCGGTGGGCGCTCCTGCTGGTGGAGACGCTGCTCTCCGGCCCCCGTCGCTTCGGCGAGCTGCAGGAATCCGTGCCCGGCATCGCACCGAACATCCTGTCGGCCCGGCTCAAGCGGCTCGAACGGGAGAGCCTGGTCATCGCCCGGCCCTACTCGCAGCGCCCGCCCCGATTCGCCTACGAGCTCACGGCCGGCGGCAGGGAACTGGCCGGGGCCATCCGGCTGCTGGCCGAATGGGGCGCGCGCCGGTCGCCGCACGCGGATCCCGCACGTCACCAGGCGTGCGGCACCCCATTGGAGACGCGCTGGTTCTGCCCCACCTGCGCGCGACCGGTGGACGAGGGCGAGGCGGACGAGGTGTCGTTCGTCTGATCGGGCTGATGGGGTCGAAGCCGGTCGGGCCGCCTTGGCGAGACTCCGTCGTGGAGAACTACGCGGCCGACTGAACCCGTCGTCCGGTCCGGCCCAGCGCCAGCGCCACACCGAGCAGCCCCATGAGCAGGGTCGCGCCGAGAGCAACGGCCCACGCGCCGGTCGCCTGCCCCGGCGCCGGGGCGGGGATGGGCGCCGCGGGGGGATCGCCGGCCGGTGAGGCTGGGATCGGCCGTTGGGACGCCACGGCCGGTTCCGTCGCCGGAACGCCGCCGCGCACGAGATCCTGGAAGAACACCGACGTTGCGGGCATCCAGCCGGATCCGACCTCGGCCCCAAGCACCCCGTAACCGGGCGGCGTGTAGACCCACGGCACCGACGGAAGGCTCTTGAGCGGCCCCGGTCCCCATGGGTAGAGCGCCTGCTCGATCACCTGGGCCCGGCCGGCCACCGCCACCGTCCACCGCATCGCGTACTTCGGGCCGAGGTCGCCGCGCGGCGCGCGGTACCCACCGGCCGAGCCGGTCGCCTGCGCGAGGAAGTTCGAATCGTTCGCCAGCGTCCACACCGCCCCCGACACGCTGCCCAGGTCGCCGGGGAAGCCCTGGCTCTCTCGGCGGAACTCGACGCGCCTGGAGCACGCGAACCGTTGCAGGAGGAAGCACGACCCCTGCCATGAGGCTGAGATCGGCCGCTCCAGACCCGGCCCCGTGATCGTGACGGCGATGGACGTCGGCCGCAGGTCGCCCTTGGCGAACGCTGCCGGGGCCACGCGCACCTCGACCGAAAGGGCAACCGCCAGGGCGGCACCGATTCGCGCGGCCCGGTGGATGTTCCTTCGCATCGCGACCTCCTCGTGACCCTTGGGTTCCGTGCCCCCTCGTAGCACCTGGATGGATCTGGTACACCGCAACGGCCCTATAGGTTCCCGCGCAGCGGGTTACCTCATGGAGCGTGCGATGGGGAGTGCCCGGTCCAGCGGCATGGCGGTCTCCACGCGGAGCGTCAGATCGCCGTGCTGCCACAGCAGTGCGTTCGCCGAGAGCCGGAGCGAATCGGTGATCAGCGACCCGTCCGAAGCGACGTACGCGACCTCGTGCGGCTCGCCGGACACCCACAGGCCGGGGAAGCGCCCGACCTCCATTGGCCTCACCGACGTGCCCCGACCGACGAACTTCTGCATGAAGGGCCGGTCGACCCGGCCGACGAACTCCGTGATCAGCGCCCAGACACCCTGCCTGCCAGGCCCAGACGCGGCCCCGGCCGGCGGGTACACCAGATTGAGTGCACCGCCGGGCACGACCTGTGCAACGTACACCTCGGGTCGGGCCAGTCCCGGCAGCGTCGGTACCTCGATGCCGAACCCCAGGCGCGACCGCGCTTCCGCAAGCGTCATGTGCTCGCCGAGGAACAGATCCGAGCCGAGCGGCGGCGCGGCTCCATGCGTTTCCGGGCCCGTCGGCGCGCCCGTGCGAGCGCTCGTCGGCGGCACGGTCGGAAGGCCCGTCGGCGCCGGTCCGAAGATGAACTGGACGCCTCGGATCGCGAACGTGGCGGCGGCCGCCGTGGCAGCCAGGAGCACCACGACGGTCACCGCGAGCACGAACGCGCGCCTCGCCGTCGACCACGATCCGGATCGCAGGCGGGCGTCGCGCAACAGCCGCAAGATTCGGACCCCTCGTGATGGCGGTTCACCATGCATCGAGCGCTCGATCGCGGCCACGAGCGCGCGATCGAACCCGGGCGCCCGCTCGGCCGGATACGCGAGGCGGTCGCCCACGTCCGCCAGAGCGGCCACCAGGTCCGCTTCACCGAAGGACGTCGCACGAAGATCGTCAGGCATCGTTACCATCCACCAGGATCGCGGTGCCGATGCCGCCGTCGCCGGTCGCGTCCTTCTCCAGCATCGCGCGGAGCCTTCGGAGCGCCCGCGCGGCACGAGACTTCACCGTTCCGATCGGCCATCCGAGCACCTGCGCGCACTCGGCGTCGGAGAGTCCGAGCATGAACCGGTACCCCACGACCAGCCGATCGACTTCGCGCAGCCGGTTGACGGCCGCGAGCAAGGTGGCGCGGTCCGAATCGGCCAGGACCGCCGCCTCGGCCGACGGGGCCGCGTCATCCGACGGGCGGCCCTGGGCGGCGAGCCGAAGCGCCAGGTTCGTCCTTCGACCCGACGCTCGCCGCGTGTTCGAGGCCTCGTTCGCCACGATCCGCAGGAGCCACGGCCGCAACGGCGCGCCGTCGTTGAACCGCCCGATCGCCATGTACGCCTTCACGAACGCCTCCTGGACGACGTCCTCCACGTCGGCGGCGCCCCGCGTGGCGATGTAGGCCACGCGCACGGCCATGCCGCGGTGGCGGCGGACGAGTTCTTCGAACGCGCCGACGTCCCCACGCTTCGCCCGCCCGATGAGTTCGGCGTCATCCAGTGGTCGGCCCTCCACCGCAGGCGCTCGCTCCCGGCAATGTCTTGATACACCGCGGAGGGGCGAGCGGTTCCCCGAACGCCGAACGGGTGACGGATGAGCGCCTTGGCGAACCGGCCTCGAGCCGGAGGTGGGTCAGCGGGACGGCGGCGTCGTGATGAGCTGGATCAACCCCGTCAGGACCGTCTGGCCACCGTGGTCCAGGACGACCGCACCCGTCAGCTTCGACAGGTCGTTGTTCGGGAAGAACATGGGGTCCGTGGACAGGACGTAATCGCCGTTCGGCGTCTTGACCAGGCTGCCGGCCTTGAGCGCCGGCTCGCTGCCCTGCTCGAACAGCACCGTGAACGGCCCGTGCAGCGTCGGCGGAATGTTCGCCTGCATCGTGACGAAATCGGGCGTCGCGTCGGGGATGCTCACCACCAGCAACTCGCCGCTGGCGCCGCCACCCGATGGGGACGTCATCAGCGCGCCGAAGACCTTGGCCCGCTCGGCCGCGGGGACCGCATGGTTGGTGGCGCTGTTCGCCTGATCGAGCGCCTGCATGCGCCGCTGGAACTGGGAGATGAACACCTGGAGCCGTTCGACGTCCTGCGAACGGCGGGTCACGGCCTGCTTCTGCACCGCGACCTGACCCCGCATGGCGAGCGCCCAGGTCGAGGTGCCGGCGGCAAGGAGGGCCGCCACGAGCCCTGCGGCCGCGACCAACCGCATGGTCCGCCTCGAGGTGGTCCGTCGTTTCGAACCCCGACCGCTGCGGGCTTCCTCAACTGCCCGGCCAACGCGGTCGCCCAGGGCCGGGCCAGGTACCTCGGGGGGCAGGGACATCGCGATGCGCGCGGCGCTTTCCCTGAACCCGTCCGCCTCGCGTCTGCACCCCGGGCACGTCTCGATGTGCTGTCCGATCTCGCGCGCATCGCTCTCATCGAGTACGTCGAGCGCGAATTCGGGAAGGAGATCCCGGACGCGAAGGCACGCCATGCTCACGCTTCGGCTCCCATCGCCGCGGCCAAGCGGGCGTTCTCGGCTTCGTTCTTTCGCAGCCGGATCAGCGCGGACCGGATGCGGGTCTTGACGGTTCCGAGTGGGATCCCCTGCGCCTCGGCGATCTCGCGCGCCGTCCAGCCGTTGAAATAGGCCAGCCGCAGCAGTTCGCGGTCGGGGGCGGGCAGGCCGTCCATGCAACGGCGTGCCGTCTCCCGATCCAGGAGGTCGTCCTCGACATTGATGGGCGGGTCCGGAAGCTCGTCGACCAGCACGAGCGGCGGCATCGACGCGCCGGTCCGGTGCCGCAGGCGGTCGACCGCGAGGTTGTGCCCGATGGCCATCAACCACGTGGAGAGCCGACCGCGGGAGGCGTCGAACCGGTCGCCCTTGCGCCACGCGGCGACGAACACGTCCTGGGTGAGCTCCTCGGCCTCCTGGAACGAGCCCAGCATGCGCAGCCCAAGGGTGTAGATGGGCCCGCCGAAGCGGGCATAGAGCGCCCTCAGGGCGCGTTCGTCTCCGGCCATGAGCCGCTGCATCAGCTCCTGCTCCGATTCGGCTGATAGAGGACCTTCGCGCGTGAAGGTCAAGCCTGCCTCCTCAACAGTCATACGGACGCCGGGGGCCGGAGGGATTCCGAACCTTGGGGCTCATGATCGCATGAGGTTGGCCCACTGGGAAAGGCGGGCATCTCCAGAACGGTGAGATTATGTTGCGCATGGTCAAGCGGCGGGTTGCCGCGCTTGCGCTCGGCACGATGGTGCTCACCCTCTGTGCCACATGGGCGGTGAGTGCGGCGGGCGCCGACGAGGTCCAGCCCTCGAACACCATTCTCACCATGAAGCTGAACGGGGTCGTCGATCCGTTCATGGCGACCTACATCGAACGGGGCATCCAGACGGCGGAGTCGAACGGCAACGTCGGGGTGCTGATCACGATCGACACGCCCGGCGGGCTGGACTCGTCCATGCGCTCGATCGTCCAGGCGATCCTCGGCTCGACGCTCCCCGTGATCTGCTACACGTTCCCGTCGGGAGCCCGGGCGGCGTCGGCCGGGACGTTCATCATGATGGGCTGCCCGGTGAACGCCATGGCGCCGGGCACGAACATCGGCGCCGCGCACCCGGTGGGCGTCTCCGGCGCCATCGAGAGCGAGAAGGTGACGAACGACGCCGTCGCCTATATCAGGTCGCTCGCCGAACGGTGGCACCGCAACGCCAACTGGGCGGAGCGCGCCGTCCGGAACGCCGAGAGCGCGACCGCGGATGCCGCGCTCGCCCTCCACGTGGTCGATTGGGTGTCCCCCTCCGAGTCGGCGCTGCTGAACGACGTCGGCGGATGCGGCGCAGCGCCGCCGCCCGTTCCGTCAACAGGCCTCGGCCGCGTCCCGGCCGTGTGCGGAGCGAACTCGCAGGCGCTGAATCCATCGCTCGCAGAGAGCCTGTTCCATTCCTTCGCCGATCCGAACATCGCGTTCCTGCTGCTCTCGATCGGATTCCTGGCCCTGATCGCATGGATCTTCCACCCGGGATTCCACGCTTCGCTCGCCGTCGGTGTGATCTGCATCATCGTGGGGTTCCTGATCCTGGAGACGCTGCCGGTCCGACTGAGCGGTGTGCTCCTGATCGCGATCTCCGCGATCCTGTTCGTCGTCGACGTCAAGGCCCAGACGCACGGCGTGCTCACCGCGGCGGCGATCGGCGTGCTCGTGATCGGCGGCCTGTTGCTGTTCAACCCGAGCATCCCGACCGCCCATGTCTCTATACCGGTGATCGTCCTGATAGCCCTCCTGTTCGAGCTGTTCAGCGTCACGGTGCTGCGCGCGGTCGTCAAGGCCCGCGATCGCCCGGTGCAAGGCGGTACGGGGGGGCTGATCGGATCGAGTGGGATGTCCATCACCGCGCTGGAACCGGGCGGGCAGGTTCGGGTGCTGGGCGAGACCTGGACGGCGCAGGCCGCGTACGGCTGGATCCCCGCCGGGGCCGAGGTTTGGGTGGTTGCCGTCAAGGGCGTGTCATTGATCGTCGAGTCGGCCTCGTATTCGATCGCGCCCGTGACTCCCGCGACGCCCGCGGAGGAGGCAGGTGGATTGAGCGCGGCTGGGGCCGCGCCATTCGGAGAAAGAGAGGGCTAGACGTGTACACGGGATGGATCATCGGGTTTATCGCGCTGATCCTGGTGCTCGCGATCCTGTTCCGCGCGATCAAGATCGTTCGCGAATACCAGCGGGTGGTGGTGTTCCGGCTCGGACGTTCGATCGGCCTGAAGGGACCCGGGCTGGTGATCATCATCCCGGTCGTCGACCGTGTGGTCTGGGTCGATCTTCGCGAGCTCTACTTGGAGATCCCGCACCAGACCGCGATCACCGAGGACAACGCGCCGATCTCGATCGACTTCATCATCTTCTACAAGGTCGTGGACGCGACCATGAGCGTCCTGCAGGTGCAGAACTTCGCGGGCGCCGCGCAGAACATCGCCGCGACCACGCTGCGATCCGTGGTCGGCGACATGTCGCTGGACGACGTGCTGTCCAAGCGCGAGGAGATGAACACGATCCTGCGGACGAAGCTCGACGACGTCACCGAACGCTGGGGCGTGAAGGTCACCAACGTCGAGGTTCGCGAGATCATCCCGCCGCCCACGGTCCAGGAGGCCATGACCCGTCAGATGTCCGCCGAGCGGACGCGACGCGCCGTCGTCACCGAGGCCGAGGGCACGAAGTCCGCAGCGATCACCGTGGCCGAGGGCAACAAGCAGTCGGCGATCCTCAATGCCGAAGGCGCGAAGCAGGCAGCCATCCTGCTTGCCGAGGGCGAACGGCAGGCGGCGGTCCTTCGTGCCGAAGGGTTCTCCATGGCGCTGTCGAAGATCTTCGATGTGGCGCAGGGCGTGGACGCGAACACGATGAGCCTCCAATACCTGGAGGCGCTCAAGCAGATCGGACTGTCGCCGTCGACGAAATGGATCCTGCCGATGGAACTGTCGAACCTACTGTCCAGCGTGGTGGGTCGGACAGCTCACGCCTTCGCGGACGGAGGTTCGAACGGTTCGTCCGGTGCAACGGATGCCGCGCCTGCTCCCGAGCGGGAGTCGCCGGCCGCGGGATCCGGCTCCGCGGCCGGCGCATCAGAATCGTAAGGCTTCCTTACTTCTTCCGGATCGGCCGGAGGGGCATGCTCTTCGCGCGCGGCAGACCGATCGGAGCGGACGGCAAGGAGGAGCAGGATTCCCGCCGCGATGGCGAGAGCGCCTGCGGCGACGGCGAGATAGATGCCGGGCCGGAACGAGAAGTCGATCAACGCGCGAAAGCGCACCCGGAGGGCAGGTGCCTGGGCACCGGCGCTGCGGACCGAACGCTCGATCAGGGCGCCGACCGCGCGGTTCCGTTCCCGAACCAGATCGACCACCGCGAACGCGCCGACGACCAGGCCCGACGCCACGCCAGCCACGGTCCATGCTCGCCGCGCGTCTCCGCGGCCGCTCACGATGGCGACGATCCCGGCGACGATCATGAAGCCACCGAGGAACAATCCGATCCTCGGGTGCCCTGCGGACGCGGTGGCGAGGGACGGCACGTCCGTCGGATAGGTCATCCGGGCCCACCCGAGGAGGCCGCCGATCGCCGCGCAGATCCCGGCCCCGATGACCAAGCCGCACACCAGCCGGTCCCGCCGCTCGGTTGGAGCCGAATTCGATCGGGGCATGAGGCGAATTGTGCATCAAAATTCGGGTTGACAGAAGACCGAAGCGGGCATAGGGTGCGCACTCTCGCGCGCGGATTTGCTTGGGATCCGCGCTCACGAGCAAGGCGGGGCGAGAGCCGCCGGAGGGGTGGTCGCATGAGGAAATACTTCATCTGGCTTGCGCCGGCCGTGCTGGCGATGGCGGTGCTGAGCATCGCCTTTGCGGGCGTTGCGCAGGCCGGAAAGCAGGTCGCGGCCAGCCCCGTCAAGGGCGCGAAGATTGCGAACCCCGGTTCCATCAACGTCGCCCATAAGCTCCTCAGCACGGCGCTTTCGCCGAACGGGTACAACGGGAACGCGGTCGGCGCCGGGTTCCAGCCGGTCGACCCGCCGCAGACCATCACCTGCAAGAAGGCCGTGACGTGCACCGTCAATGCGGTCATGACCGTGCAGTTCGACAGCGGGAGCGGGGGGTACACGCCCGGGCCGTGGGCGATCTGCCTGAACGTCGACGGGATCTACAACTCGTGCCCGTACGCCGACGACGGCCACAACAACGGGTTCTTCACCGCGGCGACGCTCACGGGGTCCGTCACGGGCCTCGGGGCGGGCGCGCACACGGTGGAGACCTTCCTGTACACGAGCAATGGCACCGGCATCTACAACTACGACATCGCCTACCACTCCTACAGCGGCTAGGCCGTCGTACGTACGAAAGCGAAGGGAGCGGCCGCGCGGCCGCTCCCTTCGCCGTTTCACGAACCACTCGTCTACAGAACCGGACCCCGCGAAGTCGCCGCGCCGCCGGAGGCCTGCCCCGGAGGCTCGAGAGGCATCTCCAGTTCGATCTCATCTCGCAGCGGGATGCCGTAGTTCCCGACCATCGGGATGTCCGGCTTCAGGCCCCGCGCCCCGTTCAGAGCGCGGGGCCGCAAAGCGACCATCCGGAGCCCTCGCCGCTGGTAGAAGCGGAGCGCGTCGACGTTGTCGTTCGTCGTGACCAACCACAGGCGGTGGCAGCCGGCGCGTCGCGCCTCGGCGGCCGCCGCCTTCATCAGGGCGGTCCCCACGCCCCGTAACCGAGGGGACGCGGTGAGGGACGTGACCTCGAACGAACCGGGCGGGTTCAACCGGTACGTGAGCAGTCCCGCCGGCACGCCGTCTACCCGCGCGACGAACCCGTCGTGCTCGTGCGGGTGGAACAGTTCGCCCGAGACGGCCATGACGTCGCTGCCCCACTGTTCCAGGATGTAGGCACGCGCCCACGCGCGATCGGCTTCATTCAGCGGCCCGATCTGGGGCGCAGCCGTCACCCGGCCACCACTCGACAGGTCTCGCGCTCGGCGAACGGTGTGAACTCGCGGATCTGCAGCGGTGGATCCAGCGCCCCGAGAATCCCTTCCACCAGCCCGCGGTGGAGGGTGCAGACCAGTTCCCGGTGCTCGTCGGCGAGGTCCTTGAACGGACAGTCGCGGAGGTTGACCTCCACAGCCGTGCCCTCCATGCGCCGGAATCGCGGATCGAAGCCGGCCCTGGCCATCGCCTCCTGCATCAGCGCCAGCGTGCGCGCGGCGGGCCCCCGCGTGGCGCCCGGCTTCGTCCCCGGCTTCGGCCGCTGCTGCCCCACCAGGTACGCGCCCCACTCGTGGGCCAGCCCCCGGGCCTGTTCGATCGCGCGCCGGCCGCGGACCAGGACGATCAGCATGTCTGCGAGCAACCGGTAGTCCCGTACGTCCTCGTCCTCGGGTTCGCGAACCGAATACAGGGTCTGCGGGCGGCCGACCGCGCCCTTCCGCGTCTCGCTCGCCACCAGGCCCGCGTCCTCCAGTCTTCGCAGGTGGGGGCGGACGGTGTTCGGGTGCAGGTTGAGCCGCCGCGACACCTCACGGACGGAGACCGGCCGGCCGGCCAGTCCGACGAACCGGTACAGGCGATACCGCGTGTCATCCGCCAGGGCCTTATGGATCTCGAGGGCCGTCGACACAGGCATACCGCCGTATCATCGGGGAAGATAAACACGGTCACAACCGGTGAAACCATTCGCTGTTCCGACCAGACCAACGGAGTCCGTCATGCCCACGAAGGAAGAGGTTCGCGAAGCGCTGCGGAACGTCCTGGACCCGGAGATCGGCAAGCCGATCGAAGACATCGGGATGCTCAAGGACATCGAGATCGACGGCGGCACCGTTCGCGTCTTCGTCCTGCTGACGATCGACGGCTGCCCATTGCGCGACCGGATCACGAATGACGTGACCCAGGCCGTCGCGCCGCTCGCGGGCGTCGAGCATGTCGAGGTGATCCTCGGCTCCATGAGCGAACAGCAGCGCGGCGAGCTCGTCACCATGCTGCGGGGCGGCCGCCCCGAACAACCCGTGTTCTTCACCGACGGCGCCACCTCGGTCATCGCGGTCGCCTCCGGCAAGGGCGGGGTGGGGAAGTCGAGCGTGACGGTGAACCTGGCCTGCGCGCTGGCGGCGGAGGGTCATCGAGTGGGCGTGGTGGACGTCGACGTCTGGGGGTTCAGCGTCCCGCGGATGATCGGCGCGCACGGCGAGCCCGTCGGGTTCGACAACATGATCCTGCCGCTGGAGGCCCACGGCGTGAAGGTGATCTCCATGGGGTTCTTCGTCCCCGAGGAGAAGCCCGTGATCTGGCGCGGGCCCATGCTGCACAAGGCGGTCCAGCAGTTCCTGGGCGACGTCTACTGGGGCGATCTGGACTTCCTGCTGCTCGACCTGCCGCCCGGCACCGGCGACGTGTCGCTGTCGATGGCGCAGTTTCTTCCCGGAGCTCAGATGCTGGTCGTCACCACGCCGCAGGACGCCGCCCGGAAGGTGGCCGAGCGCGCCGGCCGGATGGCCGAGCAGACGCGGCTCCGGTGCATCGGCGTCATCGAGAACATGGCGTACTTCGCCTGCCCCCATTGCGGCGAGGAGACCGCCATCTTCGGCACCGGCGGCGGGGACGAGGCGGCGCAGACCCTCGGCGTCCCGCTGCTCGGGCGCATCCCGCTGCAGACGTCGCTCCGTGAGGGCGGCGACCAGGGACGTCCGGTCGTGGTGGCGGAGCCCGAATCTCCGGCGGGAGCCGCGCTGATCGGCGCGGCGCGCGAGCTGGCCAGGGTCAGCCGTTCGGTCGTGCGCAAGCCGCTGTCGCTTGCCGTGTCGGGCGGCGGTGGTGCGGTCGGGCACGCTGAGCATGCGGGCCACACCCGCGCGCACCAGCACTGACGGCCAAGGCCGATCCCCGGCGTGGCCTCATCCGCGCGTATCGGCCTCCTCGGTGTTCGTCGCGGTCGCTTCGACAGCCTCAGGCTCGGTGGTGTGGGGGCGGCGCCGTATCCACCGCAACACGAACAGGCACAGCACGATCGCGGCGATGCTCGTCCACTGGCTCCCGGTGAGGCCGAGGAACCGGTTCTCCACCCGAAGGAAGTCCGTGATGACGCGGGCGGCCGCGTACCAGATCACGAACGTGACGGTGAGCACACCGGTGAGCCGGTCGCGTCGCATCAGCCACAGCAGGAACAGGGTGAGGCCCATCGCGGAGAACCAGTCGTAAAGCGCCGTCTGGTTCACGCCGATCCCATGCGCGATGACGTGGAACGTGGGCGGACCCGCGAACAGCTTGGCGCCCGCGTGCGTGATCTCCTGACTGCGCCCGTGGGCGAGCGACGTCGAACACAGGCCGTTCGCGCAGCCGTACCCGGCCAGGTTGCCGCCCCAGTACCTGAACGCAAGGAAGAAGTTCGTCGGCGTCCCCAGGTGGTCACCGATGATGAGGTCGCCCACCCGGCCGATCGCCACGCCGACCGCGAGCGCCAGCGCCGCGGAGTCGAACGTGAGGAGGGTGCTCAGGTGGTTGCGCCGAATGATCACCCAAGCCACCAGCACCCACCCGACGATCCCGCCGATCAGGCTGATCCCGCCGCGGTAGACGGCGAGCACGTCCCCGATGCTGTGGAACTGCGACAGGTGCGTGATCACGTACCCGATCCGTGCGCCGACCATCGCCCCGATCAGGCCCCAGAACACGAGCGAGTTGACGACGCGTTCCGAGATGCCGCGTTTCGGTCCCTCGTGGGACAGGACGAACGCGCCCGCCAGATAGCCGGCCGCGATCCCCAGGCCGTGCGGGGAGATCGCGAACTGCGACCCGATGTGGAAGCGGTCGACCACCTTCCAGCCGATGGAGGCCAGGCCGGCCGTATGCAGCGTGAACCATCCGGCAGCGGACATCGGGGTCACTCTACCGACGACGCCCGCTCCGCGGGGACGGCCGCGACCCACGCGTCCGCCACGGCTCGCCCGAGCAAGAGCCCGCCCGCCACGTCCGACGGATAGTGCACGCCGACGTAGACGCGCGAGGCGGCGACCGCGCACGCGGTCGCCGCCAGGCCGGCGCGAGCCACGGGCGACAGTCCGAGTCGCCGCGCAGCCACGGTGACGAACGCCAGCAGCACGGCGGGATGGCTGCTCGGCCACGACGTGCCGCTCGGTTTGCCGATCAGCCGGCGCGACGCGCCGGCGTCGTAGGGACGGGCGCGTCGAACCAGGCGCTTCAGTCCCTGCCCGAGCAGCCACATGAGCGACGCAGCCGCCAGGGCCTCGGTCGCGGCCCGGCGGCGGCCGCCCACGGCCAGGACCGCAGCAGCGCCCGCCGCCGCCATGATCGACCCGAGTTCGGTGATGCCCCCCATCGCCGCGTCGCCGGCCGGCCCGCGGTCGCGGTTGACCTCGTCGAAGATCGCGCGGTCCAGACGCCGGCCTGCGGGGACCGACGACGCGCCGGCCACGGCGAGCGCGCCGGCCGTGAGGAGCCCGGCTCGCGCGACGCCCGCGGCGCGTCGTTGTGAACCCACGGATGCCATGAGCCGGGTTCGCCTACTCCGCCTGCGCGGCGATCTCGGCCTGACGCTTCTGCGCGAGGACTCCTCTGCGGAGGAGCGTCCCGGCGCCCAGGCTTCGGATCGCCTGGGCGGCGAACGCTCCCAGCGGACCGCCCGCGAACCGGTAGTCCACGCGCTGGACCAGATACGTGCGGTTCCGACCGAGCGGCTCCACGGTGGTCTCGACCACGCCGTCCATCAGCCCCGTGAGCCGGATCTTCGCGTACCGCTCGTCCTCCAGTTCCAGGACGCTCGCGCGGATGTGCGTGGTCAGGCCCATGAAGTGGATCTCCGTGGTGTACTCGGTCCCCTTCCGCAATCCGTCTCGCGGAATGCCTCGGACCGTCGTGACGTGACGGTCCCACATGGGCAGGTTTCTCGGGTCGGAGACCACCTGCCAGACGCAATGCGGGGGCGCATCGACCTCGACCTTCTCGGTGACGACCGTCATCGCGCGCTCCCGGCGGCCGCCCGCTTCGCCGGCCGGCCCGGGCTCGACCGCGCACGGGACGTGGACGGCGGCGTGACCGTTCCGCTCGACCAGCCCTTCCACCAGACGATGCGCGCGGGAGCGATCCGAAACAGGGCTTCGCCGCTCGAGATCCGGTGCCGAAGCGCCGCGGCGCCCGTTCGCGTCCGACCTCGGACGAACACCTCAGCGTCGCCGCGGATCAGCAGACCCGTCATGTCGGCCGCGCGCCATGAGGACGAACGGTCCGCCGTCAGCGCCGTTTTCGTCCCGGTGGACGCTCCGGTCAACTCGGCGAAGGCGACCGGCACGCGGCACAGGAATCGGCTCCGCTCCTCGGACCAGCCCGCCGGCACCACCGTGAGCGTCGGGCCGTCGGGGCCTTCGAGCTGTGTCGACAGAACCGCCGAGCCGGACGTCGCGACCGCGCTGAGCGTGTCCCCGGGTGGAGCGAGACGGCCGCCATCCGGTGACGGCGGTTCCGCGTACGCTCGCGCCGGCGTGAGGCTCAGGTCCCAGGGACCCCAGCCGTCGACGATCTTGCCGCCTTCCAGGTCCAGCAGCCGTCCGGCCTCCAGTTCGACGCTGCAGAACACCCTCCCGGGGGGCGCCCACGCCAGCGGGACCCGGGCCGCGTCGACCGCGTACCCGAAGAAGAAGCGGGCATTCTTGACGGAGAAGCGCATGGCGGCCTTGCCCAAGCGCGGACTGCGGATCGCGATCGACGGCCACGCGAACGGGTCCAGCGCGTCGTAGGTTCGAATGCGCCCCCGGAACGCGAGCGCCCGCGAGCCGTGGCGCACCAGGCCCGCGGTCCGCGGATCGCGCCGCCACGCGCGCGCCTTCGCGGATCCTCGCGACGTGGTCATCCACAGCCGGCCGCCGTCGACCGCGAACACCACGGGCGTCACGTGCGGACCGAACGAGGTCGCGGCCGCGAGGTGGCACCACTCGCCGCGCGCGAGCACGTCCTTCGCTCCGGGGGGAAGGGCGTCCGTCAAGACGCCACCTCGTGCTCCGGGTCCGCGGCCGCCGGGCGTTCGCCGCCGGGCGGCGGGAACGCGACCATCATGCCCGTCCAGACGGCGTGACAGATCACGCTCGCCAGCACGCCGCCCGACCACGCCGCAAGCAGGCCCCAGACCGCTCCGCCGACGAGCGCCGCGGCCGCGATCGGAAGGCTGAGGCTGACGGCGTTCGCGGCGACGTAGGCCAGCACCGTCACGATGGCGCCGGTCGCCCGGCCCCATGACTGGGTGAGGTGCTGTTGGAACAGGCCGCGCCAGAACACCTCCTCGCCCGGTGCCGCGATGCCCATTGCCAGCAGCAGGCCGACGGGGAGGGACATACCGGCGCCGCGGCCATACAGGCTGCTCACGTCCTTCGAGAACGAGGGCCACCGTCGGGCGATGATCACGAACACGTAGGTCCCGGCGTACAGGAGCAGGCCCGCGGCCGTTCCGACCGCGACCGCCGCTCCGGCGCCGACCGACGGGGACAGGGCGAGCCTGCGAGTCAGGAGCGCCGTCACCGCCAGGATGCCGTTCAGGGTGGCGAACACGACCCAGATCGAAGCGCCGCGATGCGAGACGAGGTACCAGCCCATGCCGGTCGCCACGGCGCCGACCACCATCAGCGCGATCGTCACGGCCTCGCTTCCGCACGGGCAGCCGCTCGCGCCGATGAAGGTCGCGAGCGCGGTCAAGGAAGGAACTTCACCTTCGCCGCGAGCTCGGCGGTGAACGCCGTGATGACCGCCAGATAGAAGAAGCCGGTGGCGGACTGGACGGCGGTGGGACGCTGCCCGCGGAGCGTGGCCTTGATGAAGACCGCGATCAGCGCGGTGGTCCCGACCATGCCGATGGCGATCCACGAGGAGACGCCTGCGTACGTCAGCAGCGGGCTGAGCGTGGAGTTCGCCGAGCCGCTGGCGTTGGCCGCCGTGCCGCCGTTCGCCATGTGGATGATCACCGCGACGGCCTCGACGCCCACGGCGACGATCAGCGCCCACGTCATGCGGTTGATCGGGCCGCGCGGGAGCTTGCGGTCCGTCAGGTACCAGTGGCCGAGGAGCAGCCCGTCCAGGACCGCGCCCGTGAACACCGCGCCGGCCAGGAGCTGGAAGAACGCGAGGGGGGTCGACCCGTCCGCGGTCTCGGCGAAGGCCCAGAGCATGACGACGGCCAGAGCGACGGTCGCCACGCCCAGCCAGCGGCCGACGGTTCGAAGACCGGAGAGCATCAGGACCAGCCAGAGCGCCGTCGCGCCGGCCAGGGCGAACGCGAGCGTCACGGCCAGGTGCCCGGAGGGGTCCGAACCGCCCGTCAGCGCCGCCTTCGCCGAACCCGCCGCGCCCAACGCGAGCAGCAGCACGATCGAACCGGTGAGATAGAAGAAGCCACGCTTGACCTCGCGCCACAGCGGCGTGAGGAAGAGGAAGCCGGCCGTGCCGGCCGCCGTCTCGGCCAGGACGAGCGCCATGACGCCGGCTGGTCCGGTCATGCTGGCGCCTCCCATGTGAGCCCGGGGTTCACGGTGCCCTAGCCTACGACCATGCCGATGCCCGAACTCCCATCCGTGCGGCCCGATCCCCGCACCGCGGGGGCCGAGGCGCGTGCCGCGTTCGAGGAGGGTCGCCGTCCCCCTGGTCTGGTCGTAGGCAGCAGCGGGGCGGATATCGGGATGGGCGTGGACCAAGAGATGACGGCTCGAAGCGTCGGCTCGGGCGACACCGACGTGCTGGCCACCCCGGTGATCGTCCGGCTCGTCGAGCAGGCCGCCCTCATCGCGCTGCGCGGATGGCTCCCACCCGAACTGACCACAGTCGGCACGTCGGTTCAGATGACGCATGCGGCGCCGACCGCTGTTCGGGGGCTGATCGACGTTTCCGTGTGGCTCGAACCCGGGACCGATCGGACGTTGCAGTTCGGGTTCGAGGCGGACGATGGCATGGGTGTCGTCGCGCGCGGAACCCACGAGCGGGTGATCGTGGATCGGGCGACCTTTCTGGAACGCGCGGAGAGCCGGCGGGCCGCCGCGCACTCGCGCCGCAAGCACGGGCGCTGAGGAGAAGCCCGGAGGCCGGTGCAGCTATGGATCGAACGGCACGGAGGGCGTACGGTGGAAGCCTCGTGCTTCGGCGTTCGATCGACGCGCTCGCCCTGCTGGCGTTTCCCGTTTCGGTGGTGATCGCCGGCTGGCTCTACCCGCGCGCCGATCCGGTCACCGGCGCCAACCCCGACGGACGACTTGCGCTGATGATCGCGATCGTGCTCGTCGGCGCGGCCGCGTCGGTCGCGCTGGCCATCGTCCGGCGACGCCTGAGACGGCGCGACTCGAACGCCCTCGAGCCTGAGCCGATGGGGTGGCTGGTTACCGGCTGGCCCCTTCCGCTCCCCCGGTGGCGGTCACGGACGGGGTTCGTTCGCCCACCGCAACGGTCCGCGAGCCCGGCAGGTTCGTAAGGCCACATTACGAATCGCAGGGCCGCCGGAGCGGACTACGCGAGGTAGGACGAACGCCGCATCAACGTGGGATCCACCCGCACGTTGATGCACGCCGCCACGCCGGAGGCGAACGCCCGCTCCAGGGCGGGCCGGATCTGGGACGGCTCGGTCACCGCCTCGCCGTAGCCACCGAGCCCCTCCACCATCCGGTGGTAGGGCGCCTCCGGGTTCAGGTCGCTCGCCGGCGCGTTCCCGGGACCGTACAGCGCCTCCTGGGCGACCTTGATCTGGCCCCACGCGCCGTCGTTGCCGATGATCCCCACGAACGGGATGGCCTGGCGGAGCGCCGATTCGTACTCCATGGCGTTGAACCCGAACGACCCGTCGCCGTAGACGATCAGCACCTGCTTGTCGGGCTTCGCCAGCTTCGCCGCGATGGCGAACGAGGGCCCCACGCCCAGGCAGCCGAACGGGCCGGGATCGAGCCAGTGCCCGGGCTGATAGGCGTGGACGATCGAGGCCGTGATCCCGACGATGTCCCCGCCGTCGCCGACGACCACAGCGTCCCGGTCGAGAAAGTCCCGGATCTCCTTCGCGAAGCGCTGAGGGTGGATCGGAACGGCGTCGGACGCCATCCCCGCAGATGCGTCCTCGGCCTTGCGGCGCTCCAGTTCGCGGACCTCCCCCGTCCACGCCGGCTCCTCGGCGAATCCCGCGCCGGCGGACAGCAACTGCTCCATGACCATGCCCGGGTCACCCACGATGCCCACGTCCACGGGACGGTTACGGCCGATCTGCACGCCGTCGACGTCCACCTGAACGACCTTCACGTCCGTCATGAAGCCCTTCGTTCCGAAGCCGAGCCGGAAGTCCCAGTCGACGCCGAGGGCGAGGATCACGTCCGCGTTCCCCAGCGCATGGCGACGGGCTCCGCTGAAGAAGTACGGATCGTCGGGCGGAAGGCAGCCGCGGGCGAGCGAATTGAGGAACACCGGGACCTTGAGCGCATGGGCCAGTTCGCACAGTTGCTCGTGCGCGTTCGACCATCGGACGCCCGCGCCCGCGAACACGATGGGACGGGCCGCCTCGCGCAGCAGGCGCGCGGCCTCCTTCACGAGGTCGGGGTCGCCCAGCGGGCGGGCGCGCGTTCGAGACAGCGGCACGGGCTGCGCATCCCCCGGCGAGTTGAACTGCACATCGAGGGGAACGTCCAGGAACACGGGGCCGCCGCGTCCGGCGGTCGCGTGGCGGAGTGCGGTCGCGACGAATTCGGCCAATTTTCGGGGCTCGTAACAGGTCTTCGCCCACTTCGTGATCGACGACACGAGCGTGACCTGGTCCATCTCCTGCAACGAGCCCATCTCGAATTCGATGACCGGGTTCTTCCCGGAGAGAACCAGCATCGGCGAATCCGCGTATTTGGCGTTCGCGATCCCGGTCACGGCGTCCGTGAGCCCGGGGCCGGCCGTCACGGCCGCGACGCCCGGCTCGAGCGTGACGCGGGCCCACCCGTCGGCGGCGTGGGCGGCCGCCTGCTCGTGGCGGAAGTCGACGACCCGGATCCCCTCGCGGACGCAGCCGTCGTAGATAGGCGCGATGTGTCCGCCGGAAAGCGTGAAGAGATTCCTGACGCCCTCCGCCTTGAGGGCCTTGGCGATCAGGTGGCCGCCGTGCATTGCGCGTTCGCTCTCGGTCATCCCGGTTCGATGCTAGCCGCGGCGGCGACGGTCTGGCGCCGGCATGAAGTTGACACGGCGCAGCCCATGTGCAGGATCGCCCGGTACGCTGTGGCGCCATGCCACTGTTCAGAAAACGGACCGATCCCGCTTCTCAGCAGGATGCCGCGCGTCCCGCGCCGCCGGCGCAACCCGCCTCGGCACCGCGCCCGGGTCGGCCCGGCCGGTCGCGCCTCATGCGACCCTCCTCCGAGGAGCGGCCCGATTGGCGTTCGTACGACTCGGTGGCCGAGATCTACGTCCGGGTGCACCAGCCCAGGATGGCGCTCGCGGCGGCCGACCTCGTCGCGCTGTCGGAGGTCGCGCCGGGGGCAAGGGTGCTCGACGTCGGCGCCGGCACGGGGGTGGTCGCCAGGGCCGCCGCGGCCGCCACCGGTCCCACGGGGCTCGTCGCGGGGGTCGACCCGTCGTTCCCCATGCTGCGACAGGCCGCGCCGCAGGGCGGCGGCGTTCACTACGCGGCCGCGACGGCTATCGACCTGCCGTTCCGCGACGCGGCGTTCGACGACGTGTTCGCGGCGTTCGTGCTTCCGCACTTCGCGAAGTACGACACCGCGCTGTTCGACCTGATGCGGGTGCTCAAGCGGGGCGGCCGGCTCGGCGTCACCACGTGGGGAACCACCGAGGACGAGTTCTCGAAGGCATGGCGCGACGTGACGTGGGAGTTCGCCGAGCCGGAGATCCTTCGGGACTCGATCGCACGTGCGCTGCCTTGGGAGGAGCGGTTCCGGGACCCCGAGCGCCTGAAGATGGCGCTGCACGAAGCCGGCCTCCGGGACATCCTGGTCAGCCGGCGCGCGTACCGGTACACGATCTCCGCCGAGGACTATCTGCAGGGGCGAGAGACAAGCGCGAGCGGCCGGTTCCTCCGGGAGATGCTCGGCGAGGAGCTCTGGCCGCGCCTGCAGGCTCGCGCCCGAGAGGTGTTCGCGCAGCGATTCGACTCGCAGTTCAACGACTTCCGCGACGTGAACATGGCGGTCGGCTTCAAGGGCTGAGTCGTCGAGATGGCAGAAGGCGACTGGGCTCCGCTGACGCCGTCGGAGATTGAAGCGGGCGTCGCCGCGATCGATTGGTACCACTCGATCCCGCTCGGGAACGGGATTGTGACGCCGGGGATCGACCGTCCCCTCGACCGGCTGGATCGCATGGGGATCCCGGCGAACCTGAGCGGGAAGTCCGTGCTGGACATCGGCGCGTGGGACGGGTTCTTCTCCTTCGAAGCCGAGCGCCGGGGCGCCGCCAGAGTTGTGGCGACCGATTCGCACGCATGGCGCGACCGCGGGAAGAGCGGGTTCGAATTCGCGCGGGAGGCACTCGGCTCGAAGGTCGAGGACCGTGACCTCGACGTGATGGACCTTTCCCCATCGACCGTGGGTGTGTTCGACCTGGTGCTCTTCCTCGGCGTTCTGTATCACATGAAGGATCCGTTGGCAGGGCTGGAGCACGTCGCCAGTGTGACCGTCGGCCAGGTCATCGTCGCGACCGCGGTCGACCTGGTGGGCATACGGCGGCCGGCCGTCGCCTTCTACCCCGGCCGCGAGTTCAGCGACGATCCCACGAACTGGTGGGGGCCCAACCCGCCAGCGGTGCTCGCCATGCTTCGGACGGTCGGCTTCAGGCGCGCGACCGTGTATGCGTCCCCGATACCAACAATCGGCGGACGGGTGGTTCGGGCGGCCAAACACGCCGTGAAGCGGCGGGATCCGTTCGGGCGGATCGTCACCCAGGGTTGGGCCGTTTTCCACGCCTGGAAGTAGCGCGAGGCCGGCGCGGCTTCAGCCGAGCTGCAGCACCCGGAACGATTCGGCGTGCTGAACGCCGATCCGTTTGCCCGCCTCGACCGCCTCCTTCGGCAGCCATTCCTCGAAGAAGCCGATCTGATGGTCGGCGACCTGGCTCGCATGCAGCCGGAGCGCTTCGACCTTCCGCTGCATGAAGCCGGTGACGTCCTGATGATGGTTCGGCTCCATCGTCCACCCGAGCCAGATCTCGTTCACGTCCCAGGGCTCCAGCCCCTCGGCGAGCAGCTCCTCGAAAAAGAGCGGGTTTCCGGCGCCCGGGAAGATCGCGTCCATGGTGCACCAGCCGGCGTTGCGGTGGTCCGAGTGATTGAAGTACTCGTTGCCGAAGAACACGACGGTCGGATCGCATGACAGGACCATCGCCGGGCGCAAGCGTCTGATCGTCCGCGCGATCTCGATCCGGACGCTCGGCACGTTCTCCAGTTCGCCGTCGTGCGTCGCGAGCACCGTGACAGATGTGAGGCCCAGGTACTCGCCGGCCTCCTGCGTCTCGGCCAGCCGGGTCGCGGCCAGCTCGTCGCGATCGACCGGCTTGGCCGCCCCCCGGTCCCCGTTCGTCAGGACCAGCAGGTGGACATCGCGGCCCTCCGCGCACCAGCGCGCCACGGTCCCGCCGGCGCAGATCTCCATGTCGTCCGGGTGGGCGAACACGGCGAGCACCGGTCCGCCGGGCTCAGGCGCCGGATGGACGTGCGGCGCGCCTTCGGGAGGCGGCTCGATCTCGAGCGCCATCGGACCCGCGATCCGTCAGGCGTGGGATTCGATGTAGCGCAGGATCGTCCGGGCCGGCGAGCCCGTCCCGCCGCGCGGCCACCAGTCGTTCGAGCCGTCGACGAACGCGGGCCCCGCGACGTCCAGGTGTGCCCACGGCGTGTCGCCGACGAACTCCGCGAGGAACAGCGCCGCGGTGATCGCGCCGCCGTAACGGTTCCCGACGTTCTTGACGTCCGCGACCGTGGACTCGATGAGCCGGCGGTAGCCCTTCCACAGCGGCAGCTGCCATCCGGGCTCGCCCTCCGCGTCGCCGGCCGCGAGGAGATCGTCGATCAGCGTCTGGTCGTTGCCCATGACGGCCCACAGGTCGCCGCCGACCGCCACCATCGCCGCGCCGGTGAGCGTCGCCGAATCGATCAGCACGCGCGGCTTGCGCTCGGCGAGGAACGCCAGCACATCGGCCAGGACCAGCCGGCCCTCGGCGTCGGTGTTCAGCACCTCGGAGGTCTTGCCTCCCCAGTGGTGCAGCACGTCGCCGGGACGGATCGCCGACCCGCTCGGCATGTTCTCGGCGAACGGGATGGCGGTGATCACGTTGACCTTCGGCTTGAGCAGGGTGAGCGCCCGCATGACCGCGAGGGTCGCGGCCGCCCCCGACATGTCGTCCTTCATGGTCTCCATCCAGTCGGCCTGCTTGATCGACAGGCCGCCGGAGTCGAACGTGATCCCCTTGCCGGTGATCGCGATCGGCTTCGCGGACGCCCCCGCCCCGGTATAGGTGACCTCGACCATCCGCGGCTCGTTCGCGCTGCCGGATCCGACCCCCAGGATGCCGCCGAAGCCGCCGCGCTTCAGTTCGGCCTTCGTCCAGACCTTCACCTTCAAGCCGCCCGCCTTGGCCATCTTCTCGGCCTCACCGGCCAGAAACGCGGGCGTGGCGTCGATCGACGGGGTGTTGACCAGATCGCGCGCCCAGTTCGACGCGTCGGCGTAGACCTGGCCGCGCTTCATGGCCGCCTTGACGGCGCGCTGCGCGCCGCCCGCGCCCTTGCCGCCGTCCGCCAGCACCAGGACCTTCTTGAGCGACGAGCCCTTCGCGTTCCCGTCGATCGGGCGCTGCTTGTACTTCGTGAACGCGTACGCGCCCAGCGCCATCCCCTCGGCAAGGGCATGAGCGGACGCGGCGGCGTCGTCGCCCACCTGTCCGAGCGTGGTGGCGACGGCGCCGAACTTCGATCCCCGGCTCCCTGCGCGCATGGCGGCCTTGCGAAGCTGCTGCTCGCCCACGCCGGACTTGGGACCCAGTCCGACCAGGAGGACGCTGGATGCCGGGATGCGGCCGAGCGTCGGCACCGTCAGCGTGTCCCCGAGCTTGCCGGAGACGTCGTGCGCCTTCGCGGCCGCCATCAGGTCGCCCCCCAGGGCCTTGCCGACATCGGCGACGCCGGGGCCGGGCTGGCGCCCCTCGAAGAACGGCAGGACGAGCAGGTCGGCACGCGCTTCGGCTGCGGGCGTGGTCGAGAGATCGAAGGTCGGCACGGACGGTCCTCCTCTGGGACGAGCGCTGGACGCCGAACGACGAAACTAGGGCGGCGCCTTGAACGACGGGTCAGTCTATCCGACGGCGGGAGGCGCATCGGGGCGGCTCCGTCCGCGTGGGCGACGATTGTCGGGCTCAGCAGGCCTTCCGTAGGCTTCGACTCATCATGCAGACCCGCAGCCTGAAGGACCTCGTCCACTTCGACCCCGGCGACGTCCGCCGCGAGACGCTGTTCGAGACCGGCAATCTTTTCAGCGAGGTCCTGTGCTTCGATTCGAAGCAGTTCGTCGGGCCGATGGAGGATCCCGACGCGGACGCGGTGTTCACGGTGCTGGCGGGCGAGGGCCGGTTCAACGTCGGGCGGCGCAGCAAGACGCTCCGGCAGTGGGGAACGGTGCTCGTGCCGGCGGGCTCGGAGGTCACGGTGATCAACCTGCATGACGAACCGATGGTCGTGTTGATGGTCGCCTCGCCGCCGCCCCTGGCGATCGATAACGGCGAGAACGACCAGGTGGACGACGCACAGGACGCGGACGGCGACGGACCCGGCGGACCATGAGGCACCGGCCGGTCGCGACGCTTGCCGGAGTCGCGTTCGCCGCCGCGCTCCTCGCCACCGGGTGCTCGCACACGAAGACCGGGCTCGACGTCGAAATGGTGAACTACACGTTCAAGCCCGTGCACGTCTCCATCGCCGGCGGCGAGAGCGTCGTGTTCCACAACGGCACGCAGGTCACGCACAACTTCACGCTGCTGAAGGGCGGATCGGTCACGTTCGACGTGCAGCCCGGCAGCAGCATGACCGCCACCGACCTGGGCACGCTCAAGCCCGGAACGTATCCCTTCGAGTGCAAGTACCACTTCAAGCAGGGGATGGTCGGCGTCCTGACCGTCGCCGGGGGAAGCCCGTAACGGGCGCGCGGTCGTCCTAGCCCTGCTCCGACGGAGCGCGCGCCCGAAGCCACCGGGTCGACGCCTCCAGCACCAGGTACAGCACGAACGCCGAGGCGAACGCCGGCGCGCTCGCCCCGGCCACCGACCCCGCGAGCGGGAACGGCAGGTGAAGGCCGCCGTGCAGGACGCGTTCGACCAGCCGCTGCCACCCGGCCGGGCCGGTCGGCACCGCCCACTGATACACGACGAACCCCACCGCCCACGCGGCGAGCGCGGTCGGCCGAAGGCCCCGGTTCGCTCCTGAGCCGAAGAGCGCAGCCTCGCCGAAGGACCTGCGCCGCAGCGCGAAGTAGTCCGCGAGGAACACGCCGAACAGCGGCACGAAGATCGAGCCGAGCAGGAAGAGGAAGGACTCGAACGTCCCAAGCGCGGTGTCGGGCCGGCCGCCGAGCCACACCGCGAGGAGCGTGCCGGCCACCGCGACCACGAGGATCGTCCGCCGCTGGCCGAGCCGCTCGCGGAGGTTCTGCGCGGACACCGCCGCGGAGTAGATGTCGGCGAATGCCTCGTCGGTCTCGCCGGCGAGCAGCGCCAGCAGCACGATCCAGCCGCCGGCGAGCCCGGGGATCGCCACCGCCAAACCCGCGGGTGTCCCGTCGGTGAGGCCCGCGCCTAGGACGAGCAGTGCCCCCAGCGCATAGAACCACGCGTTGCCGACCGCGTAACCGGCGAACGTGCCGGCCGCCGCCCTTCGCGGATCCTTCGCGAACCGGTTGTAGTCGGCGACGAGCGGCAACCACGAGACCGGCTGGACGATCACCAGGTCGACGGCGAGCCAGAAGTGCAATCCGCCCTCACCGGGCCGGTGCCACATCGCCGCCAGCGGCGCGCGGGCGAGGATCCTGTAGGTGATCCACGCGGCGACCGCGACGACCACCCACGCCCCGAAACGTTCGAGCCACCTCCGGATCACCAGGATCGGGCCGCCGAGCGCGAGCGCGGTGCAGGCCAGGGCGACGACGGCCAGCCACAGGCCGTAGGAGTCGAACCCGAACAGCCGCTCGCCGACGGTGTTCGCGACCAGCGCCATCGCCCAGAACTCGAACCCCGTCCATCCGACGAGCAGCAGGACGTTCAACACGGATGGGATCGACGAGCCGGCCCGGCCCAGGACCGGGCGGAAGAGCACCATGGTCGGCACGCCTTCGCGCGCGCCTGCGTAGCCGACCAGGGCCAGCGGGATGCAGCCGATGACGGAGCCGACGGCGATGGCCGCGAGCGCCGCGGGGAGGCCGAGCGCCGGCACGAGCAGCGCGCCGGTGAGCGCAACCAGGAGCCCCACGGCCAGATCGCCCCAGAGGATCGCCAGGTCGAAGGCGCCGAGCGTCCGCCGATCGAGCGGGACGGGGCGGATGCCCCTCGTGGGCACCTCGCGCTCGAACGCGCGCTCCAGGCGCTCCGCTGCGCCCATCGATCGGCTCGCCTCCCTTCGCCGGCATTGCCCGGATCAGGTTCGAAGGGTCGCCGGCTCCCCGTCGGGTCGCATGGACCCGTCCGCCAGCCGGCCTCTCAGCCCGGTCTCACCGAGCTCCCCCGTTCGAGCGAAGTGTACCCACTGCGAGGCGCACGCACGGGGCCCTGGATCGCTCCCGGGCAAAATGTCCGAACTGACCGGTTGACGGTCGGTACCGCGGCGGTCAAACTCCAGGGCACGATGCGGTCCACGGACAGCGCGGTGACGGTCCAGCGCCGATGGCAGGGCGCCCAGTGGCGCTCCTACGCCTTTGCGTATGCCTTCGGCTATGGCGTCCCCACGCCTTCCGGGGGGGATGCAGCCGGATAGCACCACCGGCGACATCCGGGACCGCGGGAGGCGTGGAGCCGAAGGGCTCCGCGCCTTTTCGTTTTCTCGGGGCAAGCGAGGAGGTCGGCGAACGATGGACGAAACCAGACCCTCGGAGGCGACGCCTCCGCCGGCGCTCGCGTGCCGGGGGATCCGGGGGGCGACCACGGTGGCGGGCGCGGCACCGGACGACGTCGGCCGGGCCACCGCGGAACTGCTCGCGGAGCTGCAGCAGGCGAACGGGTTCCAACTGGCCGACGTCGCGGCCGCGACCTTCACGCTCCCCGGCGAACTGACCGGCGCGAACCCCGCGGCCGCGGCACGAGCGGCGGGATGGGCGGCGATCCCGCTGATGATGGTTCGCGAGCACGGCGGCGACGCCGGCGTCCCGAACTGCCTCCGCGTCCTCCTGCTGGTCAACACCACGACGACACAGTCCGAGATCCGCCACGTCTACCTGCGAGGAGCGGCCGAACTTCGGCCCGACCTCGCTACCCTCTCATGAGCACCGTCCTCGACCGCCCGACGCTTCGTCCGACGCAGCCCTCGAAGGAGGAACCGATGGTCATCGTCATGCAGGCCCACGCGAGCGAAGAGGAGGTCGCGGGCGTCATCGCCAAGATCGAGTCGCTCGGTTTCACGCCCCACGTCTCGCCCGGTTCCGAACGGACGATCATCGGCGTCATCGGCGACGAGCGGCCCGTCGAGCCGATCGTGTTCGAGGCATTGGCCGGCGTCGACCGCGTGGTGCGGATCCTCGCGCCGTTCAAGCTCGCCAGCCGCGAATTCCATCCCGCCGATCGGGTGATCCAACTGCCGAACGGCGTTCGGATCGGCGGCTCGTGCGGCGTCGCGATGATGGCCGGGCCGTGTGCCGTCGAAAACGCCGACCAGCTCGCCGCCGCGGCCGAGGCGGTCCATGCGGTCGGCGTCCGCGTGCTGCGTGGCGGCGCGTTCAAGCCCAGGACCTCGCCGTACGCGTTCCAGGGGCTCGGCGAGAAAGGACTGCTCCTGCTCCGCGAGGCGGCCGACCGGCTGGGTATGGCGGTCATCACCGAGGTGGTCACGCCGGAGGACGTGCCGCTGGTCGCCGAGCACGCGGAGATGCTGCAGGTCGGGGCGCGAAACATGCAGAACTACCGGCTGCTGCGCGCATGCGGCGACGCCGGCCGCCCGGTGCTCCTCAAGCGGGGCCTCGGGTCGACGATCGACGAGCTCCTTCAAGCGGCCGAGTACATCCTGGCCCACGGGAACGGCGACGTCGCCGTGTGCGAGCGGGGGATCCGGACGTTCGAGACGGCCACGCGGTTCACGCTGGACATCAACGCCGTGCCCGTGTTGAAGCACGCCACGTCGCTGCCGGTGATCGTGGACCCGTCGCATGCCGCCGGCCGCGCCGAATTCGTCCCGTCGATCGCGCTCGCAGCGGTGGCGGCGGGAGCCGACGGGCTGTTGATAGAGGTTCACCCGAACCCGGCCGAAGCGCTCTCCGACGGCGCGCAGTCACTGACGCCGGCGGCGTTCGCCTCGTTGATGCACGACGTGTCTCGCGTGGCGGCCGCGGTGGGGCGGCCGGCAGGCTGACCTGGGTCGGTGCGCATCGAAGGCGAGCGACCTTCGCGCGGAGCGCACGAACGATGACGAGCGCTGAGGGTCCGCCCGCCGGGACGCCCGGCACGCCCGGCACGCCCGGAACGCCCGGAACGCGCGCCGGCGCCGTCTCGATCGTCGGCGCCGGGCAGGTCGGCACCATGCTGGGCCTCGCGCTCATGCGAGATCGGGAGAGGGCGGGACTCGATTCCCTGACGCTGTTCGACCGGGACCAGGGCGTCGCGGCCGCCAGCCTCGGGCGCGGAGCCGGCGACGCCGTCGGAGCCGAACTCGCCGCAGCATTCCGCGCCGACACGGTCGTCCTCGCCACACCGGTCGACCAGATCGTCAGCTTACTTGACGAATTTGGGACGCTCGTCCGCGAGGGCTCGCTCGTCATCGACACCGGCAGCGCCAAGGGCGCCGTGGTCGCCGCGATGCGACGGTCGGTGTCGCCCGACGCCCACGCGGTCGGCGGACACCCGATGGCCGGCACCGAGCGTCCCGGGCCGGCCGGCGCCGATCCCGAACGCCTCCGCGGAGCCACGTTCGTCCTCACGGCGGTGCGCGACGATCCGCCGGGCATGGAGCGCGCCGCGGAGCTCGTCCGCGGCGTTGGGGCGCGGCCGCTCGAGATGGACGCCGGCGAGCACGACGGGGCGGTCGCCTTCACCAGCCACCTCCCGCACCTCCTGGCGTTCGGGCTCGCCTACGCAACCGTCGCCGCCGCGACGGCGGCTCCCGCCGATCCAGGCGACCCGGCCGGCTTCGATGCGGGCCTGGCCGCGCTCATCTCAACCGGGTTCCTGGGTACGTCACGCCTTGCCGAAAGCGACCCGGCCGCCACGGCCGCGTTCCTCGCTGCGAACGCGGACGCCGTGCAGCGGGCCGCGACCGCGTTCGGCGCCTCGTTCGATTCGCTCGTCCGACTGCTCAACGACCAGCGGAAGCTCACCGAGGCATTGGCGGCCGCGCGCGCCGCGCGGCGGGCACTCGTGCCCGAGGCCGGCGCGTGAGTCCGCTGTCCGGGGTTCGACGCGTGCCGGGGGACAAGTCGATCTCCCACCGCGCCGCCATCCTCGGCGCGCTGGCCGACGGACCGAGCGAGGTCCGAGGCTTCTCGCCCGCCGGAGACTGCACCGGGACGCTCCGCGCCCTGGCCGCGCTCGGCTGCCCGATCGAGCGGCACCATGGCGGGGACATCCTCGTCCAGGGGCCGCTTGACCCTTCGGCGCGGGACGTGGGCAGGGTCGACTGCGGCCGGGCGGGAACCGCCATGCGCCTGCTGGCGGGCCTGGTCGCCTCGTTCCCGATCAGCGCCCGCCTCACCGGCGATCCGCAACTGCTCACCAGGCCGATGCGGCGGGTCGCGGAGCCGCTTCGATCCATGGGCGCCCGGGTCGGCCTCGCCGACGGCGATCACCCGCCGATCCACGTGACGGGCGGGCGCCTGCGCGGGATCGACTACGAGCTTCCGGTGGCGAGCGCGCAGGTCAAGAGCGCGATCCTGATCGCCGCGCTGCGGGCCGACGGTGAGACGACGGTCCGCGAACCGTGGCGGTCGCGCGACCACACCGAACGGATGCTCGGCGCGATGGGCGCGGACCTCCAGGCGAAGGACGGCTGGGTTCGGATCGAACCTTCGACCCTCCGGCCCGTCGATGTCACCATGCCCGGCGACCCGTCGTCCGCGGCATTCCTCTGGGCCGCCGGTGCCATGGTGCCGGGTTCGGACGTCACGGTCGAGGCGGTCGGATTGAATCCGACGCGCACCGGCTTCCTGGACGTCCTTCGCGCGATGGGCGCCGACGTGGAGGTCGCACAGACCGGCGAGGAGGCCGGCGAACCTGTCGGGCGCGTTCGCGTTCGCCACGCCGGACTGTCGGCGACATCGGTCGAGCCGGCGGCCGTGCCCTCGCTGATCGACGAGCTGCCGCTGGTCGGGCTGCTCGCCACCCAGGCGGAGGGCACCACCGAGGTCCGCGGCGCGGAGGAGCTCCGCGTCAAGGAGAGCGACCGCATCACCGGCCTGGTCGAGGGCCTGCGCATGCTCGGCGCGGATGCCGAAGCGCTGTCCGACGGGTTCATCGTGCGCGGTCCTGTTCGGCTCCACGGCGGTGAGGTCGACGGCCTGCGCGACCATCGGCTCGCGATGACCTTCGCCGTGGCCGGCCTGGTGGTCTCGGATCCCGTCGCTGATCCCGTTCGGGTGGAGGGGCTGGCATTCGCCTCCGACTCCTTCCCCGGCTTCGCCGACACCCTCCGGTCCCTGGCGCGCGAGGACGCCGTGTGAGCTCGCGCGTCCTGCTGATCGGCGACCCGGTGGCGCACAGCGTCTCACCCGCCATGCAGAACGCGGCGTTCCGGGCGGCGGATCTGGACTGGACATACGAAGCGGTCACCGTCGCGCGCGACGGTCTGGCCGGCGCGTGGACATCGATCGAAACCGACCCGTCGGTCGTTGGGTTGAACGTGACGATCCCGCTCAAGGAGGCCGTGGTGCCTCACCTCGCACGGGTGGAGACGCACGACGGCTCGGTGAACACGATCGTCTTCGAAGTCTTCGATGTCTTCGACGCCGATGCGCGGGGCGCCGGTGGGTCGGGTCGGGTCGCCGTGGGCCACTCCACCGACGGCGTGGGGTTTCTGGCGGCGCTGCGCCGCGTGGATGGGCGGCCGCGGCGGCGCGCCGTGGTGCTTGGAACCGGCGGGGCCGCCCGCGCAGCCGCGGCCGCCCTTCGCGGTGATGGCTCCGAGGTCACCGTTCTCGGCAGGAACCACGAGCGCGGCCGGCGGCTGGCCTCGGATCTCGGCGTCGGGTTCGAACTGTGGGAACGGGACGCCCCAGGCGCAGCCGAACTGCTCGAACGGCACCTGGACGGCGCCGACCTGCTGGCGAACGCCACCCCGGTCGGGACCGGCGATGCGGGCGCGAGCCCGCTTCCCGGCGGGGTGCGTCTGCCCGCGGAGGTCACGGTCTTCGACCTCGTGTACCGTCCTCGCCGGACGGCGCTCCTCCGGCAGGCGGCGGAGCAGGGGTGCCGAACGGTCGAGGGGATCGAGATGCTGATCGAACAGGGCGCGCGTTCGTTCTCCCTGTGGACGGGACGCGCCGCGCCGACTGACGTGATGCGCGACGCCGCGTACGCAGCGCTCGGCACGGCGCCCGAAGCGGAGGTCTGAGGCGGTGCGCTTCCTCACCGCCGGCGAGTCCCACGGGCCGGAGCTCGTGGTCATCGTCGAAGGGCTGCCGGCAGGTGTCTCCGTCCGCCAGGAGGCGCTCGACGAGGATCTGGCTCGGCGGCAGCGTGGCTACGGACGAGGCGCGCGCTCCACGCGGATCGAACGCGACCATGCGGAGGTCGTCGCGGGCATCGCCGGCGGAACGACCACCGGGGCGCCGGTGGCGATCCGGATCGTGAATCGGGACTTCGCGAACCAACCGGCCCAACCGAAGTCGTTGACGGCGCCGCGGCCGGGACACGCCGATCTGGCCGGCGGCATGAAGTACGGGCTCGACGACTTCCGGCTCGTCCGCGAGCGGGCCAGCGCGCGCGAGACGGCCGCGCGCGTGGCCGCCGGCGCGCTGGCCCGCTCGCTCCTGGCACATTTCGGCGCCGAGATCGGCTCGTTCGTCGTCGCCATCGGCGACCGTCGAATGGATCCCGCCGCGAACGTCTCCGAGATGGACGCCTCGGCCCTGTGGGCGCTCGCCGGGCGCGCCGAGGACGACCCGGTTCGCTGTCCGGACCCCGACGCTTCGGCCCGGATGACCGCGGCGATCGACGCCGCGAAGGAGGCCGGCGAGACGCTCGGCGGCGTGTTCGTCGTCTTCGCGACCGGCGTTCCGGCCGGGCTCGGCAGCCACGTCCACTGGGACCGTCGGCTGGACGGCCGGCTGATCGGCGCGCTGGGCTCGATCCACGCTGTCAAGGGGGCCGAGGTCGGCGACGCGTTCGCCCTCGCAGAGCTGCCCGGGACCGGCGCGGTCGACTCGATCGTCCGGACGGCGGAGGGGAGCGGTCTGGGCCGGCCGACGAACCGGGCGGGCGGCCTCGAGGGAGGGATGACGAACGGCCGTCCGGTCGTGCTCCGCGCCGCGATGAAGCCCTTGTCGTCCGTGCGCCGAGAGGTCGAATCGATCGACCTGCGCACCGGCGCGCCGGTGGATCCCGCCTATGTGCGCTCCGACGTGTGCGCGGTTCCTGCGGCCGCGGTCGTCGGCGAGGCCATGGTGGCCTGGGTCCTGGCCGACGCGCTCACCGAGCGGTTCGGCGCGGACCGGCTCGACGCCATGCTCGCCGCATTCGACGCGGTCCGGGCGGACGCTCGCTGGACGCCTCCGGCCGCGGGTGCGACGGATGTCATGGACGCCGCGATCGACGTGGACGCCGAACGATGACCATGCCAGAGATCGCACCGACCTTCCTTCCGGCGCCGGACCTCATGCCGGGGAGGCCGAACCTGGTGGTCACCGGCTTCATGGGGACCGGCAAGACCACGGCCGGAAAGGAGGCAGCGCGCCTCCTCGGACTTCCATTCGTCGACCTGGACCGGCTGATCGAACAGCGCACCGGCCGGACGGTCCAGGACCTCTTCGATCAGGAGGGCGAGGGCGGTTTCCGCGCGCTGGAACAGGCCGCGCTGAGGGATGCCGCTCGCCTGTCCGGAACGGTGATCTCCACCGGCGGCGGCGCCGTGCTGCACGATCAGGAGTTCGCGGACCTCAAGCGGACCGCGGAGGTAATGGTCCTCACCGCCGATCCGGCCGTCATGGTCGCCCGTGTTCGTGCCGGAGAGGGGCGGCCCCTCCTGCGCGACGAACGGTCGGTCGAGGATCGGATGCGCGACCTGTTCGCCGAACGGGCGGACCGCTACGCGGCGGCCGGCACGCCCATCGACACCTCGCACGGCATCCGGAAGTCGGCCGCCCGCGAGGCGGTCGCGCGGTACCGGCAGAGCGTCGGCGCGGAGGCGTCGTTCGCACGGTTCGAGGTCCCAACCCCCGGAGGGCAAGGGTCGTCGGTACTGGTCGGCCGCGGGTCGACGGGCCGGATCGCGGAGGAACTGTGTGCCGCGCTTCCCCGATCAGCGCTGGCCGTCGTGGCGGCGGAGGATGTCGTCGGGGGTCCCGGCGGCCAGGCGGAACGGGTCTCGGCGTCGCTGGCCGCAGCCGGCATCCGCAGCGTCCGTGTGGCGGTGGCGGGGGGCGAACGGCGAAAGGACCTCGCCACGGCGACCTCGCTCTGGGACGCGTTCCGTGAGGCCGGCCTGTCACGGACGGATGCCGTGGTTGCGGTCGGGGGCGGCGCCACGCTCGACGCGATCGGGTTCGCGGCGGCCACGTACGCCAGGGGCGTTCCGCTCGTCAACGTGCCGACCACGCTGCTCGCGATGGTCGACGCGAGCCTGGGCGGCAAGGTCGCCATCGATCACGGCGATGCGAAGAACCTCGTCGGCGCGTTCCATCATCCGGCGGTGGTGATCGCGGACCCGGACGCGCTGGCCACACTTCCCCCGGCGATCGTCCGGCACGGCCTGGCGGAGGCTGTCAAGGCGGCCGTCCTCGCCTCGCCCGCGATGCTCGACATCCTCGATGCCGACCCGTTCGATGCGAACGGACTTCCCTCGCGCATCGAATGGATCGTCGAACAGGCGGTGCGGATCAAGGCCGCGTACGTCGCCGCCGACGCGGCCGACCTGGGTCTTCGACACTCACTCAACCTCGGGCACACCTTCGCCCATGCGATCGAATCGGCGTCCGGATACGCGGTCGCGCATGGCGACGCCGTGGCCATCGGTACCGTCGCAGCCGCGCGGCTGGGCGAACGGTTCGGCATGACCCGGACCGGAACGGCCGTGCGTCTCCGGGCCACCTTCGAGCGTCTCGGGCTGCCGACGGACACGCCGGCGGAACTCGATCCGGACGCCATGGCGGCGGCGATGGGCGCAGACAAGAAGCGCCGGGCCGGCCGGTCGGTGTTCGTCGTCCCGGTCGACGGCGGCGCCGCACTATTGGAGGGCATCGAACCGGCGGAGGCCGTCCTGGCGCTCACCGGGAAGGGGGAGGCGTGAACGTCCTGATCCTGCACGGCCCGAACCTCAACCTCCTCGGCGAGCGGGAGCCGGACGTCTACGGCACCATGACGCTCGCCGAACTGGACGGGATGTTGGCCGAGCACGCGGCGGCCCTCGCAATCACGGTCCAGTCGCGGCAGTCGAACTCCGAGGGCGAACTGGTCGACCTCATCCAGGGCGCCCGTGGATGGGCGGACGCCATCGTGATCAATCCGGGCGGCTATTCGCACACGAGCGTGGCCATCCGGGACGCGCTGGCGGGCGTCGCGCTGCCCGCGATCGAGGTGCATCTCTCCAATCCCAACGCGCGCGAGTGGTTCCGGCGCGAGGACCTGGTCGCCGGCGCCTGCACGGGCGTGATCGCCGGGTTCGGCGCGCGTTCCTACACGATGGCGTTGGACGCGCTGGCCGGGGCGGCGGACCGGGACGGGGGAACTCTGTGACGAACCGGCCGGCCGGCGACGAAGCCGAACGTCGCCCGCGACGGACGCCTGCCGGCGACCGCTTCGGCTGGCATCCGGACCCGGATCTGATCGGGCACGACGACCTCGAGGCGCTGGCCGCCGTCGGCGCGCTCGGCGACGACGCGTGGGGTGCGGCGATGGACTGGCTTCGTGACGAGGCCTCCAGGCGGCCCGTCGCCGGCCTTCCGTACGAGCAGATGCGGTCGGCGTTCTACGGCACGGAAGGCGGACCGCCGCCGGCGCCCGCGGGCCCGACGCCGTGGTCTGCGATCCTTGCGGAGATCCGCGAGCGGCTCCTGCCGTACCAGTACGCCGCGCAGCATCCGGCGCAGTTCGCGTACTTCACGCCGCCCCCGCTCCCGGTCGCCGCCGCCGCGGAGTCGCTCGCCGCGTGGCTGAACCAGGGCGTGGACGTGTGGGCCTGCAGTCCCTCGTCGGCGTTCGTCGAAGAGGAGGTCGTGACCTGGCTGCGCAGCCTGGTCGGGTTCGACGAGAGCGGATGGGGCGTCCTGACGTCCGGCGGTGTGATGGCGAACTTCATGGCGCTCGCCGTGGCGCGGGACGTCCACCTGCGGCGTCTCCGCGGACTCGACGCGCCTCCGCGCGGCGGCGCGCTCGACGGGGTGCGCGCCTACGCGAGCGACCAGGCGCACTTCTCGATCGCGCGCAGCCTGTCCTGGCTTGGATTCCCGCCGGAGACGCTTCGCATCGTTCCGTCCGACGACCGGTTCCGCCTTCGCGGTGACGCGCTGCGGGAGGCCGTGGAACAGGACCGCGCCGACGGGCTCCTTCCGTGGTGCGTCGCGGCGGTGAGCGGTTCGACGAACACAGGGTCGGTCGATGCCGTCGCCGAGTTGGCCGACGTGTGCGCCGCCGACGGCATGTGGTTCCACGTCGACGCGGCGTACGGAGGGGCGGTTCGGCTCTCGGAGCGGGATGCGTGGCGGGTACCGGACCTCGAACGCGCTGACTCGGTCACCATCGATCCGCACAAGTGGTTCTTCCAGCCGTACGACATCGGCGCCCTGATGGTAAAGCAACATGACGATCTGCTGATGACGTTCCACGGCGCGCCCGAGTACTACCGGCACCCGCGCCCGGACGAGGAGCCGCTCCATTGGTACCGGTACTCCTTCGAAGGAACCCGCCGCTTCCGCGCGCTCAAGCTCTGGGTTTCGTGGAAGCACCTTGGCACCAGCGGTTTCGGCCGGCTGATCGAATCGAACCTCGAGGTCGCGCAGCACCTCGCGCGGCGGTGCGCCGAGAGTGATGACTTCGAGGCGTGCCCCGCGGAACCCGAACTCTCGGTCGTGTGCTTCCGGCACCTCCCAGGCGGAGCCGAGGCGGCCGCGCGGATGGAGCCGGCCGCGCTGGACGCGCATCAGGACCTGCTGCAGCGGAGGCTCGAAGCCAGCGGTGAGGGGTGGGTCTCGACCACGACGTTGCGCGGCCGCACGTACCTTCGGGCCGGCGTCGTGAACTACCTCTCCACGCCCGAGGACGCGGATCACGTGCTGGCCACGCTTCGACGCATCGCGGGCGAGGAGGCCTTGGGCGGTGGGATGGAGGCGGCGACTACGGAGCCGTCACCTTCGTGAACGCCGGCCTGGTGGCGAGCGCCTTCGGACTCGGCGCCACGCTCGGCCTGCTCCCCGGACCCGTGCAGTTCATCCTGCTCACGGAGGCGACCAGGGGCGGCGTGCGGCGAGGGTTCGCGGCGATGGCCGGCGCGAACGGGACGTTCGGCCTCTTGCTGTTCAGCCTGGCGGCGGGGCTCGCGCTGCTCGCGCCGGAGGAGGGGCTGCTTCGAGCGCTGAAACTGGCCGGCGGCGCGTTCCTGCTCTACCTGGCGATCGACGCCTTCCTGGTGTGGCGGCGCGGGGGCGCCTCCGAGGAATCCGGGGCGTCCTCGGGTACGCCCTTCGTGCGGGGAGTCTTCGCCGTGCTGCTCAACCCGGGCGCGTGGATCTTCCTGGCCACCACCGCATCGGCCCTCTTCGCGTCGGCGGCGGACTCGGGGGGCCGGCCGTTCGCGATGCTCACCGCGGTGGCGATGCTCGCAGGCGTGTCGCTGGTCGACGGTTCCATGGTGCTGCTCGGCGGCGGCGTCAGGCGGTTCGAGTTGCGCGTGGCGCACTGGCTGACGCCGATCCTGGCCGCGGGCCTGGCGGTGTTCGGCGTGCTGCTGGTCGTTGCCGGCATCCGCGGCTGACTCGCTGCGGGCAGGCCGGCCGCCGTCCCGATCGGCTCAGCGGAGCGCGCGAGGGATCACGAGCTTCTGCGCGGTGTGCGTCTGCGACCACCTGGCCACCTTGACGTCGACCAGCCCGGCGTCCTTCGCCGCGGCCATGACGTCGATGTCGCGGATCGAACGATCGCCCTTCGGAAACACCACCCAGATGCCGCCGTCCGAGACGAGCGATGCCTTCAAGCGTTCGAGCCGACGCAGGTCGGCGATCGAATCGGCGCGGTACAGGATCAGATCGGAGCCCCGAACGGTCCTCCCGGCCGACACCTCCGCCCCGCGGGCCTCGAGTTCGTCACGGAGCCACTCGTCGGGGAGGCGGACGACCGAGACGCGCATCCCGGCCTTCACGCCAAGCTTGTCCATCAACGACCGCGGGTTCCTGATCCGTTCGGCCCACGTCTGGGCCTGCGGACCGAGTTCGAGCTCGATGCTCTCGTCGCCCCACACGAGCCTTAGCCAGCCGTCGTGGGGCTCCGCGGTGGACACGCCCGAGATCGGCACCTGGACGCGCATGCCGGTCGCGCGGAACAGCACCGCATCCGTCTCGAGCTGCGCCCGGCCGTCCACCGTCCGGCCCTCGTACCGCGCTCGGCACCCCGACTCCCTGCCCACGACCGTGCGATGCTACGCGCGAACCCGGACACGCGCGTCGGATCGACGTGTCCGACCACGGCGAGAGGACGGAGCCGCAGATGGCGTACGAGCAGCTGATCCTCGACCGCGACGGCGCCGTTGCGACCGTCCGGATGAACAACCCCGCGAAGCTGAACGCGCTGTCGGACACGCTGACCAGGGAACTGACCGAAACGATGGCGGCGCTGCAGGACGACGCGACCTGCCGCGCCATCGTGGTCACGGGCGAAGGGCGCGGCTTCTGCGTGGGCGCGGACCTCGCCGCGCTCCAGCCGCTCTACGCGGCGGGCGAGCGGCCGAAGCTGAGCAGGTTCCTGCGCGGCGGCTACAACAACCTGATCCCGCTTTTCACGGAGAATCCGAAGCCCGTCATCGCGGCGGTCAACGGCGTCGCGGCCGGTGCCGGCTTGTCGTTGGCGCTCGCCTGCGACATCCGCATCGGGTCCGAGGATTCGTCCTACCTGATGGCGTTCGTTCGGATCGGGCTGGTCCCGGACTCGGGTGCGGCGTACCTGCTGCCGCGGGCCGTCGGGCACGGTGAGGCGCTTCGGCTTTCGATCACGGGCGAGCGGGTCGACGCGGCGGAGGCGCTTCGGATCGGCCTCGTCTCGAAGGTCGTGCCGCGGGATCGGTGCCTCGCGGAGGCACAGGAGCTCGCCGCGCGGTTGGCGGCCCTGCCGACGGTGGCGATCGGACTCACCAAGCGCCTGTTCACTCAGGCGAGCGGCGCCACCCTGCCGGAGGCGCTCGAGCTGGAGGCGCACGCGCAGGACGAGGCCGGCGCGACCGACGACCACATCGAGGGCGTCATGGCGTTCATGGAGAAGCGCGAGGCGACCTTCACGGGGCGATGAACGCGATCCCGATGCGGACGGAGTGGCAGCGGCAGTGAATCCCTCACCCGTCTGGGGGTTCGACGCCGTTCGCGCCGCCATGCGCAGTGAGGGGACCACCGTGCCGCTGGTCACGCTGGTTCTGGGGCTCGTGTTCCTGATTCCGGGCATCCTGTGGCGAGCGCCGGTGATGGTGCTCGTGGGGTCCTTCCTCATAGTGCTGTGGATCGTCTGGACGGCCGGGCGGATGCGATCGGTCCGCCGGGCGCGACGGCTGTCGGCCCGCTCTCAGCACGAGGACGGGGACGCGGGCAACGCCCGAAGCACCGGCTGAACGTCGCTGCCGGATCTCCCCGAGAAGCGCTTCGCTATTCGACCTCGAACAGACGCCATTGACCGGGCACGCCCTTCAGGTCGTAGAGGCCCCGGTCCTCGAACTGGATACCGGACCCGGCGACGAGATCCTTGACCGTGCTGGAGACGAGCACCTGCCCGGGACCGGCCTTCGACACCACCCGCGCCCCGATGTGCACCGCGATGCCTCCCACATCGCCGGCCATCAGTTCGCATTCGCCGGTGTGCAGGCCCGCCCAGATCTGAATGCCGAGGTCAGTGACATGGTCGCGCGCCGCTGTTGCACACCGGATCCCCCGGGCGGGGCCGTCGAAGGTGGCGAGGAAGCCGTCGCCGGTGGTCTTGACCTCCTGCCCGCGGAAGCGGCGCAATGCGTCCCGGATCATCGCGTTGTGGCCGGTCAGCAGGTCCCGCCACCGATGATCTCCGAGTTCGATGGCGCGCTCCGTCGAGCCGACGATGTCGGTGAACATCACGGTGGCGAGCACCCGATCGGGCTCGGGACCCGGCCGCACGCCGGTGAGGAACTCCTCAACCTCGTCGAGGATGGCGTCCTGGTCGCCGGCCCACGGGAAGTGATCGTCTCCGTCCAGTTCGACGAACCTGGCTCCCGGGATGCGGGCGGCCAGGTAGCGGCCCTCTTCGATCGAAGAGTCGCGATCTCCCGTTCGGTGCAGGACGAGCGTCGGCACCGCGATCACGGGAACGACCTCGCGGACGTCGATCTGGCCGTTCATCCGGCGCAGGGCCATCGCCGCGGCCGGGCTCGCACCCATGCGCTCCACCCGCCCGTACCACCGCCGGAAGCGCTCGTCGCCCGCCAGGCTCGGCGCGAGCTCGTCGACGGAGTCACCGTGCCCCCAGATCTCCGGGATCGACTCGATGATGCGTTCGCGCGCGTCCGCGTCCATCGCCCACGGATAGTCGGGCCGTCTGATCGTGCTGGCGAACGTGTCGCAGAGGATCAGCGCGATGGTCCGTTTGGGGTAGGTGGCCGCGAACACCGCGCTCATCGGCCCTCCTTCGGAGAAGCCCATGATCGCGGCGCGCTCCGAGCCGGCGGCGTCCATCACGGCCCGAACGTCGTCCATCCGCTGCTCGAGCGTGGGCAATTCGCTCGAGGGAACCCGGTCCGAGAGTCCGGTCCCCCGCTTGTCGAACAGGATCAACCGCGAGAACGAGGCCAGCCGGTCAAGGAAGCGCTCGACCAGCGGTTCCTCCCAATACACCTCGAGGTGGGACACGAACGGCGGGACGAGCACGAGGTCGAACGGTCCGTCGCCGACCACCTGATAGGCGATATGGACGTCTCCGCTTCTCGCATAGCGGATCTCCGCATCCATCCGGGCTCCTCAACGCGTTCGGTGCTCCAGCAGCGACAACGGCTGCTCGCCCGGTCGGGGCGAGCGTGCGCCCCGAATTCCACCATAGACCGGGGGGATCCGGGCTCCGTCCGCGAAACCCAACCGCATCCCGTCCGCGGCACGACGATGGACTCGAAGCCGCGCGCGGGGGGCGCGCTAGAGTGGCCGCTTCCATGTCCACGGTCCCGGAGATCCCGAACGCCCGCGACGCGCGCGCCGACGTCGTCGGCAGCATGCTGCGGCCCGCCGAGCTGCTGGCCGCCCGGCAGAGACAGGAGAAGGGCGAGCTCGCGCCGGCCGCGTTCAAGCGGATCGAGGACGCCGCGGTCGACGCGGCCCTTCGGCTCCAGGAGGAGTCCGGGATCGACGTCGTCACCGACGGCGAGCAGCGGCGCCTGTCGTTCCAGGCCGGCCTGCCGGCGGCGGTGGAGGGCTTCGGCGAATGGGACCTCGACGCGTTCCTGTGGGGGGACTGGCGGAGCGAATCGGTCGGCGACCTGCGGATCGAACGCCCGCCGATCGGCGTGGTGGGCCCCCTCCGCCGAAGGCGCGGGATCGCCACCGAGGAGTTCGTCTACACCCGCGGCCGGACCGACCGGATCGTCAAGGTCACGCTCCCCAGCCCGAGCCTGTTCGCCAACTTCTACGACCCGGAGCGTTCGCGGGAGGCCTACCCGACGCTGGAGGACTTCCTGCGCGACGTGGCGGCGATCCTGGCGGAGGAGGTCGACGAGCTGATCCGCCTCGGCGCGATCTACATCCAGCTCGATGCGCCGCACTACCCGCTGCTGATCGACCCGCAGTTCCGCGATTTCTACGAGAGCCGGGGCTGGCCCGCCGAGCGGTGGATCGAGCTCGGCACCGAGCTGGACAACGTGGTGTTCGGCGATCACGACGTCAGCGATCCGGGGGTCACGTTCGCGTTCCATCTCTGTCGCGGGAACCAGCTCTCCCGCTGGCTGGTCTCCGGCGGGTACGACTGGCTGGCCGAGCGCCTGTTCCCCAGGGTGAACGCGCACCGGCTGATGCTCGAATACGACGACGAGCGCTCGGGCGGGTTCGAACCGCTGAGGTCGTTCCCCGAGGAGAAGGTCGCGGTGCTCGGCCTGGTGACAACGAAGACGCCGCGCAAGGAGACCGTGGCCGATCTCTCGGCGCGGATCATGGAGGCGTCCGCGTTCGTCCCGCTCGATCGCCTGGCGCTGTCGCCGCAGTGCGGGTTCGCCACCTCCGTCGAGGGCAACGCGATCACCGTGGAGGACGAGCGCTACAAGCTGCGCACGATCGCCGAGACCGCCGAAGCCGTCTGGGGCTAGCGGGACGCCGCGTCGTGGCCGGGACGCTGCTTCCTGGGGACGTGCTGGACCTGCTCGACTGGAAGCGGCGGATCCTCGAGCTCTACGCAATGGTAAGGCAGGCTGACGAACCGACGGCGGCGTGGCTCTCGTGGCGCCGAGCCCGCGACGAACTGTTCGCCCGGCATCCGCAGTCGCCGATCCCGGCTGCCCGGCGGGACGCGTTTGGGACCCTGCCCTACTTCGACTACGACCCCGGGTTCCGCGTCCAGGCGAACGTGAAGCCGGCCGAGCCGGTCCGCATCGACCTGGCGGCGAGCGGCGACGACGCGGGCGCGGCGGTCGCCTTAACGCGGTTCGCCACGGCGACGTTCGACCTGGCAGGCGACCCCGCCTCGCTCGAGCTGTTCTGGCTGGACGCGTACGGCGGCGGGCTGTTCCTGCCGTTCCGGGATGCGACCAGCGGCGGCGAGACGTACGGAGCGGGGCGCTACCTGCTGGACACGGTGAAGGGCTCCGACCTCGGCGTCACCGATCGCGGTCAACTCGTGCTGGACTTCAACTTCGCGCACAACCCCTCGTGCTCGTACGACCCGCGATGGGTCTGCCCGCTGGCGCCGCCGGGGAACCGGGTGAGCGTCCCGGTCAGGGCGGGTGAACGCCATCCGTGGGACCCGGCAGCGAAGCCACGGCCGTGAGCGTCGTCGTCTCCGGCTCGGACCTGACCATCGACGAGGTGGTCCGCGTGTCCCGGCAGGCGGAGCACGTGGACCTGTCCGACGAGGCCGTCCGGCGAATGCAGGCCTCGCGGGATGTGGTCGAACGCGCGCTGGTCGAAGGCACGGAGGTCTACGGCCTGTCCACCGGCGTCGGCGTCCTGAAGCGGGACCCCGCGCCCTCCGACGGGGCGGCGCTCTCCGAGTTCAACCGACGGATGGTCGAGATGCACCGGACCGCCCAGGGCCCGCCGGTCCCCGACGACGTGGTGCGCGCGGCCATGCTGCGCTTGGCGAACCACTTCGCGTTGGGTGCGCCCGGCGTACGGCACGAGCTCGCCCGCCTGCTGGTCGACGCTCTGAACGACGGCCCGACGCCCGCCGTACGGATGCTGGGCTCGGTCGGCCAGTCGGACCTGATGATGACCGCCGATCTCGCTCACGATCTGCTGCACCGGACCGGGTTCGCCCTGGCCGCCGGCGAGGCGCTCGCGCTGCTGAACAACAACGCGGTCTCGACCGGTTGGGCCGCCCTCGCCATGCACGACGCCCGGCGGGTGGCGGAGGCGATGGAGGTCGCCGGCGCGCTGTCTCTGGAGGCCTTCGCGGCGAACCTGTCGTTGCTGCACGGTGCCATCGCGGACCTGCGTCCCTACCCGGGGCTGCGCGCGTCGCTGGCGCGGATCCGGTCGCTGCTGGACGGGAGCGGGCTGTGGGAGCCGGGCGCAGCCCGGAACCTGCAGGACCCGCTGACGTTTCGAAGTCTGCCGCAGCTGCAGGGGGCCCTCAGGGACGCGCTCGCGTTCGCCGAGGACCGGCTCGACATCGAACTGAACGCCTCCCAGGGCAATCCGATCGTCGTGCCCGAAGAAGGCCGGGTCGTCTCGGTGGCCAACTTCGAGGTGGCGCCGCTGGCGCAGGCGCTCGACCTGGTCCGCATCGCCCTGGCGCCCGCGCTCACCTCGGCCGGAGAGCGCGTGGTCAAGCTCCTGGAGCGGCCGTGGTCGGGGCTGCCCACGGGACTGGTCGACGAGTCGGTGTCAGGTTCGGGCGACGCGGGCCTCGGCTACCTGGGCATCGCGATGCAGTCCATCGTGGCCGAGGCGCGGCTGCTGGCGCAGCCCGTGTCCTTCGAGATGGCCTCGAGCGCCCACGCCGAGGGGATCGAGGATAGGGCCACGATGGCCCCGCTCGCGGCACGGCGGCTGGCGGAGATGGTGGCGCTCGCCGAGCGCGTCGTGGCGATCGAACTCGTCGTCGGCACCCAGGCGGCGGACCTTCGGGGTGGAACCCTCGGGCGCGGAACGTCCGACGCACGCGCTCGCGTCCGCGAGAGCGTGCCGTTCCTGGCGGCCGGCGCCCTGGTCGCGCCCGACCTCGAGCCGCTCGTGGCGATCGTTCGAGCCGGCATACCGACCGACTGAGGGTCGAAACCGTCAACGAGAACTCAACAGATTTGCTGGTCGAACGGCCCTTCGCAGCGTGACAAGTGGGCATTCGGCATGCATCATGCGCGCCATGGCACTGGTGCGGGTCGAGGATGCGGCGATCTACGCCACGCCCCCCTTTCACCGGCTGGTGCCTGTGAAGGCCGGCTATCAGACGGCGCCGATCCTCGAAGCGTTCAACTGGAGCTACACGCTCGCGGACATCGAGCAGGGACGTTGGTACCTGATCGTGTTCCGTTCGATGCGCCGGCACGACGTCGACGACGAGCTCCTCGGCGACCACGACGACATGGCCTTCGCCGAGGCGATGTCGAGCGGCGGCCTGCTGCGCTACTACAAGGGCGCGATGGACCGCGAGCGCAGGTGCCTGTCGCTCTGCGTCTGGGAGAAGCGGAAGCAGGCCGAGGTCGCGACCGACCTTCCGCAGCATCGGGATGCGGCGCAGCTCACGAACCGCTTCTACGTCTGGTACGACGTGGAGCGCTACATCCTGCGCAAGCGCAGGGGCTTCGACGAGCCCGAGGTGGTCCCCACGGGCGGCTACCGCCACAGCCCGTCCACCAAATTCGAGGCCGCACCCAGCTAGCGACCCGCCGGTCGTGCGTCAGCCGATGACGGCGACCGTGCGACCGCCGACCCGCCCGTCGTGCATTCGGTCGAACGCCTCCTGGATGCCGTCCAGGTCCGTCTCCGCGGCGATCGAGTCCGCAAGCGGGAACCGTCCGGTCGCCACCAGTTCGGCGAGGCGCGGGATCTCAGCCGCCGGATTCCCCGAGCCGTAGTACGACCCCTTGATCCCCTTCTGCGACAGCAGGTCCAGTGCGGGGAGCGCGACATCGACGCCGCGAGGCGCGATGCCGACCACGACGGCCGTCGCGCCGGGGCGAAGAACGTCCCACGCGTGACGGATCGTGGCGGCCGAACCCACCACCTCGAAGGCATGGTCGACGCCGCCGTCGGAGAGCAGGAGCACCTCGTGCACGACGTCGCGCGTCGCTGCGTCGACGGCATGCGTGGCGCCGCGCGCGAGCGCCGCCTCCAGCTTCTCCCAACCGCGATCTACCGCGATGATCTGCGAAGCGCCCGCGAGCCGCGCGGCGGCGATCACCTGCAGTCCGACGCCACCGCATCCGATCACGCAGACGGTGTCGCCGATCCGCACGCCGGCGGCGTTGCGCACCGCACCGACGCCCGTGACGACCGCGCATCCAAGGAGCGCGGCCTCCTTCATGGAAAGGGTGGGCGGGATCGCGATGGCCGACCCGGCGGGCACGACGCACGCTTCCGCGAAGCACGACACGAAGTTGAAATGCAGGAGCGGCTGGCCCGTCGCCGCCCGCCTCAGTCGGGTTCGGCCATCCAGCATGGTGCCCTTCCACGCGAACGAGCCCGCCGTCTGGCAGAGGTTCGGCCGTCCGCCCCGGCACATGGGGCAGTCGCCGCATGCCGGCGCGAAGTTGAAGGCCACGTGGTCGCCCGGCCGCACGTGCCCGACGTCGGAGCCCGCTCGCTCGACGATGCCGGCGCCCTCGTGGCCCAGCACGATCGGTACTCGCTCGTGGCCAAGGTGTCCCCGCGCCAGGTGCAGGTCCGAATGGCAGACGCCCGCGGCGCACACGCGAACGAGCACCTCCTTCGGTCCCGGGGGATCGAGCAGCACGTCCTCGACCGCCAGTGGTGCGCCGATCTCGGGGAGAACCGCGGCCCTCACCCGGATCGAGCCGTCGCCGGGCGTCATCCGACGCGGTAGGGCTCGAGCGCCGGCAGGTCCAGCTCGATCCCCAGACCGGGACCGTCAGGTATCTTTACCATTCCGTCGGCGCCGATCTCCACGGGGGACGGGAGCAGCCAGTCGCGGCGTTCGGCCGACCACGCGGGCGGGTCGAACGGCACCTCGACGAACGGCACCGATGAGACGGCCATGGCCAGGTGCACGTTCGCCAGCAGACCCAGCCCGTTGGTCCAGGTGTGCGGCGAAAATCCGCGCCCGCACAGATCGGCCAGGGCCGCGACGCGGCGGCAGCCGCCGAAGCCGCCGGAGAGCACGGCGTCCGGCTGGATGACGTCGACGCCTCCGCGAAGGATCAGCTCGCGCGCCTCGTGCAGGTCCCGAACCATCTCGCCGGCCGCGATCCGAAGCGACGTCCGGGATCGGAGCAGCGCGTAACCATCCACGTCCACGGTCGGCAGCGGCTCCTCCAGCCAGTAGACATCCAGCGGCTCGAGCGCGCGGGCGCACTGCGTGGCGGCCGCGACGTCCCACGGCACGCCCCGGTCCCCCGCCATTCGCCAGCCGTGGTTCGCGTCGACGAACAGATCCATGGTGGAACCCACTGCATCCCGGACGCGTTCGACCACCTCGACATCCCGGCGCCAGTCGGGATCGTGAAAACGGACCTTCACGGCCCGGATGCCACGCTCGCGCATGGCGAGCGTCCGGCGCACCCGTTCGTCGGGATCGACCCGTTCGCCGGTGGACGCGTACGCGGTCAATTCGGGCGAACGGCCCCCGAGCAGCTTCCAGAGGGGAATGTTCAGCGCTCGGCCGATCAGGTCCCACACCGCGACCTCGGCCGCCCACGGACGGCCGCCGTGGAAGTCCACGGTCTCGCAGATGCGGCGGACCACCTCGGTTCGGAGCGGATCCACCCCCTTCAGCAGGCGCTCCAGTGCCTCGGCGTCCGGCAACGGCGCGCCGGAGGCGTATCCGCTGAGGCCGTCGTCCGAGTGGACGATCGTGACGGTCTCCTCGATCCGGTCGCGCGGCAGCGGATCCCATGCCGCGACGAACGGCGGATCGAGCGGGACGACGTACCTCCGGGTCTCGATCCGTTCGATGCGCATGACGGCTCCGTGCCTCGTCCTTCCGCTCCCGGTCAGTCGCCGGTGTAGTAGGCGTTCGCGGCCGCGTCGCGCGAGACCACGAGGACGTCGACATCGGCACGGTCGTGGGACCGGACTGCGTCCTCGACGGCGGCTCGCGTCGCTGCCCGGTTGGCGCGCTTGACCGCGGTCTCGTCGTGCGCTTCGGGGTCCACCCAGACGGCGATCAGCACGACGATCTCGTCCACCTGCTCGGCGTCCAAGATGTCGTCGGCGACGGCGTCCAGCATGCCCTGCGCGATCCCGATCTGCGCGGCGCCCCACGTGATCCGGTCCAGGGTTTCGTTCGAACCCACCGGCGACTTGTTGACCACGATCGTCACCGGCCGAACCAGAGAGCCGGGCGACAGGCATGCCAGGAAGGGAAGGATGCCCGGACGAGGGGACGCCAGCGCGCCGACGGCGGCCGCCGCGGTCGCCGAGCCCCGGCGGGCGAGCACGACGTTGATGTGCGAGCCGTTCGGGACGTCGCCGGACCAGGCCTCGCCGATGCGGCCGTCGAGGTCGTCGAGCGGGATCACGCGGCGGCGCCCTCGCCGCCGTCCAGGTGCAGCACCGCCCGCACGGCTTGGCCGTTTCGGACCAGGTCCATCCCCTGCGGCGCCTGTTCGAGCGTCATCCGGTGCGAGATCAGGCGATCCAGCGGCAGGCGGCCGTCGGCGTGCAGGCGCAGGATCGCGGCGAAGTCGCGTTCGGGCCGGACGGACCCGTAGGCCGAACCCATGATCCGGCGCTCCATGCGCGGGATCGACAGCGCCGGCAGCGGGATCACCGCGTCGGGCCGCGAGATCCCGATGAGGACCGCGGCGCCGCGCCGGCGGGTCGAGAGGAACGCGGCGAGCATCGCCTCCGGCCGGCCGGTCGCCTCGAACGCGTAGTCCACGCCGCCGCCGGTGGCGTCGCGGATCGCGCCGGCCGTGTCCTCCGGGGTCTCGCGCCAGCCGATGGCCTCGGTGGCGCCGAGGTCCTTGGCGAACGCGAGCTTCGACTCGCTGACGTCCACGGCGACGACCGGCGCCGCGCCGACCGATTGCGCGCCCAGCAACGCCGCCAGCCCGACGCCGCCGCAGCCGAACACCGCGACGCGATCGCTGGGACGGACGCCGGCGGTGCGCCATACAGCACCGACCCCCGTGGACACGGCGCACCCGACCAGGGCGGCCACGTCGAACGGGGCGTCGGACGGGATGGCCACCACGCAGCGTTCGGGGACCACCGCGGCCTCCGCGAAGGCCGACAGGAACGAGTAGTGATAGACGGGCTCGCCGTCCAAAGACAGGCGCGGCGTGCCGTCCAGCAGGCCCCCGTGGCCCATCGCCGTCCAGGCCTCACGGCACAGGTGCGACAGGTCGCGGAGGCATTCCTCACACCGGCCGCAGGAGGGCATCCACGACAGCGCCACGTGATCGCCCGGCCGGACGGTCCGAACCCCCTCGCCGACCAGTTCGACCACGCCGGCGCCCTCGTGGCCCAGCACGGTCGGGCAGCGGGTCTCCGCCGTGCCGTCGACGGCGTTCAGATCCGAATGGCAGACGCCGGCCGCGCGGAGCCGAACCAGCACCTCACCCGCGCGGGGCTCTTCGAGATCGATCTCCTTCACGACGACGTCCGCACCGGTCGCCGGCAGGACGGCGGCCCGGACCTTCACGACGGCTCACCGCTTCCGTTCGCATCGCCCGATCCCGTTGGAGGCGTCTCCTTCGACTGCATGGCTCGCAGCTCCTCGATCGGGATGTGGCAGCGCATGAGGTGACCGGGTTCGGCCTCCGCCAGCGGCGGCTCCTGGTTCACGCAGATCTCGCCGAGGAATCGCGGGCATCTGGTGTGGAACACGCAACCGGACGGCGGCGAGGCGGCGCTCGGAACCTCGCCCTCCAGGCGGATGCGCGGCCCGCGTTCGCCCTCCAGGATCGGCGCGGCTGAGAGCAGCGCCTCCGTGTACGGGTGGTGCGGCCCGCCGAAGACCACGTCGGCGTCGCCCACCTCCATCACGCGGCCCAGATACAGCACCGCGATCCGATCGGAGATGTAGCGAACGACGCCCAGATCGTGGGAGATGAACAGGTAGGCGACCTTCTCCTCGCGTTGGAGGCTGACCAGGAGGTTCAGGATCGCGGCCTGGACCGATACGTCGAGGGCCGAGGTGGGTTCGTCGCACAGCACCAGGCGCGGGTCGCCGGCGAACGCCCGCGCGATCGCCACGCGCTGCTTCAGGCCGCCGGACAGCTGTGCCGGGCGCGCGTCGAGGGCCGGGCGGTCGAGCCGAACGGAACGGGTCAGCGTGTAGATGCGCTCCTGGCGCTGCTCGCCGCGCATGCCGACGAGCTTCGTCAGCGCCCGCCCGACGATCCGCCGGACGGTGTGGCGCCGGTTGAGCGACGAATCCGGGCTCTGGAAGACGATCTGCAGCGCCCGGATCTGCTCCGGTGTCCGTTGGGCGATCTTCATCGGCAGCGGATGGCCCTCGAACTCGACGACCGAACCGCCGTCCGGGGTGGTGATGCCGAGGAGCGTGCGGGCGAGGGTCGTCTTGCCGCTTCCGGACTCGCCCACCAGGCCGAGCGTCTCCCCCGGCCTGATCACGATCGAGATGTCGGCCAGCGCCCGGATCTCGTGGCCCTCCTGGCGGAAGGTCTTGTTCACGGACTCCAGGCGGATCAGCGGCTCCTCGTCCGCGCCGGCCGGCGCGCCTTCATTCGATCCGGCGGTCCCGGCCCCGGTCCCCGTGCCCGCGGCCGGGGGCTCCGCCCGCGGCAGGTCCTGAGCACGGTCGTGGAAGTGGCAGCGCGCCCGATGGTCCTCGCCCACGTCGAACAGGTCGGGCTCCGTCGTTCGGCAGATGTCCTGGACCAGGCCGCACCGGTCGGCGAACACGCATGCCGCGATGGCCGCGCCCACCGCGGGCGGGAACCCGGGGATCGTGTCCAACGGTCCGTCGGCCTTTCGCGAGCCCCACTTCGGGATGCATCGGAGCAACCCGACGGTGTACGGATGGCGCGGGTTTCGGAACAGTTCGTCCGTGGGCGACTCCTCGACCATGCGTCCCGCGTACAGGACCCCCACCCGGTCGCAGACGCGCGCGACGACGCCCAGGTTGTGCGAGATGAACAGCACGCTCGTTCGGAACTCGCGCCGGAGTGAGGACACCAGGTCCAGCACCTCGGCCTCGACCGTCGCGTCGAGGCCCGTGGTGGGCTCGTCCATGATCAGCAGCGTCGGGTCCTTCGCCAGCGCCATGGCGATCACCACGCGCTGCTGCATCCCGCCGGAGAGCTGGTGCGGGTAGCGCTGCATGACGCGGTCTGGATCGGAGATCTGGACCTTGGCCAGCATCTCCCTCGCGCGGCGCTCGGACTCGGCGCGGTCGACGCCCAGGATCTGGAACGCTTCGGACACCTGATCGCCCACCCGGATCGAGGGGTTCAGCGACGAGCCGGGGTTCTGGTAGACCATCGACAGAGCGGTCTGCCGGAGCGTGCGCAGCTCGCTCTCCCGCATCGCGAGGAGGTCGCGGCCCGCGAGCCGGATCGAACCGCCGACGATCCTGGCGTTGCGGGCCAGATAGCGCATGACGGCGAACGCGACCGTGGACTTGCCGCAGCCGGACTCGCCCACGAGACCGTACGACTCGCCCTCGTCGATACGGATGCTGACGCCGCGGATGGCCTCACGTTGAATGCCTCGCACCTCGAAGTTCAGGCGAAGGTCGTCGATCACGAGCGCCGGCGGGCCTGCGGTCGCCGTTGCGCCGGCGCCGGACGCGCCGGTGGTCGGGCGCTCAGCCGCGCTCATCGTTCGAACACCCGAGCCAGGCCGTCCGAGACCAGGTTCACCGCCACCACCAGTGAGGCGATGGCGAGCGCCGGGAACAGCGTCGGCCACCAGATATGCCCGGAGAGGTAGATGTACTGGGAGGCGATCTGGAGCCCCCAGTCCGGCGCCGGGGGTTGGATGCCGAATCCCAGGAACGTCAGGGTCACGATCGCGAAGATCGCGTAGCCGACGCGGACGGTGAACTCGACGAGGATCGGCCCGCTCACGTTCGGCAGGATCTCGACGAACATCACGTACGACCGTCGCTCGTGGCGAAGCTCGGCCGCGGCGACGTACTCCTGCTCCCGTTCGGGCAGGACCGCCGCGCGGACCGTGCGGGCGATGATCGGCGTGAACACGAAGCCGATGACCAGGATGACGGTGACAGACGAGGGCCCGAGCGCGACGAGCGCCAGGACTCCGAGGATGACGACGGGGATCGCCAGGAAGGCATCCAGGATCCGGCTCACGACCTCGTCGAGCCAGCCTCCGACATAGCCGGTCGCCAGGCCGATGGCGGTGCCGGCGACTGTCCCGAGTGCGGTGGCGAGCAGCGCGACGACCAGGATGCCGCGGGAGCCCACGATGACTCGCGACAGCACGTCTCGGCCGAGGTCGTCCGTGCCGAACCAGTGCTGTGACGACGGCGGCTCCAGCTTGTGCAGGATGCTGCCCGGCTCGCCCAGGTAGTTGTACGGGGCGATCTGCTTGCCGAAGATCGCGCAGAAGATCCAGAACAGCACCACGAGCGTGCCGATGATGAATGTCGGCGACCGGAGCAGGAGCCGGAACCGCTCGCGGCGGGCCGTCGAGCGGCTGCCATCGCCCGAGTCGTGCTGGCCCTCGACTCCGAAGGCCTGAAGGACCGGATCGACCCCGGCCTCGGTGCCGACGTCCTCGGGTCGCGGTCTGCTGATCATTCGGCCGTCCCGTACCGGATCCGGGGATTCAGGAGCGAGTAGATGACGTCGGCGATGACGGTCGCGATCAGATAGACGACGCCGACCACCAGGACGCATGCCTCCAGGACCGGGAGGTCCTTCTTCTGCGCCGAGATGAACAGCAGGTGCCCGATGCCCTGGTAGTTGAACAGCACCTCGATGGCCACGAGCCCACCGATGAGGTATCCGGTCTGGGTGGCCACGACCGCGATGGTAGGAAGCAGGGCGTTGCGCAGGACGTGACGCCGGACCACCGTTCTCTGGGGGAGGCCCTTCAGGGTCGCCGTGCGCGTGTAGTCCGCGTCGAGGGCCTCGATCATGCCGGCCCGAGTGATCCGGGCGATGTAGCCGAACAGCACGAAGACGAGCGCGATGGCTGGGAGCAGGAGATAGTGCAACTGCGTGAGCAGGCTGCTGCCGGGTGGCGCCTGTGCCGTGACGGGGAACCAGTTCAGATTCACCGCGAAGATCACGATCAGCACGATCCCCGTCACGAATTCCGGAACGGCGACGGATGAGAGGCCCGTGATGGTGATCGCGCGGTCGGTGAAACGGTCCCTGTTGAGCGCGGAGACGATGCCGCCGAGGATCCCCAGCGGGACGACGATGACGAACGCCACCAACGCGAGCTTCAGCGAGTTGAGGAGCGCCGGGAACAGCAGTGAGGACACCGACTGCTGGAATGCGAGCGACGTGCCCAGATCTCCCCTGAACACGCCACTCACCCACGTCCAGTACTGAACGATCAGCGGCTTGTCGGCGCCCAGTTGCTTGTCGAGCTCGGCCACGGCGCGGGCGTCCGCGAACGGACCGAGGATCACGCGACCCACGTCGCCGGGAAGCACATGCGTGCCGAAGAACACGATGAGCGACAGCAGGATCAGCGTGAGGATCGCGAGCCCGAGGCGGCGGAGGAGGAAGCGCCCCATCGCTTCCTCCTCCGGGCCTTCGCTTCCGCTCGGCGCTCGATCAGGCGGTCAGTCCCGCCTTGGTCAGCCGGATGTGGCCCATGCCCGTGAACTCGGCGCCGGCGATCGTCGGCTTGGACGCGGACATGTGGTTGTAGAAGTACGGGAACACGATCGGCGTGTCGTCCAGCAGCATCGTCTCGATCTGCTTGGCGACCGCCCGCTGCGCGTCCAGATCGACGGCTGCCACGTACTGACCCACCAGCGTGTCGTACGCCGGGTTCTTGTAGTGCGCGGCGTTCCACGTGCCGGTCGACAACAGGGGCGCGGCGAGGAACACGTTCGGCACGCCGCGGTGACCGTAGTCGGTGATGCCCATGGGCGAGTTGAGCCAGTACTTGCTGTAGTAGGTGTTGGCGTCCTGGACCTGCAGCTTGATGGTGATCTTGATCTGGGCGGCCGCCTGCTGGATCAGCTGGGCCAGCTGCGGGATCTCGTATCCGTTCCACGTGTACAGCGTGACGTTGAACCCGTTCGCCGCGCCGCCCTGGGACATCAGCTGCTGAGCCTGCGAAATGTTCTGCGCGCGCTGCGGCACGGACGTGTCCGTCTGTGGGAAGGCCGGGGCGAAGGGCGAGTCGTTGCCCAGGTCCGCCTTTCCGTTCATCAATCCGCTGACCAGGTCCGGCCGGTTGAGCGACAGCGCGAGCGCCTGCCTGATCTCCTTCTTGTCGAACGGCGCCTGGTCCGTTCGCATGTGGACCTGGCGGTGCGCGCTCGACTTGGTCGCGTAGACGGTGATGGCCGAATCGTTGAGCAGCGCCTGCCCCGTGGCCGCGGAGAACTGCGCGATGACGTCGATGGAGCCCTGCTGGAGTCCGAGCACCTGAGGCTGCTGATCGGCGAAATACTTCAGCGAGAAGCCGTCCAGGTACGGCAGGCCCTGCTGCCAGTAACTGGGACTCTTCACGTAGGTCACGCCGGTCTGGCTGTTGAAGTTCGACATCTTCCAGGGGCCGGTTCCGATGAACGACTTCGTGTAGTCGCCGCCGTAGTCGTAGGACGCCGGAAGGATGATCACGTTGTAGTTGTCGGAGCTCACCAGGTACGGGAACGAGCCGTTCGGCGCCTTGAGCGTGCACACCACGGTGTCCGAACCCTGCGCCGCCACGCCGTCCGGCTCGAGGACGCCGGTGAACGCCGACAGCGCATTCCCCTTGTTCGCGGGGTCGCTGTGTGCCTTCAGCGTCGCGACGACGTCGTCGGCCGTCAGCTGGGTCGAGCCGTCGTTGTACGTGACGCCCTGGCGGATCTTGAACGTCCACACCGAACCGTCCGTGTTGGGCGACCAGCTCTCCGCGATGACGGGCTCGAGCTGAAGCTTGTCGTTCGACCACGTGAGGTACTGACCCGCCTGGCCGAGGGTCGCCAAGCCGCCCTCATCCGCCACGGTCAGGGGGTTGACCGCGCCCGCCGGGCTGATCTCCGAGACCGTGATCGTCCCGCCGGCCTTCACGGAACCGCCGCCCGGCGTGGGGCTTCCGCCGACGGTCGCGGTTGGGCTCGGGGCGCCGCTGTTGTTGTTGCCGCATGCCGCGGCGATGAAGGCCACCAGCGAGAAACTCATCCCGACGACGGTCCCCCGACGCATGAACTCGCGGCGGGAGATCTTGCCCGCGCGCAGCTCGTCGATCAGGTGGTTCTCGACGTCCGAACGCTGACGCCGGATGTCGTCCAGCTGTTCCTGCGGATCCTTCATGCCCGTCCCCCTCTCGCCGCCATCGCGCGCGGCGTTCCGCCGGCAGATCACCGGTCAAGCGGTCGTCGTATCACGGATGCTCGCACCCGTCAAACGGATAGGTGTACGAGCGCGTCGAACGCCCGAGTTTGCCCTTGACAGCCACACGGCGGCGGATCGACACTTCGTTCGTCATGAGGGACGTCGTTCCGCAAGCGGAACAGCAGCGGATTGCCGGTTCGCCCGGGGTCCACACGTCCCTTTCGGTGATGGAGGCCGTGGCCGCGGACGGGCCGCTGACGCTGGCGGATCTCGCGGGCCGGCTGCACACCCCGAAGAGCTCGCTGCATCGCGTCTGCGCGGTCCTGGTGGAGAGGGACTGGCTGGTGCGGCGGCCGCACGGCCGGTTCGACCTCGGCATCCGTGCCATCGGTCTGACGCAGCGATCGCTGGAGTTGCCGATCGTGACCGCGTTCCGAAGCGTCTCCGCGAACCTGCTCACCCTGCACGACGAGACGGTGTGCCTGGCGGTGCTCGACGGCGAAGACTCGGTGTTCGTCGCCCTCGAGGAGACCTCGCAGCCCGTCCGCCTCATGACGCGGGTGGGAAGCCGAACACCGGCGTTCGCCTCCGCCAGCGGCCGGGTGATCCTGGCCGACCGCTCGCCGGCGGTGGTGGCCGCCCAGTACGCCGGACGAACGCTCGTGACGCCCACCGGGCGGCGACTCCGCGGGGTCGAAGAACTGCTGGAGATCCTGTCCGAGGTGCGCGAACGCGGGTTCGGCGAGAACGACCAGGAGACGGCAGTGGGGCTGTACACCGCGAGCGTGCCGGTGAGGGGCGCGAGCGACGCCGTCGTCGCGGCCATGACCGTCTGCATCCCGACCTCGCGGCTCACCGGAGAGCGGCGCGGGCGAATCATCGCCGACCTCGTCGCGGCCGGCCTCCGGCTTTCGGAGAGCGTGTCCTGGCTCCCGGCGTGGAACGCCACGCGCGCGGAGGTGCATCGCCCCGGCGACCGGACGCGCGTCCGCTAGCGTCACCGCCGTCCCGCGGCCTGCCGACCCGTCGCCGGCCGATCCGTCGCCGGCCGATCCGTCGCCCCAGACCCGGATCCCTCGCGGCCGGCCTCGGCGCGGGCCAGGACGCCCGCCACCGCCGCCCGCGATGAGACGCCGAGCTTCGCGAAGATGCTCGCCAGGTGGGACTCGACCGTCTTGTCGCTGACGAACAGCTCCCGGGCGATCTCCCGGTTCGTCCTTCCCTCGCCGACGAGGTGGGCGACTTCCAGCTCCCGTCGGCTGAGGCCGAGCACGTCGGATGCGCCCCGTCGCTCCTGGGCCACCCCGACGCCACGGCGGCCGAGCGAGCGCAGCCTTAGCGCCGCCACCTGCTTGAGGCGCTCCGCGCCACAGTCGGCAAACGTCGCCATCGCGCGTTCGATCTCGACGACCGCATCAGTTCGCCGGTCGAGCGCGGCAAGGCACTCGCCGGACACGACCAAGGCGCGCGCGGCGTCGAGCCGATCATCGACCTCGAGGAACGCTTCCACCGCCGAGCGCGCCCGCTCCAGCGCCGCCCTGACCCGCGCGCGCCCACCTTTTGACGCCGCATCGGCCTGTGCCCGAGCCAAGAGGCCGAACGCCCGCCGTCCGACCAGTTCGAGCGGCAAGGCGGACGCCTCGGCACGGGCGGCCCAGTCGTTGGCGGCGTCTGGACAGCCACGCTCGACCTCGGCGCGGGCGAGCACCTCGTACCAGTCCGGCCGTGACGCCGGATCGAAGCCCGGCAACTCAACCCCGCCGCCGGCGGTGAGCACGGCATCCACGCAGCCCGCCGCGTCGCCTGCCGCCAGCCGCGCCTGCCCGAGAATCGCGAGGGCGAGCGTCGAGAACCAGTCGCGAACGCTGCCGGCCGTCTCGACCGCGCGCTTCCCCATGTCGAGCGCGGTTCCCAGGTCGCCGCGCCACGTGGCGATCCGGCACAGCATCGCCAGCGACATCGTGTGGAGCTCATCGCTCCCTGTCTGCAGCGCCGCCTCGCGGGCGTCGTTGAAGCATTCGGCCGCGGCCGGCAGGTCGCCCTGCCACTTCAGCACGCTTCCCAGCCCGACCAGCAGATGGGTGAGGAGATGCGCCTGTCCCGTGGTCCGCGCCAGGGCCAGGGCTCGCTCGAGGTGCCGCTGGGCGTCCGCGTAGCGTTCGACGAACTGCTCCGTCCAGCCCACCCACATCAGGGCGTCGAGCCTGCCCCCCAGATCCCGATCGCTCATGCCCTCGATCAGCTCCGACGCCTCCGACAGCCGTCGGCAGGCGGAGGAGATGTCCCCGTCCGTGTAGCTCGCCAGCGCGAGGATCCCGATGGCCGCCGCGCGGAGCGAACCGCCGTCCGCTGCGGCGTGCCCGTCGCCGGTCGCCTCCAGCGCCTCACCGGCCCACCGCCGGGCGTCGTCGAAGTCGCCGCGCATGATCCCGCCGGCCGCGAGTTCGACCTTCAGGCCGGCCGCGCCCGGCGCCGCCGGGTCGGCGAGCGCGGCCAGTTCGGCCTGCAGCAGCGTCCGGGCCTCGTCGTGGCGACCCAGCAAGTGGTCGAGGGTCGCGCAGAACGCCACCACCGGTTCGCGCCGCTCGAACGGGTCGCGCTCCATGAGCCCCAGCGCCTCACGGAGCGCGTCCCGTCCGGCCTGGAGCCGGCCCGACAGTCCGAGCGCCGTGGCCATCTCCACCAGCAACTCCAGCCGGCGAGGCGACGTCGATTCCTCCTCGGGCAGCAGCCGGAGCGCCGCCTCCAGCCAGTGGGCGGCCGTCGCCGGCGCGCGCCTCACCACGGCGTGCGCGCCGTCGACCAGGACGCCAATCGCCTCCTCCTCCCCCACCCGGGCCGACCGCTCCGCATGGTGGGCCCTGGCGGGGATCGGCGCCCCGCGCCGCTCGAGAGCGGCCCACGCCCGCGCGTGAGCCCGCAGTCGCCAGCCTGCCGGAGCGCTCTCGTACGCCGCCCGCCGGACCATCGGATGCCGGAAACGGAACCTCGGGCGGCCGCGATCGCTTCGAACCAGGTCCAACGACACGAGGCGGTCGATCGCGTCCAGACCGGCGTCCTCGTCGATGCCGGCGACCTCGGCCGCCAGGTCCGCTTCGAACGGGTCGCCCAGCACCGCGGCCGCCTGGGCCACGCGGAGCGCGTCCTCGCCCGCCGAGGCGAGTTCGGCCTGCAGCACGCCGCTCACGCCGGGCGGGATGGGCTCGGCCTCCCCGTCCTCGAGGGGATCCGGCCCCGACACCGGATCCGGGTGCGCTCCCGGTGCCGGACGGCCCGCCGCGACCGTCCGGGCCAGCGCCTCGAGGTAGAACGGCACGCCGCCGCTCGCCCGATACAGCCGCCGCCTGCCGTCGCGCGAGAAGCGCTCGCCCAGGAACCGGTCGGCCTCGTCCTCGGACAGCGGCCCGAGCGCCACGTGCTCGACGGTGCCCCACGCCGCGGCTTCGCGCAGCGCCGCCGCCAGCCGGGGCGGGACCTGCCGCGGCCGGTACGCCAACGCGATCAGCATCGGGGCCGCGGGCGGATGCCGGAGCAGGTACGACAGGAGCTCGAGCGAGGCCTGATCCGCCCAGTGCACGTCGTCCAGCGCCAGCACGGCCCCGGACGTTCCGGCCAGCAGCGACAGCAGCGCCCGCACGTCGGCGTACAGCCGGTAACGCTCCGTGCCGGCGGGAAGCGACTCATCCTTTGCGTCCTGATCGAGCCCAGGCGTGTCGATCGCCTCGGCGCCGCTTGAAGGTGGCCCCTCCGGTCGCAGGGACGGGAAGATCGCGGCCAGCTGACGGCGGCGCGGCCCGTCGAGCACGACCGCCGGCTCCGTCGCCGGCACGGCCGCGGCCTGCTCACCGGCCGACAGCTCATGGTCCAGCGCGTCGACGAAGATCCCGAACGGCGACACGCGTTCGAGCTCGGCAGCTCTCCCGGAGAACGTGGGGATGCCGCCCGCGGACGCCTCGCGCGCCAGTTCGAGCAGCAGCGTGGTCTTGCCGATGCCCGGGTCGCCGAGCACCTCGAGGACCGCCGACCCTCCCGCGCGAAGGTCGCCCACGAGCCGTGCCAGGAGCGCCAGTTCGGCCTCCCGACCCACCAGGCCGGACCGGTCCTGCATTGGAACGGTGCACCTCCTCCCACCGTCCCCCCTGCCGGGCACCCTACCAAACCCGTCCCGGCGCCCACTCGGGGCCCTATCAGGGATCGCCGAACGGTAGGGATTCCCCTGATGTGAGCCCCGAGGCGGCCCGCGAGAGTCGCCGTCGCCGTCGCGACCGCGGCGGAGGTGGTTCGACAGCGCGGCACGGCACCAACGCCGCGCGGAAGGAGGACAGGCACCATGAGCATCCGTTCGACCTCGCGGACCCCGGCCTCGCCGGCAACCTCGCGGACGCACCGGCGGGCGGCCGGACGCATCGCGGCCTTCGTGATCACCGCGACCATCGCCGTCGCCGCGACGTCCGGCGTCGGCTCCGCGTTCGCCGGCTCGGCGGCGCCGCAGGCTCCGGCGAAGAAGGTCCACAAGACGACCTTCTCGCTGGTCCCCAACACGCCGTTCCTGAACTGCATGCAGGCGAAAGGCGAGACGGCCACGGCCGTCGCCACGGTCACCCGCAACAAGCTCAACGACAAGCTGGATCTGGAGCTCTCGGGCTTCAAGTCGCACCTGGACTTCGACCTGTTCACGGTCCAGACGAGCCCGTTCCTGTCCGACGGGACGCCGGACCCGAGCTTCACGAACTTCGGGCTCGCCTGGTATCAGTCGGACGTCCACACCGACGACGACGGCGAGGCCAGCGTCACGATCAAGACGATCCTGCTGGACCAGATCTTCGGCTTCGACCCCGCCGTGTCGCTCAGCCCGACGAACACGTTCCACCTCGGGTTCTGGTTCAACGACCCGCAGACGCCGGTGCCCTGCGGTTACAACGGCGCCCTGACACCGTTCAACGGCGAGCACAACGCCGGGCCGTTCGCGTTCATCACGCTCCCCGACAAGGTGAACGACCTCGGTCCGCTGTGCACCGACCCGAAGGGCCCGGGGGTCTGCAACCCGTAGCCCGTCGCACTACACACACGACGCTCACGGGGAGGGGTGGCGCCAGCCGCCCCTCCTCGCGGGTCAGACCCAACGCGGAAGGAGACTGCGATGCGAACCACGACGATCGGCGCGGAGACGGCCGACGTGACCTACATGCTGGGCAGCGACGCCCGGGAGCTCGAGCGGCTGAACCGCCAGGGCGCGGTCATCCGGCCCGCCACCGAGGCGATCCTGCGCCGGGCACCCATCGCGCCGGGCATGCGCGTCCTGGACCTGGGGACCGGCACCGGTGACCTCGCGTTCCTCGTCGCCGACGCCGTCGGCCCGGAGGGCCTTGTCGTCGGCCTCGACCGCTCGCTCGACGCGCTCATCGCCGCCGAGGCGCGCCGTCGCGCGATGGATGTGCCGAACGTGCACTTCGTGCAGGGCGACGTCACGACGTGGAAGCCCGACGACGACGAACGCTTCGACGCCCTCACGGCGCGGCTGCTCCTGTTCCACGTTGCCGATCCGCTCGCAGTGCTCCGGCACCACATCGCGCGCGTTCGGCCGGGCGGAACGGTGCTGATCGTCGAGTTCGACGTCAGCGTCTCCCGCTCCGAGCCCACGACCCCGACGGCGGCCAGGGCGCTGGAGTGGGTCACAGAGGCCACGCGCCGCCACGGGCGCGACCCCGCCATCGGCCGGCGGATCGGGCAGTTGCTCGCGCAGGCAGGTGCCTGCGTCAAGGGCGTGCTCGGCCTGCAGCCGTACCTGCTTCCAGGCGACCCGGCCGGTCCCGACACCATCGCCGCCGCCGTCCACGCCTTTTTCCCGAGCATCGAACGGACGGGCGTGGCGACGGCCGCGGAGGTCCGGCCGGACACCATCCGGCGGCGGATCTACGGGGAGGTCCGGGATGCGGACGCCGTGGTGTTGCCCCCCGCCGTGGTCGGGGCATGGGGGACGATCCCGCGCTGAACCGGCGTCGCCGGACGCGAAGTCAGCCCCGGCCGAGCTTCGGCTTGAACGCCTCGAACGGGTTCCGGCACGCGTTGCAGAAGTGGGTCGAACGGCACAGCGTCGGCCCGAACGCGCTCTCCCGCACGGTGTCGTCGCTGCCGCAGAAGGGGCAGCGCGCTCGCTCGGGCGCCGAGCCCAGCCGGATCGGGATCGGTCCGCCGGTCGCGGCGGGCGCCTCGCCGGACGGGGGCGTGAGGCCGTGCGAGCGCAGCGCCTCGCGGCCCGCGGGCGTGATCCGGTCGCTCGTCCACGGCGGCGATGCGGCGAACCGGACGTCGACGCGGCGGCCGCCCGCCGCATGCCCGATCGCGGCGATCACGTCTTCACGAATGACGTCGAGGGCGGGGCAGCCGGCGAAGGTCGGGAGCAGGGTGACCTGAACGGCGTCATCGGCGACATCCACGCGCTCGACGATGCCGAGGTCCACGATGGACAGCGGCGGGATCTCCGGATCGTGGACGTTCCGCAGCGCCGCTCGAACGCGGGCTTCGTCGTCGACGGCCGGCAGTTCGTCAGTCTGCCTCACCATTTCGCACCCGGATGCGCTCGGTACATCCCCGTGAGGTTCTCCCACAGCGCCGCAAAGTCATCGGAATGGATTCCCGCCCGGCCGCCGGATCCGGCGAACGAGCCCCGGTGCTCCCAGCGTCCGTCCACGCGCTCCACGCCCGGGACCGCGAGGGGTGCAGCCGGCGCCATCTCGCCGGAGCCGGTCGGGACCATCTCACCGACGGGGCGGTGGCGCTCCAGGACGTAGTCGAGCGAGAGCGCCTCCAGCGACTCGCCCAACGCCGCGAGCCATCGTCCGAGCATCTCCTCGCTCGAGGACGGCAGCACGCCGCTTCCGACCAGCGACGGTTCATCGGGAAGTGGCTCGAACAGCGCGAGCGCCTCGGGGATCGCCGCCTCCAGACCGTCGGCCAGGCGCTGCCGCCCCGTGACGGGCCCCTCCGCGAGCCGGCGCACCCACGTCTCCGCGTGGTCCAGGTGGTACGCCTCTTCGAGCTGCATCAGCCGAGCCAGGTCCGCCAGTTCGGACCACGACGACGCGGCGAGCGCCTCGAGCCGGACCGCGTCCGCGCGGTCGTACAGGTACTGGCGCGCGATGGTGTAGCCCCACTCGCGATTCGGCCGTTCGCACATGACGGCATTCCGGTATTCGGGCGGCTCGCGGCCGAGCGCCAGCCGGTCCTCCTCGCCCTGGGCGGGCCACGTCTCGCCGATCAGCCGGTACAGGAGCCGGGCATGCGCCATCTCGTCCTGCGCGATCGAGGAGAACGCCAGGTCCTCCTCCAGGTGGGGCGCCCATCCGGTCCATTCCGAATGCCGGTGGCCGATGATGAGCTCGTCGTCGGCGAGCGCGAGCGCGAGCGTCAGGCGCGGGTCTTCGGTCACCCCTCAATGGTAGTCGTGGCCGGCTGTCAGCCGGATTCGACCAGATGCACGATCTGGCCCGGAAGGACGCCGGGCACCTTCTGGACGATGCCCGACGGCCACAACACCGTGAAGTCGAATGGACCACCCGCTCCGCCGACGCCGAACGTCATCGCCGGGCTGTTCTGACCGTACGAGCCGTTCGCGCCGTCCACTCGCCGCAGCATCTCCTTGCCCTTTCGTATAGTCCACGAGGTCGCGCCGATGCCCGTGGTGTTGCTCACCGTCCCGGTCAGCAGCAGCTGGATGAACGCGCCCGGAGGACCGTCGTTGCGCAGCAGCACGTTGCCGTCGTGGCCGACTTCGAACACGTCCGGGTCGCCGTCGCCGTCGAAGTCGCCCCATGCCGCGTCGAACACGTCGAACGGCAGGGCGATCCCGACCTTCGGTGCCACGTCGGCGAGCGCGCCGCCACCGAGATTCCGGAACAGCCTGGTGTCGTGGACGTGGTTCGACGCGTACAGGTCGAGCCGGCCGTCGCCGTCCACGTCGACCCAGCCGCAGGTTCGCCCGTCGCCGACGTCGCCCACGCCCGCGCTCGCCGTCACGTCGGTGAAACGGCCGCTGCCGTCGTTGTGGTACAGATGGTTCGACGCGGCCTCGATGTCCACCACGTACAGGTCCGGCCGGCCGTCGCCGTCGTAGTCGCCCCAGCAGGCGCTCTCGCTTGCGTCCGCGTCGCTCACGCGGGCGCGCGTGGTCACGTCCGCGAACGTGCCGTCGCCGCGATTCTTGAACAGGTGATCGACGCCCTCGTCGGCGACGAACAGGTCCGGTCGTCCGTCACCGTTGAAGTCCGCCCAGGTGGCGTCCATGCTCGTGCCCGGGTCGTCCACGCCGGCCTTCGCCGCGACGTCGGTGAACGTGCCGTCGCCTTCGTTGTGATACAGGAAATTCGGTCCCCAATTCGCCTGATAGATGTCGAGACGGCCATCCCGGTCGTAGTCCTCGAAGACGACGCGCCAGGGGATGTTCGACCCTTTCAGACCGGCGGCCGCGCCGACCTCCTTGAAGGTCCCGTCGCCGAGGTTGTGGAAGAGATACGCGCGCGAGCCGGACGCGTAGGAGGTCGCGACGAGGTCCACGTGACCGTCGCCGTCGTAGTCGCCCCACGACACCGACCTGAGCATCCGCCCGCCGAACCCGGCCTTCGTCGTGACGTCCTTGAACGTGCCGTCGCCGCTGCCGCGGTAGAGGTAGACGCGTCCTGGGAAGTCCGAATCCGTGACGAAGAGATCCAGGATGCCGTCGCCGTTGTAGTCGACCCAACTCGCCGAGTTCCCCAGGCCGGAGACGCTGATCCCGGCGCCCAACGTGACGTCGGTGAAATGCGGGAGTTTCGCGGCGGGGCCGCTCGCCGCCGCGACGACGGGCGCCGGCCGCAAGGAGAGAACCGCCGCGATCAGGGCCAGGCAGATGCTAGTGGCGGCGGAAGAGCGCATGCCGCCCGTGTATCAGCATCACGACCCGGCTGTCCACTCCCGGGTCGCGGCCGGCGTGGACGGCGCGAGGCCCGGCGCGGGGATCGCCGGGCCTCGTTTCGCCGTTGCGAGGGAGTTCGAGGGAGGAGTTGCTGAAGTGCACGTCGTGCGGTTACGCGCCTCCGTTCGTTCCCGGAGCGCCGCCCGGGCCATGCGGGCCGGGTCCGAAGCCGCTGACGGTGCTCGTGACCTTGAAGTCCGAATCCATCTTCACCGTCACGTAGCTGCCGTCCGCCTTCCGCATGTGGGCCTCGTACGCGGCTCCGTCGGAGTCGGTCTCGACCCGGACGATCGTGCCGCCGGGGACCGCCGCCTTGGCCGCGGCCGTCGCCTTCTGGGCGGCCGTCCCGGTGAGGAGCTTCTCGCCGGGGCCGTGCGTCATTTTCGCGGGGTTCATCGGCGCCAAGGCATGCGCGTTCGAGGAGTTCGACGAACTCGCGGTGCCGGTATTCGCGGTGTTCGAACCGGTGGACGTGGAAGCGGTCGCCGCGCCGGCGATCTGGGAGCCCGCCAGGATTCCGCCGGCGAGCAGCCCCACGCCGATCAGCCCGGCCGCTCCGAGCCAGCGCCTCGGCAGGCCCGCCCTGGTGCTGCCGTTCGTCTCCATCGTGCTGGACCTCCTTTCCGCGGCGCCCGATGCGCCGCGTCGAGAGGGATGCTCGATCCGTGTCCTTGGGCGAACGTCGGCGCAGGCTGAAGGGACCCTGAGGAAGCAGGAACTTCGACGCCGGCGTTCGCTCTCTCGTCTCGCCGACGATCCCGGCAACGCAGCCATCTGCCCGGTTGGCGACCGATTCGCGCGGGTATGCGCGCTCTCGGAATTCCAAATCGTGTACCGGGGTGCGCCAACGGCTTACCTGCACCTAACGCGACGAAGGCCAGCATCGGGGCCGTCGGATCCATCCTGAGCCCGGCCCGACAACAGGGGGACGGAGCCCTTCTCAGCGCCAGGAGGCCTGAACCATGCGCACCAGGATCGTCATCGTTGCCACGATCGGACTCGGCGTCCTTGCGAGCCTCGTCGGCTCGATGGCCCCGGCGGTTGCCGCCGGCTCGTGCGTACCCGCCATCGACGGCCTCTCGAAGACCGCCGCCACCAGAAGCGGGCGCGTGGTCATCTCGGGGTCCTGCTTCGGCGGCACCCAAGGCAATGGAACCGTCGCGATCGGCGGCCTGCAGGCATTCGTGACCAACTGGTCCGACACTGCGGTGACCGCCTATGTCCCGGAGGACGCGGCGATCGGCTCCGACGGCGTCAGTGCCACGACCGCACACGGCAAGAGCAACACGGTCGCTCTCCAGGTGACGCTGCGGCAGGCCGACGGCCGGCTGGCATGGCGCTTCGAAGCCGACTCCATGTACATGGTCAGCCGGCCGGTCATCGGTACCGACGGCACGCTGTACATCGATGACATCGCCAGCCACCTCTACGCGCTCACGCCGGACGGTGGGCTGAAGTGGGTTCTCAACCGGGCAGGCGATGCCGGTGTGGCGATCGGTCCGGACAACACCATCTACGTCGGCAGCACCACCGCGATCACCGCCGTCAACCCGGACGGCACGATCAAGTGGAGGTTCGACCAGAACCCCTCTGCGTTCACCCTGCTCGGCCCCTCCGTCGGACCCGACGGCAACATCTACGCGGTCGCCAGCTCCGGCATGGGCGTGTTCTCTCTCAGGCCGAACGGAACCCTTCGCTGGACGGTCCCGGAGGAGTACGACCGGTTGATCGTCGACCACCAGGAGCTGGCGTTCGGACCTGCGCCCGGCGGAGGCCGCCAGCTGTACTTCCACGCGAACAAACACTTCGAAGCCGTGACACTCGGCGGAAAGGTCACGTTCAGCATCCCGGGGGACGGCAACAACAGTTGCGGGGGCGGAGGGCAGCCCGTCGTCGGCCCGAACGGCAACGCGTACACGACGAATTGGCACACGGGTTCCGGCGAGGAGCTCGGCTCGTACAAGCCGAACGGCAAGCTGAATTGGACGTTCGTGTTCAGTCCGAACAACTGCTCGTCGAACCCGGACGTCGGTCCGGACAAGAAGGTCTACATCGTGTGGAACATCTCCCGGCTGTTCGCGGTGACTCCGAAGGGCGCGGCGAAGCAGCTGGCGATCGATACAACGAACTACCTGCAGGATCCGGTGGCCAGCCCCGCCGGTGGCCAGGTCTTGGTGCCCGGGGGCGGGATGGGAAACCCCGGAGTGGTCGAGTCCTTCGCGACAAGAAGCGGTGCTCTGCGGTGGCGAGTGGCGTTCCAGGATGAGAACGGAGCAAACCAGGTTCCCTTCTCATACTCCAGGATGCGCTTCGCCCCTGAGGGGAAGATCGCCTATGTCAGCGTGATCGTGTCGGGCGTGTACGACCACTCGTACCTCTACGCGGTCACCGCGACGTGACGAGTGCCGTTCACAGCCACGGGAGCCGGACCCGGCGCTCATAGGCATTCCATTCGTCGCCGAACCTCGTGGCCAGTTCCGCCTCCTCGGCCCGGGCGAAGATCCTCGTTCCGACGTACATCGCGATCCCGATGGCTGCTCCCAGCCACGAATCGAACAGGAACCCGACCCACGGAAGGACGAGCAGAGCCACCGACGTGTAGAGCGGGTGTTTCACGATCGAGAACGGCCCGCTGGTGATGAGCTCGCCGCGAGGAACCTTCCTCAGGATCAGCGCGACGGACCATGCCCACACGATGAGCCCGACCGCCAGGACCGAGATGGACAGGATCCGTAATGCCGCGGGAGGTCCGCCCACAGAGAAGAGAGACGGGTACGCGATGTTCAGTGAAGCGCCGGCGACCACGAACGGCAGGACGAAGAGCGTGATCTTGTCGCCGCGGCCCACGAGCACCCGGAGCCCGACCCGCTGATCCCCGCCTTCGCGACCCGGGCGCTCTTCGACGGCTTCACGCGAAGCGATGGTCCGCATGATCCACCTCCTGGACAGACACAGCCTCCAGCCATTTCTCCCAGGGGCTTCCGCCCTTCGGGTGGGTCGAAGGGCCCCACCGTCCATGTCTCAACGGCACTGAGCGGGGTCGGGCCGGTGAGCCAAGGTCCTGGAATGAGGGCGCGGCCCTCGTCGAGCCGCGCGGGGAGGAGGTCATCGTGGGCGGTCTCGCGGCACGAGCATGCAGGATCGGCGCGCTGGCCGGTGTGGCGGGCGTAGGCGTGGTCTACGGACGCCGGGTGCTTCCTCGGCTCATCAACCGGGGCGCGACCGATGAGGAGATCGACGGGCCATTTCCCGGCGCCGAGCTCGTCCCCGGAGGCAAGCGGTCGGGGACCATGGCCGTCACCATCGACGCAGTCCCTGAGCAGGTCTGGCCCTGGCTCGTCCAGATGGGCTGGGACCGCGGCGGTTGGTACTCGTGGGATCTGCTCGACAACGCGGGCCGAAAGAGCGCGGACGAGGTTCATCCCGAGTGGCAGAACCTCGCCGTCGGCGACCAACTGAGGTTCTGGTCGTTCGGCCGCGTCCTGGACGCGTACCGGGTCGGCGTCGTCGAGCCGAACAGGTTCCTCGGCCTCTACGGATACACCGACCTGCGGGGCCGCTGGCTCGACCCCAAGCAAGCACGGCCGTCCTCCTACATGGAGGCGCTGTGGGGCTTCCTCCTCAAGGAGTCTCCCCACGGAGGCACGCGTCTCGTGATCAGCGGCTACCAGACGTTCCGCCCGCGATGGGTGGAAAGGTTCATCGCGTCCTGGCTGCTGATCTCGGTCTCCTGGCCGATGTCGGCTCGGATGATCGCGGTGCTCAAGCGGAACATCGAGCGAGCGGCGCGAGCCGGAGCTTCCCGCGTCCCCGAAGGCGCAGCAGCCTAGGGGACGGTCGGGCGCCGAACGACGCGTCCGTCCAGCACGATCGCGAGCGGTTCGCGGAGCGCGCTGGGGTCCTCTCGAGGATCACGGGCGAACGCGACCACGTCGGCCGGCGCGCCCTGCTCGATGCCCGGGTAGCCGAGGAACGCCCGCGCCTCCCAGGAGCCGGCCGCCACGGCCGCCTCGCGCGGCACGCCCGCGGCGGCAAGCCGTTCGACCTCCCCGGCGATGGCGCCGTGCGGCACCACGCCCGAGTCGGTGCCGGCCAGGAGCCGGACTCCGGCCGCATGCGCGGCCCGCACCAGTGACGGGTGACGCTCGACGGCCGCGCGGTGCCGTTCGACCTCGTCCGGCGGCGAATCGAACATGTCGATCAGCATCATCCAGAACCCCATCACCGCCGTCATGGTCGGCGTGAGCGCGATGCCGCGGGCCGCCATCCCGGCGAGTTGTTCCTCCGTCGCGCCGATCCCGTGTTCGATCGAATCGAAGCCGGCCTCGATCGCCCACTGGATCGAGTCGCGGTCGGCCGCGTGCATCGCGAGGCGGCCACCCGACGCGTGCACCGCCGCCGCCGCGGCCGCCAGCGCCCCAGGCGGGAACGTCGGCTTCCACACGCCGTCCGCCGGATCGATCCAGTCGCCCACCACCTTCACCCATGCGCCGCTGGTCGCGAGCTGCGCGAGCGCCGCATCCGGCAGGCGTTCGGCCGTCACCTCCTCCGCCACTCCGGGGAAGTACCGGCCCGGGGCGGACAGGAATCGTCCCGCGATCTGCGTACGCGGGAGCCCGATGGACGGCCCGATCCCGACGGACGGAACGGTTGAACTGGCCGGCTCCCGCAGCGCCAGCACACCCGCGTCCAACTGCACGCGGGCGCTGGCGCGGGCGATCTCCTCGGCGGGTGCGTCCGGCCCCACGGGACTGTTCAGCGCGAGGTGCGCGTGCGCATCGACCAGGCCGGGGAGGAGGAACCCGTTCCGGACGATCGAGTCCGCATCGGCGCTCCCGGCCGGGAGGTCGAACGCGAACCGCCCGTCGACGACGAACACGTCGCGCTCCACGCCGTCGGGAAGAGTGGTGCCGTGGAGGTGCAGGTTCATGGAGTCGCCACGGTATCCGCGGCAAGCCCGGGCGTCGAACGCCGATCAGTGGAGACGCCGCCGGCCCCTGGATCGGCGTCCGCGACCGGCGTCCGTTCACCGAGCGATCGCACCGAACGCAGCACGAGGACGGCCAGGAGGACCGCGACGACGGGGGCCGCCACGTAGTGGACGGCGAGGAGGGACGAGCGGTACAGCCCGGGAAGCGGTACGGGCTCGGCCGGGACCCCGGTCAGGCCGAGCACGCAACTCGCCGCGACGGCGATCCACACGACCGCGCGGTCGCGAACCGTCGCGATCGTGGAGACGAACCACGCCGAATACCACGGCAGCAGGTACGGCCCGGCGAGCGCCGCGCCGAGCATGCCCGTCCCCCAGCGCGAGCCGAGCTCGGCTGGGTCCCCGGGCGGGTGCCGCACGAGTGCCCAGAGGATCACGGCCAGCGCCGCGACGAACGCGGCGGCGATCAGGATCCGAAGCAGCCCGCCCGCCGTTCCCCCGATGGCATCGGCGCCCCGTTCGGTCAGGCTGGCCGCGCTCGCCCAGCCGCGGCGAGACGCCAGGTCGGCCATCGCGCGAACTCCAGGCCAGGCGTACGGTCCGGCGAAGACCAGCGCCAGCAACACGATGACCGCCAGATGGTCGAGCGCGGTCCGGACCCGCGCGCCCCGCGCCTCGCGGAGCATCATGGTGAACAGGACGAACATCGCCAGCGGAAGCGCCGCCACGACCTTGACGAGCGCGGTGACCGCGAGGATCGCGGTCACCGCGCGACCGCGCCATCCGAGGATCGAGCGGCCCTCCCCCGTGACGGCGGGATGCCACGTCGCCGCCACCAGGGCGCCGGCGGCGAGCCCGAGCGCGATCAGCGCGTCGTTGTGCCCGCCTCCCACCGTATGCAGGACGATGACCGGGTTCAGCCCGACCATCGCGATCGTGAGCGCCACCAACGACGGGTCGCGCCTTCGAGCCAGCGCCGCGGCCGCCCACGCGGCCCCACCGATCCCGATCCCGGCCAGCACCTTGAACCACCGCACGGCCGCGGCCGGCGATCGCGCCGCGAACGCGATCAGTCCGCTCAGGTCGGTGAAGGCGGCGCCGTAAACCGACCGGCTCCGGAGCCATTCGGGTGACACGAACGGCGTGAACGGGTCCGTGCGGTGGGCGGCCGGCGTGTCGTGATACGGGTTGTCCCGGTCGAGCGCGACGATCCGGCCGTAGACGGCGTAGGAGGACACGTCCCGCGACAGCAGCACCGGCCCGGACACGGCCAGCGCGATCGCCGCCACCGCCGCAACCGTCACGGCGCGGGGCGACACGCGCACGGCCAGTGCCTCGCGTACGAGCAGGACGAACGCGATGACGACGGCTGCAAGAAGCCCCAGCGCCAGCCAGAACGCCGCTTGCGGCCCGAGCCGGTCGAACCGGAGCCACCCGGCCATGGTTCGCGCCCATACGGGCGGCCGAACGCCCAGCGGCATGACCGGTCGCAGGGGTGACGCCGGTCCCGCGGCCGCGACGTTGATCAGCACGAACCCGGCGAGGAGCGCGGCGATCGCGGCCCAGGCGGGATGCGAGGTCGCCGGACGATCCACGGGCATGCTCAGGTCCGTCAGGGATCGGCCGCCCGGATCCGCTGATCGGGCGGCCGCGGCCGGTCGATGCGGACGCCGCGGTCCGCGAGCACCTTCGACACGCGTCGCAGGCGCCCGCCCACACCGGCGTACGCCTCCTGGCGGCGATAGGACCGGTCGGTCAGCCCGCCGAGCACCTCCGCCGGCTCGTCGTCGACGAACACCTCGTCGGTCCCGCGTCGGCGAACGGCGAACGCCACGCCCTCCTTGTGGCGGAAGAACGATTCCCGCGCGAGCAGGATCGCCATGTGCGGGTCGTTCGGCGCCTTGACGCCGCCGACGACCGTCCACTCGTCGGCCTCGGTCCGCTTCCCCAGGACGTCCCAGACCTCCATCCGCGACCTCCCGGGGCGTCCAGTCGTCTCCGCGAAGGCGGGCCCTACGCGGCCGCCGGGATGCCGGCGAACGCCTCGCGGATCCAGGCGTGCGTGTCCCAGACGGTCTTGCGCTGGGCGAGCCGCACCGTCGTCATGGGCCCGTTCCCCCCGACCACCTTCCAGAACGTGTCCCAGTTCGGCTCGGACCAGTCCCACGAGCCGGCCGAGTCGTTCCAGGCCAGCTTCGGGTCCGGGATGCTGATCCCCAGGTCCCAGAGCTTCGGCACATAGGTGGTGAGGAACTCCTCGCGCAGGCTCTCGTTCGACCTGGTCTTGATGCCCCAGTACAGCAGCATGTCCTTCTGCTTCGAGGCCGGCCCGAAGAAGTGCATGGTGGGCTCCCACCACCGGTTCACCGCGTCCTGGAACAGCTCGCGCTGCGCCTCGGTGCCCGAGCACAGTTCGATGACCATCTCGAGGCCGTGCCGGAGGTGGAGCGACTCCTCGGCGCACACACGGCGCATGGCGCGAACGTACGGCAGGTAGGACGAATCGAGCAGGGCGCGCTGGTTCACGATCGCCGCGCCGTCGATCAGCCACCCGATGTACGCGACGTCGCCCCACGTCTCGGCCGGGTAATGGAACACGTTGTGGAACTTCGTTCGGCCGTTGACGAGGTCGTCGAACATCGCCTCGCGGGACTTTCCGAGGTCCTCCGCCACCCGGTAGAGGATCTGCCCGTGGCCGACCTCGTCCTGGACCTTGGACGTCAGCGACAGCTTGCGCTTGAGGGAAGGAGCCTTGGGGATCCACGTGCCCTCGGGGAGCGCGCCCATCACCTCGGAGTTCGCGTGCATCTCGATGAACTTCAGCGCCAGCTGGCGGTATTCGTCCGGCATCCAGTCGCCGGCGTCCACCTTGCCGCCGTCGTCGATGTGCGCCTTGAACTCCGCGACGCGTTCCTCGTAGGTCATGGGCACCGTCCTTTCACGGTCACCGCCTATCGTACCCGTACCCGCAGGTCCGACAGACGTGGCGCTGACGCCACCGCGCTGATGGTAGGTTCCCCGCCATGCCGGTGACCAGGGACAAGGCGCTTGCGGCGCTGCGGGACGGCGACCGCCGCGTCCAGCGTCTCGTGTCGACGTTGAGCAACGATCAGCTGGCCCGCCGACCCGCGCTGGGCGGCGGCGACTGGTCGGTCGCGGACCTCCTCGGGCACCTCGCCTCGTGGGAGCAGCGCGCTCTGGACGGGATCGCGTGCTGGCGCGCGGGCGGGACCTGGCAGGTTCTGATCGGCAGCCGAGCCGTGGACGACCTGAACGAGGCGAACGTGCGCAGGTGGCGGCGGCGTGGGCCGTCGCGGACCGTGGGCGCGGCGGCCGACGTTCACGAGCAGCTCATGGCGGCCATCGGCGCGCTCACGGACAAGGAGTGGCGATCGACGATGGCGCTGTCGAACGGACGACGCCAGCGGCTGTCGACGAACCTGGGCGGGACGCTGTGGGGGCCGCCGGGACCGTTCCGCCACGCCGACGCCCACCTGGCCGACCTGCAGGCGTTCGTCAAGTCAGTAACGTAGCCTTACGATCCGCCCGTCGGATCGTAGCCCTCGCACCTGCGCTTGAGGTTCGCCATGGATCGCCCCAGCAGCCATCGCTGAACCGGCCGGTAGGCCAGCAGCGCGAGCGCGCCGAACGGACCGAATGGTATTCGGAGCGACTCGACCCACGTGAATCGAGAGCCGGCTCCGAAGGGCTCGATCCTCCAGATGCCGCGGCCCCGAACGAACCCCGTGTGATCCGCCACCATCAGCGACGGCGGCCGCCACGCGATCACGGTAAGTAGATCCACGAGCGCGGGAAGGCCGAAGACCTTCGTTCGTGCCTCGACGTGCGCGCCGAGCTCTCGATCATCTCCGGCGACGCGGACCCATGCGACGTCCGGCATCCAGCCCACCTGTCCCTCCCAGTCGGTGAGGACCTTCCACACGCGTTCGGGCGGCGCGCCGATGACGATCGAACGTTCGATCCTCATGGACGTGTCTGCCCCGGCGCAGGCGTCCGATCGGACAGCCGCCTACGCGCCTGCGGCGACCCGCGCGGCGGCGGCTTCGATCACGCGCACCTCGTCGGGACCGAACGCGTCGGGCGTGTTCGAATCCACGTCGAGGACCCCGATCACCGCGCCGTCGCGCACGATCGGCGCGACGACCTCGGACCGTGTTCGCAGGTCGCACGCGATGTGGCCGGCCCGTGCCCGGACATCGGGAACGACCTCCGTCGTACCGCTCTGGGCGACCGCTCCGCAGACGCCCTCCGGGACGCGGATCCGGACGTGTTCGGTCGGTGCGCCCCGGAACGGCCCGAGGATCAGGTCCTCCCCCAGCACCCAGTAGATCCCGACCCAGTCGAACGGTGGATGGTCGGCGTGCAGGCTTGCTACGGTCGCCTCCGCCGCAACCTCCTGCACGACGTCCATAGGGGCCGAGTCTACCCAGCGGCGCATCCGGACCCACTGCGAGCGAACATGACCGAACCGCCGAAGCCAGATCCCGACCGCGATCCCGTGGCCAGCGGCGTGGCGTTCACGCCCAGGTTGGTGACACCCACCGGACCCGCACCGAAGCGCGCCTCGGACATGGTCCGGCCCGACGTCATCGAGGACGCTGCGCTCGTGTGGCGCGACGGCGTGATCACCTACGCGGGCCCGGCGTGGGCCCTCCCGCGATCGGACCTGGCTGCCGACGGCGTCGAGGTGCGCGTCGACGGCGCCGTCGTCCCCGGTTTCGTCGACTGCCACACGCACCTCCCGTTCTTCGGGTGGCGCGCGGACGAGTTCGAATCGCGGCTCAGCGGCCTCACCTACCGGGACGTCCAGGGCCGCGGCGGCGGGATCTACCGCAGCGCCCGCCTGCTGGCCGAGGCGGCGGACGAGAAGATCATCGAGTTCTGCCTTCCCCTCGCGCAGGAGATGCTCGCGCACGGCACGACGGCGTTCGAGATGAAATCCGGCTACGGCCTCTCGGTCGAGGGCGAGCTCCGCCAGTTGCGCCTGGCGCGCGCGCTGGCCGAACGGGTTCCGCAATCGGTCTCCGTGACGTTGCTCGCCTGCCACGCGGTTCCCGACGGATGGGAGCGGGCCGCGTGGGTGGACGCAGCCTGCCGGGACCTGATCCCGGCGGCCGCCGAGGAGGGATTGGCCGACGCCGTCGACGCCTACGTGGAGGACATCGCGTTCGGCCTGGACGATCTGGAGCGGATCGCCGCGGCGGCCCACGAGCATGGGCTGCGCCTTCGGGTCCACGCGGACCAGTTGGGGCACTCGGCCGCGGCCGAGGCGGCGGTGCGCCTGGGCGCGGCCAGCGCCGACCACCTGAACAACGCCGGCGCGGAGGGGGTCTCAGCGCTGGGCGACGGCTCCACCGTGGCCGTCCTGCTGCCGGTTTCGACGCTCTTCATCGGGGCCACCCGGCCGCCGGCGCAAGAACTGCTCGATGCCGGTGCCGCGCTGGCGCTGGCGACCGATTTCAACCCTGGCACCTCACCGTGCCTGTCGATGCCGGAGGTGCTCGCCGCGGGTTCGGCCCTGTATGGGATCGCGCCACTCACGGGACTGACGGCGGCGACGCTCAACGCCGCGCACGTGCTCGGCATGTCCGACCGGCTCGGTTCGCTCGAGCCCGGCAAGCGCGCGGACTTCGTGGTGCTCGATGCCGCCGAGCCCGCGATGGTCGCGTACCGGCCCGGCCACGACCCGATCGCTTCGGTGTGGCTCGGCGGACGGCCAGTCTCGCCCGCGACCTGACAGGATGTGGTCGTGACCGTCTCGCTCGACCCGAACGATCCGAAGCACGCCCGCGCGGAGGAACGGCTCCGAGCCGAACTCATCGCGTGGCTGACCACGGTCGGCGACGACGGGCAGCCACAGTCGACGCCGGTGTGGTTCTCCTGGGACGGCAGCGAATTCCTGATCTACAGCCAGCCCGATGCCGCGAAGCTCCGGAACATCGCCGTGCACCCGAAGGTCGGACTACATCTGGAGGGCAACCGGGTGGGCGGCGACAACGTCATCTTCGAGGGCGACGCGAGCCTGCCTGACGGCGCACCGCCCGCGGATCAGCACCAGGGATACATTGAGAAGTACGGCCAGCGGATCGAACAGTACGGCTGGACGCGCGAGGGCTTCGGCAGCGACTACTCGCGGGCGATCAGGGTGACGCCGACCCGCGCTCGGATCTGGTGACCCTTCCGGGGGCTAGTGCAGCGGACCGGTGACCGACTCCACCGCTTCGAGCATTCCGCCCGACTCGACCAGTTCGATCGCCTCGTCCAATTCGGCTTTGAGCGGCCGATCGGCGTCCAGGAAGGCGGCCACGCCGCGGATCGCCTCCCGGGCCGCGGCCGTCCCCGCGGCGGGCACGGCGCCGGCCGAGCGCTCCCGAAGGTCCAGCGCCTGCGCGGCGGCGAGCGCCTCGAACGCCACCACCACCTCGGCGTTGCGGACGATCTCGCGAGCGTGACGCGCCGCGATCATCCCCATGCTCACATGGTCCTCCTGGCCGGCAGACGACGGGATCGAATCCACGGACGCGGGGTGCGCGAGCGACTTGCTCTCCGACACGAGCGATGCCGCCGAGTACTGCACGATCATCAAGCCCGAGTTCACGCCGGAGCGTTCGATCAGGAACGCCGGCAGGCCGTTGTTCGTCGCCGGATCGAGCAGCCGGTAGAGGCGCCGCTCGCTGATCGAAGCGAGCCCCACGGTCGCCAGCGCCAGGGCATCGCACGCGACCGCGACCGGCTGCCCGTGGAAGTTCCCGCCCGACACGACCAGGTCGTCGTCGGCGAACACCAGCGGGTTGTCGGACACCGACGCCATCTCGGTCTCGAACACGCTGGTCGCGTGGGCGAGCGTGTCGCGGAACGCGCCGTGGACCTGGGGCGCGCAGCGGATCGAATACGCGTCCTGCACCAGATGCTCGCTGTCGTGGTGCGAGGCGACGATGCCGCTCCCGGCCAGCAGTGTCCGAAGGTTCGCCGCTGAGGCGGCCTGACCCGCGTGCGGCCGCAGGCGCATGATCCGTTCGTCGTACGCCGCGTCCGTCCCGAGGATCGCCTCGGTGGTCATGGCCGCGGCGATGTCGGCGGTCTTGGCCAGTCTCCATGCTCGCTCGGCCGCCAGGACGCCGACCGCGAGCATCCCCTGCGTGCCGTTGATGAGCGCCAGGCCCTCCTTCGCCTCCAGCGTCAGCGGCTCCGCGCCCAGCCGCGCGAGGGCGTCCGCGGCCGGCATCCGGTCGCCTTCGAACGAGACCTCGCCTTCGCCGACCAGGGGGAGCGCAAGGTGGGCCAGCGGGGCCAGATCGCCGGAGGCGCCCAGCGACCCCTGCTCGGGCACGATGGGAAGGACGCTCTGGTTCAGCAGGAGCAGCAGGCGGTCCACGATGTCCTGTCGCACGCCCGAGTGCCCGAGGGCCAGGACATGCGTGCGGAGCGCCAGCATGGCCCGGGTCTCCCACTCGGACAGCGGCTCGCCCACCGCCACGGCGTGGGACCTGAGCAATGCGATCTGCAGGGCGCGTGCCTCGTCGGGCTGCAGGTGGACGTTCGCCAGGCTTCCGAACCCGGTGGTGACGCCGTAGACGATGTCGCCCGCAGCGAGTTTGCGTTCGACGACCGCGCGGGCATCGGCGATCCGCG
>JBEDUK010000097.1:0-8265 GCA_040414485.1 Actinomycetota bacterium
CGTTGTGGTACCGGGACGCCGTGAAGCCGGGGCACATCGTGACAAGGCTCGGCGGCCGCTCCCGGGCGGCCAGGACCTGGCACGCGCCGGGATAGGAGAAGCCGTAGGTCCCGACCCGGCCGTTCGATCCGGGAAGGGACGCCGCCCACTCGATCGCGTCGGCGCCGTCCGCACCCTCGTGGGCGAACGGCTCGAAGGCCCCGCCGGAGTCGCCGCGGCCGCGCGTGTCCTGGGACACGACCATGTAGCCCTTGCGCGCGTACCAGGCGGGGTGGAGATACGCGCTGGTCTGCGCCGTCTGCCGCCGGTAGGGCGTTCGGATCAGAAGCGTCGGCAGGCGCTGCCCCGCGGCCCCGGACGGCCGGTAGACGTCGGCGACGAACCGCGTGCCGTCCCGCGCGACCGAGGAGACGGCATGGTCGACCGTGACGTCACTGCCGCGCACGACAGGGTCGCTGCTTGCGTCCGGCATGGCCGCCGGATGCTACATCTCGACGATCTCGACGCGCTCCAGGACGACCTCGGACCGGGGACGGTCCTGCCGGTCGGTCGGCACGGTCGAGATCCGCTCGACCACGTCGTAGCCCTCGATCACCTCACCGAAGATCGTGTGGCGCCCGTTGAGGTGCGGCGTCTTCCGTACCGTGACGAAGAACTGCGAGCCGTTCGTGTTCGGGCCCGCGTTCGCCATGGCGAGCAGCCCCGGCCGGTCGAATGCCGGGCCGCCGGAGGGGGTCTCATCGGCGAACTCGTAGCCGGGGCCGCCGGTGCCGGTGCCCAGCGGGTCGCCGCCCTGGATCATGAAATCGGCGATCACGCGGTGGAACACCGTCCCGTCGTAGAGGGGATCGCTCCGCGTGGCGCGCGTCTTCGGGTCGGTCCACTCCTTCTTGCCGGAGGCCAGGCCGACGAAGTTCTCCACGGTCTGCGGGGCATGGTCGGGCATCAGGCGAACGACGAACGTTCCTTCGGTGGTCACGAAACGGGCTTGGACACCTTCGGTCGCGTGGACATGCGGCATCGCACGGGCTCCTTCCAGGAGAGGGATCCACGAAAGTCTAGTCGGCGGGCTCCTCCGGCCACCGCCAGCGCGGATACGACCCCAGCACCTTGATGCTGCGACCCTCCCGTTCGAGCTCCTCCACCGCGTCGGCGAGCAGCGGATCGTCCATGCCGGCCTCGACGTCCACGTAGAAGCGGTACTCCCACGGACGGTCGCCGAGCGGGCGCGATTCGATCTTCGCCAGGTTCAGGCCGCGGAAGGCGAACGTGGACAATGCCCGGACCAGGGCTCCGGGAACGTGCCGAACGCCGAACACGATCGAGGTCTTCTCCGGCGCCCCGAGCGGCGCCACCGGAGCCGCGGCGCCCTCGCCGAAGGAGGCCGCCGGCGCGATGGCGGCGAACCGGGTCTGGTTGTCCTGATGGGTCTGGATCCGCGGTGCCAGCACCTGCAGCCCGTAGACGGTCGCGGCGCGCTCGGCGGCCACCGCCGCCTGATCGGCCCGGCCCTCCTCGGCCACCCGCTTCGCCGCGCCGGCAGTGTCGTACATCGGCACCACGTCGGCGCCGAGGCGCGCGAGGAACTCCTCACACTGCGCGAGCGCCTGCGGGTGGGACCACACACGCCGGATGCCTTCGAGCGTCGCGCCCGATAGCCCGAGCAGCGCCTGATCCACCCGGACCACGACCTCGCCCACGATCGAGACCGATTCGCGCAGCAGCAGGTCGTAGGTCTCGACGATGGATCCGCCCTGCGAGTTCTCCAGTGGCACGACGCCGAATCCGAGCGTCCCCTCCTCGACGCCGTCGAAGACGTCGCGGAAGGTGGGGCAGGGGACCGGTTCAACTGCGCTGGACCAGTGCGCGGCGAAGAGCGTCACGACCGCCTCCTCGGAGAACGCGCCCGGCTCACCCTGGTATCCGACCCTGGTCATGCCCGGTCCAGGGTAGTGTGCCGCCGACATGCGAAGCCTCTGGCTGGACGAGGCGCTCGGCGCGCCGGGCGAGGATGACGCCCCGCCGCTGCTCAGCCAGGTCGCCGCCGACGTCTGCATCGTGGGCGGCGGGTACACCGGGTTGTGGACGGCCCTGCGGGTGAAGGAGCTCGAACCGTCCTCGGAGGTCGTCGTGGTGGAGGCCGACATCTGCGGCGGGGGGGCGAGCGGCCGCAACGGCGGGTTCGTCCTGTCCTGGTGGGCGAAGTTCGGCACGCTCCGGAAGGTCGCCGGAACGGACGAGGCGCTTCGCCTGGCGCGTGCCTCCGCCGACGCCGTCTCGGCGATCGGGGACTTCTGCGACGCGAACGGCATCGCGGGGTACCGGCGCGACGGCTACATGTGGGCGGCGACGAACCCCTCCCAGGTCGACGCGTGGCGCTCGACCGTTGAGGCGCTTGATTCGATCGGGGAGCGGCCGTTCGAGCTGTGGGCGCCCGACGCCGTGGCGGGACGGTGCGGCTCGTCCGAGCATCTCGCGGGAGCCTTCGAGCCGAACGGCGCCGTCGTTCAGCCCGCGTTGCTCGCGCGCGGCCTGCGGCGCGTCGCCATCGCCGCCGGCATCCGCGTCTTCGAGCGTTCCCCGGTGACGGCGTTCGAGCCGGGTCCGGTGGTTCGAACGAGCGCCGGCGGAAGCGTTCGCGCCTCTCGCGTGGTGCTTGCGACGAACGCATGGGCCGTGCGGCTGCCCGAGGTCCGGGCGCGGATCCTGGTGGTGGGCTCGGACATCGTGGCGACGCCGCCGATCCCCGAGCGGCTCGCCGGGATCGGCTGGACCGACGGCCTGGCGATCTCGGATTCGCGCCTGCTCGTGCACTACCACCGGACGACCGATGACGGGCGGATCGCGTTCGGCAAGGGCGGAGGGGCGCTCGCGTTCGGCGGGAGCGTCGGCGCCAGGTTCGAAGGCGCATCACCGCGCGCTGCCGAGGTCGAGCGGCATTTCCGACGGCTCTATCCGTCGCTGGCCGACGTCCCGATCGCCCGGTCCTGGACCGGTCCGATCGACCGGTCGCGGACGGGGTTGCCGTTCTTCGGCGAACTCAGGTCGCATCCGGGCGTCCTCGTCGGCGCCGGGTACAGCGGGAACGGCGTCGGCCCGTCGTACCTCGGCGGCCGGATCCTGGCATCCCTCGCCCTGGGCCGCGACGACGAATGGTCCGGATGCGCGCTGGCGCGGATCCCGGGCACGAGGCACGACCGCTTTCCGCCGGAGCCGTTCAGGTACGCCGGCGGCCAGGTGGTCCTTCGAGCCATTCGGCGCAAGGAGCGCCTTGAGGACGAAGGCCGGACGCCGGACGCGCTGACGCGCCGCATCGTCGGGCTCGCGCCCGCGGGCCTGGTCCCCGTGAAGGGCCGCTGAGCCGTCTGCGGCGTCGCGGGGTCCGAACCGGGAGATAATCGCTAGCGGCGAGCGAGGAGGAGGGGGCATGGCCGCGCAGGTGACCGAGCGTCGCGAGGAACCGGGGGCGAATCGCGCGTGGAGCATCGAAACCAACGGGATCAATCCGATCCCGGACACCGAACGCCAGGGCAATCCCGTGGACATGTTCTGGGTCTGGTGCTTCGCGAACATCGCGATCCTGGGCATCGCCTACGGCGGGTACCTGGTCGCGTTCTACGGGCTGAACTTCTGGCAGGGCGTCGTCGCGGCGGTGGTCGGGACGGTGGCGTCGTTCCTGCTCGTCGGCTTCATCAGCATGGCGGGGAAGCTGGGAGGCGCGCCGACGTTCGTGCTCTCGCGGGCAGCCTTCGGCGTCCGAGGGAACGCGCTGCCCACCGCGGTGTCCTACATCTCGCTGGTCGGGTGGGAGACCATCCTGGTGGCGCTGGCGACGCTGTCCGTCGCGGCCGCCATGGATCGCCTCGGTCTCCCGTCCGGGAAGCCCACCCTCGCCATCGCCTTCGTGATCATCGCCGCGATCACCATCGGCATCGGCATGCTCGGGCAGGCCACGATCGTGAAGGTGGCGACGTGGTTCACCTACGCGTTCGCGATCCTGACCGTGGTGTTCATGGCACTGGAGTGGTCGCACATCGACTTCACCAAGGTCTCGAACCTGCCGACCGCGTCCCCATCTCAGTTCATCGCCGGCATCTCGATCGTGATGGCCGGCCTGGGTATCGGGTGGGTGAACGCCGGCGCCGACTACAGCCGTTACCTGCCGCGCTCGGCCAGTTCGCGGGCGGTGGTCGGCTGGACGACCTTCGGCGCGAGCATCGCCCCGATCATCCTGATCGCGTTCGGCCTGCTGGTCGCGGCCGGCAACGAGGACCTGGCGAACTCGTCGAACCCGATCGGGGTGTTGGTCAAGGACATGCCGACGTGGTTCGTGATCCCGTACATGCTCGTCGGGGTCGGCGGACTGGTGGCCGGCGCCGTGCTCGACATCTACTCGTCCGGACTGAACCTGCTGACGCTCGGCGTGCGACTGCCCCGGTATCAGTCGGTGGCCATCGACGGGACCCTCATGATCATCGGGAACATCTACATCCTGTTCTTCTCGCCCACCTTCTTCGGCCCGTTCCAGGGGTTCCTCATCACGCTCGGCGTCCTGCTCGCATCCTGGTCGGCCGTGTTCCTGGCGGACATGTGGTTCCTCCGGCTCCGTGACGGCTACGACACCCGAGCCCTGTTCAACCCGCTGGGTCGCTATGGGGCGGTCAATCCGGCCGGGGTCGTGTCGTTCCTCGTGGCGGCCTTCATCGGCCTCGGCCTGATCACGTCGACGGCGGCGATCTTCAAGGGCTGGGTGGGCTATCTGCTCGTCTGGCTCCCGTTCCTGGGCGGCAAGAGCGGCGCGATCGGGAGCAGCAGCATCGGACTGCTGATCGCGTTCGTGGTCGGCGGTCTCCTTTACGCGATCCTCGGTCCAGGGCTGGGGTGGATCGGCCACGGCGCGGAGGCTCCGCAGGCGCAGCAGGTTCCGTCGCCCGCAGCCGGCTGAGCGTGGGCATGGATGACGACAGCCGGGGAGTTTCGCTGCTGGTCGTGATCGACATGCAGCGGCTGTTCGGCGACCCATCCAGCCCGTGGGCCACGCCTGGATTCGACGAAATAGTAAAGCCTATTGACGAATTGGCCGGCGCGTACGGCTCCGAGCGCACGGTGTTCACCCGGTTCATCGTCCCGGATACATGGGAGGGAAGCTGGGTGCCCTACTACCGCACCTGGGAGGAGGTCACGCGACCGGAGGCGCGCCCGCTCATGTCGCTGGCGGAACCATGGGCATCGCGGGAGCCGGCGCCGCGCACGCTCGATCGGACGACGTTCTCGAAGTGGGGGCCGGAACTTCGCGGACGCGCGCACGACGCCGGCGCGGACACGCTCGTCGTGTGCGGCGTGGCGACCGACTGTTGCGTGATCGCCACGGCGCTGCCCGCGGCGGATGCCGGGATGCTCGTGCGCGTGGTGTCCGACGCGTGCGCGGGCGCCACCGCCGAACAGCACGCGGCCGCCCTGTCGGTGATGGGTGGGTTCGCGCCGCAGATCGAGTTCACCACCGTGGCCGCCGAGCTCGGACGGCTCAGCGCGCCATGAACGACTGAGAGGGGAGCACCGAGCCGGTCGGCATGCCCGGCGACACCGTCGACCCCGGGCTCGCGGTGGGGCCGGCAGGAGTCGGCGACACGCCGCCGGCGCCCGAGCGGACCGTGTTCCTGCTGATCGTGATGTCACCGGTCGTCGGCGACTGCGTGACGAGGTCCCATGCCACCAGGGACGGCGGCTCGCCGTTCAGCGCGGGCCGGAAGTGCAGGATCTCGGCCGACAGCGGCACGCCGTGGCCGGGGACGAACACGTTGGCGCCTGCCCCGCCCGTGCTGCCGACGCGCAAGAAGAGCGTCCCGTCCACGTATCGGGACGACGCGACGTGGAAGTGCCCGGAGATCACGAGCGGGGTCCTCCCCGCGACGTCCTCGGCCATGCGGTCGTCGTGGACGGCCACGATGTCCGGCGGACGTGGCTGTGCCGCGATGTCGGCCGCGATCCTGGGGCCGACCGCGCGCACCTTCGCGGCGACCGCCGCGTCGTTCAACCCGGCCAGCTTGTTCGGCGTGAACACGGGATCGCCCAGGCCGTACACGCGCAGACCGTGTTCGACCACGGTCTGGCCGTCCAGCACGACCGCGTTCGGCACCTTCCGCAGTTCGTCCTCGATCGCGACCGAATCGTGGTTGCCCCGCACGAACAGGTACGGAACGTGGAAGCCAGGCACCTCGGCCAGGATCAGCGCCTCCGCGGGCGTCCCGAACGACGTGATGTCCCCGGTGTCGACCACGAAGTCCACGTGGAACGCCGACGCGAGTTGCTGGGCGAACTCCATCCCGAGCGGTGAGAGGTGGATGTCGGAGATGTGCAGCACGGTGACCTCGTCGGCACCCGCGGAGGGGGATGACGCGATCGACGCGTAGACGCGCGCGGCGCCGTCGACCACGCGGGCCAACTCCTCTCGAAAGAGGTCGATCCGGTTCGTCGCGGTCTGCACGGGCCCGATGAGCTGGGGTGCGAGCGCGAGCGAACCGGAGAACGTGGGCTGCCGGAAGGCCTCGGGCCGGTAGGTCAGGTAGGAGGCGGTCACGCTCCCGGCCATCAGGACGACGGCGCTGCCCACCGAGATCGCGACGAGTCGCCAGCGGGTTCGGAACGCGATGAGCGCCGCGATAAGCGCCCCGGCGATGCCCACCAGCCCGGCGCGGATCGCCAGAAGGCGAATCTTCGACGGGAGCTCACCCAGGACGCGGTCGATCAGCGCGTGCGTGCCGGTCAGCCGGAGGTCGTCGGCCAGGTCTCGGATGGAGACGCCCTCAAGCGTCGCGCGGAGGCTGAGGGGCGAGGTATGGGTGTTCGCCGTGAGCTCGCCGAGCGGGGGGAGCGCCAGGGTCGTCTCCCCGGGTCCGAAGCGCGCGTCGAAGCGGACATCGAACGGTCCAAGGCGGGCGTGCGTGAAGCCGGCGATGGAGAGCGCCGCCCAGGCGCCGGCGAGGCCGACGGCCAGAGCGGCGATCACGGAGATGACGCGCCGCCGGGTCCGGTTCATGGTGGTTTCTTCGGCTTCCATCCAGTTCAAGGCTAGGCGCGCGCCAAGATTCGACCTTCGACAGGACCGGCGGGTGCAGCGATTCCCCGCCTGTCGGGCATCTTGTTATCGCCGATGAGCCCATTGACCGCTCCTCCTGTTTCGACTCCCCTGAACGGTGGTGTGGAGGGCGCTTCGGCGGTCCGGCTCACCTCGGCGGGAACGCCGCGCAGGCGCCGCCACCTGGAGCAGACCCGCGAGGACATCCTCGAAGCGACCGCCGAGGTCGTCGACGAATTCGGCTACCAGGGGAGCCGCATCGAGGAGATCTGCACGCGGGCGCGGGTGTCGCGCGGGGCGTTCTACCACCACTTCCCCAGCAAGGAGGCGGCGATCGTCGCGCTCATCGAGGGGAACCTCGACCGCCTGATGCGAGAGTGCCGTCGCATCGGGCGGCGCGCGGGGGACGACCCCGTGCGGTTGATCGCGCTCGAGTTCGCCGCCGTCATGCGGTGGGTCGCCTCGGACGTCCCGATCTCGCGGGCGTACTTCGTGGAGATGCTCGGGGTGAGCGAGGCCGACGAGTTGCGCGAACGGATCGAACGGCAATTCGCGGCTCAGGTCTGGGGGCCGGTGGAGCCGCTGTTCGCCTCCGGCGAGTTGACCTCGACCGACCCGGAGATCGCGTTCCGGGCGCTGGCCGGCATGATGAAGGAGACGGCGGCCGCGTGGACGCTCGGACAGGTGGAAGATCTCGACCGGGCGATCGCCGTGATCGTCAGGCTGGCGCTGTTGGGGCTGGGCGTGAGCGGCGATCGGGTCGACGCCCTGGCGGCCGAGGCCTCGGCGTTCCGGCCGACCTGGTCGCCGGCACGGGCGTCGTCAGCGAACGGCGCCGACCGCGCCGCGGACCACACCGCTCCGTCGCGGTCGGCCCGATCCCGCGCTCACGCCTGATAGGCGACCGTGGCGACGTCCGACCCGACGCATCCGGTGTCGCTGTCGCCCGTCACGTAGACGGTTGAGCCGTCCGGTGATGTGGCGACCTGGGTCGGCTGGTCCGGGGTCCGCTTGAGCCCGTCGTACCGCGCGACCCAGGCCTGTGAGCCGGACGACGCGGCGTAGCGGATGGTCGCGTAGGCGCTCGACTGCACGTCGCCGTAGCACGTCATTGACCGGTTGGCGCTCTCGCCCGTGACGTAGACGCTGGCTCCGTCCGGGCTCGATGTGACGGCTGCCGCTTTGTTGAA
>JBEDUK010000098.1:0-38895 GCA_040414485.1 Actinomycetota bacterium
TCCCCGGCGAGGCCGCCGACCACGCTCGTCCCGCCGCCGAACGGCACGACCGCCACATCCTCCTCGGCGCAGATCCGCAGCACCGCGGCCACGTCCGCCGGCTCGACCACCGCATCGGGCGCCGACACGCAGTCGCCGGCGCGCTGCGCCAGCAGGTCGAGGTAGCTCTTGCCCCGGCAGCGCAGGACCCGCGCCTCCCGGTCCTCGCGCACTGTCGCCACGGCGGCGAGCCGCTCGCGAGCACGCGCCGACAGCGCCGGCTCGGGCAGGCGCACGCCGGCCAGGGACACCGGCCGCGAGACCACCTCGCCCGACACGCCGAGCTCGCGCCGCAGCAGCTCGCCCGCGTGCTCGGGCAGCGACGGCCCGGCGCCGGGCTCGCCCCAGCCGTGGAAGACCTGCTCGCGCCTCACGGCGCGACGCGGGCGTGGAGGGGGCGCGGCGTGGGGGTCACTCGCCGTCGTAGGCCACGAGCGCGTGCACGTCGTAGCCCGCCAGCGGCTTGCGGCCGCCCAGGAAGGCCAGCTCCACCAGGAACGCGCAGCCGGCGATCACCGCGCCCCGGCCCTCGGCCAGCTGGGTCAGGGCGCGCGCCGTCCCGCCCGTGGCCAGCAGGTCGTCGTGCAGCAGCACCCGGGCGCCGTCGGCCAGCGCGTCGGCGTGCATCTCCAGGGCGTCGACGCCGTACTCGAGCACGTACTCGGCGGACACGGTGTCGTGCGGGAGCTTGCCCGGCTTGCGGGCCGGCACGAAGCCGGCGCCCAGCTCGCGCGCGAGCGCCGCGCCCAGGATGAAGCCGCGCGCCTCGGCCGCCACCACCAGCTCGATCTCCAGCGGCCGCGCCCACTCCGCGAGCCCGCCGATCGCCGCCGCGAGCGCCCCCGGGTCGAGCAGCAGCGGCGTGATGTCCTTGAACACGATCCCGGGCTGCGGGAAGTCGGGGATGTCGCGGATTAGCGACCGGGCCCGGTCGAGGATCGCATCGTTCGCCCCGGGCCCGTTCCCCATGATCGTGTCGGCTTATCGGCGGCGGCGCTTGGGCTTCGGCTTGCCCGTGGGCTTCTTTCTGGGCGCGCCGGAGCTTCCGGACGATGGCCGGGTCGACGTCGCGGCCGGGGCCGCCGCGGGCTGCGCCGCGACAACACCGTCGCCCGCCTGCCCGTTGCCGGTCGCGGCGCCGGTCACCTCGCCGTTGCCGCCGGCACTCGCCGGGACGGCCTGGACGGGACGCGCCTGGGACTTCTTGCTCTGGCTCCCGCGGCTCCCCGAAGCCCCGACCGCGGCCACGGGCCTGGCGGCGCCGGGCTTCGCCGCTGCGGACGGCTTGCCCGCGGCGGCCCGCTGGGTCGCGCGCGTCCGGATCTGCTGGTACTTCGGCTCACGCTCCTTGAACGTGACCAGGATGGGCGAGGCCACGAAGATCGAGGAGTAGGTGCCGACCGCCACACCGACGAACAGCGCGAACGCGAAGTCCTTCAGCGTGGAGCCGCCGAACAGAAGCAACGAACCGATCGGCAGCAGCACGACCAGCGAGGTGTTCACCGAACGCATCAAGGTCTGGTTCAGCGAGATGTTGACGACGCCGCCGTACGTCTCGCGGGCGACGAGCGCCGCCTGGTCGGTGTTCTCCTTGATCTTGTCGAAGATGACGACCGTGTCGTAGAGCGAATAACCGAGGATGGTCAGGATCGCGATCACGGCGGCCGGCGTAACCTCGCGGCCCACCAGTGCGTAGATGCCCGCCGTGATGATCAGGTCGTGGGTGAGCGCGGCAAGGGCGCTCCCGGCCATCTTCACCTCGAAGCGGAACCCGATGTAGAGGGCGACCAGGACCAGGAAGATCAGCAGGCCCTGGAAGGCCTTCGCGGAGATCTGACTCCCCCAGGTGGGTCCCACATCCTGCTCGTCGATCGAATCCGGCGAGATGCCCGCCACCCTCGCGAGCCCCGTGCGCACCTGGTTGTTGACCAGGTTCTGGCTGGACGGCGGGTTCTGGGTGGAGATGGTCGCCGGCGATGCGGTGGCCGTGGGTGTGGGGCTTGCCGTCGGTGTCCCCGTGGGGGACGGCGACGCGCCGCCCGGCCCGGCCGTCGCCGTCGGCGATGCCGTCGGTGACGGGCTGGCGGTGGGCGACGGTGATGCCGTGCCGGTCGGCGACGGCGTGGTCGTGTTCGTCAGGTTCTCCAGGCTCTTCGTCCTGATCTGAACCTTGTTGCCGTTGATGATCTCGACCGTCGAGTCCTTCAGGCCGTACCTGGACAGGACCGCCTGATAGTCCTGCGCCGAGGCGCCGCTCTTGTTCTGGAACTGCAGCAGCGCGCCGCCCGTGAAGTCGATCGAGAACTTGAGTCCCACGGCGAACAGCCCGATCAACGACAGCCCGATCAGGATGCCGGACACGGTGAACCAGAGCTTGCGGCGTCCGATGAAATCGATGTGGGGAACCCGGTGGCCCCGGAAGGTGGCGATCCCGCGGCGGGCGTTCATCGCGACACCCCCACCGGAACCGGCGCCTGAGGCGGCAGGTCGGGCTCGTCCTCCGCCATGGCGCTGCGCAGCCCGAACCCGTGCATGTCGGTGAGCCGTTCGCTCCTGGCCATCAGGAACACGGTCGGCCGCTTGTAGAACCACACCACGAACAGGTCGAGGAGGGTCGACAGACCAAGCGTCAGGGCGAATCCGCGAACCGAACCGATGGAGACCACGTACAGCACGGCCGCCGCGATGCCCGTGACGATGTCGGCCGCGACGATCGTGCGCCAGGCGCGCTTGAAGGCGGGCTGGACGGCCGCGCGGATCGTCTTGCCGTTGCGGTCCTCGTCCTTCAGCCGTTCATAGAACACGATGTAGGAGTCCGCCGTGATACCGAGCGACACGATCAGACCGGCCACGCCGGCCAGCGTCAGCGCGTATCCCGCGGTTCGGCCCAGCAGCGAGACCAACCCGAGGGCGAGCGTCGCCCAGATCGCCATGCCGACCCAGGTCACGACGCCCAACAGGCGGTAGTAGAAGGCGAGGTAGATCATCAGTGCGAGCAGGCCGACCAGGCCCGCGATGAGGCCTTGGTGGAGCGACTGCTTGCCCAGCGTCGGGCTCACGGTTTCGACCTGCAGGCGCTGCAGCTGAACGGGCAGGGCGCCCGACTGGAGCAGCAGCGCGAGATCCTTCGCCCGGGCCTCGGTGAAGTTGCCGGTGATGGACCCGCGGCCGTTCGTGATGGCCTGGATCACCTGCGGCGGCTGGCCCTGGATGACGCCGTCCAGCAGGATGGCCAGCTGGTTCTTCGGCGCCTGCTGGCTCACCAGCGACTGCGTCGCGGCCGCGAACTTCCTGGTGCCGTCGCCATCGAGGGTGAAATCGACCTCCCAGCCGGCCTGGTTGGTGGTCTGCGTGGCGCCGGAGACGAACACGGCGCTCGCCTTGGTCAGATTCGATCCGCTGATCACGACGGGCCCCAGCTGATAGATCGGCTCGGTCCCCTTGTTGAAGCGGCCGTCGTTGTTGGCGTCCAGGTACGTGGCGACCGGCTGGTTGTCGGGGCCCTTCGGGTTGAGCGTGATGGTGTTGTAGATGTTCTTCGGATCGGTGCTGGGCTGGATGACGGCCAGGACCGGACGCTGTGTCAGCCGGGCCGTCTGACCGATCAGGTCGAGGACGCGCTGAATGGAAAGCTGCTCGGCCTTCGCCTTGGCGATCTCCTCGTCGCGGTAGCAGGAAAGCTGCTTGCCGGCGGCGTTGTAGACGCAGAACTGCGAGCCGACCTGGCGAACGCTGCCCTGGCCGCCCAAACCGGGCAGCTGCACCTGGATGGTGTTCGACCCCAGCAGGCTGATGTCGGGTTCGGCCACGCCCAGGGTGTCGACGCGCTGCCGGATCTTCTCCAACGCCTGCTGCATGACGTCCTTCGATGCGGATGACGGACCCTTCAGCACGACGGAGACCCCGCCGGTGAGGTCGAGCCCCAGGAGCGGCTTCAGCCAACCGGTCGCGAACCCGACCAGCGTGAGGAACACCAACGAGCCGACGAACACCAGTGACCAGACGAGGTTCCGCGTGCCCTTCACAGCGAGACCACCGGGTGGTTCGGGCGCGCGTGTGCTGTGTGGAGCGCGATGACGCACCTACGGTCGGTTGGAACAGCGATCCTCATGCGTTGCAGGTTCGTTTCGACATGCTTCATGGCCCGATGTACTCCGATTGTCCGATCCCGTCGCCCGACCGTGACGGCGCCTGGCCTGAGTCTACCGGAGGAATCTCGCATCGGCGGTTCGCACAGAACCGCCACAGATGCGCGCCGGACGGCCGCGCGTCACTTCGACCCGGAAGCCCCCTGATCCTTCGCCGTCGCACCCGTGCCACGGTCCGTCGTCCCGCCCTCGTCGTCGAACAGGAGCTTGCGGGCGATGGCATTGCGGATGAACCGCACCTCCACGCCGTCCGCGATCTCCACCACGACGGTCTCGTCGTCGACCTCGGTGACCTCGCCGTAGATGCCGCCGATCGTCACGACCTCGTCGCCGACGCCGACCTCGGACTGCAGCTGCTTCTGCTGGCGGGCCCGCCGCTGCTGCGGACGGATCATCACCATGTAGAGCAGGCCGACCATGACGACCAGGAACAGGATCGAGATCAGGCCGCTGCTGCTCGAACTGGTGCTTCCCGCCGCAAGGATGCTCGCGAACACATCTCCTCCATTTCGCCGCGGGCGCCCCCATGCTGTTCGGATCGCCGGCCCGCGAAGGAACGGCGGCAATAGTAACCGCCGTCGAGCTGACTGTTCAGTGTATGGCCGGGTCGCGGAGCGTCGCAACCGTCCGCTCGGGGACGCGGCCCCGCAGGCGGTTCAGCGCCTGAAGAACAGGTTGAGCGCGATCGTCAGCACCACCGAGAGCAGGATGGACAGGCCGATCGGGACGAAGCCGCGCACGCCGCCCTTTCCGAAGACGGCAGTTCCGGGCAGGCGCGGCAGGACGCCACGGCCCATCAGCATCAGCAGGACGCCGGCGATCGCGAGCACCACCGCCGTGGCGAGCAGCGCCCGGCCGAGTCCGCTGAGATCCATGCCACCGAGGAGCGTAGCCCGGACGCGGCGGGTCAGAAGAGACCCGGATCCCGCTCGGGCGGCCGGTGGCCCAGGTGCTCGTGCGCGGCCCGCGTCGCGACCCGCCCGCGGGGCGTTCGCTTGAGGAACCCGAGTTGCATGAGGTAGGGCTCGTACACGTCCTCGACCGTGTCCTGCTCCTCGCCGACCGCCGCGGCGAGCGTCGAAAGGCCGACCGGACCGCCGTGGAACTTCTCGATGATGGTCCGAAGGATCGCCAGGTCGAGCTTGTCCAGACCGAGCGGATCGACCTCGAACAGTTCGAGCGCCGCATGCGCCGCGTCGCTGCTGAGCCGGCCGTCGCCCCTGACCTGCGCCCAGTCGCGCACCCGTCGGAGCAGGCGGTTGGCGATCCGGGGGGTTCCGCGTGAGCGCCCGGCGATCTCGGCGGCACCAGCCTGTTCGACCTCGACCCCCAGGATCCCGGCCGAGCGAGCGACGACGCTGGTCAGGTCGTCGGCCGAGTAATAGTCCAGCCGGGGCGAGAAGCCGAACCGTTCGCGCAGCGGCAGGGTGATCAGGCCCGGCCTGGTGGTCGCCGCGATCATCGTGAACCGGGGCAGGTCCAGCCGGATCGAACGGGCGCTCGGGCCCTTGCCGATCACCACGTCGAGCTTGAAGTCCTCCATGGCCGGATAGAGCACCTCCTCGACTGGCCGCTTCATCCGGTGCACCTCGTCGACGAACAGGACGTCGCCCTCCTCGAGGTTGGTCAGGATCGCCGCGAGGTCCCCGGCGCGCTCCAGCGCCGGGCCGCTGGTGGGCCTGAAGTCCACGCCGAGCTCGTTCGCCACGATGCCCGCGAGCGTGGTCTTCCCCAGACCGGGCGGGCCCGACAGCAGGATGTGATCCACCGACTCGCCACGGCCCCGCGCCCCGTCGATCAGCAGTGCCAGCTGCTCCTTGACCTTCGACTGGCCGACGAACTCGCGCAGCCATCGCGGGCGGAGCGCCGCGTCGAACGCCCGTTCCTCGTCCTGGAGGTCGGGTGCGACGATCCGGACATCCTCCTCGCCGTCGGTTGCCACGCGGGTCATCGTCCCACGCTCCTGAGCGCGTCGCGGAGCAGGTCCTCGACCGGCCGTTCGCCGTCGGCGGGGAGCGCCGCGATGGCCTCACGGGCCTCCTCGGGCGAGAGCCCGAGCGCGAGCAGCGCCTCACGCACCTCCGAGACCGGTCCGCTCACCACCTCGTCTCCGCCCACGCCGAGGCGGTCCTTCAGGTCGAGGATGATCCTGGCCGCGCCCTTCTTCCCGATTCCCGGCACCTGCGTCAGGACTGCGGCGTCCCCGGTGGCGATCGCGCGGCGCAGCGCGTCCGGCGTCAGCACCGAGAGCACCGCGAGCGCGAGCTTCGGCCCGACGCCGGTGACGGTCACGAGGTGGTCGAACAGCATCCGCTCGTCCGTCGAGGCGAACCCGAACAGCGTCATGCCGTCGTCGCGGACCGACAGGCGCGTGAACAGGCGGACGGGCCGCCCGGTCGGCGGCACCGTGGCGAGCGTCTGGGTCGGCACCAGCACGTCGTATCCCACGCCGCCCACGTCGATCACGACCCGCCCCGCGCCCTTCTCCGCGATCGTGCCCTGCAGGAACGAGATCACCGGGTGGCCGCCTCGCGCGTGAGCCGCCGGAGCCGCGACTGCTGGAGATGGCAGACCGCGACCGCCACCGCGTCGGCCGCGTCGGGCTGCTCGGGCACGCCGGAGGTGCCGAGCACGCGCTCAAGGGCGCGGCGAACCTGCTCCTTCGACGCGTTGCCCGCGCCCGTCACGGCCATCTTCACCTCGAGCGGAGCGTATTCCTCGACGGCGACACCGGCCTCCGCGGCTGCTGCCATGATCGCTCCCGAGGCGCGGGCCACCTCCATGGCGGACCCGACGTTTCGATTCCACAGGAGCCGCTCGATCGCCAGCGCCTCGGGACGATGCTCCGCGATGGCGACCCGAACCGCGCCCGCCAGTCTCCGCAGTCGCTCAGCCGGGGGCAGGGACGCGGCGGTGGAAACAGTGGCCGACCAGGCCACGTGCGCGCGACCAGACCCGCTTCCCCGCACGATCGCCAGCCCGAGCGCGCGCGTACCCGGGTCCACGCCCATGACGGTTCGTTCGAACATACGTGCGATGGAGCCTACCCGGCGCGAGCGGGCCGTTCAATCACCGGCCGTCCGGGCCATCTCCCGCCTCACGGTCCGGAAGCCGAGCGCCCGATAGAACGGCTCCGGTCCTCCATCGAACTCCCAGCAGCTGAGTCGAACGTCGTGGATGCCCCGGCCCGCCGCCCACGCCTTCGACGCCTCGACCAGCAGCCGCCCGATCCCGCGCCCACGGCGGCGCTCGGTGACGATCAGGCTCTGGAGCCGTACATACCGGCAGGGCTGAACGACCGGATCGTCGGGATCGCTCGCCGCGTGGAGCTCCGCGAACCCCACCGTCTCGCCACCGTCCACGGCCACGAGAAACGCCGACTCCGGGTCGGCGATCGTGCCTTCGACCAACGTGCGGAGCGTCGTGAGGTCGTACTCGTCCGGGATCCGCAGCCGGTCGGGAACGCCACGCGCGGTGAACTCGTGCAGCTCGATGGCGAGAACCACGATGCTTTCGACGTCGTCGGGCTCAGCCGTCCGCACCTGGACGGGCACGTCAGCCGACCTGGGCGAGGATCTCCTCGGGGATGTCGAAGTTCGCGTAGACGGCCTGCGTGTCGTCCAGGTCCTCCAGCGCCTCGTACAGCCGAAGGACCGCACCGGCCTTGTCGCCGTCCACCGGCACGTCGTTCTGGGGGATCATGGTGAGGTCGGCCGAATCGATCTGCACGCCCGAGTCCTGCAGGGCCTTCCGCGTCGCGGCGAGGTCCTCCGGTTCGGTCACGATCTCCCACTGCTCGCCGGCGTCGCGAAGGTCGTCCGCACCGGCCTCCATCAGCACCTCCAGGAGGCGGTCCTCGTCGGGCGACGTGGTCTTCTCGAGCACGATCATGCCCTTGCGGGTGAACTGCCACGCGACGCTGCCGGGGTCCGCCATGTTGCCGCCGCCACGCGTGAACGCGTGCCGAACCTCCTGGCCGGTCCGGTTCCGGTTGTCCGTGAGCGCGTGGACGAGGAACGCGACGCCCGCCGGGCCGTAGCCCTCGTACATGACGTCCTCGAACCTCGCTCCCCCGTCGCCTTCGCCCGCGGCGCGCTTGATGGCGCGTTCGATGTTGTCCCAGGGAACGGAGTTGTCCCGGGCCTTCTCGACCGCCGCCGCCAGCGTCATGTTCCCGTCGACGTTCGGCCCGCCCTCGCGCGCGGCGACCTCGACGGCCCGAAGGAGCTTGGCGAACATCTGGCTGCGCTTGGCGTCCGCGGCGCCCTTCTTGCGCTTGATCGTGCTCCACTTGGAATGACCGGACATGACCGGTCGAGGATACCGCGCAGACTCAGCCGGCCATCCCGAGGAGCAGCCGGTGCAGACGGTCGTCGCCGGCGATCTCGGGATGGAAGGCCGCGGAGAGCAGGGCGCCCTGACGGACCAGGATCGGCTTGCCATCCAGCTCGGCCAGGACCTCGACCGCGGTCCCGACGCGCTCGACGGCCGGCGCCCGGATGAACACGGCCCGGACGCCGCCGACGTCCTTGACCTCGACATCCGTCTCGAAGCTGTCCACCTGACGCCCGTAGGCGTTGCGCCGGACGGCGACGTCCATGAGCGCCAGCAACGGTTCGCCGTCCAGGACCTCGTCGGCCATCACGATCATGCCGGCGCACGTGCCCAGGATCGGCATGCCGGCGGCGGCGCGCTCGCGGATCGGCTCGACGAGGCCCGCGAGCCGGGCGAGCTTCGATATCGTCGTCGACTCGCCGCCCGGGATCGCCAGCACATCCACGGTCGACAGCTCTTCGGGCGTGCGGACCTCGGCGGGCGTTGCGCCGGCCGACGAGAACATCGCCGCGTGCTCCCGGAAGTCGCCCTGAAGTGCAAGAACGCCCGCCTTCATCACGCGACCGATGATAGCCCGCGTGGCGTGACCGACCGCGCCGGCCGGTGTAGCGTTCGGCCGTGAGCTGGGCCGCGCTCGCGCCGATCCTGGTCCTCTGCCTCGCGTTCGTCGTCTTCTGCTGGGTCGACATCGCCAGATCGAAGGTCCGGGGAATCCCGAAGTGGGCGTGGGCGATCATCGTGGCCATCTCGATCCCGCTGGGCGGCATCGTGTACCTGCTCGTGGGCCGCGACCGCAGCTGACACCGCATGGCCGTCGGTGCTCCGCCTCCGGAATCGCCACCCACCGTTCGCACGGCGTCGCTCCGCAAGGAGTACGGGTCCCACGTCGCCCTGGACGACGTGGGCATCGAGGTCCCGCGAGGAACCGTCTACGGTCTGGTCGGTCCGAACGGCGCAGGCAAGACGACCCTGCTCGGGATCCTGTCGGGCCTTCGTCGGCCGACGGCCGGGACGGTCGATCTGGCGGTCCCGCGGCGGAAGGTGGCGGTCCTGCCCGACACGCCACGATTCGATCCATGGCTCACGGCGCGCGAGGTGGTGGACCTCGCGCGGACGATGGTGGCGCCGGACGCGCCCGCCGACCGGGTCGACGGCGCGATCCGTGCCGCCGGCCTGGAGGACGCGGCCGGCCGACGGGTCGGCGGGTTCTCGCGCGGGATGCTGCAGCGGCTCGGCCTGGCGGCCACGATCGTCGGCGACCCCGAGCTCCTGCTCCTCGACGAACCCGCATCCGCGCTGGACCCGGCCGGTCGTCGCGACGTCCTGGACCTGATCGCCCGCTTGCGCGGAACGAGCACCGTCCTGTTCTCCAGTCACATCCTGGCCGACGTCGAGCGTGTGTGCGACACCGTGGGCGTCCTGCGCGCCGGTCGCCTGCTGTACCAGGGAACGATGACCGGACTCCTCTCGGGCACGGTGGCGCCCGAGTACCGGATCCACGTCCGTGACGGCGTCGAACAGGTCGTTGCGGCCCTGCGTGCCCAGCCGTGGGTGCGCTCGGTGGCGCAGAACGATGGACCGGGGGTCGTTCGCATCGGTGTGGCGTCGGCCGATGACGCCGAACGCGCGATGATCCCCGTGTTGGCCGGGACGGGCGCACGGATCGCGAGCGTCGAGCCCGAGGCGATCGACCTGGAACGGGTATTCCTGGAGCTCACGTCGTGACGGACGTGACGGACGCACCGGCCGCGGCGGCTCCGCCACGGCGGCGCCCGATGACGCTCTGGCGCCTGGAGTGGCTTCGGCTCCTCCGCACGCGGCGATGGATCGCGCTGGCGGCCGTGTACCTGTTCTTCGGGCTGACGGGGCCGCCGCTGGCGCGATATGCGAGCGACATCCTCCGGCGGTTCGGCTCTGGGAACCTGCAGATCACGATCCCGCCGGCGGTTCCTGCGGACGGGATCTCGAACTACATCAAGAACGCCTCGCAGATCGGCTTGGTGGTGGTCGTGGTCGTGGCCGCAGGGGCGCTGACCTTCGACGCGAGGCCGGAGATCGGGGCGTTCCTGCGGACGCGGACCGATTCCCTCTGGCGGATCCTCGCGCCGCGGTTCTGGGTGAGCGCGGTGGCCGCCGCCGGGGCGTTCCTCGCCGGGTCGCTGGCCGCCTGGTACGAGACGGTCGTGCTCATCGGACGTCTCAGTACCGGCGCGATGCTGGCCGGCATGGCGTTCGGCGTGATCTATCTGGCGTTCGCCGTCGCGGTCGTCGCGCTCTCGGCTGCGATCGCCCGGGGCACGCTCGCCGTGGTGATGCTGTCGCTCGCGATCCTCATCGCCCTGCCCATCGCCGGTCTCGTCCGGGGCGTGGGGCCGTGGATGCCGAGCGAACTGGTCGGCGCGCTCGACGCGCTTGCTCGGGGCGCACACGCGGCCGACTACCTGCGGGCAACGTCCACCGCGCTCCTCGGGGGCGCGCTGGCGCTGTGGTTCGCTGTTCGGCTCGCAGCGCGGCGCGAGCTCTGAGTTTGGCCACGCTGCGACCATCGTCGCGTGGGCGATCCACTCATCCCGGCGCGTGACGCGGTCGAAACACTGCTCGCGGGCCGCTTCGAAGGTGTGACCGACCTCGTTGCGCTCCCCGGCGGAGAATGGTCTCGCGCGTTCGCCTTCCGCGCCGCCGGTCGCGACCTGGTGATCCGGATCGGTTCCACCGTCGAGGACTACGAGAAAGACCGGGTTGCCGCCTCATGGCGGCGCGACGGCCTCCCGGTGCCGGCGATCGTGGAGATCGGGGAGGCGGGCGGCGCCCCGTACGCGATCTCGGAACGGATCCACGGCACTTTCATCGAGGGCCTCGACCGCCCTGGCTGGCGAAGTGTGCTCCCCGACCTGTTCGATGCGCTCGCGGCAATGCGCGAGATCGAACTGCCCGGAACGGGGTATGGGCGGTGGATCCCGAACGGCTCAGCGCCCCATGCGTCGTGGCGCGAGTGGCTGCTCGCGATCGCCGATGAGCCTCTGGATCCACGGATCCGCGGGTGGCGCGAGGCGCTGGCGTCCCGGCCGGGCGCCCGTGAACGTTTCGACGAGTGCTTCGCAGCACTCACGGACGCCGCGCCGACCGGCCCCGAACGTCGTCGACTGATACACGCTGATCTCACGGCGCGGAACGTGTTCGTTCTGGATGGCCGGATCTCAGGGGTCCTCGACTGGGCGAACTCGCTCGTCGGCGATCCGGTCTACGACATCGCGTGGCTGCTCTTCTGGGCGCCGTGGCACCCCGGGATCGATCCCGGCGACATCCGCCACCTGGCCCGTGCCCGCTTCGGCGACGACGACCTCGACGCGCGGGTGCGGTGCTACGGGCTGCACGTCGGGCTCGACGCGCAGCTCTACACGGCGTTCAAGGGGCGATCCGAGGAACTGGATCGAGCGGCTGAGCGGACGCTCCAGGTGGCCGTGTCGGGTCTGTAGCCGACGCTATCCGGCGGAGTCGTCGCGCTGGTGGATCCCGAAGATCGTCCCGTCTGGATCGACGCAGTACGCCTGGTAGCCCACGCCCGGGATCGTCTGCTTGGGCAGCGCGACCGATCCACCGGCGGCTTCGACCTTCGCGATCATGTCGTCGACGGAGTCGACGTCGACCGTGACGATCGTGCGCGCCGAATCGTCCATCGACCGCATGAACCCGCCGTCGATCCCGATGTCGCCGAGCGAGGCGCTGTTCACCAGCCAGTACTCGGCCGGTCCGTCCCATTTCTGGATCTCCCAACCGAACAGATCGCGATAGAACGCCGACGCGCGATCCGGGTCCGGCGAGCTGAATTCGAAATGCACGACACGATTCACGTCGTTTCCTCCCCCTCCGATCGCGACGACTGGTAAAGGTGCTTTACCAACCGCGGTTCTGCATGATCTCCGTCTCGGGGATGGTGTCGATGGCCAGCCCTCTCATGGGCTCCCCCAGTCCACGCGAGATCTTCGCCAGGACGTCCGGGTCGTTGAAGTGCGTCGTCGCCTCCACGATCGCGCGCGCCCGGATGGCCGGGTCCTCGCTCTTGAAGATGCCGCTGCCGACGAAGTTGCCGTCGCAGCCGAGCTGCATCATGAGCGCCGCATCGGCCGGGGTGGAGAGCCCGCCGGCGGAGAAGTTCACGACGGGGAGCCTGCCGGTCGCCGCGACGTTCCGCACCAGGTCCAGCGGCGCGCCCAGGTCCTTCGCGGCACGGGCCAGCTCATCTTCCGAAAGAACCGTCAGCGCGCGCATCTGCGAGGTGACCTTCCGCATGTGGCGCACGGCCTCCACGACGTTGCCCGTTCCCGGCTCGCCCTTCGTGCGGATCATCGCGGCGCCCTCGGCGATCCTGCGAAGCGCCTCGCCCAGGTCGCGAGCGCCGCAGACGAACGGAACGGTGAACTTCCACTTGTCGATGTGGTGCTCCTCGTCGGCCGGCGTGAGCACCTCCGACTCGTCGATGTAATCGACCCCGAGCGCCTGCAGGATCTGCGCCTCGACGAAGTGCCCGATGCGCACCTTCGCCATGACCGGGATGGAGACCGCCTGCATGATCTCCTCGACCTTCGTCGGGTCGGCCATGCGCGCGACGCCGCCCTCCTTGCGGATGTCGGCGGGCACGCGCTCCAGGGCCATGACCGCCACCGCGCCGGCGTCCTCGGCGATCTTCGCCTGGTCCGCCGTGGTGACGTCCATGATCACGCCGCCCTTGAGCATCTCGGCCAGCCCGGTCTTGACCCGGAGCGTGCCGGTTTCGGTCTCGATGGTCCCCATGGTGTCCCTCCTCGCCGTCCTGCCTTCGAAGTCTACTGCCGGCCCGCGCGCGACCGGCCGGGCCCTGTCCCCTTCAAACGAGCGGCGGCCCCGCCCTTTCGTCACGCCGACCCGATAGGCTCTGCCGCCCGATGGACGTCCTCGGGATCAACTGCTTCTCCCACGACACGGCGGCCGCGCTGGTGCGCGACGGGGTTCCGGTCGCCTTCATCGAGGAAGAGCGCTTCAACCGCGAGAAGCACACGAAGGCGTTCCCGGACGCCGCGATCGAGTTCTGCCTGCGTCAGGGCGGCATCTCGATCGCCGATGTCGACGTCGTGGTGTTCGCGCACCGCGCCGGCGTCGACTACGCCCGCGGCCTGACCGACGCCGTCAAACGGCTCGCGCCGAGGCGGCTGGCCGCGCAGACCTACGTGGATCTGATGCTCGCGAGGAAGCAGCGTGACTTCGCGAAGCGCTGGGGCTACGGCGGACGCGTGGCGAACGTCGGGCACCACCAGGCGCATGCCGCCGCCGCGTTCTTCCCCAGCGGGTTCGAGGACGCCGCCGTGCTCACCCTGGACCGGGGCGGCGACATGCTGTCCACGACGTTCGGGCTGGGCAGGGGTTCGCGCCTGGAGACGCTGAAGGAGATCCGCAATCCCGATTCGCTCGGCGAGGTCTACACGGCCGTCACCGGATGGCTCGGCTTCCATCCGAACGCGGACGAGGGCAAGGTCATGGGCCTCGCGCCGTACGGCACCGACCGCTATGCGCCGGTGTTCCGGGACTTCGTGCGGCTCCACGACGACGGCGGCTTCGAGGTGAACCTCTCGTGGTTCCGCTACCAGGTCGAATCCGGTCCATTGTCGAAGCGCTACCTGGACCTGTTCGGCCCGCCGCGGGTGCCGGAGAGCGAGATCACGAAGCACCACGAGGACGTCGCGTTCGGGGTGCAGACGGTGACCGAGGAGGCGGCGCTCCACATGGCTCGAGCGCTCCACGCGACGACCGGCTCGGCGAACCTCGCGATGGCGGGGGGCGTCGCGCTCAATTCGGTGATGAACGCGCGGCTGCTCCGGGAGACGCCGTTCGAACGGATCTTCATCCAGCCGGCCGCCGGGGATGCCGGCAACGCGCTCGGGGCCGCGCTGCACGTCTGGCACGTGGAGATGGGGAAGCCGCGCGAGTGGCGGATGGAGCATGCGTTCTACGGTCCCTCGTACGACGACATCGATCTCCGCGCGGCGTTCGAGGCGCGCGGCGTGCCGTTCGAAGAGGTGACCGATCCAGCCGCCTCCGCGGCGGAGTTGCTGTCCGAATCGCAGATCGTGGGCTGGTTCGCCGGCGCCGCGGAGGTGGGGCCTCGCGCGCTTGGAGCGCGTTCGATCCTGGCCGATCCGCGCAAGGCCGAGATGAAGGACATCGTGAACGCCCAGGTCAAGCACCGCGAGGGCTTCCGGCCCTTCGCCCCGGCGGTGCTGGACGAGCGGGGCGGCGAGTACTTCGAAGGCTATGCCACGAACCCGTTCATGCTGCTGGTCCTGCCGATCCACCAGGACAAGCGCGACGTGATCCCCGCTGTGACGCACGTCGACGGAACGGGGCGGCTCCAGTCGGTGACGCCGGACGGGAACGGCGGCGCCTTCCATCGCCTGATCTCGGAGTTCGAACGCCGCACCGGCGTGCCCGTGGTGCTGAACACGTCGTTCAACCTGCGCGGGGAACCGATCGTGCACCGCCCGGCGGAGGCGGTGGAGGACTACCTCAACACGGGGATGGACGCGCTGCTGCTCGGGCCGTACCTGGCTCGCAAACGCCCGGCGTGACTACCTGACCGTGATCTGCGTCCGCTGCGGCGCCAGTTCGATCCACGTGGGGCCGGGCGTCAGCGGGATCACGTTCCCCTGGGCGTCCTTCAGGACCGTGCGGTCCGACTGGCGCGGACGGGACCATGTGCCCTTGATGACCTTGCCGTCGCGGAGCACGTAGACGGTCCCGCTGCCCGTGGTGATCGCCAGCGGCGAGTGCATCCCGTTCGCGTCGGTGATGTCGGTCATCTTCACCCTGACCATCTGCACCACCACGTTGCGGAAGGCCATCTGCTGGCCGTTCGAGTAGGTGGCCGGCGTGGTGCCGTAGAAGCGGAGCCACTGGGACTTCGACGCGTCCCAGCGCCAGAAGACGTCCGAGTACGCGGAGAACGGGATGTGCACCGACGAGGCCGCATGGGCGCCGGCGGGCACGTCGGTGGAGTAGGTGAACAGCGCCGGCGGGATGCCGCCCGTGCGGCGCGCCGCCCGGTACAGCTCGTCGGTGCTCGTGTACAGGTTGTGCGGCGCCTGGCGGGAGGGATCTCGGTGATATGCCTGCGGGGCGATGTTGAAGTTCACGTCGGTGATCCCGGCGGCCCTGACCGCCTTCACGACGGCCGGGACGGCTCCGGCGTAGCCGAAGATCGGGCGGCCGAACTGCTTGAGGATCGGAGGGTCGGTGAGCCGGGCGCTGCGGACCGGCTCGATCCGCGAGGCGTTCTTGCACTGGTAGACCACGATGAACCGCGTGATGCCGCCCTCGACGGGCTCCTCGTAGACCAGGTCCGCCCACGACAGGCCGGTCTGCGGGCGGGCTGCGGGGAGGTTCTCGACCTTCACGGCGAGCGCCGGGCGGTTCGGCACGGAACCGCCCTCGGGCTTCAGCCCGGTGAGCGGGCATTCCGCCGGCGGCGGGCTGGTGGTGGCGGGCTGGCCGCCTCCCGTTCCGCCGTTGCCGCCGTTGTCGTCGGCCTGGGGTCCGGATGCCTTGCCGCCGAGCACCAGGACTGCGACCACGCCGACGACGATCGCCGCGACGACAAGCATCGACAGCACCGTTCTGCCGCGTCCGGTCATGGCCAAGGCTGGAGTCACCTCCGTTGGTTGTTCGCCCGACGGCGAAGTTGAAACTGCGCCCGATGGTAACGGTGGGTTACGTCCCGCTCAACGACCTTCGCGCGCTTTGTCACACCTTCGCTATCCGCCCGGTCACATCTCCTCGAGCCGGCGAATGCGCTCCTGGATCGGCGGGTGCGTGGAGAACATGCCCTCCCACCAGTGGTATCCCTCGCCGTGCACGCGGGACGGCTGGTTGAGCCACAGGTGCGCCGTGGCGTTGTTCACGTACCGCATCGGCGCGGGGTCCCCGGCGATCTTCTTGAGGGCGGACGCCAGGCCGGGCGGGTACCGCGTGAGCATGACCCCCTCGGCGTCGGCCTGGAACTCACGCTGGCGCGACATGGCCATCTTGATGGCCTGGGCCACGAACGGGGTGATGATCGCGACGACGAGGCCGACGGCGGCGAGGATCGCGTAGCCCTGCGCGCCGCCGGCGTCGCGATCGCGGCCCCGTCCCATGCCGCCCCAGAAGAACCAGCGCAGCATGAACTCCGAGAGCAGCACGACCGAGCCCAGGAGCGTGGCCACCACGGTCGCCAGCAGGATGTCCCGGTCCTTCACGTGCGCCATCTCGTGGCCGACGACGCCCTCGAGCTCGACGCGGTTCATCATGTCGAGCAGCCCTCGGGTCACCGCGACCGAGGAGTGCTCGGGATCCCTGCCGGTGGCGAACGCGTTCGGCGCCTGTTCGGGCACGACGTACACCGCCGGCTTCGGCAGTCCCGCCGCGATGGCCAGGCCCTCGACCACGTTGTGGAGCCTCGGTTCCTGTTCGGGCGTCACCGCCTGCGCGCGCGAGGCTCGGAGGACGACCTGGTCGCCGTATCGGTAGGACCAGAACGCGCCGAACCCGGCGATCAACAGGCCGATGATCAGCGCCGTCAGGCTGACGGCGAACGACCCCTGCCCGATCAGGTAGCCGATGAGGAAGCCGACGGCCCCCGTGAACACGAGGGCCAGGACGATCACCAGGATGGTCTTGCGGCGGTTGCTGGCGATCCGTTCGTACAACGCCGTGCCGGTGCCCTAGAACTGGACCTGCACCGGCCCCTTGGCCGGGTCGTCGATCTCGAAGAACTCGCGCGGCGTGAAGTTGCCGAGCCGCGCCATGATGTTCGACGGGAAGGTCCCGATGAGGGTGTTCAGGTTCGCCACCTGATCGTTGTAGAACTGGCGGGAGAAGGCGATCTTCGACTCCGTGCCCGTCAGCTCCTCCTGCAGCGCCAGGAAGTTCTGGCTGGCCTTCAGCTCGGGATAGTTCTCCGCGACCGCGAACAGCTGGCGGATCGAACGGGTGAGCTCGTTCTCAGCGGCCGCCTGGCCCTGCACGGTGGTGGCGCCCTGCGCCTGCGTCCTGGCGTTCGTGACCTCCTCGAACACCTCGCGCTCATGGGCGGCGTAGCCCTTGACCGCCTCGATGAGGTTCGGGATCAGGTCGTACCGGCGCCGCAACTGGACGTCGATCTGCGACCACCCGTTGTCGACGCGGACGCGCGCCCGAACCAGCCGGTTGTACGTGAAGATCGCGTACAGGGCGGCGAGGACGAGCAGGCCGAGCAGGATCCAGAGCCAGACCACGTTCGAATGTTACAGGCAGCGCCGCCGTACGCCGGAGCGGACTTCAGCGGCCAGAGGTCCGCCCCCGGTGGCGGATGGCGTCCTCGTAGGCGGCTTCTAGCTCCGGCACGACCGTTGCCCAGTCGAACCGCCGCGCGCGGGAGGGCCCCGCGTCTCGGAGCCGGGCCGCTAGGCCGGCGTCCTTTGTGACCCGCATGATCGTCCCGGCGAGCGCGGCCGGGTCGCCCGGCGGGACCAGGAGACCGTCGACCCCGTCGCGGACCACCTCCCGGTAGCCCGGGATGTCCGACGCGACCACGGGGACACCGGCCGCCATGGCCTCGACCAGCGTCATGCCGAAGCTCTCCTGCCCTCGGGCGGGCGAGACGAAGACGTCCGATCGCCCGAACAGCGCGGCCAGCCGGTCGTGCGGGACCGCGCCGAGCATCTCGACGCGGTCCCCCGCCGGGGCCGGAAGGCGATCGATCGCGCTTCGGTCGGGACCGTCCCCGGCGACGGTCAGCGTGGCTCCCGGCCCCTCGCGAAGCACCAGTTCGAACGCGCGGAGCGCGTCGGCGAACCCCTTCTGCGGGTCGAGCCGCGCCACCCAGAGGATCCGCGGGCCGTCGCCCTCCGGCCTGCGGCCTTCGGCCTCTCGGTCCGATAGGGCCGAGGCGAACGCACCGACGTCGCAGCCGTTGGGCACGACCCTGACCTCCCCGGCGAACCGATCCCCGACGAAGCCGCGGGCCGCCTCCGACACCGCGATGCGGACGTCCAAGCGCCGCCAGATCGGCCGCAGGACCGGCGCGGCGGCCGACAGCAGGGGCGATCGTTCGGCATACGCGTGGAACGTCGCGGCGACGGGCACCCGCCTGGACGCCCCGAGCACGGTGTACATCGACGTGGACGGCACCAGCGCCTCGTGCACGTGGAGGACGTCGGGCCCGAACGAACGGATCGCGCGCCGGATCGGCGTGATCGCGAGCGGCGAGGGCGCGATCGGCGCCACCGTTCCCTGGTACCGGATGGCCAGCGCCCGCCCGGCCCTGATGGCGCCCGGCTCCCCCATCGGGCCCGCCGACGGCGCAAGCACCACCGCCTGGTGACCCCGCTCGCGGAGCGCCAGAGTAAGCTCGCGGACATGGACCTGCACGCCGCCCGGCCGGTCCCAGGCGTACGGGCAGACGAGCGCGACCCTCACGGTGCGGCCGCGGCGACCTCGGTCGGTTCGGCCCTCGCCGCCTCACCGGTGGCGATCGCCGGCGGCGTGTCCCATGCCGGCTGGAACATGTGCCAGTCCGACGGCGCGGCGGAGATGGACCGTTCGAATCGACGCGCCAGGATCTCCGTGATCGTGGTGACGTCCGCCCGCAACTGGTTCGTGCGCTCGATCTCGAGCGGCGGGTCGATCTGCGTGTGCCAGCCCTCGGCCGTCGTGTAGACGCACGCCGGCAGCAGCGGCGAGCCGGTGGTGAGCGCGAGCAGCGCCGGACCGGACGGGAGCCTCCTGGCCTCGCCGAACATCTCGACCTCCACGCCCCGCCCGGACAGGTTGCGGTCCGCCAGGAGGGTCAGGATCCGGTTCTCCGCAAGCACCATGACCAGGCGCTCCGCGACCCGACCGCCCTCCGTGAGCGGCACGATGTCCATGCCGAGCGCCCGGCGGTGCCGGTAGAAGAGATCGAAGACCGCCTTCGGCTTCAGCTCCTCCGCCACGGCCGTCATCCGGTACCCGGAGATGGCGAGCCAGTGGCCGGCGGCGTCCCAGTTCCCCATGTGCGGAAGGGCCATGATCACGCCTCGCCCGCCGGCGAGCGCGTCGTCGATGTGCTCGACTCCGGTCACCGAGAACCGCCGCGACACCTCCTCCGACGACATGGACCGCAGCGCGAAGGTCTCGTACCAGTACCGCGCGTAGAGATCGAAGGCCTCCCGCGTCGCGAGTTGCACGATCTCCGAATCGGGAGGGTGCCCCAGCACGCGGGCGAGGTTGCCGGCGACCACCTGTCGCTGGGACTCGGAACGCCGGTACTGCATGCGCATGAAGGCGCGAGCGCCGGCGAGGCCCGCGCCGCGCGGAACGCGCATGCCGATCCATTCGGCGCCGCGCATCGTGAGCGCGGCGGCCAGATCCGCTGCGGCGCTCACGGGGTCGAGCCGGTCGCCGGTTCGCCGGTCGCGGTCATGGGCGAGGACCGATGCTGGACCGCGACGTTCATCGCGCGGACCGCCACGGCGACGGCCGAGACCGCCACCAGCACGGAGAGCGCCGCGGACATCCAGCCCGTGACGAGCGCCAGGCCGATCAGTGCCGAACGCGCGGCGCGGTACCCGACGCTCTCGAAGGTTCGGAAGCCGAGCGCGTCGGCCCGGGCCCGCTCGTAGGCTGCGAGGTAGCACGTGCCCAGCGCGACGAGCGCGAGCGCGCCCACGGCCGGCTCGGCGGTCCGGGCGACCCAGGCGATCGCGGCCAGGATGCTCGTGTCGAAGACGGGATCGACCAGCATGGCCGCGAAACGGGCCCGTGCCGTGCGCTCCCTGTCGGCCGCGTACCAGCCCCAGAGCATCAGCGCGCCCCCGATCAGCGCGAGCGCGCCCGCGACCACCCGATGCCGCAGCACGACCGCGGCCGCCGCGCCGCCCGTGAACGCCAGGGCCAGCAGAAGGATGGCCGTCGAACGCGAACGGATCCGGGCTGCCATCGAGGCGGAGCCTACCATCACCGCTGGCAGCGGCTTGGTTCGGGGCCCCGCAGCCGAGCGGCCCCCGGCCGCCCATGACCTGCCCATATAGGATGGGGCACGTGCCGGATGCCGGCCGGCCGCGACCGCGGCGGCGCCGGCCCGGAGGCGAGGGGGTGCCGATCGCACGGGGGCGGGGCACCTCCATCCGACAGCGACGGCAGGAAGGGATTCGATGAACGTCTACGAGCCTTCGAACATCCGCAACGTCCTTCTCGTCGGCCATAGCGGCGCGGGCAAGACCTCCCTCATGGAGGCGATGCTGTTCGCCTCAGGCGCCGTCACGCGGATGGGCCGGGTCGAGGACGGCAACACGGTCTCCGACCACGATCCCGAAGAGGTTCGCCGCGGCATCAGCGTGTCGCTGTCCATGGCGCCCATCGAGACCAACGGCGTCAAGATCAACGTGCTCGACGCGCCCGGCTATGCCGACTTCATCGGCGACGTCCGCGGCGCGCTCCGGGCCGCCGACGCGTGCGTGTTCGTCGTCTCCGCCGTCGACGGCGTGGAGGCTCAGACCGAGGTGGTCTGGGAACTGGCCGCCGAGGCCGGGCTCCCCCGCGCCGTCGTGATCAACAAGATGGACCGGGAGCGCGCGTCATATGAACGGACGCTGGACGAACTGGTGAAGGCCTTCGGCACGCAGGTGGCGCCGGTGCAGTTCCCCATCGGCGAGGAGCACGACTTCAAGGGGATCGTGGACCTGCTCTCCCACCGCGCGTACACCTACGACGGCGCCGCGCCCGCCGGCACGGAGGGCGACTGGCCGGACGACCTCGCCGCGAAGGCCGATCCGCTGCGCGAGCGGCTGATGGACGCCGTCGCCGAGGCCGACGACGCGCTGCTCGAGACCTACCTCGAATCGGGAGAGCTCTCGCGCGAGCAGATCGTGGACGGCGTCAAGGCCGGCCTGGCCGCCGCGCGATTCGCGCCCGTGATGGTGGCCTCCGCCTCCCATGGGATCGGCGCCGACCGGATCACCGCCTTCGTCGCCGACGCGTTCCCGTCGCCGCTCGACCGGCCGCCCGTCGCGGTCACCAAGAAGGGCGGCGCCGAGGAGGAACGCGCGTGTGACCCGTCCGGACCGCTCACCGCACTCGTGTTCAAGACCGTCTCCGACCCGTTCGTCGGACGCATCAACCTGTTCCGGGTCTACTCGGGCCGGCTGCGGCCCGATTCGGCCATCCACAACGCCACGCGGAACTCGGAGGAGCGGGTCGGGCAGCTGTTCGACATGAAGGGGAAGGACCACGTGACGGTGGCGGAGGTGCCTGCCGGCGACATCGGCGCGGTGGCGAAACTCGCCCACGCCGCCACCGGCGACACGTTCACGGCGAAGGGCGACGACGTCACCCTCGCCACGCTCGAGCTGCCGGAGCCGCTGCTGGCGATCGCCATCTCGCCGAAGACCCAGGCCGACCAGGACAAGCTGTCGACCGCGATCCACAAGATCCGCGAGGACGACCCGACCCTCCGCGTCGAGCGCTCGGAGGAGACGCACGAAACCGTGCTCTACGGCATGGGCGAGACGCACGTCGACACCATGATCGAGCGCATGAAGCGGAAGTTCGGCGTCGACGTCGTCACCAGGCCCGCGAAGGTGCCGTACAAGGAGACGCTGAAGGGCCACGCGCGCGCCCAGGGCAGGCACGTCAAGCAGTCCGGCGGCGCCGGCCAGTACGGGGTCGCCTGGATCGAGGCCGAACCTCTCCCCCGCGGCTCCGGGTTCGAGTTCGTCGACAAGATCTTCGGCGGCGCAATCCCCTCGAACTACATCCCGAGCGTGGAGAAGGGCATCGTCAAGCAGCTGGAGACCGGCGTCGTCACCGACAACCCCATGGTCGACCTCCGCGTGACGCTCGTCGACGGGAAGTACCACACGGTGGACTCCTCGGACATGGCGTTCCAGATCGCCGGCTCGCTCGCGATCAAGGAGGCCGCGCAGCAGGCCGGCATCACGCTCCTGGAGCCCGTGATGGAGGTCGAGGTGGTCGTCCCCGAGTCGATGACCGGCGACATCATCGGCGACCTGAACTCCAAGCGGGGGCGGATCCTGGGGATGGAGGGCACCGGCGCCGGGAAGCAACGGGTCCGCGCGCTGGTTCCACAGGCCGAGATGGCGCGCTACGCGATCGATCTCCGATCCATGACGGGCGGCCGGGGCATCTTCACCATGCGGTTCGACCACTACGACGAGGTCCCGGCGCATCTGGCGGACAAGATCATCGCCGAGCAGAAGCGCGAGAAGGAAGAGGCCCACAAGTAAGGTGCGTTGACGATCGGCGAATCAGACAGCACCCGCGGGGATCAACGTCGCAGTGAGTCCGAGGCCGCCCCGCTCGGATCGGACACCGGACGGCTCGAGACGTTCGCCGACGGCGTCATCGCCATCGCCATCACCCTGCTGATCCTGGAGATCAAGGTCCCAGACGTCCCGGCCAACAGCACCCTGGCCCGCGAGCTGCTGAACCTATGGCCGAGCTACGCCGGTTATGCCGTCAGCTTCCTGACGATCGGCGTGATCTGGGTGAACCACCACCACATGTTCAAGCTGATCGCGCGGGCGAACCACGCGTTCCTCATGATGAACGTCGTGTTCCTGATGGCGATCGCGTTCCTGCCGTGGCCGACGGCGCTCGTCGCGAGGTACCTCCGCGAGCCGGACGCGCGCGCGGCCGCCACCGTCACGTACGGCCTGACGATGGTTGCCGTCGCGATCATGTTCAACCTGGTCTGGCGGTATGCGGTCGTGCGAGGGCTCCTCGAGCCCGGGCTGGACCCGGTGGCCATCTCACGGGCCTCGCGGAACTACCTGGCGGGGCCGACCGTGTATGGAGCGGCAACGCTCATCGCCATCTGGTGGCCGTTCGTCTCGTTGACGATCTTCGCCGCGCTCGCCGTCTACTGGCTGCTCCCCGGGACGGGTCCCCGGGCGGCCCTCCTGCGCGGGCCGGCCGGCGCCGGCGTCAGTAGCGAGGCTTGAGGCTCGCGTAGGTCTCCGCGAGCAGCTCCGGCAGGACGCGGGTCTCCCCCACGATCGAGATGAAGTTCGTGTCGCCGTTCCACCGCGGCACGATGTGCCAGTGCAGATGATCCGGGATCCCGGCGCCGGCGGATCGCGAGAGGTTCATCCCGAGGTTGAACCCGTGCGGCGCCTCCGCCTCGCGGAGCACGCGCAGCGTCCGCTTGATGAGCGCGTCCACGTCGGCCGATTCCTCCGCCGACAGGGACTCGAGGTCCCCGGTGTGACGGAACGGCGCCACCATCACGTGCCCCGGGTTGTAGGGATACGCGTTGAGCAGGGCGAACGCGTGCGCCTCTCGCGCCAGGATCAGGTTCGGTTCGTCGTCGCCCGCCGCCGGCTTCTCACAGAAGATGCAGGCGACGTCGTCGTGGGGCCCCTTGATGTATTCGATCCGCCAGGGACTCCAGAGGTGCTCCATCGAACCGGTCCCCGTCCCGGCGCCGGCCGGGTCCATCAGGCGAGCGCCGCCAGGTCGATCGGCTCGAGCGAACGCTCCCCCGCCTCCAGCACGAGGCGGTCCACGAGCGCATCGGGCGCGATCCCCCGCACCTCGTTGCCCGCCCTGTCCCGGACCGACACCGTGCCCGCTTCGATGTCGCGGTCGCCGATCACGATCGAGTACGGGATCCGCATGAGCTGCGCCTCGCGGATCTTCTTCTGCATGCGCTCGCGGCTGTCGTCCACGCCGACGCGGAGGCCACGGTCGCGCCATTGCGCCGCCAGCGCGTGGCAGTGCTCGCCGTGGCGGTCCGCGACCGGGATCAGCCGAACCTGCTCCGGCGTCAGCCACAGCGGGAAGTCGCCCGCGTAGTGCTCGATCAGCACTCCGGTGAAGCGCTCGATCGTCCCCAGGATCGCCCGGTGGATCATCACCGGCCGGTGGCGCTCGTTGTCCTCGCCCATGTACTCCATGTCGAACCGCTCGGGCAGGGCGAAGTCGCACTGCACCGTGGTGAGCTGCCACAGGCGACCGATCGCGTCGCGCGCGTGGAAGTCGACCTTCGGGCCGTAGAAGGCGCCCTCGCCTTCGGCGACGGAGTACGTCAGTCCGCTCTTCTCCAGCGCCTGACGCAGGTACTCGGTTGCGTCGGCCCACATCTGCTCCTCGCCGATCGCCAGGCCCGGCTTCGTCGACAGGTTGATGACGAAGTCCTTGAACCCGAACGCGCCGTGGATCTCGAGCGTCAGATCGAATGCCCGCAGGATCTCGTCCACCAGTTGGTCGCGGCGGCAGATGATGTGCGAGTCGTCCTGGGTCCCGCCCCGGATGCGCATGAGCCCGTGCAGGGTGCCCGCCCGCTCGTGCCGGTAGATCGTCCCGAGCTCGAACAGCCGCAACGGCAGGTCGCGGTACGAGCGCGTGCGGCTCTTGTAGACCAGCACGTGGAACGGGCAGTTCATCGGCTTGACGTAGTAGTCGATGTCGTGCTCGTCGTGCATCGGCGGGTACATGTTCTCCGCGTACTTGGCCAGGTGGCCGCTGGTCTCCCACAGCACCGAACGCGCGATGTGCGGGGTGAAGACCGGCTCGTAGCCGCGGCGCATGTGGATCTCCCGCGCGTAGTCCTCGATCTGCTTGCGAAGCAGCCCGCCGCGCTGGTGCCACACGAGCAGGCCGGCGCCGAGCTCCTCCGGGAAGGAGAACAGATCCAGCTGCCGCCCGAGCTTCCTGTGGTCGCGGCGTTCGACCTCCTCGAGCCGGTGCAGGTACGCGGCGAGGTCCTCCTCGGTCGGCCAGGCCGTGCCGTACACACGCTGCAGCTGCGCGTTCCGCTCATCGCCGCGCCAGTACGCGCCGGCGATGTGGGTCAGCTTGAAGGCGCCGAGCCTGTCGGTGGACGGCACGTGCGGGCCGAGGCACAGGTCCTGCCAGCCGTCGTTGCGGTACACGGACACCACCGGGCCGGTGGCGCCCTCCTCCGCCTCGGCGGCCTCGATGATCTCCCGCTTGTACGGCTGGCCGGCGAACCGCTGCAGCGCCTCGTCACGGGTCAGCTCCTCCCGGACGAACGGCTGGGCGGCGGCCACGATCTCGCGCATGCGGGCTTCGATCCGAGGCAGGTCGTCGGGTGTCAGCGGCTGTTCGAGGTCGAAGTCGTAATAGAAGCCGTCATCGATCGCGGGCCCGATGGCGTACTTCGCCCCCGGGAAGAGGTCGCAGACCGCCTGCGCGAGGACGTGCGCGGTCGAATGCCGGAGGACGTGGAGCCCGTCCGGCTCGCCGGGAAGGATCGGCTCGACGTCGGCGTCGTCCACGACCGGCGCCGAGAGGTCGACCAGACGGCCGGCCAGCCGCGCGGCGATGGCGCGCGGTTCGAGCAGCGCGGCGGCAGCCGCCGCGCCGTGCTCGACCTCGACCGCGTCTCCGTTCGCGCGAGTGACCTTCGGCATGGTCCGACGATGATACGGGCCGCGTCGCGGGCGGTCGCGGGCGGTCCCGGCCGGCCGGTCGAGAACGGATAGCCTCGGAAGCCGTGCCGCTCCCCTACCCGGTCGTACGAGAACGGCGCCGGCTGCGCGACGTGGCGCTCGACGCCACGCGCATCGGTGCTCGCCTGGTGGCCGACGCGGCGCGTCCGGCCGCGGGAGACGAAAAGGCCGCCGGCGATTACGTCACGGAGGTCGACCGGGCGAGCGAGGCGGCCATCCGTCGCTACCTTGCGGAGGCGACGCCCGATGTCCCGATGCTCGGTGAGGAGGCCGGCGGGAGCACCGACGCGAAGATCTACTGGGCGGTCGACCCGCTCGACGGGACGCGGAACTACCTGCTCGGGTTCCCGGTCGTCGGGGTTTCGGTCGCGGCCGTGCGCCGCACCGACAGCGGAGGGGAGCCCATCGCGGGCGCGGTGATCGCGCCGTTCCTCGATCTCGAATTCGCCGCCGCACTGAGTGAGGGCGCGACGTGCAACGACCGCCGCATCCAGGTGAGCGAGCGGCCGGTCTCGCAGGCCATCGTATCGACCGGGTTCCCGTTCCGCGCGAAGCACCTGCTTCCTCGACACCTGGGCGCGCTCAGGCGGGTCCTGGAGGAGGCGGAGGACGTTCGACGGCCGGGCGCGGCCTCGCTCGACCTGGCGTGGGTCGCCGCGGGGGTGTTCGACGGATTCTTCGAACTGGGGCTCTCGGTGTGGGACGTGGCCGCGGGCGCGCTGCTCATCCGGGAGGCCGGCGGAATCGTCACCGACTGGAATGGCGGCGACGGCTATCTGGCGGGCGACATCCTGGCGGGTTCGCCCCAGACGCACGAGGCGCTGCTGTGGATCGCCTCCACGGATAGTAAGGACACCTGACGAACTGCGCCCTTCTACAGCCAGTCGCGCCGCTTGAAGAACCGGTACAGAAGGAAGCTCAGTCCAGCCATCAGCAGAAGCGCGTAGAGATACCCGAAACGCCATTCGAGCTCCGGCATGTGCCTGAAGTTCATCCCGTAGATGCTCGCGATCAGCGTAGGGACGGCGACGATGGCGGCCCACGAGGTCAGGCGCTTGACGGTTTCGTTCAGCCGGTTGCTGACGGCGGAAAGGTGGGCGTCGAACATCGACGAAAGGATGTCCCGAAGCGTGTCGATGTAGTCGGTCACGCGCAGGACATGGTCGTAGACGTCCCGGTAGTACGGCTCCAGGTCGGTCGTCACGACGGGGATCGTCCGGCGCTGGAGGGAATCCAGCACGTCACGGAGCGGGGCCACTGCCCGCCGCACGCGGAAGAGCGCCTTGCGCATGTCGAAGATGTCGTTGCGGGCGTCGTGGGCGTCGTCGCCCAGGATGACCTCCTCGAGGTCCTCGGTCCGATCCTCCAGCGCGTCGACCGATTCGAAGTAGCCGTCCACGATGCTGTCCAGCAGCACATAGAGCATGTAGCCGGCGCCCTCGGCGAGCCGGTCCGGATGGCCCTCCCACTGCCGCGCCGCCGGCTCGAGGTCGATCTCCGGATCCTTGCGGACCGTGACCAGATACCTGGGCGAGACGAACGCGGCGAGCTCGCGGCTGAGGACATCGCCATCGCGGGCCTGAACCAGGTAGCAGACCAGGAAGTAGTAGTCCTCGTACTGTTCGGCCTTCGGGCGCTGATGGGGGTTGAGCGAGTCCTCGATCGCCAGTTCGTGGAAGCCGAACTCCTCCTGCAGCGCGGTCATGACCTCCGGGCTCGGGCGGTCGACGTCCAGCCACACGAGCGCGCCGGGGTCCTTCGCGACCTCCGAGATCCGGGACGGATCGAGCGCGGAGTCGACGACACGGCCGTTCCGGTAGAGGCGAGCGGTGATCGTCACGGTCGATCGGAGCGTATCCCACCCCGCGGCGCAACCCGGGAGGTTCGAGCCGCGGCGCTCAGGCCCGCTCGTAGCGGAGAAGGACCACGCCGCTGCCGAACGTGCGCGTTGCACCCAGGCGAAGCTTCCGTGGTGTCTGGGATCGGGCGAACAGCAGCGTTCCCTCGCCGATCAAGACCGGATGGACGTAGATCCGATACTCATCCACCAGGTCGAGCTCGATGAACGTTCCGGCCAGGTCGGCGCCACCCAGCACCATGTCCGCGCCGGGCTGCTCCTTCAGCGCCGCGACCTCCTCGGGAACGACCTCGCGGACGATGGTCGTGTTCCAGGCGGCCTCCCCGAGGGTGCGCGAGTACACGTACTTCGGCATGTCCCGCCAGATGCGTGCGAACTCGACCATCGGAGGCGTGCTCTCCGGCTGCGAATCGGCGGTCGGCCAGAAGTCGGCCATGAGCTCGTACGTCACCCGGCCGTCGAGGAAGGCGCTCATCGACGCCAGTTCCCGGTTGAAATGCGCGTGCAACTCATCGTCGACGAGTTGCCAGCCGAGATCGTGGTTCGGGCCTTCGAAGTAGCCGTCGAGGGACACCGACATCATCAGGATGATCTTCCTCATGGCTGCGACCCGTCCCTCACCATACCCGCCGCTGCGTTGGGTCGCCGCCTCGGTGTGGTCGACAGGCGCGCGTAAGGCCCCCGCTGATGCGGGGCCTCACGCACCTTCTCGCCGGGCCAGACGCCGAGCGTCTAGTACTGCTGCGAGACGGTGACCTTCCCGTCAGAGTGCCGCGTCACCTGGATGGAGTGGTCGTAGTGGCGCGGAGTAGCCCTGAGCCCGGGAGCGGCGGTCCAGGTCACCTTCTGCCTGCAGTCCTGCGGTGTGTTCGTGCCGTACTTGAAGGCCGCGTACTGGGCGTTGATCGACCCCTTGGCTGTCGTCTTCGTCGGGAACGAGCCCTTCCAGGCGAAGATCCAGAACACCGTGTAGTACTTGAACGTGAAGGCATTGTTGTTGATCGGGATGTTGAAGCCCGAGAAGCTCCAGCCTGAGGTGATGGTCGACCCGTCGGGGCAGACGAATCCAACTGTGACGCTCCATGCGTCGATGAACTCCGGTGTACCCGACTGCACGTCGAAGATCAGCTGCTGGCCCTGCGAGGTCTGCCCGCTCCAACTCCCGATCTGCTGCGCGTACACCGCGGGCTCACCCACGAGTACGAAGGCAACGACGAGACCAAGGAACGGAGCGAGCTTGAGGCCCCTTTTCATGGCGCCCTCCTTACCAGCTCGACACGCCGTGCGAACAGGCGAGTGTGACACGGGCGACCTTGATTGCGCGAATTGGAGGAGCCGCGCCGCGGTCGACCCGGCGAGGGGTCCCCGAACTTCAGGCAGCCCCCCTCCAAAGGCTTCTTCTCGTGTCGGATCGGGGGCGGGCGGTTCGTAGATGGGGTGAGAGGCGGCCGGAGGAGGCCGCCGGGACAACGAGGTGATGGGATGACGCGGTACTTGATCTCGTTCGATGACGGCGCGATGGACCACATCCCCAGCGATGAGATACCGGCCGTGGGCAAGGCCGCGCACGCGGTGATTCAGGAGGCCGTGAACGCCGGCGTGTGGGTCTTCGGCGGCGGACTGGAGCGCCAGAGGGCGAGCGTCGTGGGCACCGACGGGGCGGTCACCGACGGCCCGTACCCGGAGACGAAGGAGGTCATCGGCGGCTTCGCGGTCGTCGACGTGCCCTCACGCGAGGAGGCGCTGACGTGGGCTGCCAAGGTCGCCGACGCGTGCCGTTGCGCGCAAGAGGTGCGGGAGCTCCTGCCGGACCCCGAACAGGATGCGATGCTCCGCAAGGCTGACAGGCCGAATGGGTGACCGTCGATCACCGACGGCCGGGCACCCGATCCGGCCACGGGCGTGGGTGATTTCTCCGGCTCCAGACCCCGGCCAGCATGCCAGCAGCAGAGCGGGGCCGTTCGCGCCGAAATCAGGGCCCTGATATAGGATCAAGCCCGCCGGTGGCGAGAACGGGAGGTGGCCACGACGCATCGTCGTGCTTCGGCCCTCACATTGCTCCTGGTCATCGTTTGGTTCGCGCTACCCGCCGCGGCCCGGAGCGCCTCATCGGCGCCCACTGCGAGCGCGGACTGGCCCAGGTACCACTTCGACAACGGAAGCACTGGCTACAACCCCTACGAGAAGGGATTGGGTCCTTCGAACGTGTCGAGGCTGAGGCTCAGGTGGGCCGTCGGCCACGACATGTATTTCTATTCTGCGCCCGCCGTGGTCGGCGGTGTCGTGTACGTCGGCTCGGACCGCTACCTCTGGGCGTTCGATGCCACCGGCGGCGTCACGGTGTGGAGCCAGAAGTCCCCGTGGAGCATCTTCGCCTCGCCCGCCGTCAGCGACGGGGTCGTCTATGCCGTCGACGGGTACACCGGGGTTTCGGCCTTCGACGCGATGACCGGAACTCGTCTGTGGCGGAATCGCCTCGGCGGTGATGTCTCTGAGTCCGCACCCGTCGTCGCGGACGGGTTGGTCCTCATCGGCAACGGCGACGGACTCACCGCCGTGGACGCTTCAACGGGCCATCGCCGCTGGTCCTATGCACTCGGCGGCACGGACTCGACGCCCGCCGTGGCGAGTGGGCTCGTCTTCATCGGCGGGTATAAGGCCATCTACGCAATCGACGCCGCGTCCGGGAAACTGGTGTGGTCACGCGCGAATGAGGGCATCGGCTCGCCTGCCGTCGCCGACGGCGTCGTCTACGCAGGCTCTTCGGATCACAAGGTCTACGCTCTTGACGCTTCCACCGGGAAACAGCTTTGGAGCGTCCGGGCGGACGGCGACATGACATGCGATCCCGCTGTGGCGAACGGCGTGGTGTACGCGGCGTCGGCTCGATCGCTCTACGCGATCGACGCGGCGCATGGAGCCGTCCTGTGGTCGCGGCGGCTGCACGGCTTCGGCTTCTCGCGGTCACTTATCGCCGCAAACGGAGTCGTGTACGTGACCGCGACGGCTACCGGCACAGGCTACGCGCTGGACGCCGCGACCGGATCGATCCTTTGGAGTTCGGGGCCCGGCCAGTATTACTCGTCTCCAGTTGTGGTCAACGGGACGCTCTACCTAGCAAGCTTCAACGACCCGTTCACCAGTGGCGGCCGCCTGACCGCGTTCGCATTGCCCTGATGGAGGTCGACCGCAGCGCTGTCGCGGAGACCGCATCGAGTGGGCGCGGCAGGTTTTGAACCTGCGACCTCATGCGTGTGAAGCATGCGCTCTCCCACTGAGCTACGCGCCCGAGGTCGTTGGTTATCGTAGCAACTGGCCCCATAGCGCCACCGTCGCGGTCGGTCGCGACGAACCCGCCTCATCCAGCCTTGGAACGGGCGTGCGACGGCGCGTGCCCGCTGCGCGCCGTCGCATCCGCGCGAACCCTTCGGCTCGAGCGACTCGCGGGGGAAACCCTCACCCCGGAGATCCGTAGTGTCCCACCGGCCCGAGAGAGAGCGCAAACTCTGCGGTGTGGGTGGCCCGTGGTTTGGCAGCGCCTACAGTCCGCAGACCTTCCGGTCACCCGACCAGGCGCTCCAGCCGTAGTGGGAGACCGTCCACGCCGCGGTGGCGATGTTCGCCTGGGCTTCGAACGCGGAGTGTCCGCCCCATCCCGCCGAGCGGGACAGACCAGGCCAGACCGCGGGCATGAACTGGAACACGCCGGCGGCGCCCGTGTAGGGGTTCTGGGCGTTCGGGTTGTAGCCGGACTCGTGCCACGCGACGCAGAGGGCGCGCGTCACCTGCAACTGCCCCATCGGGTTGAACCAGTGGACGATGAGCGCCTTGACCTGTTTCTGGCCCGGCGGCGGAGGAGGTGGCGGCGGGGGCGGTGGAGGTGGTGGTGGCGGAGGAGGTGGGGGCGGGCTGTGGTGGCCGCCATCGCCTCCACTCCCTCCGCTACCGCCACTGCCTCCGCTCCCTCCACTGCCGCCTCCCTGGTGACCGGTTCCGCCGCTCGATCCCCCGCTGTTGCCGTCGCGCATGTGCTGACGGAGTTCGGCCTGCTGCTGCGCTGTCAGGTGGCCGACGAGCGCCTGGGCGGCGCTGCGTTCGGCGTCGAGGGCGCGGACTGCGGCCTCCTGCGAGGTGAGCTTCGCGTTGAGCGTCGCCGCGGAATCGGTCAGCGACTGCAGCACACCCTGAAGCCGGGATCGAAGGTCCCGCAGCTGCCCGCGGCGGGCCGCGAGCCAGTTCTCCTCGTTGGTCAGCGAAGCGATCAGGTCCTGCTGGTCCTGGCTCGCGGCGTCCAGCAGCACGAGCCGGTCCTGCAGGTCGGAGAGGGACCCGGCGCCGAACAAAGCGGCCAGGCCACTGGTTGCGCCCGTCGTGTAGGCCTCGGCCGCGCGGCGGTCCAGCGCCAGCCGCTGCCGGTCGATGACGGACCCCAGCCGATCGATCCTCGACTGGACGTCCACGATCTCGCGCCGATTCGATTCGACCGACCTCCGCTCGACGTCGACCCGCGCGAGGATCGACGCCACCTCACCCTGAACCGCGTCTCTCGCCCGCGCCGCCGCGTCGAGCTGACGGGTGAGGTCCTGAACCCTGGACTGGGCCGCATTGAGGTCGGAGGACGTGTCGGCCTGGGCCGGCACCGCCGCCAGGGCGGCCGCGGCGACGGCGGCGACGGCCAGGGCGATCAGGGCGCGCGGATGCAGACGTGGAGGGTGGGATGGCCGGGGTTTCGGCATGGAGGAAGGCCTACACCTACAGGAACGCCCCACCTGTGTCAACTCGAGGTCGAGGGTTGAGCCGCCCGCGAGCGGGCTTCGACCGGCAGTCAAGCGCAGGCTGAAGTGCGGAACCGGGCTGAGCGGTCGGCGTGGCGCAGTGGAGATTCGAATTCGGTAGGTGTCGTGGGCGCTAGAGGATTTGAACCTCTGACCTCTTCCGTGTCAGGGAAGCGCTCTCCCCCTGAGCTAAGCGCCCCAGGTGAGTCGGCCATGCTACCGCGCGGATACCAACCTGGACCATGCGTACCGAGCCCTGGCACCCGCGGGCCCATCCCTTGTCGCCGCGGTGCGCTAGGGTTGCGTCGGCAGCCGAGGGCTACGCTGCGCGAGTCCCGAAGGGAAGGGGGGGCCGCGGAGACAGCAGTCGGCTGCCATCCGTTTCATCGAGCGTTCTCGACCGCCGCTCCTCGAATCACCGCAGGCGCGTCGGTTTGACGCGATCGATGGCGGGCGGACACGATCAATGTTCGGCGAGGGGGATCAGCGCGGACCCGGGGGGCGCGGTGGTGGCGGACGCAGCGGAGCGCGGCGTGGTCGAGAAGCTGTTCGAACTCACCGCGGCTGGGCGCCAGAAGGACCTTCTGAGGTACATGCACCCCGACGTGATGGTTCGAGCGTTCCTGCCGCCCAATCCCGTCCTGGACCTCGAGGCGCTCAAGCGCAACATCCGGGAGCGGAGCCGCGACCGCATCCGCGAGGCGCGCGCCACCTCGATCGACCGCGTCGGCGACGGCCGCTACCTCGCGGTCGGGCGCGTCCGCTGGTCCGATCCCGCGGGCGGCTTCACGGATGTGCCGGCGGCGTGGGCGATCGTGGTGAAGGACGGGCTGATCTACCGGATGTTCGGTGCGTCCGACGCCGATTCCGCGGTTCAGTCGTTCGAATCGGACGACTGGGAGTCACCCGCCACGACCGACCGTTGAGGTCCTTCGAAGAGGTGCTCCTCGGCTGTAGCGCGACGGGCCCGTCAGGCCATCGCGCCGCATGCCGAGCACGTGGACCACGTGTCGTTGTCCGTGCACTGGTCGAACCGTGCGCGAGCTCCGCACGAGGCGCATGTACGCTCGTCGTCGCCCGGCCACTTCTGACCGCCGTTCCTCAGCAACGCTCGCATGTAGCGGCTGAGCAGTTCGTCGTCCTCGCTAGACCGTGTACCCGGCCGAGCGGATGCGGCACGCATGGCCATGGGGTCCTCCTTGGGCCTATCGACGTTCCATCGCCTTCATTCCACTACCCGCTGGGCCGTCGCCCTTACACCTCCGCCGAGGAAGTGAACTGACATGCGCGGACGAGCCGCCGTCGCTGATCGCTCGTACCGCCACCAATAGTGCGTTTGGAGTTCGCAGCGCGCGGGTATTGCGCACGTGGTGGTTTAGCGTGGCTCTCGAGCATTCAGCGACCTTCGACGTTCTCGTGCGGGAGAACCGCGTCCTGCGGGACCGCGCGGCCTCGGCACGAGCGGAGGCGGTCCGGCTCAGGGCGAAGGCGGCGGCCACCAGGTTGGGGATCCGGCGCCGACGCGACATGCGACTCGCTCATCTCGTTCCGCCCGGACATCGAGGATGAAGCGAGTCTTCGCGTCGCTGCGGCGTCGGACCCGACCGGTGACCGACCTACCGGCGCTTCGAGTCAACGAGGAGTAGGCGCGCCATCGCCCGTTCGGCGCGGGCCTCGACGATGAGGGCCCGTGATCGTCGGGACAGCACCTCCGAGCGGTGGATGGCCCGGTAGCTGCCGTCAACGATGAGCGAGAAACGATGCGCCGCTCCTGGTCCATCGAGGGATGATGGAGGCAGCTGAACCCGCAGGCTGAGATCGCGGTGCGAGTGCATCAAGCCGGCGGGCTCCAGCATCTGAGCGACCTGATGGCTCGGACGGAGCGTCAGCAGTCCCGAACCGTCGAGGTATCGCACCGCGGAGACGATCGCGTCGATCCCAAAGGAGTCGATGAACGTGACGGCGGTCATGTCGAGCGTCGCGTTCGTGGAGCCGTCGAACACCGCTCGGATCGCGGCTCTCAGTCGGTCGGCGTTCCAGCGGTCGATCTCACCCGCAACGCGCAGCGACCGTTCGCCGCTTCGCTCCAGGTTCAGCAATTCAGACATCGCTCCGCTCCTCGCTGGTAGCGACCTTACGCTCCCGCGTGGGGCGAGCGCCATTCGACCGAGGGCGAATCCCCCAGCCAAACGTCGTGTTCATGTCGGCGCGACCCGGTGCGAGACAAACCAGACCCATGACGCGCTGCCGGAGCACAGAGAGGGAGGTCTGTGTTCAGACCTCCGGTGCTCGCTTCGGAACCACCAGGATCGACGTCGTGGCGGATACTTCCGCGTCGATCGGTGCGTCCCCCCGGAGACGCTCCAAGACGATCGGGTCGCCCAGTTCCTCGGGCAGGAGCACCACGTCCGCACCACATGAGCGCGCGAACTCCATCATCGGTTCGAGCCCGGGCACCGGGAGCAGGCTCGCCCATGTGTCGATGCCCCTCGCTCGCGAATCGCGCACCTGCCGGGCGATCTCCGTGCGCCCGCTCTGCTCGAGTTCCTCCGGGGAGTACAGCGACACATCGCCCCGATCGGGGTGATCGGCCGGCCTGGAGGCGCCGCTCGCGTCGAACAGGATCAAGCGGGTGCCCGGTGTGTCGGCGGCCATCTCGATCGCCGCGTCCAGGACGTAGCCGAGGTCGCGCTCTTCGTCGACCAACGCGACGATCGTGCCGCTGTTCGAACCGGTGCTCGCTGCGTCGGCCATGGCTCCCGGACTCTACCGGAATCCACCCGCCGGTTCGGTGGACGCGACTTCGGACCGCGGCAGCATCAACCGGCGATTCACGCGGCTCCTCATCACCCACAGCAGGATGGGTGGGCGACTGTCATTCGATTGCGGCTACCCCGAGCACCCGTCCACCGAGTCCGCCGGAGCGCAATTGTCGGGGCTGTTGCCACGCACAGCGCTATCCGTGAGCGGGACGGTTCCGGAGAACGTGTAGATGCCACCGCCGTATGAACCATCCGCGCCGCCCGAGCGAGCGGCGTTGTTCGCAACAGTGCTGTCAACGAGTGTCGTGGAGCCGGCATTGTTGTTGATGCCGCCGCCCTGAAGTTCGGCCGTGTTGCCGCGCACCGTGCTGTCTTGCAGCATCACATAGTCCAGGAGGTTGAAGAGGCCGCCGCCAGAGCCACCCGTGGATGTGTTGTCGCTGATCGTCATGTCTTTCAGCATTACGGGGCCATAGCCACAGCAGCTGAAAACACCGCCGCCACCGTACGTGGCGCTGTTCTTGCTCACGCTGCCGCCGGTGAGCGTCATCCCGCCATTGTTGTAGATGCCGCCGCCAAACCCATCACTGCGGTTACCACTGATCGTGGTCGCATTGAGTGTGAGCGCGGCGCTCGAATCGTTGTATATCCCGCCGCCCGAGCTGCCAGCGTTGTTGTTGACCGTGCTTTGGGCCAGGGTCAGCGTGCCGAAATTGTTGACGCCTCCACCGTTGCCGGCCTCGCCTCCGCCGCGGGCCTTGCCGCCGGTGATGGTCAGATGGGTCAGTTGCGCCGCTGCCCCTGAGGAGACGGTCAGCGTCGTGCCGCTGGCTTGGCCATCGAGCACCGCGGGCCCCTGACCGGCCATCATCAGATCCTTGTCGATCGTGAACTGGCCCCGGCAGGTCCCTGTCACGAGCAGCTTGGTCCCAGGAGTTGCATTGGCGATCGCCGTCTGCAAGCTGTCCGACGAACAATCAACTTTGACCGGCGTTGCAGCCGCCGCCGTGCTTGGCCCTGCGAGCGCGCCGGCCGCGGACAGCACGGCCCCGGCCAGCACCACCTCAACTCCGGCCGCCATCACACGGCGCCAGGAAGCCTTGAGAACGTGCTTCGGCGTCTTCGGCATGGTCTCCCCCTTCCGAGTTGGACGCCCCCCGGCGCCAGCCGCCCAAGCGGCTGGCGCCCCCGACTACGGCTCGTGCCGGGGAGCGCCTCGACGCGGTCCCATGCTCAACCAGTCGGCAGTCGGCCGGGAGGGACTTAAGCGGAGCCGACCCCAGGTTCGGCCGACACTGCCGGGCCCGCGTGCAAGCGTCTCCGACCGCGCGAGAGGGCGATGATGTCCCGTCCGAGAACGTGACCGAGGGAAGTGCGTTCAACCGCGCCAGGCCCGAATCCCGCCTCTGACCTGCGAAAGCACTAGCCGTCGGCGCCTGTCGTTCCCGTCGTTACCCGAGCCTCGAAGTGACCGAGAACTGGCGAACCAGTGCCGGCCGGGCCGCTCGGCGCGCCGCGGGCTCTCCGGCGGAGCGGTCCTCGGCCTCTTGGCGCACTCGTCACGTCCCAGCTGCGCCCGACCCCAGTCGCCCCGGCAGGGAATCGGCCTCCTGGAAGGCGCGCAATGCTTCGGCGGTCGCCTGGTCAGCCGGGCTGCCGCGGATCTGACGTTCACGCTGGTGCGGTTCGAGGGTCCGTTGATCGCGGGAGTCACTCCTCGTCGGCGTCGCCGTCGTCGAACCTGAGCACCACCGTCGGCCTCGAAGTCAACATGAGAATCTCGGCCGGCGCCTGGAGTGGCCGCCCTCGCGGTAGAACCATCCGATGTGGTCCACACGTTGGCCTGCGGGAGCATGAGCAGCTAGCTCAACTTTCTTAGCCACTCAGGGTGCCTTGCGGCGTCCCCTGAATCGGGCGCCGGCCGAGGACGTTAGGAAGCTGGCCGTACCGGATAGCCCAGCAAACTGACCCGTGCCGCCTGCGAGCGCAATGGTGTCGTCTTCGACGAACGGGTTGCCGTAGGAGATGGACCCCGCGTGGTCATGCCCTTGCCCGGAGGGCTTGGGGCAGAACAGGCCGGTCAGCGGCCCGGATGCCGAGCTTCCGTCCGAGCGCAGCGTGATCGAGAAGGTGCCATCGACGTCGTAGCTTCGCCCATCCGGATTGAAGGTGGGCCGAAGTCATACGCCCAGTCCGCCGTTCCCAGCCCGGTGAGTTCGATGGAGTCGCATTCATCGGCTACACCTGATGGGCACAGGCCCTGAAAGTTGGGCTTCTGGACCGCATCCGAGAAGGAACCGTTCAGTGTGACGGACGTGCTCGCGCTCGCTGGCGCACCCACAACGAACACCGCGGCTGCGACAACGAGGAGCAGTCGAACGACTGACGGGACGTGCCCGCGTCGGGCGTGAACGTTGCGAGCGTTCCCCCTGGCCATAATTCCCCCTTTCTCCGCTGGGCACTGTGCCCGGCGTGGCCGAACGAACAACGCATTGTCACCCACCCCGAACCGAGCTCAGAAGTGCCAATGGAACTAAAATGTGAGCTCGATTGGGCCGGCATCGCGAGGTCCGACACCGATCTCATTCCCCCGCCTTGCCGCCCTCCCGGATAATCTGATGCACACGGGTGATCATGGAACGGCTCGGTCACTCCTCGATTACGGTCGCGATGGACGGCGACGGCCACCTCCTCCCCTCGGTTGACGAGGGCTCGCGGCTCGGCTCGATTGGGCGTTCCACCAGCAGCGCGCGGACAGGTCCTCCCGCTCACGGGCTCTGCGTAGTCTCTCCGACCTGCGGGTTCGGTGGAGGCGGGGAGCGGAATTGAACCGCTGTACGAGGTTTTGCAGACCGATCAGGCCGACTTCGGGACCAGCATGAACGGGACCGGATAGCCCACTGACCTGGGAAAACCCTTCCGGTGCGATCCCTTCAGTTCCCGTTGATTCTCAGCCGTCCACGGGGGCACCTGACGGGGCACCGGGCGCACTACTCGTCGTGCCTCCGCGCTGTTCTCATCCTGATGCGGGACCGTTGGGGATGGGACCTTGAGCTTCGCCAGGATCTCCAGGAGTGCGTCCAACGGTCATTCCGGCGACCAAGAAGAGGTCGAGCGGCAGCTGCGTTCCATTGGCGGCCAGACCCGAGGCTCGCGCATCGGCTTCCCGTTGGAGCCTCACCCCTCGGCCCGAGAATGCCGTGGCCGCGGGAGTTGGATAGGCCCTCGCCGCGGGGCCAGTCGGGCGGCGGCGCCTTCGGCGCCGCCGCCCAGCTACCGAGCGTGCGGGGTCAGCCCGCTAGGGACCGGACTGGACGCATCCGGACTTCGCGTTGCTCCACTCCTGCTGGAGGATGTAGAAGTTGCCGTTCCACTGCTCGTTGGCCTTGCCGCCGTCCAGGCCGACATTGCCGTAGTTGTACGCGCAGAGGTCGCCGATCTCGCCCTGGTTCGAGTTCCACCCGTTCGGGTAGTACCCGTCGGTCACGGCCTCCATCTGCTCGTGGCTGACGACGGACA
>JBEDUK010000099.1:0-13158 GCA_040414485.1 Actinomycetota bacterium
TCTACGACGGCACGAGCTTCACGGGCGCGAGCGTGTCGATCTCCCAGCGGGGAACCTGGATCAACCTCGGTCCGCTCAACTTCGACAACAGGACGTCGTCGTTCAGGGTGGGTGCATGCTCGGTCGACATGGCCTCCGCCGCGGACGGTGGCGGCGCGCTGTACCCGACCTGTCACAACCCGGGCTGCGAGGAGAGTTCGATGCAGCCTGGCTGGAACAACGTGATCTCGTCGGTCTTCCTGCACTGACCGGCCGGACCTTTCGGACCGCCCGGCCGCGCTTCAAGTTGACGCGGCCGGGCGGTCCGGGATCCGGTTCCGCGTCACTCCGCGCGGCGGAACTGCAGGATCGCCACCCAGAGCATGCCCACGCCGAGCGAGATCACGATCAGCACCTCGATCGGGATGGGGACCACCCACGAGCCCCACGTCACGCCCGGGTTCAGCGTCGAGGCGACGGGACCGAGCGACAGGTGGGCGAACACCGCCCGGCGCATGGGGTCCACCGCATAGGTCATTGGGTTGATCCTGGTCAGCACGTGCAGCCACGGCGGCAGGTTCCGAAGCGGATACAGCCCACCGGACAGGAAGAACATCGGCATGAGGAACAGCTGCGTCAGCGCGAAGAACGACTGGATCTGCTTGATCCGCGCCGCGAGCAGCACGCCCAGTGCCGTGAGCGCGAACGACAGGATCAGCAGATAGACGATCAGCGTGAGCATCAGGACCGCGTTGTACGGCACACCAACGGCCGGGGCCAGCACCAGGATCAACATCCCCTGGAAGGTGGCCACGGTCGCCCCGCCGAAGCATTTGCCGGTCACGATCGCGCCCCGTCCGATGGGCGCGACCAGCATCTCCCGGAGGAACCCGAACTCCCGGTCCCACACGATCGAGGCCGCGGAGAAGATCGCCGTGAACATCGTCGACAACGCCAGCACGCCGGGGAACATGAACGTGCGGAGGTTGACCCCGCCCGTGGCGTTGCCGGCGAACGACGACAGCCCCGTGCCCAGCACGAACAGGAACAGGACGGGCTGGACCAGCCCCACGAAGATCCGGGGCTTGTCCTGGAAGTACCGGATCAGTTCGCGCTGCCACACGATCCGCATCGCGCGGACGTCGTGCCAGATGGTCCTGCCCGGAAGCTGAAGCGGCGCGAGCTGCTTCGGCATCACCACGGCATCGGTCGACATCGGCGTCATCTCCTTCGCCACGCGGCGGCCATGTTGCGCAGGGGGTTCGCCGCCTCGGCGTCGCGGATCGTCCGGCCCGTGTAGGCCATGAACACGTCGTCGAGCGTGGGCCGCGCCACGCTCACGGATCGGATGGGGATTTCCAGCTCGGCGAACAGCCGCGGCACGAACCGCTCGCCCTCGGCAACGGCGAACGTGACCGCGCCGTCGTGCATGCCGGCATCCACGTCGAACCGGCCCTTCAGGGCGGCGATCGCGGCCTCGTCGTCGTCGGTCTGGATCTGTACGCGATCCTTCCCGACGCTGGCCTTCAGCGCCTCTGGCGTGTCGAGCACCACGATCGTCCCGTTGTCGATGATCGCGATGCGGTCGCAGTGCTCGGCTTCGTCCATGTAGTGGGTGGTGAGGAAGATCGTGATGTCCTCGCGCGACTTCAGGTCCTCGATGTAGGTCCAGATCGACGAACGCGTCTGGGGGTCGAGCCCAACCGTCGGTTCGTCCAGGAACAGGACGTGGGGGTTGTGCAGCAGGCCGCGGGCGATCTCCAGCCGGCGCATCATGCCGCCGGAGAACGTCTGGACCAGGCTGTCCTTTCGATCCCACAGCCCGACCATCTCCAGCACCATCTGCATGCGCTCATTGATCTGCCCACGCGGCACCCCGTACAGCTCGGCATGGAAGCGCAGGTTCCGTTCTGCGGTCAGGTAGCCGTCGAGGGTGGTGTCCTGGAACACCAGACCGATGCTCCGGCGCACCTCGTTCCGCTGGCGGACGATGTCGAACCCGGCCACCCGCGCCGAGCCGTCCGTCGGCGTGGTGAGCGTGCAGAGCATCTTGATCGTGGTGGACTTGCCTGCCCCGTTCGGTCCCAGGAAGCCGAACGTCTCACCTCTGACGACCTCGAAGTCCACCCCGGCCACGGCCGTGATCTCGCCGTAGGTCTTCTTCAGGCCGTGGACCTCAACGGCGAGCGGCTGCCCGCCGGTGGGCAGCGATTCGTCAACAAGGGTCGCTTCGCGCATGCACCATTCCTACCACTCGGATGCGCAGACGCCGAGCGCGCGGTGTGAAGGCGCCGTGAACGGGCCGCCGCCCTGTTCGGTGTTACTGCCTGGTGTCCTTGATCACCGATACCGAGGCGCTGTCCTGGTTCGACACGTAGACGCGCTTCGTCTCCTGGTTGATGCCCAGCCACGTGGGCGACTGCTGCAGCGTGATCGTGTGGATCAGTGATCCCTGCTTCGTGTCGACCACCGAGACGGTTCCCGAGTCCTGGTTCGGCACGTACGCGTGGTGCGTCGCCGTGTCGATCCGAACGCCGGTCGGGTGCTGCCCCACGTTGACGCTCTTCCTGAACGAATCGTCCGAGGTGTCGTAGATGAGCACGTCGTTCGCGGTCCCCGTGATGAGCATCAGGTGCAGCGAACGGTCCAGGGCGACGTTCGAGCCGAAGATCGTGTTCTGCGTCACCGTGTCGATGACGGTCTCCGTGGCGCCGTCGATCACGGAGAAGCTGCCCGACAGGTTGCCCACGTAGATGCGGTTCGCGGTTTGGTCGACGGCGACGCCGAACGGGCTCCCGCCGATCTGGATCGTGGTCTTGACCTTGTTGTTCCTGCCGTTGATGACGGACTCGGTCCCGCTGCCCAGGTTCGAGACGTAGATCAAATTGCGCTTGCGGTCCACGCCCACGCCATCCGGGATGGACCCGACCGCGATGGACGTGAGGATCGCGTCGGTGGCGCCGTCGATCACGGCCACGCCGGCGTTCTGGCAGGCGACGTAGATGCGGTTCGTCATGGGGTTGACCTCGATCGCGGCCGGGGCGCCCGTCACCGTGATGGTGTCGACGACCGTGTCGGTGCTCGCGTCGATCACCGAGACCTGGTCCGCGCGGAAGTCGGCCACGTAGACGCGATTGGTGACGGGGTTGACGGCAACGCCCGTGGGACCCTGGCCGACCGTCACGGTGTCGATCACGTGCGGCGGTCCGTCGATCGATGCCGAAGCCGGCATCACCGGTCCCAAGGCGACGAGCCCCGCGGATGCCGCGAGCGCGACAAGCATGAGCTTTCCGGTACGAATCAACGCATCCCCCTTCCCAACGACACGAACCACAGCATCCTGCTGTCGGGACGCTCCGTTGGCAAGTCGGCGACGGTCGAGAATCGTCAGCGCGCGTTACTGCTGGGCGGGCCGAACGGTCGGAAGGCGGACGCGATCCGCGAGTCCGTAGTCGACGGCGCCGTCGGCGTCGAAGGTTCGGCCTGCCAGGAGGTCCTCCCGGACGCGTTCGATCCGCTGGTTGGTCCCCTGCGCCAGACGAAGGACGAACCGGTCCAGCCGGTCGCGATGTTGCTCGAGCCAGGCTTCGGCTTCGCCCGGCCGGATGTCGCCGGTGACGTCCGGCGCCGACAGGCGGATGCGCGCGTTCGGCGACACCTCCCGCTCTTCTGCCACCGCCAGGACCAGCACGGGCGGGCCCTCCGCGCGGCCGAGGCACATCGCGTGCGTGGGGACGCCCAGCAGGTCGATGGTGTCGGCCACCGCGAGCGCAGCGTCGAGCGTCCCGCCCGCGGCGTCGATGATGACCTCGATCGGCTCGTCGCCGAGCGCGTCCAGCGTCATCAGGCGCGCCGCCACGTCCGCGGCGACGGCGTCATCCAGCGGCCCACGGATCTGCACGATCCGGCGTTCGAACATCGCCTTGCCGAGCCCTGCAGCATGTGGTGACAGGCCGTCAGGTCCCATTCGACTTCCGATCCGTCAGGTGCCAGTCGAGCCGCCGGTCCAGGGCCGCCGCGTACCGCTCCAAAGTCGACAGGCGCACGTCGGCGTCACCGGACTCGATGCGCGCCACGGCCGACTGTGACGTGCCCATGCGGGCGGCGACCTCCGTCTGGGACAGGCCCTGTTCGGCGCGCTGTGCCGCCAGCTCGGCGGCGAGCGTGCGCCGGCGCTCCGCCATCTCGGCGAAGCCGGGGAAGATCACGTCGTGCCGGCGCTGGTCGTTGCCCATGGGGTCCGCACCATTCTATGTCTTTTGTGATATCTCGAATATGATATACATTGAGACGAACGGAGGCGCACAGGAGACGAGAAGAGGTGGTCCAGCCATGGCGAATCGTTCGCCGTACCGAAGTGAGCTCATCCCGATGGTCGTCGAACAGACTCAGCGAGGGGAGCGCTCGTTCGACATCTTCTCGCGGCTGCTCAAGGACCGGATCGTGATCCTGGGGACGCCCGTCGACCAGACGATCGCGAACCTGATCGTCGCGCAGCTGCTGCACCTGGAGAGCGAGGATCCCGACAAGGACATCAGCCTGTACATCAACTCGCCGGGCGGCGACGTGTACGCGGGCCTGGCGATGTACGACACCATGCAGTTCATCCGCCCCGACGTGTCCACGATCTGCGTCGGCATGGCCATGTCCATGGGCGCGGTGCTGCTGGCCGCCGGCGCGCCCGGCAAGCGCTTCGTCCTGCCGAACGCGAAGGTGATGATCCATCAGGGCTCGGCGGGGTTCCAGGGGTCGCCCGCCGACATCGAGATCCAGGCGCGGGAGGTGCTCGCGACGAAGAAGCGTCTGGCCGAGATCATCGCGGAGCACACCGGGCACGAGTTCAGTGAGGTCGAACGCGACATCGACCGCGATCGCTTCATGACGGCCGAAGAGGCCCACGACTACGGGATCGTCGACGAGGTGCTGGCGACGCGAAAGCTGCGCTTCGCGGACGCGGCGGCAGTGCCGGTGCCGGCCTGAGGCCGGCGCTCCAGCCGAAGACAGCCGCTAGTGGCAGCCGCCGTACGAGAAGTGCCCGGGATCCGTTCGAGGCACCGACTGGCACCAGCCCGCCCGCGTGAGGGCGGGGATCACCCCCGCGGTGTCGAGGGACGCCTGCGTGATGTCGATGGCGGCGCCCAACTGGTGATACGACGTTCCAGGCTTCACGCACCGGCCGGGGCAGCCCTGTGAGTTCCCGCAGATCCGTTGGCACGCGATCGCCTGCTGCGCACACGAACGGTAGCTTTCGACGACATCGATCGCCCCGCCGGACGCGCGCTGGGCTTCCTTGAACGCCTGCATCGGTACCGGCTGCAGCGTGACGCCCCTGTAGGTCTGCATCGGCGGACGCTCCGTACATGGATCGTCCGGCCGGACGACGCCGTCGCCGCGGCGAGCGAACACGACGAGGACGGCCGCCAGCATGGCCACCGTGACGGCCACGCCGATGGTGATCCTGCCCCGCCTGGTCAGCCGCACGCGCTCCTCCGTTCGGCTCTGTTCGGTCTGGTCGAGCGATTCGCCGAGTGATGATTGACGGGGACACGACGGCTGGCTGCCGCCCCACGGCATTCGGCAGAAGACCTCCACATGACGCGGGGGAACCTCGCGAGGGTCCTGCCAGTTCAAACGCGCGCGGACACGGGTACGCTCCGGTGGTGCACGACGTCTTCCTGTTCCTCTCGGCCTTCCTCGCGTCCGCGGTGGAGATGGTCGAGGCGCTCACGATCGTGCTGGCCGTCGGGATCACGCGCGGGTGGCGTTCGACGCTCATCGGCGCGGCCGTGGCGCTCGTCGCGCTCGCGGCCGTCGTGGCGGCGCTCGGCCCGGCGCTGACGCTCATCCCGATCGACACGCTTCGGCTGATCGTCGGGTTCCTGCTGCTGGTGTTCGGCCTCCAATGGCTCCGCAAGGCGATCCTTCGCGCGGCCGGCTACAAGCCCCTGCACGACGAGGACGCGGCCTTCAAGAAGGAGGTCGAGGAGGCCCGCGAGCACGCGCCGGCCGCCGAGGGGCTCGACTGGTACGCGTTCACGCTGGCCTTCAAGGGCGTCTTCCTTGAGGGGATGGAGGTGGCGTTCATCGTCATCACGTTCGGCGCCTCACAGGGAAACCTGCCGGTCGCGATCGTCGCCGCCGCGGCCGCGATCGTGATCGTCGCGGGGGTGGGGATCGCGGTCCGCGCGCCGCTCAGCCGTGTGCCGGAGAACCTCATGAAGTTCGGCGTCGGGGCCATGCTCACCACGTTCGGCATCTTCTGGTCCGCCGAAGGGGCAGGCGTCGACTGGCCCGGTTCGGACGCGGCGATCCTGGCCGTGCTGGGGTTCGTCCTGCTGTGCTCGATCGGCTCCGTGGCCGTCCTGCGAAGGCGCCACGCCATGGCAGCGGGCGCCGCCCGCGCTCGCGAGGCGAAAGCGAGTTGACGCCATGCGCTATCTGAGAGCGTTCGGGCGCTTCTGGTACGGGTTCATCGTCGGCGACGACTGGCGGGTCGCCGTCGGCGTGGCGCTCGCGCTGCTGCTCACGTGGCTGCTGACGCGGGCGAACGTGAACGCCTGGTGGCTCATGCCGCTGGCCGTGGCCGGACTGCTCTGGCTCTCGGTGGCACGGGAGACGCGTCGCGCCACCCGCCGCTGACCGCGGCCGGCTACGCCGGATAGAGGCCCGACGGGTCGCGCGGCGCGTAGTCCACACGGAAGAACCCGCGGATCGGCTCGCCGATCGCGATCGTGTGCTGGACGGGCGTGGCCTTCGTCGGATCCTCCACATGCATCCGCAGGTACGCCCCGTCGGCCACCGAGGGATCGGTGTTCGGGTCGTACACGTGCAGCGTGAGCACATCCCGGACCAGGTCGTACCGGTAGGCGAGGACCTGGTGATTCTTACCCAGGTCGTTCGGATCGTTCGATTCGACCGTCACCAGGCCGAGCGGCGACGGATGCCCGGCGTCGATGTCGGCCCTGACCTTCGGCCACTCATCGCGCACCGTCTTCCACGCGACGCCGCGGCGGATCGCGATCCACAGGTTCGTATCGCCGTCGGGCGTGTTCATCCACTCGAAGTACTTCAGGACGCCGTTCGGCAGATCGAAGCTGTCGAAGAGCCTGCGCACGATGTACTCGAACAGGGGCGATCCCTCGTCCGGGCGTGGGTCCGGGAGGGGCGGGAGGCCGGCTTCGAACACGTCGCGGACGGTGAAGGCCATGCCGCCGCACAGGCCGTTGCTCGCGTCGCCGACGGGAATCGTGCCGAACGGGGCGACGTTGACCTCGATATCGGGCTCGTGGGGCCACTCGTTGGTGAACCGCAGCCCATTCGGACCTGGAAGGAAGCCTGGGACGGCCGGCATCGAGAGGTGCAGCGTACTCCGGCGCCGGTCGCGACGCCGTCACGTCGGTGTCACCACGGGTCGCTAGTGTCAGGGGCACCATGGCGAAACTGAGCGCGACCGAGCGGGCGCGGCTACCGGACAGCGCGTTCGCCTACATCGACGGGGACGGCCAACGGCGGCTCCCCATCAACGACGAGGCGCACGTGCGCAACGCCCTCGCGCGCTTCGACCGCGTCCGCTTCGAGACCGACGCGGCGCGCGCGCAGGCGCGGAAGCGGCTGCTCAACGCCGCGAAGAAGTTCGGGATCGTGCCGGTGGGATTCATCACCGGCCAGATCGAATCCGAAGGCCGGCACGCGGCCGCCGGCCGCGTCGTGATCGAGCTCGACGGGACCAGCGCTCCCGAGGAGCTCCAGCAGCGGCTCCGCCGCGTCCTGCGCGACCCGACGCTCACGGTGCTGCACTGGTCCGACGGCGCGGGATCGTACGTCGACGGCACCGGCAGGCCAGTGCCTGCTCCGGTCGCGGGCGACGGCCGCGGGGTCACGTACCTCGAGCGCGAGGGCCGGCCCATGGCCGTCCTCGAGCACGATTCGGCCATCCTGGACGACCCGGCGCTGACGGACACCATCCTGTCCGCGGTGCGGTTCATGATCGAGAGGGAACGCCTGCAGGGCGAGCTGCGGGCCGAGCTCGCCGACGCTGCGAGCCTCCCCACGGGTTGCGTGACGTTCCTGCTCACCGACATCGAGGGCTCCACCGGCCTCCTCACCACGCTGGGCGACGGCTACGCCGACCTGCTCGCGGGAGTTCGCCGGATCGTTCGCGACGGGGTCCTCGCCGCCGGCGGCAGGGAGGTGGACGCCCGGGCCGACGAGTTCTTCGCGGTGTTCGAACGCACCCAGCCCGCGATCGAGGCGGCGATCGCCATCCAGCGGGCCCTGTCGGCCGCGTCGTGGCCGGGCGACGTGCGGTGCCGGGTGCGCGCGGGGATCCACACGGGGCGGCCGACCCTCACCGATTCGGGCTACATCGGGCTGTCCGTCCACGCCGCGGCGCGCGTCTCCTACGCCGGGCACGGCGGTCAGATCGTGGTCTCGGCCGACGCCAAGGATGCGGCCAAGGAGGAAGGCCCTCCGATCGCGGGCGTGCGCTTCCGCAGCCTGGGCCGGCACCGGATGGCCGGACTTCCCAAGGCGATGGCGCTGTACCAGATCGAGGCCGACGGGTTGGCCACCGAGTTCCCGCCCCTGCGGATCGGCACGCCGCAGCAGGACGCTGGGGACCGGAACGGGCGCGCGGGGAAGGATTCGTCCATGAGCGAACCGGTGCGCGACCAGGAGGAAGCGCAGGAAGCGCGGGACGAGCAGCCGCTCGGTCTGCTTGCCGTCGCCACGGACCAGGCCGGGGCGCTGATCGCGTCCACCCGGCCCGATCAGGCGCAGGTGCCCACGCCGTGCTTCGCCTTCGACCTGCGCACGCTGGTCAATCACATGGTGATCGACCTCGAACGCTTCACCGCGTCCGTGGCCGGCGAGCACTGGGTCGAGCACGACGCCGATCTGATCGGGGGCGACTGGTCCGGCGCCTATGCGGCCGCGGCGGCAGGCCTCATGGACGCCTGGCGCCGGCACGGCGTGGTTGGGCGCACGCTCCAGTTGGCGTTCGGCCCCATGCCGGCCGAGTGGTGCATCGCACAGCACGTCGCAGACCTCGCCGTCCACGCGTGGGATGTCGCCAAGGCGATCGGCGCGTCCACGGACCTCGATCCGGAGGTCGGGGAGGCCGCGCTTGCGTTCGGCAGGACGAGCCTGCGTCCCGAGTTCCGCGGGGAGGAGGGCAGCGGCAAGGCGTTCGGACACGAGGTCGCGGTCGACGCCGGCGCTCCGCTCTACGACCGGCTGGCGGGCGTGTTCGGGCGCGACCCGCTGTGGTCGGCGCAGGGCTGACCCGCTTCCTTACCCTTCAGGCGCATCGGCGCGAGACGGCCGGTGGTTGACCATCCCGGCCTGGCTTGGCTCCGGTCGCGGGCGGATGGGCGCGCATGGCTCGATCGCCTTCCTCGCCTCGTGCGCGAATGCGCGGACCGATGGTCCCTGACGGTCGGCGAGCCGTTCGCCTACGCGTTCGCCTCACTCGCCATGCCCGTCACCCGTCGCGACGGCTCGGCGGCGGTGCTGAAGATCCAACTCCCGGACCGTGAGGGCGAGCACGAGGCGGACGCGCTGGCGCGGTGGGCAGGCGACGGCGCCGTGCTGCTGTTCGACCACGATCCGGAGCGCCGGGCGCTCCTGATCGAACGCTGCGTGCCGGGGACCTCGCTCGCCGCGCTGAAGCGGGACGCTGCCCTCGAGGTCGCGATCGGCCTGTTGCCGCGGCTGTGGGTTCCTGCCGGCCCACCGTTCCGGCCGCTCGCGGTCGAGGCGGCGGAGTGGGCGGGTGGCCTGCCCGGCGCCTGGGAGCGGTTCGGCAGGCCGTTCGAGCGGCGCCTGCTCGACGCGGCTCTCGAGGCGCTTGAGGAGTTGCCGCGGACGCAGGGTCCTCAGGTGCTCCTGCACCAGGATCTCCATGCGGACAACGTGCTGGCGGCCGGGCGCGAACCGTGGCTGGTGATCGATCCGAAGCCGCTGGCGGGAGAGCGGGAGTTCGGCATCACCGCGCTCGTCCGGGGCGACGAACTGGGCCGCGGTCCGGCGCATGTCCGGCACCGCCTCGACCGGCTGTCGGGGGAACTGGGGCTCGATCGCGACCGGGTCAGAGGATGGACGGTCGGGCAGACGCTCGCGTGGTCCCACGACGAGGAGGGCTTCGATCCGGCGCAGGTCGAACAGGCACGCTGGGCGCTTGACGCCTGATCCCGCGAACGGGCGTTATGCCGGTGTGATGCCCTGAGGGAAGCGGAACAGGCGATCAGGGTCGTAATGCTGCTTTACTTTCTGCAGTCGGGGAAGGTTCGACCCGTAGTACGCCTGTGGCCAGTTCACGAGCAGCGGGTCGATGTAGTTCTGATACGCCTGGCCGCTGGCGCTCGGGTGCAGTCGTCCATAGAGGCCGTTCAGCCACGTCTGGTTCCTGGTGACGGTGGCCTGGGGTGCGGGGGTCGGAAGGTTCGCGAAGTACTGCCCCAGGAAGCGCTGATCGCGGTGGACGAACGCGGTCGCGGACGCGGCCACCCGGTTGATGGCGCCGCCGAACGCGTCGAACAGCACGCCGCCCGTCGTGGCGAGCGCGGCGTCGTTCTGGCGCTCGACCATGGCCTGGATCGCGGCGGAGATGACCGCATCCGGGATCCCCGCATCGAAGAAGTCCGAGCGCGCGAGCGAGGACTGGCGCTTCAACAGTCCGGCCGGGTTTGAATTCGGCAGATGGCATTGCGCGGTGGTCATCCCGGAGCAGCCCGCCTCCGCCACCATCGCGGCGCCGTAAGACTTCGTGCTGATGAAGGTGTGGTCGGGCTGCGACCCGACGGCGCCCCGGAGGCTCGACAGGAGCGGGGCCAGGCCGCTCGAGGATCCGATGAAGACGCCGTTGACCGACACCGACAGCGGCCCGGGCGGGTTGCCGGCGCGTGCGAGCAGGTGGCAGTCGGACCAGAGCGCGTCCGGGGCGCTCGGCCCCCAGGCCTGCCACGCGCCCATGACGTCGGCCGCCGCCGCCCACGACCAGTGCAGGCTGAACATGGTGACCGACCCGACCGGGGTCGTTCGGAACACGAACCGCGTGGCGATGCCGAAGTTCCCGCCGCCTCCTCCGCGACTCGCCCAGTACAGGTCGGTGTTCGTCGCGTGATCGCACGTGAGCGCCTCGCCGGACGCGGTCACGACCCGAAGCGACTCCAGGGCGTCGCACGTCAAGCCGAGCGCCCGCCCCACCACGCCCTGCCCGCCGCCGAGGGAGAGGCCGGAGATGCCGACGGATGGGCACGTGCCTCCGGGGACCGCCAGCCCGCGCGGACCGATCGCCCCGTACAGGTCGATCAGTCGGGCGCCGGCACCGACCGTGACGATCCCGCTCCCCACCGTCACCCGGTTCATGCGACCCACGTCGATCACCAGCCCCGGGCCGGTCGAATAGCCGGCGTAGCTGTGGCCGCCGCACCGTGCCGTCGGGGTCACGCCGTGCTGGCGCGCGAAGTCCACGCAGCGCTGGATGTCGGATTCGGCCTCGCAGAAGGCGATCGCCTGGGGCCTGGCGGAGTCGAATCGTGGTTCGAACAGTTCGCGGGCGACGGCGTAGCCGGGATCGGAGGGACGGACCAGCGGACCGCGGAGGCCGTTTCGAAGCCCGGCCCAGTCGGCCTCGGTGGGGGGAGCGGCTTCGGTCTGGGTCGGTGACGGAGCCGGGGATCCGCTCGGCGACGGCGTCGGCTCGCCGGTTGGGCTGGTCGGGGGCGAGCCCGGCGGCGTGGGCGATGCGGGTGACGTGGGTGCCGCCACCGGCCCGGACGTGCATGCGACCGCGAGCGTCGCGGCGGCGCCGGCCAGCGCGGCGCCTCCCGAAAGCCGAAGGAAGGCGCGGCGATCCATCTCCTGCGCGGGCATCGGGCCGACCATATCCCGGCCGGGACCGCTCAACCCTCGTCGTGCGCCTGAAGTTCGCCGGGCGGCGGGATCGGCAGGCGTGCCGACGAGTGGAGGCGGGCCACCAGAGGACCCGCCTCCACGGATGCCGGCGCCGGCGCCCGGCTACATCACGTCGAAGAGTTCGCCCACCTCGACGCTGCCGCCGCCCTCCAGGACCGGGCAGCCCTTGGCGCTGGCGAGCGCCGCGTCGAAATCCGACGCCTCGAGGATGCTGTAGCCGCTCGCGGCGTTCGTCGCGCCGTCGGAGACCGAACCGTCGGAGGCGATGGTTCCGACCCGACCCGTGGGGTTGCCCGGGTCGACGAGCGCGCCGCCGAGGCTCCCCATCCACTGGCCCCACGCGGCCGTGACCCGCTCGCGCTCCTCGTCCGTCTCCGGCATGCCGCCGCCGTGGTACGTCAGCAGGTACTTCGCCATCTCGGCTCCTTTCGGTTCCGCCGCGTCGAGGTCGTTCGCCTCGATCACTTGAATCGACGAACGGCCGGCCCGGGGATCGACAGGCACGCGGAACGAGTTGGAGGCAGCATTTGCGCGCCCTGATGGACAGGAACGCGTGGCTGGAAGAGCGCCGCCGGGCGATCGAACGCCTCTTCTCCTTCGCGCCTAGCGTCGCATCGGCGTCCCGGTCCAGCGACGGGCCGAACGCGCAATAGGATGGCCGCCGTCCCGCCGGCTTCGGCTCGTCGGCTGTGCGCGCTCGTCATGAAAGGGGAACCGATGCGTCCGCGTGCCCGTTCCGTCGTTGCTTCACTCGCGCTCGCGGTCGTCGGCTCGCTCGCGATCCCTGCGATTGCGCCCGCGGCCGGCGCGGCAGAGGTTCGCCCGCCGGCGCCCCGCGATCGGCTGGCCGCGTCCCTGGTGCGCAACCCGTTCGTGCTGGAGCACGGCGAGACGAAGGCCGTGTACTCGTACAAGGACGCGATCCGCGAGTCGGTCTGGGTCAAGGCGCCCGACGGCGACGGGGACGGCAAGAAGGACCTGGTGACCGTCGACATCGTGCGTCCGCGCGAGCTCGATGGCACCGCGACCATCCCGGTCATCATGGATCCCAGCCCGTACTACCTGTGCTGCGGGCGCGGCAACGAGCACGAGACGAAGACGTACGACGCCAACGGCGATCCGCTGAAGGTGCCGCTGTTCTACGACAACTTCTTCGAGCCGCGCGGGTACGGCGTGATCGAGGTGGACATGGCGGGGACGGCGCGGTCGACCGGCTGTGCCGACGAGGGGGCCGCGTCGGACATCGGTTCGATCAAGGCCGTG
>JBEDUK010000100.1:0-45198 GCA_040414485.1 Actinomycetota bacterium
GGCACTCATCGCAGAAACGCCTGCCCGGTCCGTCGAGCGCGACCCCGCACGAGCGGCAGCCGTTCGGCAACCGCCTACACAATGGCCGCCCTCAACCGACCGTCCGCCCCAGCCCGCCGTTGGTGGCCTATGCCCGGGTTCGCGGCCGTTTCGCCCCCGGCCCTTTCTCCCTTCGCGTCAACGCGAGTTTGGGCATCGGCGCTAGACGCCCACCTCAGCCGTGATGCGACCCGACTTGATGGCCGCCTTCAAGGCGTCGTAATCGCGTTCATTCTGATCGGCGTAGGCGACTGAGAAGTCGGCGATCGCCTGGTCGAAGCGGTCGGACTTTCCCAGATACGAGGCGATCGCGACCCGATCGCCTGAGCGCGCATGGGCCCTCGCGAGCGTCCACCCGCACACGCGAGCGTAGTTGGTCAGCCCCTGGGGACGCAGCTGCTCGATCTCGACCGAGCCTTTCCAGTCGTTGAGCTGCCGGCAATAGAAGTCCCGCAGGTGACCGTCGGTCCCCTCGACGCGGTCCCAGCCCAGGAAGATGTCGCTGGTCGCCTGCATGAGGCGCTGCCCAGCGACGACGCGCTGCCCGTGGTTCCGGTACACACTCTTCCCGACGAAGCGCTCCAGCACCGACTCTTGGGCTTCCTTCAGCTGGAGGAACAGCGGGTCGTTCCCGTCGTTTCCCAGCATCAGCGCGATCCAGCACCGGGTCCCAACGCTGCCCACGCCGACCACCTTGCGCGCGAGGTCGACGAGTCGGAACTGCTCGAGCAGGTGACGCCGGTCGGTTTCCAGCGTCCTGCCATACCGGCGGAGCTCGGTGCGGATGACCTCGAAGAACGACGCCGCCCCGTCCTTCCCGACGAGCTCCACCATGGGGACGACCAGCGGCGGCTGGCTGACGATGCGGGGCTCGCCGCCGCTGTCCTCCGTGAGCTTGGTCAACACGTGCATGCTCTCCCTGGTCCGCACGTTCGCAAGGGACCTATCGAGGCGATTGGCGCGCTCTGGAACGGTGGCCTGCGCGCGGAGTTCGGGGACCAAGTTGTCCGCGTTGATGTAGGCGTACCAGACGTCGAGGTTCCGCTTCGAGGCGAACTCTTCCATCGCCTCCCGGTACGCGCGAACGGCCCCAAGCACGGCGGTCCGCCGGGAAGCGTCGTCGAGCTCCATGTCGCGCGCACTGACCTCGAAGCTCGCCGCAAGCCGCTTCACGTCCCACTCCCACGGCCCGGGCGCCGTCTCGTCGAAGTCGTTGACGTCGAACACGAGGTTTCGCTCCGGGGAGCCGAACATCCCGAAGTTCGACAGGTGGGCATCGCCGCAGAGCTGGGCCCGGATGCCGGTGTTGGGCGCCGTCGCGAGATCAGACGCCATGATCAGGGCGGCGCCCCGGTAGAACGTGAACGGCGACACGCTCATCCGCCCGTACCGGATGGGAACGAGCTCCGGGACGCGGGTGAGCGCCTGCTCCTCCAACAGAGAGATCGGGTCGGGCCGGTGCGCGGGCGAAAACTCGGCGTGATGTTCCCGCGGCACCGCTTTGCGCGCGGCTTTCCCGCGGGCGACCCGTTGCTTCCGCGTCAGGTGAGGGATCTTCGCCTCGCCCAAAGGACTGCCTAGGCAGACCCCTGTGGCCACCCGGGCGGAGAGTCCTCCCACGCCTCTCGTCGCCCGAACGGCAGCAGGTCCTGGATGCTGTTCGTGAACACCAGCCGGTCCACGCCGCGCATCGTCGTGTTGTAGGTGCGGTAGACGTCGGCTCCAACCCGCAGGAACACGCTCAGCATGAAGCCGTCGGTGACGCCACAGTCAGCCGAGAACGTTGTTCCCTGCGAGGAGACGAACGGAATCGTCCATCCGCGCTGGGCCTTGTAGCGCTCGATCTGTTCGAGCGGCATGTCTGAGATCGTCGTCCAACTGACCCCGACGCGACCGAGACAGCCGAGCCCGAGGGCCGGGACGTTGTCCGTGAACCACGTGCATCCCGGGCAGTACGCGTCCGGGCCGAGGTCCATGAACTGATAGACCACGAGCTCCTCGTGCTCGCCGAACAGTTCGAGCAGGGTTATCGGCCCATCGGGCGATTCGAACAGGTAGTCGTTGCGGAACGCGACCATCGGGAGCCGGCGCCGCTCTGCGGCGACGGCGTCCAGCGTCCGCGTCGCCTGCTTCTCGGCCAGGAGCAGCTCGTCGCGAGCGGTCTGCCATTCCTCCGCGGTGACAACGGGGGGTCTCGCCATGCGGCCGATTCTGCCACGGGTCCACCGGTTACGGGACCGGGGTCATGTCCAGGCCGGCCTTGACATCCTTCGAGCGTCTCGCTATCTTCCACTAGAGTTATAGATCAATGGAGAAGGAGCAGGCGATGATCGCGTACCGGCTCGACACCCGTTCCGGCCTCGCCCCCTACCTGCAGATCGTGCAGCAGACCAGAGACGCCCTGCGGCTCGGCCTGCTGCGCCCCGGCGATCGCCTCCCGACCGTGAAGGAGGTGGTCGGATCGATCGCGATCAACCCGAACACGGTCCTCAAGGCCTATCGCGAGCTCGAACACGAGGGTCTCGTCGAGGGTCGCCCCGGGGTCGGCACGTTCGTGCTGAGGAGCCTGGGCGGTCCCAACACCGACCACCCCCGACTCCGCCGGCGCCTCGAACGGTGGCTGATGGAGGCTCGCGACGCCGGCCTGGACGACGAGAGCATCTCGGCGCTCTTCAGCGCGACGCTCAGGGGGTCCCTTCAGCAGGAGGACATAGCATGACCACGGACCTCAAGACCGCCGCGATCGAGACCAGCGCCCTGTCAAAACGGTACGGGCACACGTGGGCGCTCAGAGACTGCTCGCTCAGCGTGCCGGCGGGCAAGGTCGTTGCGCTGGTCGGGCCAAACGGCGCCGGCAAGACCACGCTCCTCCACCTCGCGGTCGGCCTTCTCGAGCCCACATCGGGCGAGGTTCGGACGCTGGGGTCGCCGCCCCGCGAGCGCGCCGACGTCCTCGGGCGCGTCGGGTTCGTCGGTCAGGATGTCCCGCTGTATCCCGGGTTTCGTGTGCGCGAGATGTTGGAGATGGGGCGCCGCCTGAACCCGCGGTGGGACGCGGAGGTCGCCCTCGACCGGATCCGCCGTCACGACATCGATCTTCGCCAGCGGGCCGGCACGCTCTCCGGCGGGCAGCGTTCCCAGGTCGCCCTGGCGCTCGCGGTCGCCAAGCGCCCCGAGCTGCTGGTCCTGGACGAGCCGCTCGCGAGCCTCGATCCCCTGGCCCGCCGCGAGTTCCTGGCCTCGCTGATGGAGGCGGCGGCCGAGAGCGAGGTCACGGTGTTGCTGTCGTCCCACCTCGTCACCGACATGGAGCGGGTCTGCGACTACCTGATCGTGCTGTCGGCCTCGCGCGTGCAGGTGCTGGGCGACGTCGACCAACTGCTCGCGACCCATCGCACGCTGATCGGTCCGCGCACCGATGGGGACGAGGTCGCCGGCGTCACGGTCATCTCCGCGGAGCACACCGAGCGACAGTCGACGCTGCTCGTGCGAATGGACCGGCCCGTCCTCGACCCTCGGTGGACGGCCCGCGACGTCTCGCTCGAGGACCTCGTGCTCGCCTACCTCGCGCACCCGACCTCGAGCACTCTGCCCGGTCCGACCGCGGGGCCACGACGACGGATGGAGGTGGGAGCATGATCTGGCTGGCGTGGCGGCAACATCGCCAGCAGGCGCTGGCGGGCGCGATCGCCCTGGGCCTCGTCGCCTCGTTTCTCTTGGCGACGCACGTGGGGATGTCCAACTTCTTCCACTCACTGGGCCTCTCGAGTTGCGCCGGATCGTCGAGTCCCACCTGCGGTCAGTTGGCCGACCAGTTCGACCGGCGGTACCAGGGCCTGCAGTTCGTCATCCCGCTGTTCCTGTTGGTGCCGCTGTTGATCGGGCTGTTCTGGGGGGCTCCGCTCGTCGCTCGCGAGCTCGAACTGGGGACCGAGCGGTTGGTCTGGACCCAGGGCATCACCCGCCGGCGGTGGTTCGCGACGAAAGTCCTGCTGCCGACGGTCACCGCGGTGGCCGGTGTGGCAGCGTTCGCGGCGCTCGTGTCCTGGTGGAGCGGGTTCTTCATCCAGATCCACGAGGATCGGTTCACCCCGGGCATCTTCGACATCCGGGGCGTCGTCCCGATCGCGTACGCGCTGTTCGCGCTGGCGCTCGGCGTGCTCATGGGGACGCTCATGCGACGGACCCTTCCGGCGATGGCGGCGACGCTCGGGGGCTTCATTGCGGTGCGGACGCTCGTGACCCTGTATGTCCGCGCCCACTATCTCCCGGCGAGGACCGTGAGCGATCCGATCCTCGCGCTCGGCGGAGGCAAGGGAATCGGGCTGGGACCGCAGGGCATCGGCAACGCATGGATCCTGCACCAGGTGATCCAGTCCCGTGCCGGCACCGTCGGCAATCCGAATGACCTGTTCGGCTTCTTCGCTGCGCACTGCCCGGGCGTGATCCCGCCCCCGCCGACACCTCCCTCCCCGGGCAGGCTCACCGCGTGCGTTCAGCAGCTCGGCATCCACACGGTGACCACCTACCAGCCGGACAGCCGGTTCTGGGCGTTCCAGGGAATCGAGAGCGCGATCTATCTGGCACTGGCGACGCTGCTCGTCCTCGTGGCCGCGTGGGTCGTGCGCCGGAAGCTCGCGTAGGCCTCTCGCTGGAGAAGAAGGGCCGCATCCCCGAGAACGCGCGCGCGGCTAGGCTCCACTCCATTCCAGAGCGGGAGGCGCCATGGCTATAACCGGAGTCCACGCACTGATCTACACACCCGGAGCTGACGCCATGCGCGCCGTCCTCACGGACGCGATGCGCTGGCCCCATGTCGACGCCGGGGACGGATGGCCCATCTTCGCGCTCCCCCCAGCCGAGCTGGCCGTCCACCCCGGCAACGAGCCGCGTCACCAACTCTCGTTCATGTGCGATGACATCGAGTCCACCGTCGCCGAACTGACGGCGAAAGGCATCATCTTCACCGGCGGGCTCGAGGGGCAACGATGGGGCGTCGTCGCGACCATGATCCTGCCCGGCGGCGTGGAAGTCATGCTGTACGAACCCCGCCATCCGACCGCCCATGGACAGTCAGGATCGCTCGCCTGAGCGATAGCTCCTGAGCCCGGGTCACTCCCCCAGCTGAGGTTCCAGCCCCAAGTCCTCCCGAACCGAACTCGCATCGATCGCGGAGACGGCGCGATCCAAACGGTCGATCCACGGCGTCGCCCTGAGCCCGTCGAAGATCTCCCGCGCCTCCGACAGGAGGCCTCGCGCGACCTCGTCATGGCCCCGCCCCTGCAGCCATTCGGCATGCTCGACCAACGTGACCGCAAGGTCGAACGGCGTCCCGAGTTCGCGGAATCCCTGTTCGGCGGACAGGAACCCCGGCTCGACCGCGTCGCCGTCACCCCGGAGAGCGGCGGTGCGCGCCGCGAGCCTGGCCGCGTGGGCGCGCAGGTACGGGGTGACCTCGCCCGGCCGCGCGCCCTGCACGAGCCCGAGCAGTTCGTCGGCCTTGGCCACGTCGCCCAGATCGAGGGCGGCCTCGACCGCCTCGACGAACAGGCGCTTGATTCCGGAATGCGTGAACCCCAGCTGCGCGACCAGACTCAATCCACGCTCGGCCACCGCAAGTGCCTGGGCCGGATCGCCTTCGGCCAGAAGCAACCCGACGCGGACGCGAGCGTTGGCCACGCGCGACTCCGGATTCGACTCGTCCTGCGGTATCACCTTGAGGAATTCGCGGGCCTGCGCAAGTTGGCCGCGGTGCGTGAGGACGGGCATGAGATCGGTGAGTCCCTGCGCCGCATAGGTGAGCGATCCGATCTCCGGAGCAGCGAGCGTCTCGTCGGCTTGCGCTTGGGCGTCATCCCATCGGCCCATCGCGACCAGGTCGATGATCTCGCCTGACAGCCACGCCAACTCGCGAACGCGGTCACCGGCGCGGCGCGCGATCGCGATCGACCGGTTGCCCAGGTCGAGCGCCTCCGCGAAGCGGTCCTGGGCCTCGAGGACGACACCGAGGTTGTTGTACGCGCGCAGGGCCGCGCCCGCGAACCCCTGTTCCTCGGCGACATCGGCGGCGTGCCGCAGGAGCGCACTGCCCTCGCGCAGTCGACCGCGGTTGATCAGCGTGATCGCGCGGCTGCTCATGGCCTGCGCATAGATCTCCAGGAGCTCCAGATGCTCGGCGAGCTGCAATGCCTCCTCGAGCGCCGGTACCGACTCCTGGTACCGGCCCGACACCGCGAGGAGTCGCCCGAGCTGGGCGGCCACCAACGCGAAGTCCGGGTCCGGCTCGTCACCGGACAGGACGGTGTGCGCCTCGCGCATGCGTTCGACCGCCTGCTCCAGGTGCCCGGCCGTGAATTCGACCTCGGCTCGCCGCGCCTGCACCCGCGCGGCCTGATGTGTCTGGCCGGACTCCTCGAAGAGGCGGATGGCTTCCTCGTAATGCATGGTGGCCTCATCGAGATGGCCCAGGTTCGCCGCCATCTGTCCCGTCCGTTCGACGAGCTCGGCGCGCTCGACACCAGACGTGGTGAGCTCCGCGGCCTGCAGGAAGTACGTCTGAGCCTCCTCCGCGGCCGCCAGCGACGCCGACCGTTCGGCCGCGCGGATCAGCATCCTGCGCGCGCGATCGCCGACCTGCGCGGCATCCTCAGCGTCCGGGGCCAGCCGGTACGCCTCCAGGAGGTGGGAGGCCACCACCTCGACGATCTCCTCCTCGTCCTCACCCCACGCGCCTTCGAGATACGCCGCGACCCGCAGGTGCTTCTCCTTGCGATCCCGCTTCGCCAGCGTTTCATAGGCCACCGTGCGTACGAGGTCCTGCAGGAATCCGTACTGGCCGCGTTCCGGCGACCGGGGATCCGCCTGGACGTAGAGGATCTCCTTGGCCACCAGCGACGCCAGGAGCGGCTCGAGCTCACGTTCGCCCATCCCCGTGAGCGCGGCGGCGGCGACGCGGGAGAAGGTCTTGCCCAGCACGGATGCGTCCTGCACAAGGCGCCGCTCCTCCGCACTCAACCCGTCCAGCCGGGCGGCGATCAGCGCTTGGAGCGTCTCCGGGACCTGCAGGTCCTCGATCTTGCCGGTCACCCGGTATACGGGCCCGTCCTCGACGAGGAGACCCCGGTCCAGCAGCATGCGGACGGTCTCGACCGCATACAGGGGGATCCCTTCGGCCCGGTCCAGGATCTTCCTTGTCGGCTCCTCCGGCAGCCCTGGCACGAGGCCCGTCAGGAGCTGTTCCATCGCCTCGGGCGGCAGCGGCTCCAGGTAGATCGAGGTCGCGTTGCGTCGCGCTGCGGTCAGGGACGTCCGTTCGGTTTCGGGCCGGGCGAGGGTCATGACGAAGATCGGGAAGTTCCGAGACCACTCGAGGAAGTAGTCCAGGAACTCGAGCAGCGACGGGTCCGCCCACTGGAGGTCCTCGAAGACCATGAGGACCGGGTCCACCTCGGCCAGCCGCTCGAAGAACAGCCGCCAGCCACCGAACAGGTCCATCTTGTCGGGCGCGGTCCGCTCCTGCAGGCCGATCAGATGCGCGAGGCGTGGCTCGACGAAACGGCGGTCCTCTGAGTCGGGGACGTAGCGCTCCACCGCCTCGTGCAGCTTCACCATCGCCGTGGTGCGGTCCTCGCCCTCCAGGATGCCGGCGCGCCCGCGGACCATCTCCGCAAGCGCCCAGTACGTGACGCCCTCCCCGTACGCGAGACACCTGCCCCGGTGCCAGAAATACAGGCGCTGCAGGCCGTCCATGTACTTGAAGAACTCCCACCCCAGGCGCGACTTGCCGATTCCCGCGATCCCGGTGACCTGAACGAGCGTGGCCCGCCCCTCGTCGATGGATGCGTGGAACAGATCCTTCACGAGCTTGAGTTCCCGGCCGCGCCCGACGAACGGGGGCTCGAGCCCCTCGGACTTCATGAGCCCGCCTCGTCCCGCCGTCACGCGCAACGCGCGCCAGACCCGGACCGGCTCGGCCTTCCCCTTGAGGTCGTGGGTACCGGCGTCCACGTACGCGATCGCCGCCTCGGTCGCCCGGCGTGTCGACTCCCCGACGAACACGTGGCCGGGCTCGGCCGCGGACTGGATCCGGGAGGCCGTGTTCACCAGATCGCCGGCCACCATGCCCTGACCGATGGCCTCCAGGTTCACCGAGGCCTCGCCCGTGAGGACGCCGGCCCGCGCCCGAAGGTCGTCCGCTCCGATCTCGGATCCGAGCGTCTCCACGGCCGCCACCAGGTCGAGGGCCGCGCGGACGGCCCGCTCCGCGTCGTCCTCGTTGGCGGGCGGGGTCCCCCATACCGCCATCACGGCGTCTCCGATGAACTTCTCGACGGTCCCGCCGTACCGCGTGATCACCTGGCGAGACGATTCGAAGTACCTGGTCAGAAGGTCACGAACCTCCTCGGAGTCCCTGGACTCGGACAGTGTGGTGAACCCGACGAGGTCGGCGAACAGCACGGAGACCAGTCGCCGCTCGGTGACCGCGCCGGCGGGCGCGGCGGGGGCCGCCGGCTGCGACGCCGTCGTCGGGCCGGCCTGGATCGCTGCGAGCGAAGCCCCGCACTCCCCGCAGAACTTCATGCCGGGGGCATTGGGTCTCCCACAGGACGGGCAGACGGCCGCCAGCGACTGGCCGCACTCTCCGCAGAACTTCCGCCCCGCCTCGTTTTCGAATCCGCAGTTCGAGCAAACCATTGCCAGCCCCACCGCTCAAATCCCCCGCGAAGGGTATCGCGGCGCGGCGGACTCGAACACCCCCGTCCGGCCCCGTCACGCGTACGATCCGACTCCATGACCTCCTTGCGCGAGGCGCTCGCCGAACGTTCCGGGGTGCCCGTCGTCTATATCGATCACCTCATCGAACTCGGCATCCTCGCTTCGCCCGTTGACGGATCACCCATCTCCCCCGGCGACGTCCGGCGGGTTCGCCTCGTCCACGGCATGGAACAGGGCGGCCTGCCGCTCGAGGGAATCGCGACAGCCGTTCGCAATGGGGATCTGTCGTTCGCCTTCCTGGACTCCCACGCGTGGGATTGGTACGGCGGGTTCAGCGGCAAGACCTACCGCGAGGTCAGCGTTGAAGCCGGCATCGGGATGGACCTGCTCCTCGCGCTTCGCGAGTCGATGGGATTCGGACGCGCCGCGCCCGACGACATCGTCCACGAGGAGGAGCTCGACCTCATACCCGTCACCAAGATCATGGTCGAAACCGGCGTGGACCCGGAGGCGCTCGGGCGGCTGGTCCGCGTCTGGGGCGACAGCATGCGTCGCATCACCGAGGCCGCGGCGAACTTCTACCAGGCGCAGATCGAACGCCCGCTTCTCCAGTCGGGCATGAGCGTGGGACAGATGATCCTGGTGGCGAACGAGGCCACGGCCGCCGGCATCCCACTGCTCGATCGAGCCATCGTCGCCATGTACCACGGCCATTCCGAGCGCACATGGCTCGGAAACGTGGTCGAGTCCGTCGAGGCGATCCTGGAGAGGTCCGGCCTGCATTCGACCGTCGCAATGCCGCCGGCGATGTGCTTCCTCGACCTCTCCGGCTACACGCGCCTGACCGAGGAGCGGGGAGACCACGCCGCGGCCGAGACGGCGGCCACCCTCGGCGGGCTGGTCCAGCAGAGCGCCGGCGACCACGGAGGCCGAATGGTGAAGTGGCTCGGCGACGGCGTGATGCTCTACTTCGACGAGCCCGGCCGAGCCGTCCTGTCGGCGATCGACCTGGCCGAACGGGTCCCGGCCGCGGGACTGCCGCAGACGCACGCGGGCATCGACGCCGGGCCGGTCATCATGCAGGACGGCGACTACTTCGGACGGACGGTGAACACCGCGGCGCGGATCGCCGCGCACGCCGGGCCGGGCGAGGTCCTCGTCAGCGAGCGCGCCGAACGATCGGTCGAGGAGCCACGGGTGCGCTTCGACGACGCCGGCCTCGTCGAGCTGAAAGGGCTCGCGCAGCCCATCCGTCTCTACCGTGCGCGCGTCGTTCGCTAGGAGGGGGCTTCGCCTCCAAGGCGCGTCCGCGCATCGGCGATCACGAGTTCCGCCTCCTCACGCCCGCCGAAGCCGTGGGTCTCGACCTCCTTGTGCTCCAGATCCTTGTACGCCTGGAAGAAGTGCTCGACCTCGTTGCGGAGATTCGGCTCCAGGTCGTGCAGATCGCGGACGTTCGACCAGACCGGGTCGCGCAAGGGGACGCACAGGATCTTCTCGTCCATCCCCTTCTCATCACGCATCCGGAACAGCCCGAAGGGGCGGGCGCGGATCCTGCATCCGGGGAAGGTCGGGTCGCTCAGGAACACCAGCGCGTCAAGTGGATCGCCGTCCTGGCCGAGCGTGCCGTCGATGAACCCGTAGTCGGCCGGATAGACCATCGACGTGAACAGCATCCGGTCCAGGAAGATCTCGCCGGACTCGTGATCCATCTCGTACTTGTTCCGGGTTCCCTTCGGAATCTCGACGACGACGACCACATCTTCGGATTCGGCCATGGTGCGAGGACTGTATCGCGGCTTCGTGGAGCGTCCACCATTCGACGACGTTGGCCGATCGCCGCCGGCGCGACTCGACAGCAGGCGCCGCGGGCAGATAGGGTCCTACGACGATTCAACGGTTCGACGGCCCAGCAAGCCGCGCGATGTGGTCCGACCTTGTCGGAGGAAGTGAGCGTTCGGTATGGCAACTGGCACCGTGAAGTGGTTCAACGCCGAGAAGGGCTACGGCTTCATCACGCAGGACGACGGCGGACCCGACGTGTTCGTGCATTTCAGCGCGATCGCCGGGGAGGGCTATCGCAACCTCGAAGAGGGTCAGAAGGTCGAGTTCGACGTCACGGCCGGACAGAAAGGCCCGCAGGCGGCGAACGTTCGACCCGTGGCATAGGGGCTGAACCTAGCCGCCGGATCGCGGCGCGCCGTCCGGCTCCTCGATCGGCATCGGCGTGGCCTCTTCGGCCTCGCCGGTCTGCTCGGGTTGCGGGCCGTCCTTGCGGCGTTTGTTCCGCGCGACGCGGCGCTCGTCGCGTGCTGCGGCCTTTCTGGCTTTGACCTGGTCTCGCTGTCGCTTTCCGAAGCTGTCGGGCACGAAGCATCTCCGATCGTCGGGGGGCAATGGAGAGTCCGCCATCTGCCGACCGATCCGTCGGGCGGCAGATGGTGACGCGAGCGTAGCAGTCACCCCGCCGGAACCCTGCGGGCCCAGATGGGCGGGGCCGGTCGGCGCGCAACCGCGTATGCTTGCTTCCCGAACGGCTGGAGGCCCAGTTGGGCACCGCTCATGTCTACGCGCGCTCTCCGGGGCGGCTCTGCAACGTCATTTCGCCTCGCATCTGCGCGCCCATTGAGTCGGCGCGGTGACCGCCAACGCGTCAGATGTCCCCGCCCCAGCGCGGCGCTCCGGTGAGATTCAACGCTTCCGCGGTGGCCGCACCTGCTTGACGCCTGGCTGCGGCACCGTCCTGTCCGTGTACAACGCCTCACTGTTCTGTTGGTCGCACCAAGGCATGAAACCGGTGGTCGGAGGCCCGCTCCGAAAGCACCCGACCTGACCGAGAACACGGCCCGCCGACCGACCGGGCAGGTCGCGGGCACGCCGTGGGGGAATCTTGGCGGCTCTGGAAGGATCGTGATGTCGGCCTACGAACGTAATCGCTCGCAGCGAGCAGCAACCGCGCGGCGCCTTGTCGAACTGATGCGCGATCAGGGCGTTTCGACGGGAACCCTTGCGGCGAGCGTCCGGATACAGCGGAGCACACTGGACAACTTCTGTGCCGGGGGTCCATCCCTCCCGGCCGATGTGATCGAGCGAATCGCCCACCAGCTGAACACGACCAGTCGATACCTGCTGGCCGACTCGGACCTGTAAGAGGACTCTCCCGCGAGCGTCGAGCTACGCGGAACCGGACTCCTCGGCGTCCTTCTCGATCTCTTCGGTATCCGCCTTCAGTTGCTTCGCCTGCACCTTCTCGGCTTTCTTCATGGCGGCCTCGACCTTCGATTCCATGTCCGCGACGGCCACCACGACCAGCCCGGCCTGCCCCGCGTCCAGCTGCTCGCCCAGATCTTTGAGGTCGCTTCGGCTCATGCCCGCGGCGGCGTGACCCGCCAGCGCGCCGAGCGCCGCTCCCCCGGCGGTGGTCGCCGCGATCAGGCCGCCGCCGATGGCCGCGAACGGGAACAGCGCCACGACCAGGCCGGTCGCGAGCCCGAGCCCGCCTCCGCCCACGCCGCCCACGCGGGTGGGCGTCTCGTGCTTCTTCACGATCTTGACCTTGCCGCTCTCGCGCCGTTCGATCACGGCGGCGTCGTACGCGTCGATCAGGTGCTCCTCGGTGTGCAGGTCCTTGACCGCGTCGTAGTCGGCCAGGGCATCATCGACGTCCTCGTAGACGCCGACGAACGCGAAGAACGTGTCGATGGCCATCGCGACCCTCCCCTTTCCGCTCCGGTGAACGGCCAGCCTACCCACCGTGTCCGGCCAGAACGTGAACGCCCGGCGACGGCGCCTATGTACCCGCGCCTCGCCACGCCTCGCTGAGGCGAACGCGGCGGCCGAACCGGAGCACGCCGCCCGCGTAGACCCTGCCCGCCACGCGGATCATGACGGCGATCGTGCCGACCATGAGGAGCACCGACAGTGCGATCTGCCACCACGGGACGTCTCCGCTCGCGATCCGCACCGTCATCACCATCGGCGCCGTGAACGGCACCAGCGAGCCGATGACCGCGAGCGGCGCATCTGGATTCGGCAGGGCGGCGAACGACAGGAGGTAACCGACGAGCAGGACGGCGCTGATCGGGAACGTCATCGCCTGCGCGTCCTCCTGTCGCGACACCAGCGATCCCGCTGCGCCGTACATGACCGAGTAGAACGCGTAGCCCAGCACGAACCACACCACGATCCACGCGATCGCCGCCGGTGCGGCCCGTGGGATGTCGGAATTCCCCGAGAGCGAGATCGCGACGACCGCGACGACGGCCGCGGCGCCGAACTGCGCGAGCCCCACCAGGCCGATCCCTGTGATCTTCCCCACCAGCAGCTCCGTCGGCCGCAGACGTGAGAGCAGCACCTCGACCACGCGGCTCGACTTCTCCTCGATGATGCCGACCAGCAGGATGCCTCCGTAGATGCTGATCGCCACGAACAGCAGGATCAGTCCGATCGTGGCCATCGCGACTCGCGCCGAACGCTCCTTCGTCTGGGGCTCCAGGCTGCTGGACGTGAGCGCCGGCGGTTCGAGCAGACGCCGCGCCTGATCCTGCGAGAGTCCAAGCTGGGCGATCACGTTCTGCCGGTCGAGCGCCTGCACGGCGCCGGTCACGGCGGCCTGGAGCGAGTCATCCGGCTCGGCCTTCCACACGAGCGCACGCTGGCCGATCAGCAGGACATCGACGTCTCCCGACCGGAGCGCGGCGCGTGCCGCTGCCTGGTTCGGGAACGTTCGAGTCTGCACGGTGATGCCTGTCGCGCGTCCCGCTTCCCTGAGGAACACGGGGAGCTCGGGCGCTTGGGCACCGACGACACCGACGGTCCGGGTCGGCGTGGACCCGTTGTTCAGGATCTGCGGCAGCACGATGATCGCCACCACGACCAGCATGGTGAGCACCGTCGAAATGCGGAACGCGCGCGAGCGGACGCGCTGGTTCCATTCACGCCGGGCCACCAGCAACGCGCGCCGTGTGCCGCCGGTCATGTGACCCGCTCCTTCGACACCGCCGCCAGGAAGAGATCCGCCAGCGACGGCGGCTCATACCTGAGGCTCGTGACGGCGCCCGCCCGATGCGCACTCGCGAGGATCGTGTCGAGATCCACGGATGCGTCGACCAGCGTCCGCCCCTGGTCGTCCCGGCCCCCGGCGACGGCGCCGTCGGGGAGGACCGGTGTCCACGGCTGACCGTCCACCTCCACCTGGAGAACGCGCATCGGCGCCGCGGCCTTGAGGTCCTCGACGACACCGGCGAGCACGATCCTCCCGTGGTCGATGATCACGACGTCCTGACACACATCCTCGACGAGATCGAGCTGATGGCTCGAGAACAGGACGGCGACGCCGGCGGCCGCGGTTCGCCCGAGCAGCTCCGACATCGACGCGACGCCGAGCGGGTCCAAGCCGCTGAACGGCTCGTCCAGGACGACCAGCCCGGGTTCGTGGACCAGCGCGGCCCCGAGTTGCACGCGCTGCTGATTGCCGTGGGAAAGCTCCTCCACCCGCGCCGTCGCCCGATCCTCGAGGCCGACCTCGGACAGCCACAGATCCGATGCCTCCTTGGCCCGGTCGGTCGACAGCCCGGAGAGCTCGGCGAAGTAGACGAGCTGCTCGCGGACCTTCATCTTCGGGTACAGACCGCGTTCCTCAGGCATGTAGCCGAAATGGGCCCGCTCCACGGCGCCGACGGGCGCGCCCTGCCACCGGATCTGACCACGATCCGGATGGACCAGGCCCAGGATCGCGCGCATCGTCGTGGTCTTGCCGGCTCCGTTCGGTCCCAGGAAGCCGACGATCCTGCCGTCCGCCACGGTGAAGGTCGCCCCGTCCAGGGCGACGACGTCCCCGTACCGCTTCGTCAGGTCGTCGACCTCGAGCATGCTTCGTCGCTCCTTGCCTATTGGATGTCGAGGGTCATCCCCTCACCGGCGAGCACCACACGATCGGGGTCATCGGGAAGCAGGTCCCGGGCTCGCGCGAGGATGCCCTCCAGGTGGTCATCCGTGTGCAACGGATCGTGATGGAACAGCAGCAACCGCTTCGCCTCCGCGCGCTCCGCGAACCTGACGACCTGTTCGGTGCTCGAGTGGCCCCAGCCGATGCGGATGTCGTATTCGGCCTGCGTGTACTGCGCGTCATGAATGAGCACGTCCGCCGAATGGGCCAGCCCGAAGCCGGAGATCCACTGCGTGGCCGCCGTGTCGAGGTCGGTCCCGAGCGCCGGCTCGTGATCCGGCAGATACGCGAGCGCCCGGCCGTCCTCTTCGATCCGATAGCCGACGGCCGGCCCGGGGTGCTTGATCAGATCGGCGGACGCGGTCGCCGATCCGAGCCGCCAGGGCTGCGGCGGAACCTCGTGGAACTCGGGGCGGCACGGGACATCGCGCAGGTGCACCGGGAAGAACGGCGGCGCGAAGAACGGCGCCAGCCGGTCCCTCAGAGGCTTCAACGGTGACGGCGGCCCCCAGATGTGGAACTCGACGGAGGCGTCCCAGAACGGCTCGAAGAACTTCAGGCCCTCGATGTGATCGGAGTGCAGGTGCGTGATCAACAGATCGACGCGAGGCGGTCGCTCCTGATCGAGCGCCATGCCCAGCGGCCGGATGCCTGTTCCCGCGTCCAGAACCACGAGCGACCCGTCGGCGAGATGCACCGCGATGCATGCGGTCTGCCCGCCGTACCGGGCGGTTTCGGGGCCGGGTGAGGCCAGGGAGCCGCGGGCGCCCCAGATCACGGCGCGCATCGGTCAGCCGCCGCCCGGCCGGCGGTCCTCCCAGAAGACCGCCAGGGCGCCGACCAGTTCGTCCGCGCGGGCGAAGAGCGGGATCGCCGTGACCGCGATCGCGCGTTCGGCCCCGTCGGGCCGCGCGATGCGGAAAGAGCGGTGCGCCTCCCGCCGCTCGCCGAACGCGATGCCGAGCGGGAGCTCCGCGAGTGGGATGGGCCGGCCGTCCTCGTCCGTCGGGTTCCACTCGGTCGCCCATTCGCCGGCCCGAAGCTCCCCGGCCTCCGCGTACGTCCGCCCGAGCAGCGGCTCGGCGGCTTCGTTGAAGTAGATCAGCGTGCCGTCGGCGTCCACCACGAACGCGGCCGTGGTCAGCCGGGACACCAGATCACGAGCCAGGATCAGTACCAGATTCCACTGCTGCCCCCGGTCGCGCATGAACCGCAGGCTAGTGTCGCCGCGGACGGGCCTGCAAGCCCACGCGGCACGTCACCCCTGCCCGCCGTGCCCTGCGATCGCCGGCAGCACCGTCGAACGCATGACGCGATGGACCTCTGCCGAGGGTTCGCCGCCGAGCGTCACGGCAGCCTCGTCGATCGCCGCCAGCGCCGCGCCGGTTCCGCTTCCGAGCGACGGCATCTCGGGCCAGGTCGCGAGCACGTCGTGGGCCAGCAGCATCTCGATCGTCAGGAGGCTCTCCAGCGCGTCCAGTGCCTCGTCCGTCATCTTCACGGTCAGCGGCGCACCGGTCGCGTGGTCCTCCACACCCATGTCCATGACCGGAATGTCCAGCGATGCGGGCTCCGCCAGGTGCCGGAGTTCGCCGTAGATGCCCGCGGAGGGATACCGCAGCGAGAGCCCGAGACCGGCCCCGGCGGCACCCGGGGCGGCATTCTCGAGGTTCTGGAAGAACGCGTTCCACAGGTGCGCCATCCGGCGGTCGCTCAGCTGACCGACGTGGGCGAGCGCCACACGAAGGGCATCGAAGGCGAGCGCCAGCACCATCGGGTGGAAGTTCCCGTTGTGGATCATCGCCCCTTCTTCGATGGAGACCAGCGGGTTGTCGCTCTTGGAGTTGAGCTCGATCTCCACCGCCCGGCGCGCATGGTCGATCGATTCGCGACAGGCGCCATGCACCTGCGGCGCGACGCGAAGGGACAACGGGTCCTGGATCGAACGCGGCGCGTCCGGTTCGAGCAGGTAGCTCCCCTCGAGGGCGGCTCGCATGCTTCGGCACGCCTCGATCTGCCCCGGATACGGCTTGGCGAGGCCCACCGCCGGCAGCGTGATCGAGGGATTTCCCTGCTGCGCCTCGAGCGACAGGGCGGCGGCGACGTCCGCGATCCGGGCCACGCGATCCGCGCGTCGAAGGATCAGCGCGCCGCGCCCGATCGAGATCCCGTTCGACGACATGAGCGTGAGGCCGTCCTTCGGCTGCAGCTCGAGCGGTTGGATTCCCGCGCGGGACAGCGCCTCTCCACCGGGGAGGATCTGGCCGGCGAATTCGGCCCGCCCCATCCCGATGGCGACCAACCCGATGGAGGCCATCTGGCCAAGATCGCCCGCGCCGACCGAGCCGTCGATCGGCACGATGGGGTGCACGCCCGCGTTCAGCATCCGCGTCAGGACTTCGGCCGCCAGAGGGTTCGCGCCGGAGCCACCGCAAGCCATGCCGACCAGTCGAACGAACATGGCCGCGCGGACGACCTCGGTCGGCGCGGGGTCGCCGATGCCTCCGGAATGCGTCATGAGAAGCATCCGCTGAATGGATCGAAGGGTCTCGTCGGGAAGGCGAACGTCCTTGCTGTGCCCGACGCCGGTGTTGAGGCCGTACACCGGCCTGCCGGCCGCCAGGGCCGCATCCACCACGGCGCGACTGTCACGGATGCGCGCGAGCGCCTCCGGTCCCAGGACGACGTTCGATCCGTCAGCCACCTTGACGATGTCGTCCGCGGTCACGGGTTCGTCGTCGACCGTGACGACCGTCGCGGTCTCGGACTCGGTCCAGCTCATCCGCCCATCCCCCGGTTCGCCCACCTGCGAAGGCAGCATCCTATCGACGTCGACGAGGGCAGAGAACGGGTGCCGACTAGTGCGTGGGCCGTGCGACGAACTCGTGGATTCGGTCGGCGACCTCGTCCTCGACGCCCCACGGCAGGTCGTGTCCTCGACCCGGGAGGATCTCCAACTCGCCATCGGGAATGGAAGCCGCCGGCTCCCCCGCGAATCGCGCCGGGATCAGGTCGTCGCGCTCTCCGTGGAGAACCAACGTGCGCGCCGCGATCGAACCGATCTCGTTGTGCCAGGACGTGCCCGACCACGACCTGACGTGCCGCAGCACGCCGGCCGGATTGAGGCCACGGTCGTAGCTGCGCGCACCCAGGTCGCGCATCGCGTCCTCCGTTTCCGGACCACGCATCGACCCGGCGAACCAGTCGGCATAGGCCTCGCAGCCCGACGGGCCGGACGCGACGAAGGCGGCCACCTCTTCGGGAGCCTCCGCCCATTCGCGCCGGTCGCCGATCGTCGACATGAGCACGAGCGCCGAGACGCACTGGGCATGGCGGATCGCCAAGCGCTGCGCGACCATCCCTCCCTGCGAGTTGCCGACCACGATCGCCCGCCCGAGACGCGCGGCATCGAGCACGGCGACGGCGTCCGCCGCCGTGTCGTCGATCCCGTACGGCTCGGAGACCCACGACGACAGACCGACATCCCGGCTGTCGTACCGCACGACCAGGCAGCCGCCCACGGCGAGCCGCTCGCAGAACCGGTCCGGCCAGTGGATGAGCTGATCGGAGGCGCCGGCGATCAGCAGCATCGGAACGCCATCCCGCTCCCCGATCGTTTCGAACTCGATCTCGACGTCACCGTTCGACGCGCGTGCCACGTGGGGGGAGTCTCTTCCGTGGCGCGCGGCAACGCCAGCCTCGGCTCCATGGCGGAGGCCTCGCGGAAGGTTCCTCCGACCCTCGTGATCACCGTCCAGGCGCAGGACACGCCGGCGGCGCACCCTCCAGGCAGCCGCGATGCAGGAACCGCGGCATGATGGGAGGCTGAGCGACAGGACCGAGCGAGAGGAGGAATCCTCATGGACGTCCAGGAGGTCATCAGCCAGTCACGGGACGCGATCTCCGTGAAGCGCGTGTACGGAGACCCATACGAGAAGAACGGGGTCACGGTCATCCCCGCCGCGCGGGTCGGCGGAGGCGGCGGAGGCGGTGGCGGTGAGACCGACGGCGTCGGCGACGGTAAGGGCGCCGGCAAGGGATCCGGAAGCGGATTCGGGATGGCCGCCAAGCCGGCGGGTGTCTACGTCATCCGCGGCGACGAGGTTCGCTGGCAACCCGCAGTCGACGTCAACCGGATCATCCTGGGCGCGCAGGTCGTCGCCATCGTCGCGCTGCTCACGCTGCGAACGATCATCAAGGCGCGCGCGAACAGCCGCTCGTGACACACGGCCTCCGCGGCCGCCACCGCACGAATTCGGGGTGAACGGTAGAATCCGGGCGCCGTGCGCGCCCCTGTGTCCTCCGCGGCCGCCGCCCTGCTCATGGTCGGGCTGCTCGTCGGACCGGCCGGGGCTGCCGCGCGGACCTCAACGGTTCCGCCGGTCTCGCCGGCCTCCGGCTGGTCGATCCAGCCGAGCCCCAACCCGGACGGGTCCGCCGGCAGCTTCCTCGATTCGGTCGCCTGTCCCGGCGACGGCACCTGCACCGCGGTCGGTCGCTACGCCGCTTCGAGCGTCGACCTGACGCTGGGCGAGCATTTCGACGGCACAGCCTGGAGCGTCGAATCCACGCCGAACCCGCGCGGTGCCACGTACAGCGACCTCTCCAGCGTGTCGTGCGCGGGATCCACCTGCGTGGCGGTCGGCTTCTTCATCACCGGCGGCTACAAGGTGCGGCCGCTGGCGCTGCTGCGCTCGGGATCGTCCTGGACCATGAAGCTGCCGCCCACGCCGCCCCGGACGCCCTGGGCGGAGCTGGAGTCGGTGTCGTGCGTCGCTCCGACTGCCTGCACCGCCGTCGGTGGGTCGATCAGGAAAGGCGTCGACGCGCAGGAGCGCCCGTTCGCCGAGTTCTGGGACGGCGCCTCCTGGTCGATCGAGCACGTGCCGAATCCGCACGCGGAGAACGGCAGTTCGATCGACGCCGTGTCGTGCGTGAGCGGAGGCGTCTGCGAGGGCGCCGGCAGCTACGTCTACGGAGACGTGGTCGAGGCCGTGCTGGCGTTCAGGTGGGACGGGTCGAGGTGGACCCAGCAGACGGAGTCGGACCCCGGCGGCGAAGGCGTCTCTGAGCAGCACGCGATCTCCTGCTTCGATGGATCGTCGTGCACATCGGGTGGTTCATGGACGGATGACGTCGGGATCATCCGAAGCCTCGCCGAGCGCTGGGACGGATCCGATTGGAAGATCCAGCAGACGCTCGAGCCGCCGACGTCGCAGAGCGCCGAACTGTTGGGCATGTCCTGTTCCGCGCGCGGGGCCTGCACGTCCGTGGGCGACTGGTCGCCCGCCGGCGGGCCGGAGTCCGCGCTCGCCGAACGGTGGAACGGAACGTCGTGGGCGGTCCAGTCCACGCCGCATCCTCCCGATTCGACGTCCGACTCGCTGGGCGGCGTGACGTGCGCGGCGCCCGGCGTGTGCGTCGCGGTCGGCGCCGCGCAGGTGAACGGCGTATTCGTGACCCTGGTGGAGGTTCGTTCGCACTGAGCCGACGCGGCGGCGGATAGTGTGGGCGACCCACATGGTCGCGGTCTACCGCTCGTTCATCGAAGACAGCGCCCGCTGGGACCGATTCGCGTTCCGGCCAGGCGACATCCTCATCACGACGCCCCGCAAGTGCGGGACCACGTGGACGCAGATGCTCTGCGCCCTCCTGATCTTCGACGGCGGCGACTTCCCCGAGCCGCTCAGCCGGCTCTCGCCGTGGCTCGACCAGCGTGTGACTCCGATCGACGATGTGATCGCCACCTACGAGGCCCAGCGCCACCGGCGGATCATCAAGACGCACACACCGCTCGACGGCCTTCCGGTGGCCGACGAAGCCGTCTACGTCACGGTCGCTCGGGACCCCCGCGACGTCATGCTCTCCATGGACCGACATCGCGCGAACATGGACTATGGGCGCGTTCGCACCATCATCGACGCGGCGAACCCCGGCGCCGACGGTCCTCCCGTCCCCCAGACGTACGAGCCTCCTCCCCTCGACGACCTCCTTCGCGCGTTCGTCGACGGAACGGATCCGGGTGCCTCGGTCACGCTCCAGACGCTGTTCCATCACCTCGACACGGCATGGCAACGCCGGGGTGAGCCGAACGTCGCGATGTTCCACTACGCCGATTACGCCGCCGACCTTCCGTCCGAGATCGTGAGGCTCGCCGGGACGCTCGACATCCCGATCACGGCGGAGCGGGCCGCCGAACTCGCGCCCCTCGCCGAGTTCGCCTCCGTGCGAGCGCGTGCGGCGGACATCGCGCCGAACGCCGACATCGACATGTGGAAGGACACGACGGCCTTCTTCCGTTCGGGACGGATCGGCGAATGGCGCGAGCGCCTCACGCCCGGCCAGCTCCGGCACTACGACGAAGTGGTGAGGGCGTCGTTCGATCCGCGACTGTCGGCGTGGGCCCACGGCGGGCGGATCGGATCCGGCATCGACCCCAAGCGGACCTGAACGCCCGAGGGCTGCCACCATCCAGGGAATCGTGCCTGCACGGTTTCCTTCGTGGCCCGACCGCGACAGAATTCGGACCGTCAGATGAAGACGAAGGCTGCGTCCAGGCTGGCCTGGTCCCTGGGGGTGCTCGCGATCGCGCTGCAGTTCGGCGCGCTGCTCTTCATGTTCCTCAACCGTGACGTCACCCTGCCCTCGACCGAGAGCTCGTCGCAGTGGAGCTTCGCGAACGTCCTCAGCACCGTCATCAACCTCATCGTGCCGAGCATCGGCGTCGTGTTGGCGTCCCGGCGTCCCGAGAACCCCATCGGCTGGCTCTTCCTGGTCGCCGGGATCCTTCTCGGCCTGGGAGAGTTCGGCCTGAACTACGCACTGCACGGCCTGGTCGTCGCTCCGGGCTCCGTGCCGGCACCCAGGGTCGGCGCGTGGGTGTCGAACGCGCTGGGTGCCTCGCCGATCAGCATCCTGGCGTTCCTGTTCCTGCTGTTCCCGACGGGTCGGCTTCGTTCGCCGCGCTGGCGCCCCGCGTTCGTCGTGATCGCGGTGTCGGCGGCGCTCATCGGAATCAGCAGCGTCGTCACCGCCTTTCAGCAGTGGAACGATCCGTTCGCCAACCCGACCGGGAACACGCTCCTGCTGATCCTGTTCGTCGTGCCGCTGTTCGCCATGCTGGTTACGTCCCTCGCCGCGGTCGTCGTCCGGTACCGGCGCGCCACAGGAGACGAGCGCCTGCAACTGAAGTGGTTCGCGGCCGGCGCCGGCCTGGTCGTCCTCACGTTCGTGCTGTCCTTCTTCGTCACGCCTACAGCGTCAGCCAGTTCCCCGGCCTGGGTGTCGGTTTTCCAGAGCCTCGCGTTCATCCTGCTGTGGACCGCCATCGCCATCGCGGTGCTGAAGTACCGGCTGTACGAGATCGACGTCGTGATCAACCGGACGGTGGTCTACGGCACGCTCGCCGTCTTCATCACCTTGGTCTACGTCGGGCTCGTGGTCGGCGTCGGCACGCTGGTGGGCAACCGCGGAAACCCGTTCCTCTCCGCGATCGCCGCCGCCGTGGTGGCCGTGGCGTTCCAGCCGATGCGAAGCCGCGCCGGCCGCTTCGCGAACCGGATCGTCTACGGCAAGCGCGCGACCCCCTACGAGGTGCTGTCCGACTTCGCCGAGCGCATGGGCGGCACGTATTCGATCGACGACGTGCTGCCCCGCACCGCCCGGATGCTCGCCGAGGGGACCGGCGCCGTGCGCGCCGACGTCTGGCTGGTGGTGGGGTCCGACCTCCGCCCGGCCGGCTCCTGGCCCGTGCCGGGCCCGGCAGGCGCGAACGGGTCGAAGCGGACGGACCAGGCGACCGTCGCCGCCGACGGCGCGATCGACGTGCCCGGAGCGTCCCGTGCCGTGCCCGTTCGCTTCCAGGGCGAACTGCTCGGCGGCCTGTCCGTGCAGAAGTCCCCGGGCGACCCTCCGACCGCCGTGGACGACAAGCTCCTCACCGACGTCGCGGCCCAGGCCGGCCTGGTCCTGTACAACGTCCGGCTGATCGAGGAGCTTCGGGCGTCCCGCCAGCGGATGGTGACCGCCCAGGACGAGGCTCGCCGGCGGCTCGAACGAAACATCCACGACGGCGCGCAGCAGCAACTGGTGGCGCTGGCCGTCAAGCTCAACCTGGCGGGCGCCGTGGTGGGCAGCGACGACGACAAGGCTCGCGCGATCATCGACCAGCTCAAGGTGGAGGCGAACGACGCCCTGGAGAACCTCCGGGATCTCGCCCGCGGGATCTACCCGCCGCTGCTCGCCGACCGCGGGCTGGTGGCCGCCCTGGAGGCGCAGGCCCGCAAGTCGCCGGTGCCCGTGACGCTCGAGACCGACGCCATCGGGCGCTATCCGCAGGAGGTCGAGGCGGCCGTGTACTTCTGCGCGCTCGAGGCGTTGCAGAACATCGCGAAGTACGCGCACGCGGACGGGGCGACGGTTCGGCTTCGTGGCCAGCATGGAAGGGTCACGTTCGAGGTCCGCGACGACGGAACCGGATTCGATCCGTCCGCGACGACCTACGGTTCGGGCCTCCAGGGGATGGCGGACCGGCTCTCCGCGCTCGGAGGCCGCCTTCAGATCCGGTCGTCGCCCGGGCACGGAACCATCGTCGCCGGCGAGCTCCCCGCCGTCGCGGTCGCAGCGTCTAGTTAGGCTTCTGCCACACCGAGACGTGCTGGCGGCTCTCGCCGGTGAAGGGCTCGCGTCCCCATCCGGCCCACCGCTCACGCAGGTGCAGGCCGGCGAGCCGCGCCATCAGATCGAGCTCCGACGGCCAGACGTACCGGCCGTGAAAGCGTTCGACGTGCTCGTCGTTCCCGCTTCTGAAGTGATGCGACGTGAGGCCCTGGGCGGCCACGTCGTACTCGTCCACGCCGACATTGCCATCCTCGAGGTGGAACACCAGCGCCCGCTCACCCGGCGGCAGTCGCCGCAGATCCGGGGTCATGACCTCGACGACGAAGCACCCGCCGGGCACCAGGTGCGCGGCGACGTTCCGGAAGCAGGTCACCTGCTCGTCCTGCGTCCGCAGGTTCATGATCGTGTTGAAGACCACGTACGCGACGTCGAAGGCACCCTCCACCCGCGTCGTCGCGAAGTCCCCGATCGTCACCCCGATCGCCTCGGCGCCCGCCTTCGCGCGAAGCCTGGCCACCATGGCGGACGACAGGTCGATCCCGTGGACCTCCACGCCGCGGGCGGCCAGCGGAAGCGCGATCCGGCCGGTGCCGATGCCCAGTTCGAGCGCTCGCCGGCCCCCGGACGCGAGCGCGAGCCCGGCGAGGAAGTCGACCGCGGGCTCGACGACCGCCGGTTCGAACATGTCCGCGGACGTCTCGTCGTAGCGAGCCGCGACCCGTTCGCCGAAAGGCGCATCGCCGTCGTCGTCCACGTTCGAACTGTACGAAGTCGGCGGGGCCTGCAGATTCAGGCGCTCGGCGACGGGCTCGCCGCCGGTGGCGACGTGGTGGTCGGCGGCGGCTGCGTCGCCGGCGCGCTGAGCGCCTCTTCGATCGCCGCGAGGGTCGCCGCGTCGAACGCGCCGGTCGGCTTGACGCCGAGCGCCGTCTGGAACTGCTTGACGGCGGCGGTCAGCTCCGGGCTCCACTGCCCGTCGATCGCTCCGGGCCAGTAGCCCGCGAGCTTCAGCGTGGTCTGGACCGCGGTCGCCTCGATCGCATCGTCGGCCGCCGCGGTCGCGCCCTTGTTCGCCATGGCCTGGTCCAGCGCCGCCGCCGTCGGCCGGTCCACCAGGCCCGTCACCGGCAGTCCTGCCGCGGTCTGAAGGTCCTCGATCGCGTTCACGGTTTCCGGTCCGTAGACGCCGTCGATCTCGCCCTTGTAGTAGCCGGCCGCCTCGAGGTCCTTCTGCAGGGCCGTCGTGTAGTCGCGGATGGCGGCCTGCGCCTCCTTCGACTTCTCGTCGCTCAGGCACCCCGCGTCGGCGAAGAGGCTCAGCCACGACACCTCCAGCGCGAACGCGGCCGAGTGGAACGTTTCCGCCGCATCGACCAGCGGCGTCTGGTCGGTGATGCCGGCCGAGGCCGCTTTGAACTCGGTCTCGGCCTTCTTCACCCGATCGATGGTGGCCGCCGGCACCGACGGCGATGAGATCGGCGGGGTCGACGCGGCCGCCGGCGGCGACGAGGGGGTCCCCGCAGCCGAGGCCTGTGCGGCCGCGAGCGCGGCCTGCGCGTCGGCGAGTTCCCGGTTCGCCGCGTTGAGCGCGTCGTGCGCGTCCAGGACGGCCTGCGCCGCCGACGAGGTGCTCGCGCGAGGCTGCTCGAGATCGGCGCCGAGCGTCCGCACGTCGCCGACCGTCGCCGCGGCGTCGCCGAACACCTTTCCGTACCGGTCGATGGCCTGGATGTAGTCCTTGGTCTCATTGCAGAAGGTCGAACGGGCCTGCTGGAGTGCGGCCTGCGCGTCCTGCGCCGCCTTCTCGGCCTTCGTCACCCTGGCCTGCGCGGCGTCCGCACCCGAGGCATTGCACGCAGCGGCGGCGACCGCGACGCCCACGACAAGGGCGGTCAGCCTGCCTGCGCGGGCCGGGCTTCGACCCTTCGATCGCTCGCGTCGCATCCGTCCACCTCCGATCGCCCCCCGCCGGATTCTGACACCCGCACGCGCGCGGGTCGGTGAGCGAAGGGTACGAAGAACGTTTAGGCGCTTCGGGGCGGGCCGGCGTCGATCCGCGCCCGCATCTCGTCGAGAGGACCTCGGAACCAGCCGACGCGCTCCACCCACCAGGTGAGACCGCCGTCCCGGTACGGTGCGACGACCTCGGCAGCCATCACGGGATCGTCCGGGGAGGTTCCCTCCATGACCACGTCGAACGGCCCGTCGCCCGCGCTCGCCGGACGGTGCAGCAGCGTGTACTCCACGATCGCCTGAAGCTCCTCCACCGGGATCAGGTCGTTGAACCCGACGTCGCGATGCGTCGGGAACACCCCGTCCCACCGTGCCGCGCGCCGGAACGGTCTGCGATTGGGCCACTGCCCCGCGACCCACACGGGGATCCGAGGCCGCTGCACCGGCGTCGGGACGAACACCGTCTCGTAGAACGAGTGATGCCGGCCCTGGAACGAGAACGGCTCGCCGGACCACAGGCCGGTCACGATCTCGAGCCCTTCGTCCAGCCGTTCCGCACGCACGCGCGGATCGGGATCCTCGCCGAACGCCTCGAACTCCTCCCGCCCGAGCGATCCAAGGCTGACTCCGAACACCAGCCGTCCGCCCGAGATCACGTCGAGGGCGGCGGTCTCCCGGGCGACCTTCCACGGCCGCCGACGGGCGAGGATCGTCATGCAGACGCCGAGCCGGATCGACGACGTGATCGCCGTGATCGCGGAGAGGGTCGTCCACGGGTCGGCCACCGGATCTCCGGGCCCGTAGACCAGGTGGTCCCACAGGAACACGCCATCCCAGCCGGCGCGTTCGGCGGAAACCGCCAGGTCCATGAGGAGCCGCGGGTCGCCGTACTCGCGGACGGTCGGGATGCCGACGGCGAATCGCATCGGCGCCATCGTACGGGCCGGCGCCATCCGAAAGATGGGGCGAACACCCCAGGGCTACGTCGTGAGCGGTCGCCTCACCTATCGGTTCGCCGATCACGACGAGGTCTTCGAAACCGGCGACGCGTTCTACCTGCCGCCGGGGCACATCCCCGTGGGAAATGAGCCCGGTAGCGAGATCGTCCAGTTCAGCCCGGCGGCGGAGCTTCGCGCGACGCAGGAGGTGCTCCGCAGGAACGCGCAGGCGCTGATCGGCGGGTAGCGCGCCGGCCGGTAGTCAATAGAGCTGACGATCTCCGGACCGGCGTGTCAATCGACGCGGAGTGGGTACGGTCAGAGCATGCGCCTGTGTTCCGTTCGAGCGGTGGGCTTGTTGATCCTGCTGTCCTTCGCCGTGACTGCCGCCGCATGCGGCAACAACGGATCGGCCGAACCGACGGCGACGGCCACTGCGACCCTGCCCACCGTCACGTCACCATCTCCCACCGCCAACGCGCAGGTCTGCAGCGACGTCGCGAAGCTGCGGTCGGATCTCGACGACCTGAAGAACATCAACGTGATCCAGAGCGGGACCGACGCCGTGAAGGCGAAGCTGACCGACATCCAGAACGACCTGAACGCGATCAAGGCATCGGCGGGCTCTGCGCCCGACGCCGTCGCGTTCCAGACCGCCCTTCAGGGACTGCAGACCGCCGTCGCGAACCTCGGGAACGGCTCGCCGTCGGCCAGCGGGCTCACGCAGGTCGCGACCGCCGCGGCCGGCGCCGTGGTCGCCGGCACCACGGTTCTCAACCGGCTGCAGGCCGGCTGCCCCTCGTAGGGAATTCACCCGCCGCCCGGCGCCGCCGGCCCATCACACGGCTCGAGCGATCGTGATGATCTCCCGGCTCCGCGGTCCCAGCGGCTCCCGCAGCCATCCACCGAACCGCTCCTCGCTGTCGAACCCCGCCTCCCGAAGGAAGACCCCGAGCGGGTCCACGTCGAGGAACCGAAGACTCGCCCGGTCGATCCGCAGCGTCGTTCCGGCCTCGCCGTCGCTGGTCGTCTCGGTGAGGGTGACCACGTCGCCGTCCACGGCTTCGACCCGGTGTGAGATCCGAAGCCGCCGGCCGGCCGGATCGACCACCTCCGTGGCGTTCGATGGATTCCACTCCTCCCATTCGCACACCCGTGGGTTCCGCGTCTCGAACGCGAACCGTGCGCCGGCCGCAAGGGCCCGCCTGATCGCGCGCAGTGAAGCCCGCAGGTCCTCGTCGCCCACGAGAACCTGGAACGCGTGGCCGGTCATGATCGCCAGGTCGAAGTCGGCGTCCCACGTCATCTCCGCGGCCGTCTCTGCACGCCATTCGACGTCGGAGCGCTTGGCCCGCGCCACGTTCAGGCTCGCCGGATCGGGGTCGATACCGGCCAGGCGACCGGTGTGTCCGGCCTCACGTGCCCGCGCGAGGATCGTGCCGGTCCCGCACCCGACGTCGAGCACCGTCGGCGATTCCATCACCAGCCCGAGATAGAAGTCGTCCCCCGGACCCCACGTGTTGATGGCGTCGTAGAGCGCCGCCGCCTGTTCGTCCGAGTACACGCGGCCTCGCGAAACCGGCTAGCTCACCGCGAACAGGAGCGTCGTCGCACCGCTCATGAAGTGGTCGATCGTGCACCACGTCGGACAATTGCCCCAGCCGCCGCCGGGGTTCTGCCACACGTCCGCCAGGCCATGCGTGCTCGAGTTGGCCGCCCACCCCCACAGGCCGCCGGAGAAGAGGCTCCCGTTCGCCTGCACGGTGAACCACACGCGGCCCTTCACGGCGAACGGCGTGAGCGGGATCGTGAACGTTCCGGCGGCTTCGGCTCCGACGACGGTCTGGGTGTTCAGCACCTTGGACGGTAGGCCGGCCGCGTTCGACCATGTGATCACGTTCTCGGAGTCGGACGGGCCGGAACCGTTGTAGTACCCGCCGACCGCCACGATCTGATGGATCTTCGTCTTCTGCTTGAACCGGCAGTCGGCGGCCGCATAGGTGTCGTTGGCGTCGAACGGACCCTCGTCGTGCTGGGAGGGGATCAGCCCCACCACGGTATCCGAGATCGTGTTGCAGTACCGGCCGGCAGGCACGCGTGACGGCATCGTCCCACTGGCAGCACGGTTCAGCGGGAGCGGCGCCCGGGCCGCCGCCTGAGCGGTCGCGGCCTGGGCGGCCGCAAGCACCGTCCCGAGCAACCCGGCCATGACCACGGCGATCCCGATTCGGACGCGCATCCCAGTCCCCTTTCCACCTCTGGTCGTCCCGACATTCAACCAGGAACCGATCCGGAGGGGGACCGGCGGCCGCGCCGTTCACTACGATGCCCTCATGGACCTGACCGTGGAATTCCTCCGGCACAACACGATGATGAACGGGCGCCTGATGGACGCCTGCCGGCCGCTCACGCCCGAACAACTGGACGCGACCGCGACCGGAACGTACGGCACCGTCGGCGCGACGCTCGTGCACATGGCAAACTCGCAGATCGGGTACGGCGCGCGGTTCCTGGACCGCCGGCGCGAGCGGCCCGAGCCGCTCGACGAGCATCCCCTCCCCGGGTTCGATCTGGTGTCCGAGAGGTTCGACCTCGGGAATGCCTGGCTCGAAGAGGCCGCGGCGCGCGCCGGCGAGGAGCACCGGGTTGAGGTTGCCGGGGATGATCCGCCCGGCACGTGGACGATGGACGCCGCGCTCCTGCTGCTCCAAGCGGTGAACCACGGCACCGAGCACCGCTCGCAGGTCGCCACGATCCTCACGACGCTTGGGATCGAACCGCCCTCCATGGACGGCTGGACGTTCTTCTTCGACAGCGACCAGATGACTCCGGTGTAGGACGGCGTCGCGGATCGTGGGTTCCTTCGCGCTGGATTCTCTGATCATGCGGGGCCGCGCGCCGGATCCGCGCCGTCGCGCGACCGGATCGGAGAAGGGAGAAGCCGGATGATCGCCACGATCGAGGGGATGCCGCCCGGCACGGTCGGCCTGCGCGCGTCCGGGAAGCTGAGCAAGCGCGACTACACCGAAGTGGCGATCCCGCCACTGCAGGCGTCGATCGAACGCGGCGAGAAGATCCGCCTGCTGCTCGAGGTGGCGCCCGACTTCGACGGCCTGGATGCCGGCGCGGTCAGGGAAGAGCTCTCCACCGACCTCGGGCTCGGGCTTCGTCACATGGGTTCCTGGGACCGGATGGCCGTGGTCAGCGACAAGGAATGGCTCGCCCACGCGCTCGCGCTGTTCGGCTGGATGGTTCCCGGGTCCGTGAAGCGCTTCCCGCTCTCCGCGATGGACGAAGCGAAGGCATGGCTGACCGCCTGACCGTGCCGAACTCGAACGAGACGCCAGCGAGCCGCCTGGCCCGGCTGCGGGCGCGCGCAGAGACCGTCGCCCGGCAGGTCGAACGCGCGCGCCCGCGATTCAGCCTCCTCGACATCGGCCTGCGGACGTACGAGCGGGACCGGACGACCGGCGGCAACCTCTTCGCGGGCGCCCTGGCGTTCCGCGTGTTCCTGTGGCTCGTCCCGTTCGTGTTCGTCCTGGTCGCGGGGCTCGGGTTCGCCTCAGCCGCGGGGAGTGCCTCACCCGATCTGATCGAGCGAGACTTCGGGCTGAGCGGCTACGTCGCTCAACAGATCGCCCAGGTGGCGGACCAGGCCGAGCGGGGCCGGTGGCTCACCCTGGCGATCGGTCTGATCGCGCTGTACGGCGCGAGCCGCAGCGCCGCGAAGGGCCTTCGAGCGGTCCACGCGATCGCCTGGCACATGCCCCCGCTCGGCCTTCGGCATCGAACCCGAGCGGCGTTCGTCTTCATGGCCGGCGCGACCCTGCTCGCCGGCGCGAGCGGCGCGGCGAACTGGCTTCGAAGCAGAACGTCGGCGTGGGGCCTCGTCGCGATCCTGTGTCTGCTCGTGCTGTACTCGGCGACCTGGCTCGCCGCGTCGGTGATGCTTCCCCACGCAGAGGCGCCCTGGCGGTCCCTGGTGCCGGGCGCGATCCTGTTCGGGCTGGGCATCCAGGCGATCCACCTGTTCACGATCTTCTGGCTGGTCCACCGCGTGAGCACGGCGACGGCGACGTACGGCGCGCTCGGAGCCGCCATCGCGATCCTCGGCACCCTGTACCTCTTCGGCAGGCTGATCGTGGCGGCTGCGATGCTCAACGCGTCCCGCTGGGAGCGCCGGCTGCGACCGGCCGGCGGCACCGCCGCGTAGCCGCTCAGCCAGGCGAAACGAAACCGTCGCCGTCCCGACGGCGCGAGATCGCGGAGCGGATCTCGTCCAGGATGAGCGGGTCGTCGATCGTCGAGGGCACCGTGTACTCCTGCTCGTCGGCGACCTTCCGCATCGTCGCCCGCAGGATCTTGCCCGAGCGCGTCTTCGGCAGGCGATCGACGACGAGCACCTGCCGGAACGACGCGACCGGGCCGATCTCCTCGCGCACCATGGCCACCAGCTCGCGCTCCACGTCCGCAGGATCGCGCGAGACCCCGGCCTTGAGCACGACGAACCCCACCGGCACCTGGCCCTTGAGCTCGTCGCCGACGCCGATCACGGCGCATTCCGCCACGTCGGCGTGCGTGGCCAGCACGGCCTCCATCGAACCGGTCGACAGGCGGTGGCCGGCCACGTTGATCACATCGTCGATCCGGCCCATCACGAACAGGTATCCGTCCTCATCCTGGTGGCCGCCGTCACCGGTCAGGTAGAACCCGGGATAGGTGGACAGGTACGAATCCAGGAACCGCTGGTCGTCGCCCCACAGCGTCGGCAGCGTTCCGGGCGGCAGAGGCAGGCGGATGGCGACGGCGCCGTCCACGTCCGGTGCGGCTTCGACGCCGTTCTCGTCGAGGATCCGAACGTCGTAGCCGGGTACGGCCCGCGTGGGCGATCCCGGCTTGATCGGCAGCAGGTCGAGCCCTGCGCAGTTCGCCGCGACCGGCCAGCCCGTCTCGGTCTGCCACCAGTGGTCGATCACGGGGATGCCGAGGAGGTCCGAGGCCCAGTAGTACGTGTCCGGATCCAGGCGCTCGCCTGCCAGGAAGAGATATTTCAGGCTCGACACGTCATACCGCCGGAGGTGCGAGCCCGAAGGATCCTCCTTCTTGATCGCGCGGAATGCCGTCGGCGCGGTGAACAGCGCCTTCACACCGTGCTGTTCCACCACCCTCCAGAAGGCGCCGGGGTCCGGCGTGCCAACCGGCTTGCCTTCGTAGAGCACGGTCGTGCAGCCGGCGATCAGCGGTGCGTACACGATGTAGGAGTGCCCCACCACCCACCCCACGTCCGAGGCTGCCCAGAACACCTCACCCGGCCCGGTGTCGTAGATGTTCCGCATGCTCCAGTGAAGGGCGACGGCGTGCCCGCCGTTGTCGCGGACGACGCCTTTCGGCATCGCCGTCGTCCCGGACGTGTACAGGACGTAGAGCGGGTCGGTCGACGCGACCGCCACGCAACCGGCGGGCTCCGCGGACTCCATGCGATCGTCCCAATCCAGGTCACGGCCCTGCACCATCGGCGCCTGGGCCTGCGGCCGCTGCAGGATCACGCAATGGTCCGGCCGGTGCGAGGCCATCTCGATCGCGCGGTCCAGCAGCGGCTTGTACTCGACGACCCGGTTCACCTCCACGCCGCAGGACGCGGACACCACCACGCGCGGCTTCGCGTCGTCGATCCGGACCGCGAGCTCGTTCGGGGCGAATCCGCCGAACACGACCGAATGAACGGCACCGAGGCGGGCGCAGGCGAGCATGGCGACCGCCGCTTCCGGCACCATCGGCATGTAGATCACCACGCGGTCGCCACGCTGCACGCCCAGGTCGCGCAGCACACCGGCGAAGCGCGCCACCTGGTCCAGCAGCTCCCGGTAGGTGAAGGTGCGGATGGTGTCCGTCACCGGCGAGTCGTGGATGAGGGCCGGGACGTCGCCGCGCCCGCCGTCGACGTGCCGGTCGAGCGCGTTGTGGCAGGTGTTCAGCTCGCCGCCGGCGAACCACCGGTAGAAGGGCGCGTTCGACGCGTCCAGCACCCGTGTCGGCAGCGTGGTCCAGTCGATGAGCCCCGCCGCCTCGGCCCAGAAGCCCTCTGGGTCATCGAGGCTCCTGCGGTAGGCGGCCTCGTATCCTCCGCCATCCATGAAGTCACAGTACCCCCAGCTCCAAGAGCCCGCACTGTGCCGGAGAGATGGTCAGGTATCCTTACGATTGCGGAAACAGAACGGCGCCGGGCCGAACCGGGCTCGCGAGTGATGCGCCGACAATTTTGCGTCGTTCGAACCAACCGGATCGCGGACTCGAACGTCATAGGGGACGATGGCCGCCCACCGCGGGTGGCCGCTCGAAGGGAGGGACCCATGCAACGCTCGTCCGCGATGACGGCTGCCGCGACCATCGGGCTGACGATCCTCGCCGCGCTCTCGCTCACGTTCGTGCCCGCCTTCGCCGCCTCGGCGGCCCGGCCCGGGCTCCCGTCCGGCTTCGCGGCGCAATCGCAGTCCTGGATCTCGCCGAAGGTCGGCTGGCTGCTCGGTTCGGCGTCATGCGACCAGGGGACCTGCACCAGCGTGATCGGCACGACCGATGGCGGCAAGTCGTGGAACCCGCTCGGCCAGATCGACGCGCCGCTCGGCTTCGATGACAAGACCGGCGTCACGGATCTCCGCTTCGCCGACGCCATGCACGGCTGGGCATTCATGCCGTCCTTGTGGGCGACGAATGACGGCGGTGTGACCTGGGCGAAGAAGTCGCTGCCCGGCGGCGGGCACCTGGAAGAGGGCCTTTCCGCCGATTCGACCGCGGCGTACGCGATCGTCTCGCCCTGCACCCTCAATCAGGGCGACTGCACCGACCCGTCCGCCCTGTGGAAGACCAAGCCGGGGAGCGGGACCTGGAGGAAGGTTTCGTCCGTGACCCTGCCGGCGTTCACGTCGTTCGGGACCGCGAGCGTGGCGCAGTTCGGAAGCGTCGCCTACGTCGCGGTGCCGGCCTTCCTGGACTCGCCCGCCGGATCCCCGGCCGCCGCGGATGTCCTGTACGCGACCACCGACGGCAAGACCTGGTCGACGCGACCCGATCCGTGTGACCCGTCCAACGACGAGACCCTGACCGGGGTCGCCCCGATCTCGACGACGAAGGTCGCGTTCCAGTGCCAGGCCGACATCGGGTTCGGCAAGGCTGCCAAGCGCGCACTGCGCTCCTCCGACACCGGCATGACAACGAAGTCGGCCGGCAAGCTCCCGCTGCTCGGGATCACGTCGCAACTGGCGGCGGCGCCGAACGGCAACCTCGCCATGGCGTCCTACTCGATCGGCAGCTGGCTCTACCTGAACAAGGGCGGCAGGACCTGGAGCACGCAGGAGGACCTGGGCGACGGCGGCGAGGGCTGGAACGACATCACCTTCGTGTCGAACTCCACCGGGTTCGTGATCCACGGGCCGGCCTCGTGCTGCGGTGGCTTCGGGCCGGGCGAGCTCTGGGAGACGCTGGACGGCGGCCTCACCTGGTCGTCGATCTGAGGCCTGCGACCGGATGCCGTCACACGCGGGGGACCTGGACGAAGGCGCGATCCGCGCCTTCGTCCAGGAGGACTACCGCCGCGTCGTGAACGGCCTGGCGGTGGTGTGCGGAAGCCGTTCCGCCGCCGAGGACGCCGTGCAGGAGGCGCTGGCCCGGGCGTGGGAGCGTTCCGGCCGCGGCGAGCGCATCGACGACCTGGCCGCCTGGGTGACGATCGTCGCCCGAAACGTGCTGCGAAGCGGCTTCCGCCGCCTCCGCCTGGAGCGGCGGGTGCGCGAGGCGTTCGACCGGCCAGACGCGTGGCTCGAGGGCACCGGGATGACCGAGGACCACGTCGACGTCGTGCGCGCGCTCGCGGGGCTCACCGCGATCCAGCGGGAAACGACGGTCCTGCACTACTACCTCGGCCTGCCGGTCGCCGACGTGGCCAAGGCGCTCGGCGTGAGCGAGGGAACCGTGAAGTCCACGCTGCATCGTTCCAGGCAGATCCTGGCGCCGGCGCTCGGGGTGGACGACCCGGACACGGACGCAGACGAGGGGGTGACGCGTGATGCCCGGCATTGACGAGCGACTTCGAGATGCCATCGACCGGCTGGGCACCGCGCCCGACCTCGATCTGATCGTGCGCCGCGTGGACCGTCGTCGAACGCAGATCCGCGCGAGGCGGCGCGTCCAGACCATCGCGTTGGTGGCCGCCGTCCTGATCGGCGTGATCGGCGGTGTGTACGCGCTCCTGCGGACCTTCGGCGTCGGGATCACGAACCCGGTGCCGGCCACCTCGCCGCCCACGTTCACCGCCTCCGCGATCCCCACCGGAACGACGCCCTCGCCGACCGCCTCGCTTTCGTCGTCGCCGAGCGCGAGCGCATCGGCATCCGCGGAGGTCTGCAGCCCACCGTCGGTCCTCATCACCGCCGGCACCCCCAGCGGCGCCGCAGGCACGATCAACACGGTCTGGCGGGTGACGAACCACGGGACCGCGCCGTGCACGGCGGTCGGCTACCCGGCGATGGCCATGCATGGGTCGGGGGGCTGGCTGAACGTGCGGGTGCAGCACGGGGGGCATCCGAACATCGATCAGCGGCCCGCGACGGTGGTCGTGCAGCCTGGCGGTTCGGCGTATTTCGGCAGCTACTGGACCGACGTGACGACCCAGCAGGGCCCGTGCACGCAGTTCGACCGGGTGCGGGTGACGCTCCCGGGTGCGACGGCGCCCATCGAGGTGGCCACATCCGGGTGCGTGAATCCGGGCTCGGTGATGGTCGGACCGGTCGCGAACTCGCCTCCCACGTAGCCGACGCTAGAGCGGCGCTGGCTCCCCGGCGACCGTACGCGGCTGCCGGCTCCAGGGACCCGGAAGCGATACGACCAGGAGCGCCGCGCCGCCGGCGATCATGCCGACCCCGGCCCCCGCGATCACATCGAGCGGGAAGTGCACGCCGAGGTAGATGCGCGACCAGCCGACCGCTACGGCGTACACGAGCCCCGCGATCGCGAGCGGCCGCGGCAGGAACGGGATCAGGGCGACCGCGACCGCCAGGGCGACGGCGGTGTGGCTCGACGGGAAGCTGTCGCCGTGGGCGGGCTGCTGCCGAAGGACGGCGCCGGCGACCACCTCGTACGGCCGCGGCCGTTCGACGAGCGCTTTTGCCGCATTCGTCAGGACCCAGGCCAGCGCCGCCGACCCGGAGCCGACCAGCAGCGGGACGACGCTTCGATTCCGAACCCACACGTAGACCGCGGCGGCGACGACGACCACGAGGAGCCCGACCGGAAGGAACAGCTTCGAGATCGGCGTCAGGATCGAGGCCAGCCAGGACGGAACGTCGTTCAGCGCGAGGAAGAGGCGCGTGTCCCATGCGGTCAGGCCGGCGGCCCAGATGCGCCAGGTGGCCAGGACCACGACGACGCCGGTTCCGGTGAGCGCCGCGGCGACCCCAGGACTCGGGGTCCGGACCTGTGGGCGTCCGGAACGTCCATCGGTCCCGGATCCCGCCGGCATCAGCCCGCCGGACTTCCTCGCCGCCGGTCGATGCCGCGGTCGAACGATCGGGCCACCACCAGCCCTGTCGATGCGCCGACGAGCGATCCCACCAGCGTGTCACCCGGGTAGTGAACGCCGGTGTGCACGCGGGAGTACGCCACGGCCGCTGCCAGCGCCCGCAGCGGGATCGCCAGGAGCGGCATCTCGCGGCCGACCGCGGTGGCGAACGCGAACGCCGAGGCCGAATGCCCGGACGGAAACGACGAGGACCCTGGCATGCGAACGTGCCGCTCGGCGATCACGCCGGCCGTCTCGCGGTCGGGACGAACGCGCTCACCGAGCGTCTTGAGCAGCGTGTTCACCAACAGCGAGGTGACCCCGATCGACGCGACGCCGGCAACCGCGGCCCGGCGACCCCTCCGCCCGCCCACGGCCGCCAGGCCGCCGGCGATCCCGATCCACAGCACCGATCGGTTCGCGGCGTTCGAGAGCCGCCGCATCGGGACGTCGAGGGTGGGCGTCGGCGTCGAGGCGACCGCCGCGTACACGGCCCGGTCGATCGACGCAAGTTCGTGCAGGATCGCCCGCGCGCGGTCACGCGGGGAGCCGCCCGAGCGGTCCGGCGCCGGATCGCTCACGAGCTCGCCGGGGACGACGCCGGCACCCAGTCGACGCCGTGCAGCTCGCGGAAGGCGTCCACGGCGGCGTCCAGCGTCGGATAGAAGTGCGCCGGATCGATCGTCCTGGTCAGCCCGTAGCGGTTGATCTTCGCGCGCACCGGGTCCTTCATCTCGGCGAACACCAGGCTGATGCCCCGTTCGTTCAGGTCCTCGTCGAGGTCCTCGAGCATGTCCGAGGCTGTGGTGTCGACGTCGGTGATGGGCTCTGCGGCGACGATGATCCATGCGGGCGGCGCACCGTCGGTGGGCCGCGAAAGGGCGTCGATGCGCTCGCTGAACGTCCGCGCGTTCGCGAACAGCAGCGGCGCGTCGAACCTGAACAAGACCGCGCCGGGCAGTCGTTCGGCGTTCGGGTAGCGGGTGACGTCGTGGAAGCCGGGAACGCCGGGGGCCCTGCCCAGGACCGCCTGGTAGGGCCACCACGCGTGGCGGAAGACGTTGGCGATCGACAGGGCGACGGCGACGACGATGCCGGGCAGCACGCCGAGCAGGGCGACGCCCAGGAAGGCGGCGATGGACAGCCAGAACTCGGTCCGCCGCTGCTGCCAGAGCCGCCGCGTTGCGGGGATGTCCGCGAGCGACAGGCTCGCCGCGATGACGACCGCCGCCAGCGTCGGATTCGGAAGGTTCCGGAGCAGACCCGGGACGAACACCAGCATGATCGTGATGGCGACGGCGCCGACCAGGCCGGTGACCTGGCTCTTCGCGCCGGCCTGTTCCGCGACCGCCGTTCGCGACCCGCTCGTGCTGACGGCGAACCCCTGGAAGAACCCCGCGAAGATGTTCGCGGCGCCGATCCCGATCATCTCCCTGCTCCCGTCCACCTCCTGCCCCGTCCGGGCGGCGAACGCGGACGCGGTGGAGATGGTGTCGGCCAGCGACACGAGCGCGATGCCGGCCGCCCCCGCGAGCAGCGGACCCAGGTCCGAGAGCTTCACGTGCGGGATGGTGAACGGCGGGAACCCCTGGGGCAGCGATCCCACGAGCGACACGCCCTTCGACGCCAGGTCGAACACGGTCGTGGCCAGGATCGACAGGATCACCGCGATCAGCACGCCCGGCACCCTCGGCAGCAGGCGCTGGAAGATCAGGATGACGGCGAGCGCGAGCAGGCCGACGGCGAGCGCCGCACCGACCGCCTCGCCGTGCGCGAGGCCCTTGACCCAGGCGTTGAACTCCCGGATCAGGCCGTTCACGTCGGTCGAGAACCCGAACAGCTTCGGCAGCTGGCCGATAAGGATCGTCAGGGCCAGGCCGTTCATGTAGCCGATCATCGTCGGCTTGGAGAGCAGGTCCGCGACGAACCCGAGCCTGGCGACACCCGCGATCGTGGTGATCGCCCCGACCATTAGCGCGAGCACCGACGCCAGCGCGATCGCGCGGGCCGGGTCGCCGCCGGCGGCCAGGAGCGGCAGGATCGTGGCCGCGATCATGGGACCGAGCGACGAGTCGGGCCCGAGCACCAGGATCCTGGACGGGCCGAACAGCGCGTAGCCGATCAGGCACATGATCGAGGTGTACATGCCCGTGATCGGCGGCAGGCCGGCCAGTTCGGCGTATGCCATCCCCTGCGGGACCAGCAGCGCCGTCAGCACCAGGCCGGCGACGAGGTCCTTCGGCAGCCACGTCCGCCGGTACGAGCGCAGCATGCCGACGCCGGGCGGGGACCATTGCATGGCGTGCGGGAGTATCCCACAGGCCGTCCCGCGGGCCGGACGATCCGCACCCTCCGCCCGGCCGGTCTAGAGTACGCATCGGGGAACGGCGGAAGGCTGGGCGGGCGAGGGGACGGGCGGGGTGGCTGATTCCGGTCAGGCTGGGTTGGGGCGAAGGCTGGCGGCACTGGTGTCGCTCGTGTGCGCGGCCGGCGCCATCGTCACGATCCTCGTCCTGCTCTCCGGCGCCGATCTCTGGCGCGTGGTGGTGGTCCTCGCCGCCGGCGTCGCGGCGATCGTCGGCTTGTGGTTCGTGGTCACGCGACGCGGCGCGGGTCGCGTGGTCGGCGCCATCGTCGCGCTGGCGAGCTTCGTCGGCGCGATCATCGTGATCCTGTCCGGACGTCAGGGCGTCGTCCGCGCGGTCGTCCCGATCGCCCTCATCGTCATCTCCGGCGGTTCGGCCCGCTACGCGCTGCATCGCGACCGCCGCACGCTCAGGACCGCTCCGGTCCAGGGCGCGATCGCTCCCCGCCCGAGCCACCCGGTCCTGCTCATGAATCCGAAGTCCGGTGGCGGGAAGGCCGAGAAGTTCCATCTCGAGGACGAATGCCGCCGCCGGGGCATCGAACCCGTGGTGCTGCGGCCCGGCGACGACCTGCTGCGCCTGGCGGAGGACGCCGTCGCCCGAGGGGCCGACGTGATCGGGATGGCCGGTGGCGACGGCTCGCAGGCGCTCGTGGCGACCATCGCGTCGAAGCACGGCATCCCGCACGTGTGCATCCCGGCAGGCACCAGGAACCACTTCGCGCTGGACCTGGGTCTCGACCGGAACAACGTCCTTGGTGCGCTGGACGCGTTCATCGACGGCGTCGAGCGGCGCGTCGACCTCGCGCGCGTCAACGGGCGCGTGTTCGTGAACAACGCCTCGATGGGGCTCTACGCGAAGATCGTCCAGTCGGAGGCGTACCGGAACGAGAAGCTCAAGACCGCCGCCGACATGCTCCCCCGGCTGCTCGGCCCGGACGCGGCGCCGTTCGACCTGCGATTCGCCGGCCCCGACGGCACCGTCTACCAGACCGCGCATCTGATCCTCGTGTCGAACAACGCCTACGACCTGGACCACCTCGGCGCCACCGGCACGCGCGAGCACATGGACCGGGGGACGCTCGGCATCGTGACGCTGCGCATCGCCGACGCCCGCGACGCGGTCAGGCTGGTCAGCGCCGAAGCGTCCGGCCGCGTCCGATCGATGCCGGGATGGCTGGAGTGGGAGGCGCCGCGGTTCCAGGTCGACTCCGGAGGTCCGGTCGAGATCGGGATCGACGGCGAGGCCCTGAAGATGGAACCGCCCCTGGTGTTCGAGTCGCTGCCGGGAGCGCTTCGAGTGCGCGTGCCCACACACGCCCCCGGCTACACGCCCGCCGAGGCGTCGGTTCGCTTCACCTCGGCCACCGTGGCCGACCTGTTCCGGACGCTGGTGGGCAAGCCCATGGGGTCCGCAGCGGTATCCCGTCGGTAATTCCGGCCATCCGGCCGATAGCGCGGTCCCGCCACCGGTGGGAGCATCGGGCGTCCACGGGGGGTGGGGATGCGCAAGCTCGTCACGGGGCTGGTCGCCGCCGGCCTCGTCAGGATCTGTCTGGCCACGGCGCCCGCGCCGGCGCTGGTCGCGCGCGCTTCAATCGGCGGCCCGCAGCGAGGCGCGCGGTTCGGCGACGTCCTGGTCTCCGCCGGATCGTGGCTGGACGGGCTCGGCGTGACGGTCTATTCGAACGGCTCCTCGCGCTTCTTCTGCGATCCGGCACGGCATGCCGGCTGTCGGAGCCGGATGGAGGCCCACCGAATCGACGTCGGCGTGAAATGGCAGTGCGTCGAGCTCGCCCAGCGCCTGTACACCGAGCGCGGGTGGCACTCGGGGACGTTCGGCGTCGCGTACGCCTTCCAGATCTGGTGGGCCGCCCCGCGGCTGGGCATGCTGCGGCGCCACAACGGCACGCTGCGGGCAGGGGACGTGCGCCCCGGTGACATGATCGTCTGGCGGCAGGGCGAGGCGACCGGCCCCGCCGGACACGTCGCGATCGTCGACTTCGTCGCCGGCTCGCAGGTCTGGGTCAAGGAGCAGAACTGGGGTCCGGGGACGACGGCCTGGAACGTCCAGCGCGGGCAGACCGTGTACTCGCTGAGCGGCGGCTGGCTCTCCGGCCATGCGTTCGCGCCCGACGAGATCTACGGGGTCGTGCACAGTCCGAACGACCATCTTCGGAACCCACCGTCGCCGGATCCGCGCATCGCCATGGACACCGGCACGCCGGTCGGCGTTCGCGAGCCCGGCGGCGCGACCGGCGTCATCGGCGGTCCGCGCCTCTTCGCCGTCTGACGGGGCGGCGAGTCGGCGCGAGGAACGCGACCCCCGCGGAACCCTCTGGGGGAGAGTCTGTACTATGCGAGGGCCTCGGCGTCGCCGAGACGCTCTCACGGGGAAGGGAGGATCGAATGCGACGACGCTCGTCCGTCGTGCTCAGCGCGGGGATAGCGCTCTGCATGCTGGCGGCAGTGCCGGCATTGGCGGCAACCAGCACGAAGGGCTCACAGTCCTCACAGCGACCTTGGAGCTACGCCAAGCGGGTCGCGATGTTCAAGAAGTACGGCCGTGTCATCACGCCGGGCTACCTGCAGCAGAAGACATTGGCCAACGCGGCATGGAAGCAGAGTCATCCCGCTGCCGCCGCCGGCTCCAGCGCCGCGGCGTCGTCCGCGCCGGCCGCTCCGAAGATCATCGAGACCTTCGACGGTCCGAACGACCCGACGCTCACTCCGCCGGACTCCCAGGGCGCCGTCGGGACAACCCGGTTCGTCAACTTCATCAATTCGAAGTTCCAGATCTTCGACCGGACGGTGTCGCCGCCGGCGTCCTTGTCGACCGGTACCCTCGCATCCCTGGCCCAGGTCGGCCAGACGCAGCTGCTGTTCGACCCCTACATCATCTGGGACCCGGGGACGAGCCGCTTCTACTACTCCATGGGCAACTGGGTCAGCTCCTCGCCGGAGAACTACCAGATCGCCTGGGGCTACTCGAAGACGAAGTCGCCGAGCACTGCGACCGACTGGTGCCATTACACGACCGACTTCGGCGTGTACGGCCTCTCGGCCAACTTCCCGGACTACGACAAGCTGGGTGACACCAAGGACTTCCTGCTGATCGGCGTCAACAACTACCCGCACCTGCAGGACTACGCCGGCGCGGACGTGGCGTGGATCGCGAAGCCGCCGAAGGGCTCGACCTGTTTGACGAACGACCAGGTCAAGGAGGGCGTGCAGCAGAACCTGCTCAAGCCGAACGGCAATATGGCGTTCACTCCCGTTCCCGCGAATCAGATCGACGACAGCAGCACGGGCTACGTCATGGCCAGCAGCGATCTCGGCGGCCCGGGCGATCCGGGTGACAGCCCGGCCGGCGTCGACAAGGCGCAGCAGATCTTCGCCTACAGGGTGACGAAGAACAGCGACGGCACCGCCAAGATCAACACGACTGCCACCCCGATCGGGGTTGCCCAGTACCGCATCCCGCCGGCCGCGCCGCAGATGAACAGCAACGACACGCTGGACACGCTCGACGCGCGGCTCTCGAGCGCACAGGAGGCGATCGACCCGACCGACGGGCGCGCGTACATCTACACCCAGCAATCCGTTGCGGGCGGCGCCGGCAGTCGGGTGTACTGGTACAAGATCGACACCACCACGCTGAGTCCCGGCGTCAAGGTGTCGACCACCACGTACAAGATCAGCGACAAGAACCTGTTCGTGTGGAACGCCAACCCGTCGAGCGACCGCGTCGTCAACGGGAGCACCACGGCGTTCGGTGACAGCGTGATCGTGGGGTTCACCACGTCATCGCCGACCACGTTCGCCACCGACCAGATGGTGTCGAAGATCGGCAGCGGCGCGCAGTCGGCGTTCGTGCTGGTCCACGCCGGCGCCGTCGACAACTGCGGCGGCACGTGCCGGTGGGGCGACTACAGCGCCGCCACCCCGGACCCGGCTGCCGACCCACAGCGAGCGCACGGTGTCGTATGGCTCTCGAACATGTACGAGCGCACGACCGACGACGGCACCTGGAACTGGTCGGCGTCTCCGTAAAGGAACGACGCCGGACCCACGTGGAAGGGAGAGCCGGCCGGCCTCGAGGGCGGCCGGCTCTCCTGCGCTTGAGGCCCTTGTGGTCGAGTCGGCGTGATTCGCTCGATGGTCCGGTCGCGTCGCTATCGCGATGACCTGTCGAGGCTCGAAGCGCCGGCGCGCATGTATGCGACCGTCTCGCGCAGGCCGTCCTCCAGATGCGTCCACGGCTTCCAGTCGAGCGCGTCGGCCGCGAGCGTCGGATCGAGCGCGACCCGACGGGCCTGACCGGCGACCGAGGCCCCGTACCGCGGCTCCTCGTTCGCCCCGACGATCTCGCAGAGCATCCGGTAGAGCGAGTTGATCGTGGTCTCCACTCCGGTCCCGACGTTGATGAGCCGCCCCGACCCGTGGTCTGCCGCCAGCGCGAACGCGTGGACGGTGTCGTCGATGAAGACGAAGTCCCGGGTCTGGTTGCCGTCCCCGTGGATGACGGGCTGCTTGCCGGCGACCAGCGCGCCGGCAAGCGAGGCAACCACCCCGGTGCCGGGGTTGCCTTCGTTGCCGGGCGCCGCCTCGCGGGGGCCGTAGACGGAACCGGGCACCAGGATCGTATGGTCGAGCCCACCGAACCGTTCGTAGAACCGGGCGTAGTCCGCGGCCACACGGCGCGCGATGGCCCCGGGCGTGAGCGGCCGCGCCCCGGCCGCCGCCGTCTCTTTGATCGGGAACCGCCGCGCGTCGCCGTAGATGGCCGCCGTCGACGCGAGCACCAGCTTCCGCGCCTTGGCCGCCACGGCCGCCTCGAACACGTTCAGCAGCCCGATCACTGAGATGCTCGCGTCGGCCATCGCGTCGAACTTCGCGGCATCCTCGCGCCGGGCGGCCAGGTGGTACACCACCTCGGGCTCCTGCGTCTGGAACAGCCGCGGAAGCCCATGCGCCCGCACGTCCATGTGGTGGAACGCGAACCGCTTCCCATAGCCGCGGGACTCCGCCAGATTCGCGATGTGGCCGCTCGACAGGTCGTCGACCGCGACCACCCGCTTGCCCTCGGCGAGGAGCCGCTCGCACAGATGGGAACCGATGAACCCCGCGCCGCCGGTCACCAGGACGTTCGTCACGGGCGCATCATGGCACGCTTCGGCGCCCCTGCCGGGCCCCGAACCGAGCCACCAGGCCGGGAACGGGAGCGGCCCCGGCTCCGAGGGGCCGGGGCCGCTTGTCCCCTTCAGTGCGGTGAACCCGTCCTAGTTCGCGAACGAGTTCAGGTACGCCTCCCCGTTCACCGTGCCGATGCCGGTCACGTCGTCGTACCCGGGGATGGTGTGGAGCGTGCCCGTCGTGTTCATGGTCCGAAGCGAGAACAACTTGCCATCGGAGCCGTCGACCCCATTGGCGTAGTTCGTCCGAACCACCGCGATCGTGATCGACGGGTCGACCACGTCACGAACGATCGACGGATTGTCCTGGTAGTTCTCGTACAACGCCGGGTTGATGAACCCCAGGGCGTGGCCGGCGCGCTGCTGCGCGAGGGCCATGATGCCCGCCAGCAGTGGGCACGAGAGGCTGGTGCCTCCGATGCGCTGCTCGCCGTACTTGACGGTCCCGTCGGGGAACGTCTGCGTGATCCCGATCTCGTAGCCGGTATTCGGGTCGGCGTCGAGGCCGATGTCCGGAACCACCCGGCCCGCGCCGCCCCAGTACCCGGACAGCGACGTGGGAACGACGGGCACCTGGTACCACGGCTCGCCGAAGATCCGGCTGGTTCCGCCGCCGGCGCCGTAGAAGTAGTCGCCCGGCGGATCCGGTGTCCAATGGAAGTGGCTCTTGTTCGACACGCTGGTGCCCCACCCCGTTTCGAGGCGGTAGCCGTTGTCGGCGTCGACGCCCAGGCTCGTGCCTCCGACGGCGGTGACGTTCGGGCTTGAGGCCGGGTAGTCCGCGCTGCGGTATCCGAGCGTCTGGATCTCGTCACCGTTGTCGCCCGAGGAGAAGTACGTGCCGATCCCCTCCGCGGCGGCCTGCATGAACATGGCCTCTTCCTTCTGGATCTCGTCGCCGCTGTGGTTCTCGCCGAGGAAGCCGTAGGAGTTGCTGGTCTCGTCCGCGGCGTGCTTGTCCAGCACCCATGCCATGGCGTTGTCCAGGGAAGTGCTCGAGTTCGTCTTCGCGCCAACGAACACGAGGTTTGCGCCCGGCGCCATACCGTGCACCGCGTCCACGTCCAGCGCCTGCTCCCCGTACCAGCCCTGCTGCCGCTGGTCGTCGGCGTTGTACGGCCCGAACTTCTTGATGGTGAGGTTCGGCTTCGGCAGCCCGTGGTTCTTGCTGTACTGCTCGAGGTCGCCCTGCAGCGTCGGGTTCCAGAACGCGTCGAGGATCGCGACGGTCACGCCTGAACCGTCGTTCCCATGGTCGATCGCGTACTGGGTCCCGTAGGCGCCGCGGATCTGCTGCGGCGTGTACCCGCACGGCGTGTACGGCTGGTAGTTCCCGTACGCCGGCGGCTTGTTGGTGGCCATCTGCTCCGCCCAGTACTTCGAGCACGGCTCGGCGACGACGAAGGCCGGCGGCGGCGGAGCCGGGTCGTTCGGGTGGGCGAGCAGATCGGAGATGCCCGTGACGCCCTTCACGATGCCGCTGAGCGACGCGGGGACCGTCGGAGCCGACGCCGGGGCCCGAACCAGGCTGCCGGCGCTCCGGTACACGTTGATCTGCGTGCCGAACGCCTTCTCGATGGCGGCCACGGTGCCGGTCGCCTCGACCCACAGCCGGCTGGCCGGACCCTGGGTCACCGTCAGGCCCTGGCTCTTCAGCCACGACGAAACCTTCGCGGCCGAGGCGCCCGAGGGCGAGTACGCCGAGCGGAACTGAGCCGGCGTCAGGAAGTGCCCGTAGTTCGGGCTCCGCGGATTGGTCACGGAACGAACGAACGTGGACAGGCCCTTCGCGTTCCGCCACCCCAGCACGACGTGGATGTCCATCGTGCCCTTCAAGGCGGCGCTTCCCTTCAGATTCTTCGGCGTCGCCCATG
>JBEDUK010000101.1:0-14688 GCA_040414485.1 Actinomycetota bacterium
AGGAGTCCCCAGCGGTCGCCCTGAGCGGCAGTGGAAGCACAGAGAAACTCCGATTCTGTGAGTACCTCGTCCCAGCGACCACACTGGAAGAGCGCCTCAAGGCGAGTAACGCGAACCATTGTTTCACCCTCAATCAGGCCGCGCGACCGCACAAACTCAAGTGCCTCATCAGCCAATGAAAGGGCTTCCAGCGGCGACTGACATGTCAAGCCAGCCAAGAGATTGGAATAGTTCGTGTAGATCTGGCTCGTGAGATTCTCGCGGAGCGCGATCGCTAGCGCCTCCTTCTCGTCAGCAAGGCCTCGGGATTGACCGAGCACCACGAGGCTTGCCCCGCGGAATCCAAGGGCTGTCGCACGAACGACGGGAAGCGCCAACCCATCTGCCAAGTCGAGTGCTTTGTCGGCCCAGCCAATAGCTTCATAAGGGGAGTCCGACCACAGTGGATACGCGCGTTCTGCATACGCGCGTGCGAGTGTGGGGCTAAGGCCCGCTGATTCTAACCGTGTGATCGCTTCATCGATGATAGCGATGGAGCCGTCGCGGTCGCCTTGGTTGTCCACCACGACCGCAAGCCGGATCTGGAGTTCGGCCGCTCTCTCCGTCTGACCAACTGCCTCGAGCGCCTCGATCGCCTCTCGGCACAAGCGCCCGGATTCCGGGAGATCCGCATGGGCCAGCTGCGCCAATTGAGCGAGGTGAGACAGGATCTCGGCACGAACACCGGCGTCGCCTTGAGCGAGCTCTAGGGCTCGGCGATAGTGCTCGTCCGCCTGTCCGACGTCCAGGCCCATTGCGCGCTCACCGGCCAGCATCAGGTAACGCAAAGCCGATCGTTGAACCTGCGCGGTCCGATCGTCTCGGAGCAGCCGGAGCAACGCAAGTGCATGCTCGTAGTGCGACGCCAGAATCTCGGCGAGGTCCTCCAGCCGCTCGGTAGCGACGGACTCCATCCATCGTGCGGCGGCCAAATGCCTCTCCGCGCGGGGTGCGCGCGGAATCTGGTCGTAGGCGACGTCACGGATCAGTACATGGCGGAATCGATACTCGGTTTCGCCGCTCATCGAACTGTTGGGAGCCCTCTGAAGGAGGTCGCGACGGGAGAGCTCTCTAAGCGCCTCCTCGGTCGCCGCCTTCGGCGCCCGGGCCATGTAGGCCAGGGCACCGGACCAGAACACCTCTCCGACCACGGCCGCGTCGGCGAGCAACTGCTTACGCCCGGGCGACAGCGTATCGAGCCTGGCGGCGATCAGCGCGGAAATCGTCGCCGGAAGGGGCCCTGAAAGGCTCGCATCGGCTTCACCGTCCACAGCACTGCGGTCACGCAGGAGGCGCACGTACTCCTCTGCGTGCAGCGGATTCCCTCCGCTCAGTCGTGCGATCGATCGGGCCGCGTCGATCGATTCGTCGAACTGATCGAGGAGCCCGGTAACCAGTTCGTCCGTCTCATCCTCGTTGAGCCGGCCCAGATTCACGCGGATGGCGTTGCGGGCGGCGGTCGCCCATGAGGGAAGGCGGTCGAACAGTTCCAGACGGGCGGTTGCGACAATGACCAGCGGAACCGGATCAGCCCGGTCGATCAGATCCTCTAGGAAGGCCAGCATCGCGTCGTCTGCCCAGTGCAGATCTTCGAAAACGAGCACGGCGGGGCCGTGCGCCGCGAGGTTCTCCAGGAACCTGCGCCAGGCGGCGAAGAGCTCCTCGCGTTCCGGTCCCGCCTCGGAGCCGATACCGAGCAGGGGGAGCAGGCGCTGATAGAGCCAGTCTCGGTCCTCGCCTTCCGGAAGCACTCGTCGCAGTTTCGCTTCGGTTACGTCGACGTCATCCGTCTCGAAGATGCCGGCCTCAGCCTTGACGATCTCGCCGAGCGCCCAGAACGCGATCCCGTCCCCGTATTGGACGCATCGTCCTCGCCGCCACTTCACGAGGAGGTCGGGACGAGTGTCGACAAAGCGAAAGAGCTCCCACACGAGCCGCGTCTTGCCGATGCCCGGCTCGCCGGCGATCGTGACCAGCTGCATCCCATCTCCGCGGAGGGCTCGTGAGAACGCGGCCTTCATGAGCGACAGTTCCGCGTCCCGCCCAACGAAAGCGGTCGTGTAGTCGCCGGTTCGAGCGACGGGCGGGCGGGATGAGGGTCGCAGGACTCGGTGTACGACCGTGGGACCAGGCTTGCCAGGCAAGTCTACGGGTGGCAGGGATTCGTACTCGAACTGGTCCCGAGTTGCCGCATTGGTGGCCTCGTCGACAACCACGGTGCCTGGCGTCGCCGCGCTCTGCAGTCGGGCAGCCGTGTTGACGGCGTCACCGAACACGATGCCCTCACCACTCGCGGGCGCGCCTGCGACGAGTACGACTCCCGTCGTAATCCCGATTCGTACTTCCAGGTTCGGACCTGTCATTGATTCGTTGAGGTGGACGATCGCGTCGACGATCCGAAGGGCTGCCCTCACGGCCCTCTCGGGGTCGTTGTCGTGCGCCGTTGGCGCGCCGAAGAACCCTGGGACGCCGTCGCCGATGAACTTCTCGAGCGTGCCGCCGTACTTCGTGATCTCCTCGCGGACCACGGCGTGATAGCGGCGAAGCCGGTCCCACACGTCTTCCGGGTCGGCCGATGAAGCGAATCCTGTCGAGTCGACGATGTCGCAGAAGAGCACGGAGACGGTCTTGCGCTCGTCGCGCGGCACAGATTCCGGGGGGACAGTGCTGTGGCTTTCGAGGATCTCCGTCCTGCTCGTGGCCTGTGCTTCCGAAACTGCAGATTCAACAGCTGCGGAGGGAACTGGCTCGGAGGGCGTCGCCGGCGGTCCAGGGATCGGTGCCTCTAGCGCTGGGTCCTGCTGGAGGATTGCGCTCTCCAACCGCTGCAGCGACGGCCCTGGGTCAATCCCCAATTCCTCCGCCAACCGTTCCCGGATATCTCGAAACGCTTCGAGCGCCTCGGTCTGCCTGCCCAGCCGGTACAGCGCGAGCATCTGATGCTCGCGGAGTCGTTCGCGCACAGGGGACCGCGCCACCAAAGCATCGATCTCTGCGAGGACCTCACCATGCCGCCCGAGCGCGAGGTCGGCCTCGATCCGATCCTCCAACGCCGAGAACCTCAGCTCCTCCAGCCGGTCGATCTCAGCGCGCGCAAATGCCTCGTAGGTGAACTCCTCCAAGGGGTCGCCACGCCAGAGCATCAACGCCTCACGAAGCACTGCCGCCGCGTGTGTGTGATCGCCGGCCCGCAGCGCCCGATTGCCGTCACCAGCGAGCATTTCGAACCGTCGACTGTCGATTCGTCCGTCATCGACCTTCAAGACGTAGCCGGGCCGCCGTGTGACGAGGACGTCCGCGGACTCTGCCGCACTACGAAAAGCACGGCGCAGCGCGGACACGTACACCTGGACCGCGTTCTCCGCCGTTGCCGGAACGTCGTCGCCCCAAAGCGCATCGATCACACGATCGGTCGACACGACCCGGTTCGCGTTGATCAACAGGAGGGCGAGAAGAGAACGCTGTTTGACGCCGCGAATGTCGACCACGTCGCCGTTCGCCGACACTTCGAGCGGCCCCAGGATCCGAAAGTCCACCAGCCCGTCCCCCCGCTTGACCATCGCGTACGTCCCCTGCAGCGAACGCAGGCTATCCCGTTGACGCCGCGGACCGCCAGACCGCCTTCAGCGGATATTCAGCGGTCGTCAGCGGCTCCTAAGTGCGCCTCTCCAATCTGCCCTCACTCGGATCACACGGGGTGATCCGGTAGCGGAAAGGAGGGGAACCATGTCTCACCCGACGAGGATCGCCAGGATCCTCCTGGCGTCGGTGGCGGTCGGGGCCGTGTCGCTGGTTGCGCTCGCGGGTCCCGCGAGCGCTTGGCCGATCCGCGAGGGGTACCTCAAGGTGACGCCGAACATTGGCCAGGCCGGCTCGATGCTCCAAGTGATGGGCCTCAAGTTCCTGCCCGGTGAGGACGTGGTGGTCACGTTCTGGGACAGGAACGGCGGTGCCATCGTTGGAGAGGCCCCCACCAACCAGCTGGGCTACTTCGAGCTCACGGTGTGCGTGCCCTGGAACGCGACTCCGGGCGCGGACAAGCTCGTGGCGGAATCCACCGACAAGAAGATCGAGGCTTCGGCAACGTTCACCACCCTGGGCCCACGGCCGTCGTACCACTCTCCGCGGCCAGCCTCCCGTGGCGGACGGGATGGGGAAGGTGACTCGATCTGCGTCTGATGGTTCACGGCTCGAACGAGGGGCGCCCACGCCACCATTCGGGAACCACCCCGATGTTGACGTGGGCGCCCTCGCCGATTTCGGCCCAGCTTGGGCGCTCAGCGGATCCAGACTTCGATGAGAGGAGATGATTGCAGTGACAGCCGTTCACATCGACCGTGCCGTTCAGTTGCTCAGCGGGTGCGACATCTTCAGCGGGGTTGGTGAGAAGTGCCTCCGCGTCATCGCCGATCGGGCGCGGACTCGCTGCTTTCGCCGGGGGTCGCTCATCTTCAGCGAACGCGACCCAGGGGACGCCCTCTACGTGATCGTGGAAGGTTCCGTCCGCGTGTTCGTCTCATCCAGATGCGGCGATGAACTGGTCCTTGCGATCTTGGGGCCGGCCGACCCCCTGGGAGAGGTGGCGCTCCTCGATGGTCAGCCTCGATCGGCGTCGGCCGAGGTCCTCGAGCCGGTGACTGCGCTGGCCATGCCGCATTCGGTCCTCGCGAGTGTCCTTCGGACCGACCCTGCCGCGATGGATGGCTTGCTGGCGTCTGTCGCCGGAATGGTTCGCCGCCTGACGTCTCGCACCGCCGATTTCGTTCTTCTCGACCTGGAGGGCCGAGTCGCGAAGCTGCTGCTCGAAGTGGCGGAGCGTCGAGGACGAGTCACCGAGCAGGGCGTCGAAGTCGACATCGGAATGAGTCAATCGGATCTCGGTCGCATGGTCGGTGGGTCCAGGCAGCGCGTGAATCAGATCCTCCGGGGCTTCGAGGCCCGCGAGTTCATCAAAGCCGATGGTCGAATGGTCTTATTGACGGTGCCGGACGCCCTACGGCGCCGAGCCACGCTTCCGTGAAGATGACCAGAGGCGCTGACGCGGCGGGTCAGGCCGAACGGTGACCTGCGGCCGTCGTGCGCAGGTCCAGGAACGCCTCCACGACGGCGGGATCGAACTGCGTCCCGCTCGCCTCCAGGAGGCGCCGGGCGGCCTCCGCCGATGACAGCGCGTCGCGGTACGGCCGGTCGGTCGTCATGGCGTGCCAGGCGTCGCAGACGAACACGATGCGCGCAGCCAGCGGGATGTCCCCGCCGGACAGCCCGTCCGGATACCCGTCGCCGTCCCAGCGCTCGTGGCACGAACGCACGATCGGCCGGATCGGCTGGAGGAAGTCGACCGGGCCGAGGATCTGCTCGCCGATCACCGTGTGCTGATTCATGATCTGGCGTTCCTCGGGCGTCAGCGGCCCGGGCTTGCGGATGATCTCGCTCGGCACCCCGATCTTGCCGATGTCGTGGAACAGCGCCGCCAGTTCGAGCTCGCGCAGGGCCTCCCCGGTCAGGCCGAGCGCCTCGCCCACCTCCACCGCCATCTCGGCAAGCGCGTGCGCGTGGTCGCTCGTGTACCGGTCCTGCGCCTCCAGGGCGCCGGCGAGCGCCTCGATCGTGGAGACGTAGACGCGGTCCAGCTCCTCGAACTTATGCGCGTTGGCCAGCGCCAGCGACGTGATGTCGGCGAGCCCGCTGACCAGTTCGACGTCCCTGTCGGAGAAGCGGTAGCCCTCGTGCGGGGCCACGATGGCCAGGCCGCCGAGCCCGGCCGGCTGCCACCGCATCGGCGCGCCCAGCAGGTCGAGCTGGTCCTCCCAGCGCCGGAACTCGGCCGGGCCGGTGGCCAGCAGCTCCTTCGGGATGATGAACGGCTCGGACTTCGAGCCGATGAACGCCTCCGCGATGAATCCCGGGATGACGAGCCCGTCCAGCCGCGCATGCTCCGGCGCCGGATAGCCGCCGTGCGCCGCCAGCCGGTACGCGCCGCCCTCGACGGGCATCCAGGCCTCGACGCGCGAGCACGGCACGAGCCAGGGCACCGCGGCGATGGCCTCGCGCAGCACCGCCTCCACGCCGCGCACCCGCGTGAGCCGCTGCGAGAGGCCGAACAGCGCCCGGGACATCTCGCCGGCCTGCTTCTCACCCTGGAACAGACGCGCGTTCTCCAGGGCCACGGATGCATGGGAGGCGATGGTCTCCAGCACCAGCAGATCGCCCTCGTCGAACTGGTCCACGCCGAGCTTCGACACCAGGACCGCGCCCGCCGACGGCGTTCCCGACCCCAGGGGCACCGCGAGGATCGACTCGTCGATGTGCGGAGTGCCCGGGACGTGGACGGCGAAATCCGCCTCGCGGGCGTTCCGCAGGTACAGCGACTCTCCGGTGGCGACCACGCGGCCCACGATCCCCGTGCCGAGCGGCATCCGCAGCACCTCCGACGGCGCCGCCTCGTAGGCGGACGCGTCGCCGCGGAAGGCGATGAGGACGATCGACCGGCCGTCCTCGGCGAGCAGCGAGACCCGGCAGTTGTGGTAATCGATCAGGGTTCGAAGCTCCGAGGTTACGGCGGCGGCCAGCTGCTCGACGTCCGTGAGCCGGTGGAGTCGCCGGACCAGCGCATGAACGGCCTTCAGCTGGGCGACGGCGCGCGGAGCGTCGAGAAGCTCGACCCCCCGCATGGCGTCCTCCGTCAGGCGGGCGCGCGCCGTGCCGGGGGGCGGCCTGGCCGCGTCGCCCTCGCCGAGCAGGCCCGCGGGGATGGGGACGCCCCGCCGCGCGGCCTGCGGGGCGTTGCGGCAGACCCGATTCTTCCCCTCGCGCTTGGCCTGCCGAAGGGCGGCGTCGGCGCTGGCGAACAGCTCTCTGGGCGAGGACCCGTCGTCGGGCGCGCCGGCCGCGCCGATGCTGACCGTGACGGCGTCGTGCTCCACGAACACGGTCGACTCCACGGCCGCGCGGATGCGTTCGGCGATGGCCGCCACGTCCTCCTGCGACGTGATCGGCAGGACGATGGCGAACTCCTCGCCGCCGATGCGGCTGACGATGTCGTCTTCGCGAACGACCTCGCGGAAGATCCCGCCGATCATCTGCAGGACGCGATCACCCTCCAGGTGGCCGAACCGGTCGTTCGTCCGCTTGAAATCGTCGATGTCGATCACGAGCAGGCCGAGCGGAAGTCGCTTGCGGTGGACGCGGCGCATCTCCTCGCCCAGCCGCTCGTAGAAGTAGCGGTGGTTGTACAGCCCGGTGAGGTGGTCGGTGATCACCTCGTCGGCGAGGCGAGCCCGGATCGCCGCGTTGTCCATGGCGAGGGCGGCGAGCGCGGCGAACCTGGTGACCAGCGTGAGCTCGGCGGGATCGAACCGGGCGCCCTCGCCCACTCGATAGACACCGAGCACGCCCTTCAGTTCGTCGCGGGCGACCAACGGCACCACGATCGCGGCCTGCGGGACCGAGCCGGGCTCCTGATCCGGGAACGCCGGACCGGCGCGAGGATCGTCAGGTAGGTTGACGATCAGCTCGGCGACGCCCGATTGCGCGACCGCCCCCAGGATGCCTTCGCCGAATGCGACCGGACCGTCGGGAGGCACGGCCTCAGGGACGCGGGCATGGACGACCAGGGGCGCCAGCCGGCCGGGAGACGCGACCCGGTGGACCGTCAATGAGTCGTGCGGAACCAGCGTGCCGAGGGAATCGGCCACGGCGGCGAGGACCTGCTCTGGCGACTCCTCGGACACCAGCACCTGGGTGATGTCGGCGAGGAGACGGTCGGCCGGCGAGCCGACTCCTTCAGCGGCTGGGGCTGCCATCCGATCTGCTCCGCTGACGTGGAACGACGAACAGGAACCCGCGCACGCCCCGCGGGTTCCGTTCGGCAATCCTGACCCATCGACAGGATTCGTCAAGGGCATTCCGCCCGAGTACGCGCCGGTCGGCGGCCTACATCGAAGGGCCGGGTCTGTCTCTTGACGAAGGCCCTCCTGCCGTGCTGTAGCGTTCGTTCCCGACCATGCCCACGATCGCCGTGACCGGAGCCGCCGGCTTCATCGGTTCGAACCTGGTCGATCGCCTGCTGGCCGACGGGGTCCACGTCGTCGGGGTCGACGACCTTTCGACCGGGAGGCGCGCGAACCTGGCCGGAGCCGACCGAGTCGGGGCCGGCGGCGGGTTCGAGTTCGTCGGCCTGGACATGCGCGATCCGGCGTTGGAAGGGGCGTTCGCGGAGCGGCGGCCGGAGGTGGTGATGCACCTGGCCGCCCAGGCCTCGGTCACGGTTTCCATGCGGGAGCCGTCGCGCGATGCGTCGATCAACGTGGTGGGGCTGGTGAACGTCCTGGAGGCCGCGTCCCGCGCCGGCGTGCGGAAGGTGGTCTTCGCGGCGTCGGGAGGAACGGCGTACGGCGAGCGCCACGACCTCCCGCTGCGGGAGCCGGACAGGATCGGCGCTCGGCCCAGTTCGGCGTACGGCATCTCGAAGAAGGTGGCCGAGGACTACCTGGCGCTCTACCGGGAGTCGCGGGGACTGGACTACACGATCCTGGCGCTCGCGAACGTGTACGGGCCCAGGCAGGATCCGAGCGGCGAGGCGGGCGTGATCTCGATCTTCGGCTCGACGATGCTCGCCGGCGATCGGCCCGTGATCTTCGGCGACGGTGAACAGACCCGCGACTACGTCTTCGTGCAGGATGTGGTGCGCGCGTTCGCGCTGGCGGCGGACGCGGCGCGGGGGTCCGGCATGTTCCTGAACATCGGCACCGGCCGCGAGACGTCCGTGAACGAGGTCTTCCGGTTGCTGGCGGTTGCCACGGGATATGCGGGCGAGCCCGAGCACGCGCCGGCGCGAACGGGCGAACTGCGACGCAACGCCATCGACCCCTCGGCGGCGGGGGAGCACCTGGGGTGGCGGCCCACCACGGACCTGACCGCCGGGATCGCCGCGACGGCGGATTGGATCAGGTCCGTTCGCTCCTGACGGCTGGAGGCGTCAGCGCCCCGAGGACGAGAAGTGCATGTAGTCCTTGTCGCCCGACCAGGACCCGCCCCACTTCCACCCGATGGCGGCGAACGCACGGACCACGATCCCACGCGGCGTGATCATCCCCGGACGGCCGAGTGAGCGATCGCGGTACGGCTTGGCGTTCTGGTTGTGGACGTATCCGTCGAAGGTCACGTAGGGGTTCTGGATCGGATTGACGTCGACGGCGAGGCCGAACGCATGCTGTGACCAGAGGTCCTTCGGCCCGCGGGCGGTGACCACCGGGCGACAGTTGAAGCCGGCGGTGTAGTCGCGCCGGTCGGATGGATCCTCGTGGCCGGGCACGTATCGGACCGCCAGATGCACGTCGTTGATGGGGAAGCGGTGCTGGAAGAGCGTTCGGAACACCGACAGCACGCCGTGCGCGACCGATGCGTTCACGACCATCGGACCCTCGTGCACCAGACCGTCGAACCCCCAGTACCGGAACGTCAGCAGGCGCAGGTGCGACAGGGTGACGGGGCAGCCCTGATGCCACGTCGCGCCCTTCATCGATTCGGCGAGAGCGAAGGGGATCCCGGAGACCGTGCCCCGCCACCGTGGCGGCAGCGGCGGAACGGTTCGTTCGGGAGACGGGGTCGGCGTGTTCAGCGAAGACGCGCCCGGGGTCGGGACGTCCCCGGCCCGGACGACCCCCGCGGACTGCCCGCCGGCGGCGCCGGTGCATGCGGCGAGCAGCAGCACGACGATCAGGGAACCCAACCAGCGGTGCATCATGCGAATGCGGTCACCGTAGCCCTCGAACCGTTCGGTCCGGGGCCAGCCGAACCGCGATCGTCGAGATCGCGATGGTGAGCACGACGCCGCTGATGATCGCCGTGTAGGCGGGTGGCTTCAGGATGTGTTCGGCGACGCCGACGGACGCCAGGACGAAGCTGAACTCGCCCACCTGCCCAAGGCCAGCAGCGAGTTGATACGGCGAGACGCCCGGCTGACGGAGGAGTCGCCCGACGCCGTAGATGGAGCCGGCCTTGACGACCACCACCAGGCCGACCGCCAGCGCGATCCAACCGGCTGCGCCCGGGATCCGGGCGGGATCGACCAGGCTTCCCACCGCGACGAAGAACAGGACCGCGAAGAGGTCACGGAACGGCAGGAGCCGCCGCCTGGCCTCCGCCGTGACCGGGCCTTCGCTGACCGCAAGCCCCGCGACGAACGCGGCGAGCGCCAGCGGCAGTCCGAACACCTTCTCTCCCACGGCGGCGAGTGTGAGGCCGGTCGCCACGATGCACACGAGGAAGATGTCCGGCTGGCCTTCGATCCGGCGCAGCACGCGAGGAAGGACGGCCGCCGCCGCGAAGGCGACCGCACCGTAGGCCGCGATGCTCAACACGGCGAGCCAGAGGGGCCGGTCTCGCAGGCCGAGCGTCGAGATCAAGGCTGCGGCAAGCGCCACGCCCGTGACGTCCTGGACGACGCTCCACCCGAGGAGGGCGTGATTCGTTTCGCGGCTCGTGGCGCGGCGCCTGCTCCGGGTGATGTTGACCACGACCACGCTCGAGGACAGCGCGATCGACAGGCCGAAGATCTCGGCACCATGCCAGTCGAGCCCTGCGGCGGCACCGACCAGCATGGCCGTGACCGCGACCGCGACGGTGTGGATCGGGACCACCCAGACGAAGTGACGCTTGTCCCGCCCCAGCCTGAGCGGATCGATCTCGATCCCCACCTCGAACAGCAGCAGGACCACGCCGATGTCCGCGAAGAGCTGGAGGTGATGGCGATCAGCCACGAAACCGGGCGTGAACGGCGACACGAGCACACCGACCGCCAGGTAGCCAACCACGGCGGGGAGCCCGAGCCGGCGCATCAGCCATCCCGCCGCCGCGGCCAGGAGCAGCACGACACCGATCTCGAGGATGGCGGGCGAGGTCACGTCCATCGGGTCAGCCTGCCACAGGCGACGGAGTGGCGGGAGCGTGGCGAATCTGCTTGGGTGGTTTCAAACCCGGACGGCCAGGGTAGCGCGGTCGGACGGCCCATCTAGTGGAGGGAGGTGTCGCTTTCGATGCGCAAACGCATCGCGCTCTTGATCGGCTCGATTGGCCTGGTCGGCATGCTGACCGGTTCGATCTCGGCGGCTGCGCCGTCAGTTGCCCAGTCCGGCCTGCGATTCGTGCCATTGGTATCGCTCGCGCCGGACATCCGGCCGCATCACGGCGAGGCGGACGCATGCACCACGCCGGACCCGGTGTTCACATATGCGTTCTTCCATTGCTACACGCCGGCGGACATGGCGGCGGCGTATGGACTGGACAAGGTCCATAAGGAAGGGCTGACCGGTGCGGGGCAGACGATCGTCATCGTCGACTCGTTCGGCAGCCCGACGGCGCTGTCGGACCTGCAGTTCTTCAGCCAGACGTTCGGTCTGCCTGATCCGAACCTGACGATCCACTACCCGTGCGGCAAGCCGAAGTACGGCAAGAAGCAGAAGGGGATCCAGGCCAACTGGGCGTTCGAGACGAGCCTGGACCTCCAGTGGGCCCACGCGACCGCGCCGGACGCGAACCTCGTCCTGGTCGCGGCCAATCCGGCCGAGACCCAGGGCGTGCAGGGCTTCCCCTGCATGTTCAAGGGCGAGCAGTGGGCGATCCAGAACTACCCGGGCTCGGTGATGAGCCAGAGCTTCGCCGTCACGGAGCAGTCGTTCCACGGAGCGGGAACGGCTCAGGTCAGGCGGTTCGACAAGGTCTACCAGCAGGCCAAGGCGAACAACGTGACGGTGTTCGGCTCCTCCGGCGACACCGGGACCGCGAACAGCGACAAGCAGGGGCGGCTGTTCCCGTACCCCACGGTCAACTGGCCTTCCTCGGATCCACTGGTCACGTCGGCCGGTGGAACCTGGCTGCAGTACGGCTGGACCTGGGACCCGATGGTGCAGGCCCAGGACTTCTGGGATTGCCTGAACGCCGGCGGTGACTTCAACACCTGCGCCGCCAACTACCTGAGCTGGACGGACGGTGGCCAGACGGAGGCGGTCTGGAAGGAGGACTGGGACCTGATCGCCACCGGCGGCGGCAGGAGCGTGCTGTTCTCGACTCCGGACTTCCAGTCGGGCATCCCGCAGAGCCTGCTGCAGGGTTCCCGGGGCCTGCCCGACCTGTCGTGGAACGCCGCCGTCGACGGCGGAGCGCTGACGTACACGAGCTTCGGCGGCGTTCGCGTCGGCTGGCACGTCGTCGGCGGCACGAGCGCGGCCTCGCCGCAACTGGCGGCGGTCGTCGCGCTGGCGAATCAGCTTCGAGCCAGCCTGGGCAAGGACTCGATCGGGTACCTGAACCCGGTGCTCTACACGCTGCCGTCGTCGGACTTCAACGACACCGTGCCGCAGACCTTCGGGTCCGGCGCGGGCGTCACGACGCTGGACAGCAACGAGGAGTTCGGCTCGGGCGTGCCGGGCATGGACACGACGGCCGGCTACGACCTCACGACGGGCTTCGGCTCGCCGAACGTTCCGTCGTTCGTGGCCGACCTGGGTGCGGCACCGTAAGGAGGGACTCTCTGAGGCCCTGACATCGACGGCGCGCCCGCCCCACCTGATGGGGCGGGCGCACCGTCATTTGCAGACCGGCCGCGCATCTGCCCGCGGCGCGGGCTCAGCCCCAGAACTCGTCCGTCGCGTACGCGTCGCCGGGGTACAGCCACTGCTCGGTGACCTTGCCATCCCTGACGTGGAAGGCCTGGATGGTGTTGTCGTCGAGCGTCTTGCCCTCTCGCTCCCCCGTGACTCGGGCGAGAGCCACCGCATGCTCGTCGTCCGCCAGGATCGTGTGGACGTCGAGCTTGAACGTGCCGCCGGAGAGCTCGGCGAGCCTCTGGAACAGGCCGAAGACCTCCTCCTTGCCGCGATAGGTTCCGGCCAGCTGGTTGCGGCCGGTGGCGTGCCAGACGATGTCGTCTGCGAGGAGCTCGTTCAGCGTCGCGAGGTCGCCGGTCGCGAACGCCTCGTAACCACGACGAACCATTTCCTCGTTCGGGTGGGCCATGGATTCCCTCCAGTCTTCGAGGAGTCGCGCAAGCCTATCGCGGGGCCCCGAACGAGGTCCGCTTCATCCACGTGAGGGACGTCCTACGGGTCCCCGCTCGACCCCGCCCCGTAGCGGTACTGCGCCTCGATGCGAGCCCCAGCGGTCGGGATGCCGCCGCGTTCTCCATCCCCGAAGGCGATGGTGCCGGTAGCTGCGTCGAGCGCGAACACGGTCGCGCCCCCCTCCGAGCCGTCGAACGAGTCCACCCGGGTCCACGCGGTCCAACCCTGTTCTGACTGGATCTGAAGGAGGAACCCCTCCCGGACCACGGGCCGGTGTGCCAGCGCGATCCGCTGCCCGGGCGCGCCGGTCGACGGACCGAGCTGCTCGACGGTCGTGCGCGCCGTCATCTGCTGGATCTGGATGACGACGAACTCGGCGGGCCTCAGCGGCGCGAACCCCACCTCGACGTTCACCACCCCGTTGTCGAGGTCGTCCTGGGTCATGGTCGACGCGTCGCACCGCACGAACCACGCCTCGGCAGACGTTCGTCCCTGAAAGGCACCGGCCTTGAACAGCCCGTCGAGGAACGCGCCCACGGATAGGCGGAGCGAGGCCCATAACGGCTCGTCGTTCGGCTCGAACACGGCCCACCGCGTGCCTCGATCCAGCGAGGCCTCGAGGAAGCTCGCCATGCGGCGGACCGGGACGTACTTCCACTCCGAGGCCGATTCGTCCGCGCCCTGGATCGTGCGCGATCCCCACACCACCGGGGCCATGCCGGGGAACGCGCGGAGGACGCTGACGCCACGACGGTTCAGCGTCTCGGTCGCCGCGTCGTCCAGCTCGGCCGCCAGCCCGCTGGCACCGAGGACGCTCGCCTCGATGCCCGCCGGCGCCTTCCATAGCCCTCGCGACGCATCGGTCCGCGAGAACACGCCGACCACCGCTCCTCCCGGCGGCGATACCACGTCCCGACCCGTGACGGGATCGGCCACCAGGAGCGGCGGGAAGTACACGGCGCCGTTCGCGACGCCCGTTTCGGCCAGGTCTCGAACGAGGGCAGCAGCCTCCTCCGGCTCCGGCCCGGGCGGGTCGATCACGACGAAGGCTCGCCGCCGTTGCGCGTACTCCAGCGCAAGCCTCAGCGAGTCGAGATCGGTTCGGCCGGGCAGGTTGAGGATGGCCAGCCCGGGGACACTGTCCAACGCGGCAAGCCCTTCGTCGACGCCCTGGTCCGGCCCGAGCGCCACCACCCACGGTTGGGCACCGCCGTTGGCGAGGAACAGCTGGACCGCGCGACCGAGGTCGGACCCGGCCTCCGCCTCTGCCGGGCCGAACGCCTGGACGAACTCGGCCATGCTCTCGACCTGGATCGCCCGCCCGAGCGGGCCACTCGTGGCCGTCCCGACGAAGCCGGTCGTCGACGTGGGGACTCCCTCGATGGACCTCGCCCAGAAGGAGACCTCCTCGACGTAGACGCCGGGCGCGGTGTACTCAGACATGTGACGAACCCTCCAAGCGTTCCCTCACCGGACCAAGCGTGGACCAGATCATCAGAGGCAGCGGCGGTATCGGCTCGGATCCGGCCTGACCTGGGCTTTCATGGTGCCCCCGGGGTGAATCGAACACCCGACACACGGTTTAGGAAAC
>JBEDUK010000102.1:0-11960 GCA_040414485.1 Actinomycetota bacterium
CCGTGCGACAGGCGCACCCAGGCGATCTCGACGACCGCCAGGAGCACGATCGTGACGATCGCGAACGTCGGTGTGCCGAATCTGGGGGACACCCTGGCGAAGACGCCCGGCACGCGGCGGTCGCGGCCGAGCGAGAAGAGCAGCCGCGACGCCGCGGTCGCCGCCCCGATGCCGACCGCCGCCACGTCCAGGATCAGGATCACATTCATCAGGTCGAACAGGAACTGCGATCCGTATCCGTCGGGCTTCGGCAGCGCGAGCACGAGCACCGGCGCGCCGCTCCCCGCCCAGGCCTTCACGTCCAGGTGGAACCCGACCGCCTGGGCGTAGGAGACCAGGACGAAGTACACGGCGACCAGCCCGACCGACCAGAGCACAGCCCTCGGGATGTTTCGCTTGGGGTTGTTCGTCTCCTCGGCGAGGTTCGCGGCGGATTCGAACCCCACGAAGAGCAGGATCGCGTACAGGACGCCGTAGAAGAGGTTGTTGACCCCGCCGGCCTTGGACGGATTGAAGGGCGTCGCGCTGGCGCTGCCCGACTTGAAGATCACGTAGATCATGAAGATCGTCACGACCGTCGCGGAGACGAACACCAGCGCCAGCTGCACGCGGGTGGAGATCTTCACGCCGAAGAACAGGACCGCAAAGAGAATCGCGCAGTAGACGTAATCCCAGACCCAATAGGGCCACCCGAAGTGGTGCGGCGGCGTGGTCAGCCAGCCCTGGACCAAGCCGCCGATCAGAAGCGGGATCGCCACCGCCAGCACGATCAGGCCGCCGAGGTACACCCACCCGAACACGAACCCCGCGCGCTCGCCGAATCCCGCGGAGATGTAGTCGTACAGCGCGCCGGCGGCGTGGATCCGCTTCGCGAACTGCGCGATGATCCAGCCGAGCGCGCCCAGGCCGATCGCCGCGATGATGATCGCGACCGGCGTCGCCAGCCCGGCGCCCTTGCCAGCGTTGTTGGCGCCGACCACGGTGACCAGCAGCAGGATGGCGCCGAACACCGGGCCCATGAAGCCGAACGCCTGGGCGATGACGTCCAGGAAGGTGAGCTTCGTCTCCCCCAGCTTCTCGTACTCGATCTGCGGCTGGCTCCCCTGTGACACGGTCACGCCCCCTCTCGTGCGGGCGGCCCCAACCGCCCGACCAGGGGATGTTATGCCTGCTCTGCGGGCGATTCAACGCCGCCGTCGCCGTCGCCCGGCGCTGCCGCGTCCGCCGCCTCGTCCATCCATCGCAGCAGGTGGGCGAGGTCTTCCCTGCACGGCGCGAACACGTCGATGTTCTGCACCGTCTCGTCTCCGACCGGTTCGATCCTGACCGAAGCCGACGGCTTCGCCGGGTCCTGCCCGGCGACGTGCTGGTGGCGACCACGACGACGCCGGCCTGGACTCCCCTGTTCCCCTCGCTGGCCGGGCTGGTGACGGAGACCGGTGGGATCCTCTCCCACGCCGCCATCGACGCCCGCGAGTACGGACTGCCGACCGTGGTCGGCGTGCCGGGCGCGACGCGGATCATCGCCGACGGCGCACGCGTCCATGTGGACGGCACCGCCGGCGAGGTCAGGATCGTGCATCGAACGGGCTGACGGGCCGGCCGCCGTGTCGCGGCACGCGCCGGCCGGTCCGCGCCTGTGCCATCCTTCGGCTCGAACCGTGAACGCGCCGACCTCATCGCCCACGCCACGATCCCCCGCTCGCGCCGAAGTCGTCGGAAGCCTCCTTCGGCCTCCAGCCCTTCGAGCCGCCATCGACGCTGTGTACGAACTCGGCCACCGCGCCGTGCTGCCCGAGGAACGCGCCAAGGATCGTTCGGCGCTCCGTGCCGCCGAGGATGCGGCGATCGACGACGTGGTCCGGCGGCAGATCTCGCTCGGGCTCGACGTGGTCTCCGACGGCGAGTTCCGCCGCTACATGTTCCTGAACTCGTTCTGGGACGCGGTCGAGGGCTTCTCGACCGACCGCAACCCCGTGGAGTTCCGTGGACCGGACGGCACCTCGGTCACGTGGCACGTCCAGCGGGTCGAGCGCCGGCTGCGCGCCGTCGACTCGCCGGCCGCCCGTGAGGCCGCCCACATGGCGACGGTCACGCGCGGCCATCCGTTCAAGGTGACGTTCCCGGCTGCGTCCCTGTTCGCCCACCCGTTCACGTTCCGCCCGCAGGACGCGTACGAGGACCTCGACGAACTGGTCGCGCACTGCGTGGAGATCGAACGATCCCTGATCGCCGACGCGATCGCCGCCGGCGCCCGGTACGTCCAGCTGGACTTCCCCCTGTATCCGTACCTGGTGGACCCGACGTGGTCGGCACGCTTCGCGGCATCGGGCGTCGACGCGGACGCGCTCCTGACGCGGGCGATCGAGGCGGACAACGCCGTCGTCCACGACCTGCCGCAGGACGTGACGGTGGGGCTTCACGTCTGCCGCGGGAACTACCGGTCGCGATGGCTGTGCGAGGGTTCGCTCGAACCGGTCGCGGAGCGGATGTTCGGCGAACTGCGCGGCTACGACACGTTCCTGATCGAATGGGACGACACCGGGCGCGATGGGACATACGATCCGATCCGGTTCGTGCCGGAGGGCGCGACCATGGTCATGGGCGTGATCGGCACGAAGACGCCCGCGGTCGAATCGCAGGAGGAGATCCTTGGTCGGATGGATGCGGCGTCGAGGTTCCTGCCGCTCGAGCAGCTCGCCGTGTCGCCGCAGTGCGGGTTCGCGTCGGTGATGGAGGGCAACGAGGTCACGGAGGACGTGCAGTGGCGGAAACTGGAGCTCGTGGCGTGCGTCGCGGACCGACTCTGGTGATGGGCGGGGGGCTGAAATGGTAAGGCATCTTTACCTTCTCCGCCATGCCAAGTCCAGCTGGGACGACGCGAAGCTCGCCGACCGGGACCGGCCGCTCGCCCCGAGAGGCAAGAAGGCGATGAAGGACCTGGCGCGGCACCTACGGCACGACGGGATCCACCCGGAGGTCGTGCTCTGCTCACCCGCCAAGAGGGCGCGGCAGACGCTCGAACGCGTGCGCGACTCGCTCGGCGACCAGGCCTCGATCGAGGTGGAGGAGGAGCTGTACACGTTCGAGGCGGACGCCGTCCTCCGGCGCCTCAAGAAGGTTCCGGCGTCGGTGACGAGTGTGATGGTCGTCGGCCACAACCCCGCCATGGAGGAACTGGCCGCGCTGCTGGCGCCCGCCGGCCAGGCGCCCGACCGCTTCCCCACCGGCGGGCTCGCGTCGCTCACGGTGCCGGTTGCCTGGTCGCGCCTTCGGCCCGGCTGCGCCGAACTGTCATCGTTCGTTCGCCCGAGAGACCTGTAGACAGGGGCTAGCGCCGCCGCGTCAGCCGCGAACGTCAGCGGCTCAGATCTGGTCCCACAGGAAGGTGAGCGCGTCCGGATTGTCCGCCGCGACCTTGCACGGGAGGGTCGCCCCCAGTACGAGCTTCGCCACCTTGTCCTTCGGAACCATGGCCGCCGACGCAGGCGTCTGCACCGGCGCCTTCCCCGGCTCCATGACGGTCACCTGCATCACGATCAGGTGGTCGTCGCCGATCGTCTTGCCGGTGTCCTGGAGCATGTCGATGCGGGCGGTGGCGTCCACGCCGTGCTCGCGCAGGAACTGGCGGAGCTGGTCGACGGTGTACGCACCCTGCTCGGCGGTGGCAAACGGCGCCGCGGACGCGACGCCCGCCGCTGCCAGCTCCTGCTGGACCTGCTGGAGCGTCTCGCCGGGCGCGGCGGCGGCTCCACCGGCTGCGTTGGCGCCGGCGGCTGCAGCCGTCATGGCCATGGCCGGGTCCGCGGGCGTCGGCATCGGCGCGTCCCAGTCGATGATGACCTTCGCCGGGTCGTTCCTGTCGACGTGGACGGGCAGCACCGAGCCGACCTGGACCTGTGGGAGGAGGATCAGCGGCACGAACTCCTTCCGCGAGGCGTCGTACGGCTGCATGCCCGGAAGCGACACCGAGAGATCGAGCTTCACCTGGGGGTTGTCGTTCAGCGACATTCCCGTCTGAGTCAGCCCGGTGACGGTCGCCTCGCCCGGCAGGCCGCCCGTATCGATGCGGTCGGCCGCGTCGGCGCGCGAGCGCGCCATGGACCCGCCGACCACCAGGCCGATCCCCAGGGTCCCGAGGATGGTGCCGGTCAGGTACATGGCCGCGCGGGCGCTCGGGTCCTCCTTCAGCGAGAGGCCGATCACGAAGAACAGCGCCGCCAGGGCCAGCTCGAAGATGCCGGTGATGATCAGCCAGCGGCCCGCCGACCGCGCGAACGTGGAACTCGAGAACTCCGCCACCTGTCCCCCTTCGGGTCCGCCGCGGCCCGAAGCCTACCCCCGCCATGGACTATCCTGCGCCAGCAGTTCCCGAACGTATCGCCGTCACTGGAAGGACCGTCGGATGGACACGAAGGGCCAGCGGCTTCGACTGCTGTATTCGGACGTCCATGGGCTCGAACGCGGCAAGTACCTGCTGGGTGACTGGGCGGGCGGTTCGTGCGCGTTCTGCATCGGCGTCTATCCGCTGACGCACGATCGCGAGATCCTGCCCATCCCCGGGATGCAGTTCGACGTCGGGCTTCACGACGTGGAGGCGCACCTCGACGCGACGTCGCTCCGGCAGGGCTGGGAGCAGGACACGGTCATCGGCATCGCGGACCTGTCGCTTCACGGTGAGCCCGTGAGCATCGACCCGCGCGAGGTGCTCCGCCGCGCGGTTGCGCCGTGGCGTGAGATGGGCCTCGAGCCGCAGGTTGCCTTCGAATTGGAGTTCTACCTGTGCGAGCCGGACGCCGACGCCGTGGCCGGATGGCATCCGATTCCCCTGCCCGCGCATCGCGTGTACGGCACCGGCGTAGCGATCGACCCGGACGGAACCGTCGACGAGATCGTGCGAACCGCCGTGGCAAGCGGCTTCCCTGTGGAGACGTGGGGATCCGAATACGACCCCGCGGCGTTCGAGATCAACATCCGCTACGGCGACGCGATCCCGTCCGCGGACGAGTCGTTCGCGTTCCGCCTTCTGGTGAAGGAGGTCGCCCACCGGCGCGGGAAGCTCGCCACGTTCATGGGCCGGCCGTTCGGCGATCGAGGCGGAAGCGGGCTCCACGTGAACTTCTCCTTCCGGCGGGAGGACGGTTCGAATGCGCTCCACGATCCGAACGATCCGGATGGCATCTCGGAGGTGGCCCGCCGGTCCATCGCGGGGGTCCTGGCGCACCACGAGGGGATGGCGGCGATCCTGGCGCCGCACGTGAATGCCTACAAGCGCCTGCAGCCGGACATGCTGAACGGCTACTGGGCCACCTGGGGCCACGACGACCGCAGCGTCGCCGTTCGGGTGCCGCCGGCCCGGGGTGCCGGCACGCGGCTGGAGCAGCGGACGTCCGACGCGGCGGCGAACCCGTACCTGGCGGCGGCGGCGATCCTGCACGCGGCTCGGTTCGGCGTCGAGCACGACCTGCTGCTTCAGCCCGCGCAGCCGACGGGCGAGGGGCCGAACAGCGACGTGCGCATCCCCGCGAACCTGGAGGCCGCCCTCGCCGCGTTCAGGGCCGACACCGAACTGTGCGAGGCGCTCGGCGACTGGCTCGTGACGACGTTCACCATGCTCAAGCGGGCCGAATGGGACCGGTACGTGAAGAACGTGGACGACCCGTCGACCACGGACGTCACGCCGTGGGAGCTGGAGTACTACCTCCCGTACTACTGAGCCCGCATTGCCGGTCCGAGCCGGCGGCGAATACTGTCGCGCACATGGACGACGCGCTGACGTCTGCCGCCGACGCCCTGCTCCCCGAAGCCGTCGAACTTCGGCGCAGGCTGCACCGGATCCCCGAGATCTCATTCGACCTCCCGCGCACGCAGTCGGCGGTGCTCGAGGCCCTCGATGGACTCGGGCTGAAGACATCGACCGGGTCGGCGCTGACGTCGGTGACGGCCGTGCTGGAGGGATCGAAGCGCGGCCCGACCGTGCTGCTTCGGGCCGACATGGACGGCTTGCCCGTGCCCGAGGAGACGGGCCTGCCGTTCGCGTCGGAGCACCCGGGTTCGATGCACGCCTGCGGGCACGACGCGCACATGGCGATGCTCATCTGCGCCGCCCGGCTGCTGGCGGAACGCCGCGCCGACCTGGCCGGCCGGGTGCTGTTCATGTTCCAGCCGGGCGAGGAGAGCCACGGCGGCGCGCGCGTGATGCTCGAGGAAGGCGTGCTGGGCGCGGCCGGTGAATCGCCAGTCGCGGCGTTCGCGATCCATCAGTTCCCGCTGTTGCCGAGCGGCTGCGTGTCGTCGCGCATCGGCCCGGTGATGGCATCGTCCGACATCCTGCGCGCGACCCTGACGGGCCGCGGCGGCCACGCCTCCGCTCCGCACCGGGCCCTCGATCCGGTTCCGGTCGCCGCGGAGGCCGTGCTGGCGCTGCAGACCTATGTCTCCCGGCGAACGGATCCCGTCGACCCGGTCGTGGTCACCGTCGGCACGATCAACGCCGGCACCGTTCACAACGTCATCCCCGAGACGGCCTCACTGACCGGGACGCTGCGGACGCTTTCGGAGGAGACGCGGGCCACCGTGAAGCGAGAGGTGGCCTCGCTCATCGAAGGCGTCGCGGCGGCGCACGGTCTGGCCGCGCGCGTCGAATGGGAGGACGGCTACCCCGTCGTGGTCAACGACGCGGAGGCCACCGGATTCGCCATGGGCGTCGCCGCGGAGGTCCTGGGTGCGGATCGCGTGCTGGAGATGCCCGCGCCGGCGCTGGCCAGCGAGGACTTCGCCTACGTGCTGCAGCGGGTGCCCGGCGCGATGCTGTTCCTGGGGACGGCACCGCCAGGGGTCGCCGAACCGGCGACGCTGCATTCGAACCGGATGGTCCTGGACGAGGGCGCGATGGCGGCCGGGATCGCGCTGTTCGCCGAGCTCGCCGTGCGGACGCTGGAGGGGCCGCGGCGGTGAGCGCCTCGGACGTCGATCTCTCGCAGATCGACCTGACGGACCCGGATGTCTACGCCGAGCGCGTCCCGTGGGACTGGTTCGAATATCTCCGCCGTGAGCACCCCGTCTTCTGGCACCCGGAGGAGTCGCCGAACAACGGCTTCTGGGCGGTCATGCGCTACGCGGATCTGGACCACGTCATGAACCACCCTGCCGATTTCTCGTCCGCGTCCGGCATCACGTTCGAGGAGATGGAACCGGACGCGCTCGAGGCGCGCCGCTCGATGATGGAGACGGATCCGCCGCGGCACACGCGCCTGCGCCGGATCGTGAGCCCGCTGTTCACACCCCGGGCGATGCGCGAATACGAGCCGTTCTGCAGGGACCTGGCGCGCCAGGTGCTGGACAGGGCGCTGCCGTCTGGAGAGTTCGACTTCGTCGAGGACATCTCTCGTCAGTTGCCGATCCGCGTGCTGGCGCGCGTGCTCGGCGTGCCGGACGAGGACACCGAGCAGCTGATCACCTGGGGCGACCGGATGATCGGCAACCTGGACCCCGAATACAGCGACGCGGTGGTGGACCAGGTCGACACCAGCGAATACCGGCTGCTGCCGTTCCGCTCGCCGGCGGCCGCGGAACTGACCGCGTACGGGCACCAGATGGCGGAACGCCGCCGCGGCGACCCGCGCAACGACCTGGTCTCGAAGCTGGTCCACGCGGAGGTGGACGGCCAGAGCCTGACGAAGTTCGAATTCGACAATTTCTTCTCTCTGCTGGTCGTGGCGGGCAATGAGACCACTCGGCACTCGATCACGATGGGGATGCTCGCGCTGATGGATCACCGCGACGCGTGGCGGCGCCTGGCCGAGGACCCGTCACTCATGCCGGTTGCGGTCGAGGAGATCCTGCGGTGGGGTTCGGTGACGATGAACTTCCGGCGGACGGCCACGCGCGACCTCTCGTTCGGTGGTCAGGAGATCCGCGCGGGCGACAAGGTGGTGGTCTGGTTCATCTCGGCGAACCGGGACGAGGAGGTCTTCCCTGAGGCGAACCGGTTCGACATCACACGGCAACCCAACCCCGAGGTCGCGTTCGGCAGCGGCGGCCCCCACTTCTGTCTGGGGGCGCCGCTGGCGCGGATGGAGATCCGCGTGATGTTCGAGGAACTGCTTCCGCGATTGAAGGACATCGAGCTCACGGGTCCGGTGAGCCGCCTTCGGTCGAACTTCATCAACGGCGTGAAGCACATGCCGGTTCGAGCCCAGACGGGGTAACCCCCCCGGGGGGGGTCGGATACGGCGCTGTATACTGCGCTGTATGTCGGCGACGCGAACGCAGATCTACCTGACCGCCGAGCAGAGGAAGAAGCTGGACGTCCGCGGTCGGCGCGAGGACAAGACGCTCGCGCAACTCATCCGCGAGGCCGTGGACCAGTACCTGGAGAACGAGGTCGGCGATCCCGACGTGGTGCTCGAAGCGACGTTCGGCGCCGTGCCCGATCTGAGAGTCCCCGATCGACGCGAGTGGGATCGGGGCTATGGCTGACCTCCTGGTGGACACGGATGTGCTGGTCGACCATCTTCGGGGCCACAGCCCATTTCGCTCCCGGAGGAATCGCGTCTTCTATTCGGTCGTGACGCGGTGCGAGCTCTTCGCCGGTCAAGAGGCCGACGAGGACGTGGTCCGCAGGCTTCTCGGCGCGTTCCGGGAGCTCGGGTTCGATCGCACGATCGCCGAGTCGGCCGGCCGCATCCGGAGGTCGACCCGCATCTCGCTACCGGAAGCGGTCATCGCCGCGAGCGCCATCGAGTTCGGGATGCCCGTGGTGACGCGCAACCGTCGCGACTACGCGCGCGTCCCCGGACTGCGCATCAGGGCTCCGTCCTGACGCTTCTGGAACCCCGTGTCAGCAGGCCGCGCGCGCGACGACCACCTCGCATCTGTTCGCCGGCTTGACCTCGACGGTGCCGGCCATGGCGAACGGTGCCATGTAATTCTCCACGGCGCCCTGGTCGGGTCCATCCAGGACCAGGACCAACGTGTGCGCGCCGTCGACGACGGCCTCGCCGTGGATGGTGACGCCGTGCCGGCCCGCGTTCTCCTCGGACAGGTGCATCAGGAGCATGGGTGCCATCTGCGGGTTGCCTGCCGGGCACGTCTCGGCGGAATGCTGATGCTGGACGAAGAAGAGCGACATGTCGAACCTCCGTGGAGTCTGATGGGACGGACGGGACGTGGGGTGGCGCGCTACGGTCGACAGCAGAGGCGTGCCGGGATCATCTTCGCCACGGCACCGAAGCAGCGCGTCCGTACCATCGTGACGGCCATCCTAGATGGGAGCGGTCGCCACCGCCCGGGGGGTCCAGCCCTTTCTACATGACGGTCCAGCCGGCCTCGGGGCGTTCGAACCAGACGTGCACCTGGCCGGTTCCGACCGACGCCTCGTACTCGCTGAACAGCTCGCCCGTCCCGCGGCAGTCGCGCCCGCCGATCGCGGAAGCCATCATCAGATAGTGGCCGAAGTGCCCCTCGGGAGCGGCGCGGCGGTACTCGGGCATGCCGTCGATGATTCCCGCGTGATCGCCCGCCTCCATCATCTTGAGCACGCGCTGATCGGCCTCGTAGGACTCCATGTCGTAGATGTTGTCCGGCGCGCGCTGGCTCTCGCGCCGACGCAGTTCCCTGAACGGGAAGAAGCGGTGCGTCATGCCGCCGGACGCGAGCAGGACGACGCGCCGGTCGGATTGCGCGATCGCGTCGCCGATGAGCGAGCCGAACAGCAGGAAATCCTCGGTGGTGCAGCACTGGTTCAGCGCGACGCTCAGCCACGCCGTGTCCGGGTCTCCGAGGAACGTCCAGACGTTCACCGTGCCGTAGAAGATCGGCAGGTACGGGTCGTCGCAGGCCAGGATCCAGCAGTCGTCGCGGCCCTCGGCCTGCTTGGCGATCAATCGGGCCAATTCCGGGTCGCCCGGCATGTCGTAGGGGATCTGGCGCATCCCGCGCGGCAGCTCGTGTGAGGTGAACAGCCCCTGCCGGCGGTCCTGCGCCGTGACGATGTGTTCGAAGGTGGACTCCCAGTGCGTGTCGAACACGATCACGGTGTCGGGCCTCAGGCGATCGATGCATTCGGACTTCATCCGGTGGAGCCCCGGAACGAGCGTGATCTCGCGACCCTCGTTGATCTCGAGCCGGACCTCCTCCGGCAGCATGATCGTCGGGACGTGGGCCACGAGCGCGGCACCGACCACCTCTCCCATGTTGGTAAGCCCCCTTTCCTATCCTTCGGTCGGCGCGGGCGTCGCGCCACCGTCGTCGCGCCAGCCCGTCGGCGCCTCGCACACGTTCTTCACGTCGGCGTAGAAGTCGAACGACCACACGCCGCCCTCGCGGCCGATCCCGCTGTCGCGCGAGCCGCCGAACGGCGCCCTGAGATCTCTGACGAAGAAGCAGTTCACCCACACGGTCCCCGCGACCAGACGCGCGCTCACGCGCGAGGCGCGCTTCCGGGAGCCCGTGTACAGGATCGCCGCCAAGCCGTACTCGGTCGAGTTCGCCTTCGCCACGGCATCGTCCTCGTCGGCAAACGGCTGCACCGTCAGGACCGGTCCGAACACCTCGTGCCGCAGGATCTCCGAGTCCTCGGGCGCGTCCGCGAACAGCGTCGGCCGGTAGTAGAGGCCGCCGAGGTCGTCGTTCGGTCCCCCGCCGAACACGACGTGCGCGCCGGCGTCCCGGGCGCGGCGGACGAACCCGTCCACGCGATCGAAGTGCTCCCGGGTGATCTGGGGACCGATCTCGGTCTCGTCGTCGCGCGGGTCGCCCTGACGGATCCGTGCGGCGCGTTCCGCGAACCGTGCGACGAACTCGTCCTGGATCGACGACTCCACGAGCAGCCGCGTGCCGGCCAGGCAGACCTGACCGGCGTTGTCGAACTGGTTCACCGCCTGCTCGATCGCCGCGTCCAGATCGGCGTCGGCGAACACCACCATCGGCGACTTGCCGCCCAGTTCCAGCGAGACCGGCGTGAGATTCGAGCCGGCCGCGCTCGCGACCAGACGCCCTGTGGCGACCGACCCCGTGAACGCGATCCGGTCGACGTCCGGGTGGGCGACCAGTGCCGCGCCGGCCTCCTCACCGATCCCCTGCAGGACGTTGAAGGCGCCGTCCGGCAGGCCGGCGTCGTGCGCGATGTCCGCCAGGACCGACGCGGTCAGCGGCGCCCATTCGGGGGGCTTGAGCACCACGGTGTTGCCCGCGGCGAGCGCCGGCGCGACGCGCCACGTGGCGAGCATGAGCGGCGCGTTCCACGGCGTGATCACGGCCGTGACGCCCGCCGGGTCCCACGACACGTGGTTCGTGTGCCCGCGCGTGTCGAAGTCGTCGTGGTGCAGTTGGAGAAGTTCGTCGGCGAAGAAGCGGAAGTTGTGGGCCACCCGGGGCATCACGCTTCGCAGGTGTGATCGCAGCAGCGAGCCGTTGTCCGTGGTCTCGACGTGCGCGAGGTCTTCGACGCGCTTCTCGACCCCGTCGGCGATGGCGTGCAGGGCGGCCGCGCGTTCCGTCGCCGGCATGGTGCCCCAGACCGCGAACGCCTCGCGCGCGGCCCGAACCGCGGCGTCAGCCTCTTCGGGACCGCCCCGTGCCACGCGCGCGATGACCGCCTCGTCGATCGGCGAGACGTCGTCGAACGTCGCACCGCTCGCGGACGGCACGCGACGGCCGCCGATCCAATGGTCGGTGGCGACCTCGAGTCCAGCAACGACTGCGGTGTTCGCCATGCCTTCGCGCTCCGTTGTCCGGCCAGCCGGTTCGAACCGAACGCTAAGGAGCCACCTCGCGGCATGTCAACCGGAACGGCTCCACTCACGGTCCGTACGACGCTTCCGTCTTGTGCCCGTGTCGACGTACGTGGTCGCCGGAACACCCGCTCTGGCGGATAGGTTCGCCGGACCGTCGGTCGGCAGGTGCAGGCCGCCCGCAGGAGCGGGCGCCGACATCGAAGGAACGGAGACTCCCGACGT
>JBEDUK010000103.1:0-26474 GCA_040414485.1 Actinomycetota bacterium
CTCGCTGGTACCTGGGCGGCCTGATGGCGACCGCCCGCGAGATGTCGGTCATGTACGCGCCGTTCGTGAACTCCTACAAGCGCTACCAGCTGGGCTCGTGGGCGCCGACCGCGATCGTGTGGTCGCGCGACAACCGGACGTGCGGGTTCCGCACGGTGGGCGAGCACAAGGGGTTCCGCGTGGAGAACCGCATCCCCGGCGCGGACGTGAACCCGTACCTGGGCTACGCGGCCACCATCGCGAGCGGACTGTGGGGCATCCGGAACAAGGTTGAGCCGCCGGAGATGTTCGTCGGCAACGCCTACGAGGCGAAGGACGTGCCGCGCGTGCCGTACTCGTTGCACGAGGCGGTCGACACGTTCCGCGGGAGCACGGTCGCGCGGGAGGCGTTCGGGGACTTCGTGTTCGAGCACCTTCTGAACACGTTCGAACAGGAGCAGTCGATCTTCGACAACACCTGTGTCACGGACTGGGAGCTGCAGCGATACTTCGAACGAGGCTAGTCAGGTAGATTTACCATTACGATGCCGGCCGCTGCGGACACACCGGACCTTGGAGCAGCCGCGCGCCTGATCGGATCGCTGGGGACGGTGCCGCGACTGCGGGTCGCCGCGGCCGTGGTCCTCGGTGCAGGAACGCCTGCCGAGATTCGTGCTGCCACGAGCCTGGACGCCCGGGCCGTGCATCGCGAACTGGACCGCCTGACTGCCGCCGGCGTGATCGAGGCCTCCGACCCGGACGGACGCTTCGTGGCCAGGGTGGACGACCTGGCGGCCGCGGCGCGCGAACTGGCGAAGGCGGGCGCAGCGCAGCCGTCCCGCGAACCGCCGGTGACGCCGGAGGAGAAGGTCAGGCGCGCCTTCTTCAAGGACGGCCGTCTGGTTTCGATCCCCGCGCAACGCACGAAGCGGCTCGTCGTGCTGGATGTGCTGGCGCAGGAGTTCGAACCAGGCCAGCGCTATCCGGAGCGCGAGGTGAACCGGCGCCTGAAGGGTTGGAACGACGACGTGGCGGCGCTTCGACGGTACCTGGTCGACGAGGGGTTCATGGAGCGCGAACACGGCGAGTACTGGCGTGCGGGCGGCAGCTTCGACGTCAGCTCCTGACCCTCTGATCACTCTCTTGCGCTCCTACTGGCGCGAACGGGTAATGGGGGCATGGCTGGCCGTCGCGACCGACGACCTGAAGTCCCCGGAGAGGTCCTCACTGCGCTCGCCACATCGCGCGGCTCACTCGACGCGCCGTCGCTCGCAACCTCGGCCGTCCTGTTGGCGGGGAGCCGCGCGGTGCCTGCCCTGATCGAATACCACCAGGCCGACATTGCCAATGAACGGGGAGCCGCAAGGGTAGCCGAGGCAGCGATGGACCACCTGCGACGACAGTACGGAGCGCGGTCCCTGTTGCCCGATCCGGCTCCGGCCGATACGCAGGCATTCGACGGGTTGCTCGAAATCGCACGTCTCATCCGAGCCAAAGGCCGTAGTTCGTAGCCGCATCCCTCATCGGCGACATCCGACACGCGCGTTTCGATTAGCATTCGGCTCGACTGGGTTGAGCGCCTGGACGCTCCATCAACGAGGGAGGGGGAGATGTTCGGAACGATCGGGCATGCGCGCTTCAAGACGGAGAACCGGGAAGCGCTGGAGCGAGTCCTGCAGGGTCAGGCGTTGGACGCCGTCGCCGGGTTTCGGCACGGATTCGTCCTGTTCCCCGACGGCAAGGACGAGGTCTACATCGTCGCCGTGTTCGCCGACCGCGATTCGTACTACGCGAACGCGAACGACCCCGCGCAGCACGAGCGCTACCTGGAGTACCGCGCCCTGCTCGAGGACGACCCGACTTGGGCCGACGGGGAGATCTCGGGCTCCGACTAGCGCCGCCGACCGATCGAAGCCTGACACCGATTCGCCGCCTCCTGTTCATGGGGGCTGCGCTACGCTCCGGAGCGGATGGACGCGGAGCGAGCGCGCCTGGAGGAAGCCCGCGCGGGGACGCCCTGGAAGCGCTGGGGCCCGTACCTGTCCGAGCGTCAGTGGGGAACCGTCCGAGAGGACTACTCGGAGGGCGGCACGGCTTGGGACTTCTTCACGCACGACCAGGCACGGTCCCGCGCGTACCGGTGGGGCGAGGACGGAATCGCCGGATTCTCCGACGATCAACAGCGCCTGTGCTTCGCGATCGCCGTGTGGAACGGCCGTGACCCGATCCTGAAGGAGCGGCTGTTCGGCCTGACGAACTCCGAAGGCAACCACGGCGAGGACGTCAAGGAGTACTACTTCTATCTGGACGCCACGCCCACGCACTCGTACCTGAAGTACCTCTACCGGTACCCCCAGGCGGCCTACCCGTACGACGACATCGTCCAGACCAACCGGCAGCGCGGCCCGTTCGACCTCGAGTACGAGTTGATCGACACCGGGGTGTTCGACGAAAGCCGGTACTTCGACGTGATCGTCGAGTACGCGAAGGCCTCGCCGGAGGACGTGCTCATCCGGATCACGGTGGAGAACCACGGACCCGACGCCGCCAGCCTGCACCTGTTGCCGACGCTCTGGTACCGCAACACGTGGTCATGGGACGAGGGCACCGCGAAACCGTCGCTCGGCGCATCGCCGGGGCCGAATGGATCGTCAGGCACCCTTACTATCGTTGCAACGGACGACGAACTGGGCGACCGGGTGCTCGATGTCGAACGGCTGAGCGCGGACGACCGGCTTCTGTTCACCGAGAACGAGACGAACGACGAGCGGGTCTTCGGCACGCCGAACGCATCGCCGTACGTGAAGGACGCGTTCCACACATACCTGATCGAGGGCCGTACGGACGCGGTGAATCCGGCCGCGACGGGCACCAGGGCCGCGTCGCTCCACCGGCGGGAGATCGAGCCCGGCGGGAGCGCGGTCGTGCGCCTTCGGCTCAGGGATCGCTCGGCGCAGGGTTCGGGCGGCCCGTTCGGCGAGAGCTTCGACCGGACCTTCGCGCAGCGGATCGCTGAGGCGGACGCGTTCCACGACTCGATCGCGCCCCAGTCGCTCGACGAGGACCACCGTCTGGTCATGCGCCAGGCGCTCGCCGGCATGATCTGGTCGAAGCAGTTCTACGCCTACCCGGTCGAGCAGTGGCTCGCCGGCCACGGCGCGTCACCGTGGTCCGACCAGGGCCGCAGCGTGCGCAATCAGGCGTGGTTCCACCTGGCGAGCGGCGACATCATCTCGATGCCCGACAAGTGGGAGTACCCCTGGTTCGCGGCATGGGATCTCGCGTTCCACACGGTCGCGCTGGCGATGGTCGACATCGACTTCGCGAAGGACCAGCTGGAACTGATGCTGCACGACACGTACCTGCACCCGAACGGCCAGATCCCCGCCTACGAGTGGGCGTTCGGCGACGTCAACCCGCCCGTCCACGCGTGGGCGACGCTGTTCATCTACGAGATGGAGCGAAGCCGGCGCGGTGAGGGCGACGTCGACTTCCTCGCCCACGCGTTCCAGAAGCTGCTGGTGAACTTCACGTGGTGGGTCAACCGCAAGGATCCGACCGGGCACAACGTCTTCGAGGGCGGGTTCCTTGGACTGGACAACATCGGGGTGTTCGACCGATCGGCCCCGCTGCCCACCGGCGGCCACCTCGACCAGGCCGACGGCACGGCCTGGATGGCGCTGTACAGCCAGAACATGTTCGAGATCGCGCTCGAACTGGCGCGGTTCGATCCCTCCTACGAGCATCTGGCGAACAAGTTCGTCCAGCACTTCCTCTGGATCGGCGCGGCGATGGACAAGATCGGCGAGCGCCAGGACGAGATGTGGGACGAGGAGGACGGCTTCTACTACGACGTGCTCCGCCGGCCGGACGGGTCCGCGGAGCGGCTGAGGGTCCGTTCGCTGGTCGGCCTGCTTCCGATGGCGGCCGTGACCGTGATCCCCGGCGAGGCCGCCGAGCGCTTCCCCGGACTGGTGGAGCGGGCCAGGACGTTCCTCGAACGCCATCCCAAGCTCCTGACGAACATCCACCCACCGGGCAGACGCGGCGTGAAGGGCCGGATCCTGCTGTCGATGCTCGATGAGACCAAGCTCCGCCGGGTCCTTGCACGGATGCTGGACGAGTCCGAATTCCTGTCGCCCTACGGGATCCGATCGGTGTCGGCGTACCACCGGGACCATCCGTTCCGGATCCGGGTGGGAGATCAGGAGTTCACGGTCGACTACGAGCCCGCGGAGTCACACAGCGGGCTCTTCGGCGGGAATTCGAACTGGCGCGGCCCGATCTGGTTCCCGATGAACGCGGTCATGATCCGCGGTCTGCTCCAGTTGTACCGCTACTACGGCGACGACTTCACCGTGGAGTGCCCGACCGGGTCCGGCCGGCTGATGACGCTGTTCGAGGTGTCGAAGGAGATCGCTGATCGGCTCGCACGCATCTTCCTGCGCGATGCGGACGGCCGGCGGCCGGTGTTCGGCGGGAACCAGGTGTTCCAGAACGATCCGAACTGGCGGGACAATCTGCTCTTCTACGAGTACTTCCACGGTGACATCGGCGCGGGCATCGGGGCGTCGCATCAGACCGGATGGACCGGCCTGGTGGCCGCCACCATCCAGATGTACGGGTTCCTCACGGCGGAGTCGCTGCTCGCGGCCGACGAACGCGCGCTCCTTCGCTGAGGCGACGGGTCAGGGCCGGAGCACCACCTTCACCGCGCCGTCGCGCTTCTGCTGGAACATCTCGTAGGCCTCGGGGGCCTGATCGAGCGGCAGGTGATGGGTGGCGAAGCGCTCCACGCCCAGCGGGTCGTCCGGCGACAGCAGCAGCGGCATGATGTCGTCGACCCACCGGCGGACGTTCGCCTGGCCCATCCGGACCTGAACCTGCTTGTCGAACAGCGTCATCATCGGCAGGGGATCGATCATCCCGCTGTACACGCCGATGATCGAGATCGTCCCGCCGCGGCGGACCAGCTCGATCGCGAGGTACAGCGCCGACAGCCGGTCGACCCCCGCCCGTTCCATGACCTTCTCCGCGAGCCGGTCCGGCATGAGCGTCGCGGACTCCTGGGCCAGCCGCGCCAGCGGCGCGCCGTGGGCCTCCATACCGACGGCATCGATCACGGCGTCCGGCCCGCGACCCTGCGTGAGCTCGCGGATCTCCTCGGTCACGTCCTTCGACCGCTCGAGATCGAGGACCGTGACGCCCTCCAGGCACGCGCGTTCGAGCCGCTCGGGCACCAGGTCCACGCCGATCACCTGGCCGGCGCCCTGCTGCATGGCCACGCGGGTCGACATGTCGCCGATCGGTCCGAGCCCGAGAACGACCACGCTTCCGCCCTTCGGGATCCCGGCGTACTCGACCGCCTGCCACGCGGTGGGCAGCACGTCGGAGAGGAAGATGAAGCGGTCGTCCGGGGGGCCCTCGGGGACCTTGATCGGTCCGTAGTGCGCCATCGGCACGCGCAGGAGTTCGGCCTGGCCGCCCGGCACCTGTCCGTAGAGCTTCGTGTAGCCGAACAGCGCCGCGCCGGTGCCGCGCTCGCGCACCTGCGTCGTCTCACATTGCGACTGGAGGCCCTGGTTGCACATGAAGCACGAACCGCACGAGATGTTGAACGGGACCACGACGCGGTCGCCGGGCCGGAGATCCGGGACCTCGGGTCCGACGGCCTCGACGATCCCCATCGGCTCGTGGCCGAGGATGTCGCCTTCGTCCATGAGGGCCCCGAACAGCTCGTAGAGGTGGAGGTCCGAGCCGCAGATGGCCGTGGACGTGACCCGCACGATCGCGTCGGTCGCCTTCTTGATGGACGGATCAGGGACGGTGTCCACTCGCACATCTCGCTTGCCGTGCCACGCGACAGCCCGCATCGGGTTGCTCCTCTCGTTGGAAGGTCTGAAGGCGCCCGCTGGGCCCCATTCGACGCCTACCCGGCAAGCCCGGCGGCAAACGCCCCGCCGCGCAGGGCAGGCGCCATGCCAGGCTGAAGCCGGGGCCGACCGGATTGCGTATGACCAGGCGAGATGCCTGTGGCCACGACGCTGTTCTCATCGGCCGACCTGTATCTGGGCGAGCTCCACTGCGCGCCCGAGGACGAAACGTTCGGTGAGGACGCGTTCGTCTCCGGTCCGATCGTCGCCCTGCCGTGTTCGCCCACGTGGGTCGTCCGGCATGGACGCGAACGGCATCTGGCCAATCCGAACCACGCGGTGATCCACCAGGCCGACGACGTCTACCGCCGGGAGCGATTCGATGGACGGGGCTACCGCTGTCTGTTCGTCTACCCGCGGCCGGCGCTGTTCCGGGAGATCGTTGCCGAGTTCGATCCCGCTGCCGGGGACGACGACCGTCGGAGGGTTCCGGCCGGGGTCGCTCCTGTGGCCGCGGATGCGTTCGCTCTGAGTCGCGCGACCGCCCGTCACGCCGACGAGGAGGGAGCCGCCGGGGTCGACGCCGTTCGGCTGACCGACGCCCTCCACCGCGTGCTGCGGGCGGTGGTGGCCTCGGCGTTCAGAACGTCCGGCCGTTCGCTCACGTCCCACCGCTCGCGCTCGGGCAGGACGTCCCGCGCCCATGCCGAGGTCGCCGAAGAGGCGAAGACGGCACTGACCGCGCGCTACGCCGAGCGGCTGACGGTGGAGGATCTGGCCCGCAGCCTGCACGTTTCCCCGTACCACCTGACGCGCGTGTTCCGCCGGCAGGCGGGAGCGGGGCTCCACGAATACCTGAATCAGTTGCGCCTGCGCGCGGCGTATGAGCGCATCCGCGACGGCCAGACGGACCTCGCGTCGCTCGCCGTCGAGGTCGGGTTCAGCAGTCACAGCCATCTCACGGCCAACTTCGGGCGGGCCTTCGGCGCGCCGCCGTCGAGGGTTCGGCACCGCCGCCCACAGTCGGAAACGAGCACGGATCTGACAGCGGCGGCGTGTGCCGCCGTCTAGCGTCGGCGCGTGCATCGCACCCCACGGGTCGTCCGACGAGTCTCCGGGCTGATGGTGGCCGGGCTTGCCGTGTGCGTGGTGTCCGCAGCGTGCTCCGGCCAAGCCCCGGCCGCCATCGATTCGCCCTCCGCCGGTGGGACGCAGACGGCGCCCGCGTCCGGGTCGCCGGGTGACTCCCCGGGCTCGCCGACACCCGCGTCTCCCGCGCCGTCGCCCTCCGTCCCGCTCCCGGAGGTCCCGGTCCTGCATTCGAAGCTGCTGGCGAAGGTACCGCTCGCGCTCGGCATGGCGATGCGGACCGGCGATCCGGTGATGTACATCGTCAGCCGGAACGGAAAGGTCTGGGCGCTGCGCGGCGGCCGGGTCGATCCGACGCCCGTGCTGAACATCTCGAAGGACGTCTCCATGGGCGGGGAGCTCGGGCTGCTCGGGCTGACCTTCTCGCCGGACGGTCGGTACGCGTACATCAACTACACCGACCACCATCGGGACACCAACATCGTCGAGTACGCGTGGCGCGACGGACGGGCGGACGTGGCCACTCGCCGCCTGGTCCTGTTCGCGAAGCAGTTCTTCCCGAACCACAAGGGCGGGAACCTGGCCTTCGGTCCCGACGGGTACCTGTACATCGGACTGGGCGACGGGGGGTCGAACTACACGTTCGGCGACCCCCAGGGCGATCCGTACCGCAACGCGCAGAACCTGAACGTGTTGCTTGGCAAGATGCTCCGGATCGAACCACGGCTGCCGAACGGCTCGCTTCCGCCGGGCGGCCGGCCATACCTGGTCCCGAGGTCGAACCCGTTCGTCGGCCGGCAGGGCGCCCGGCCCGAGATCTGGGCGTACGGGCTGCGGAACCCGTGGCGCTGGTCGTTCGACCGTTCGACCGGCGACCTGTGGATCGGTGACGTCGGCGCGGGCGCGCGCGAGGAGATCGACATGCAGCCCGCGGACTCCCGGGGCGGGCAGAACTACGGGTGGAACGCCCTCGAGGGCTCGGTGGTGTGGCGCACGCCGCCGCCGGGCACGGTGCCGCCTGTCTACGAGTACCCGCACATCGGCGGGCGTTGCGCCGTGGTGGGCGGGTACGTCTACCGGGGGGCGGCGATCCCGGCGCTCCAGGGTTGGTACGTGTTCGGCGACTACTGCGGTGGTCGGATCGAAGCGCTTCGTCTGGTCGCCGGCCAGGTGGCGGAAGGGCCGACCGGGCTGCACCTGGCCGGGCTGGTGTCGTTCGGTCAGGACAAGGCGGGGGAGCTCTACGCGATCTCGCTCGAGGGCGGGATCTACCGGCTGGTGCCCTGATCAGCCTGATCAGCCTGGTCAGCCTGGTCGACCTCGTGCGCCGTGGCCCTGCGCGCCGGCATGAGGGTCTTCGGCTCGCCGCCGCTGAGGAACGACAGGATGAGCCGCGTGACCTCGTCGTGCTTCTCCAGCGGGAGCGCGTGCGACGCCGCCGGCACGACGGCCAGCTGGCCGTGAGGGAGCGCCTCGTAGAAGGCGGCCGTGTGGTCGAGACGGATCCCGTCGTCATCGCCCACCATGACCAGGACCGGCGCCTGGATGCGGGCGACGTCCTCCACGGTGAACGTCGGCTCCTCGGCCCAGAGCCGCATGATCTTGGCGAACACCACGGGCCAGTGTTCCGCCCCGTCCGGTGACGCCTCGGCGTACAGGCCTCGGAGCCAGGCCATCTCCGGACCGTCCGGCGCCATGCCCCATTCCGAGGCTGGGACGAGCTCGCCGTCGTGGTGGAACGTCGTGCCGATGGCCACCAGGCTTCGGACCAGGTGCGGCTCGGCGATCGCCACCGTCAGCCCGACGATGCCGCCGTCGCTCCAGCCGACGAGGTGGGCGGGTCCTCCCACGACCTCGCGCAGGAACGCGATGGTGTCGTTCGCCATCAGGTCGAAGGTGATCGGTCCCTCGATGTCCGGCGTATGGCCGTGACCCCGACGCTCCGGAACGAGCACGCGGTAGCGCTCGGATAGCGGCCCGGCTTCGGCGTCCCACGTCGAGGCGGTGGCGAGCCCGCCGTGGAGCAGGACGAGCGGTTCCGCGGACGGTTCGCCGCGGATCTCGTAGTAGGTCCGCACGCCGTTCAGGAGGACGAACTCACCCATGGCCGGTCCTGGACTCATGCGCAAACGACGATAGCCCACCCGTCCAGCCAGGGCCGGACCGGATCGGGAACCGCGAACCGGACGACCGCCGAGTTCCACCTGCCTGACAACCAGGTCAGGAGCGGCGATCATGGCTGGGGCAGTGCAAGAGGGGCCGCGACGGCGGCGGGGGGCATTCGAACGTGGCGACGGATCACACAGGAAGGCCGGGGAACGCTGGAAAGCGGTCGCCGTTCAGCCTGGATCGGTTGCGGCTGCGCTTCCGCGACCGGGCGCTCGAGGATGCGTTCCGGGAGGACCGGTACCGCCACAACATCGGGAACATCCGCTTCGCGTTCCTGGCGGCGATCGCCCTTTGGGTCGGGTGGGGCCTGCTCCTTCGTCCCCACATCCTTGCCCTGGCCGACCTCAGGCTGGACGCGATCATGCGGTTCGGCGTCTTCATCCCGATGCTGCTGATCGGATTCGGACTGACGTTCACGCCCCTGTTCAGACGGATCTGGCAGGGGATGTCCGTTGTGATCGCGACCACGACGATCCTGTTGTGGGTCTACTACGCCTCGCACATCCTCACGCTGCCCGCCGAGTACGGCTACGTCGGCGTCATCCTGATCACCTCGTTCACGTACACGCTCCTGCGCCTTCGGTTCATCTTCGTGGTGCTGATCACCGTGATCGGCATCGCGGCCTACCTGCCCTACGTGTTCACGGCGCGGTACATCGTCGATGTCAGCCGGGTGCTGGCCACGCTCTACCTGATCTCCTTCGGAGTCCTCGGAGCGCTGACCGCCTATCGCCTGGAGCGCTTCTCTCGGCAGCTGTTCCTCCAGGAGCGCCAGGTCGAGCAGGAGCGTGAGCGATCCGACGGACTGCTGTTGAACATCCTGCCGAAGGCCATCGTGGATCAACTCAAGATGTGGCCGGGCGGGCGGATCGCCCAGGCGTTCGATCAGGTGACGGTCGTCCTCATCGATGCGGTCGGGTCCACGGAGCAGGGCGCACGCTCGTCGCCCGAGGAGTTCGCGTCGACGCTGGACGACCTGTTCCGGCGGTTCGATCACATCGCCGACGGATACGGCCTCGAGAAGATCAAGACCATCGGAGACGCCTACATGGCCGTCGCCGGCGCGCCCGTCCCGATGACGAGGCACGCGTCGGCGGCCGTGGCGATGGCGCTCGAGGCCCTCGACGAGGCGGGGCGGGTTCGGTGGCCGTCGGGTGATCCGATCAGGGTTCGAGTGGGAGTCGCGACCGGGCCGGCCGCCGCCGGGATCATCGGCTATCGGAAGTTCGCCTACGACGTGTGGGGCGACACGGTGAACCTGGCCAGCAGGCTCGAAGAGTTCGCCGAGCCGGGCCGTGTGCTCGTTTCGGAACCGACCGTCGAGCAGTTGGGCGATGGATATGAGTTCGGCCCTGCCCGGCTCGTCGATCTGAAGGGCAAGGGCCCCACGCCGGCCCGCATCCTGATCGGTCGTCGAGCGGACGTTCCGGCAGGCGTGCCGTCCGCCGGAGCGGAGATGACGTCATGAGGAAGCTCGTTCCGCTCGCCATATGCGCCGCCCTCCTCGCCGCATGCACCGCGAATCCAGGCGGCCGGACGGTGCAAGGTGCCGGCGGGTCGAAGGGCACGATCGTGGTCGGCGTGTCCGGAGCGTTCACGGAGAACCAGCTCGTGGCGGAGATGTACGCGCAGGTGCTGGAGCGGGCCGGCTATCACGTCGAGCGACAGTTCAATCTCCGGTCCCGAGAGGTCTCACAGAACGCCCTCGAGTCCGGAGAGATCGATTTGAAGCCGGAGTATCTCTCGTCCCTGCTTCTGTTCATCGATCGGAACGCGCGCGCCTCCGACGATGCGGCGGCCGTCGCCAGGCAGGACGCCGAGCTGTTGCAGCCGAGAGGGATTTCCGTGCTCACGCCGTCGGCCGCGCACGACACGAACGAATTCGTCGCGAACGCGCAGACCGCCAGTCGATACCATCTGACGACCCTGAGTTCCCTCGCTCCGGTCGCCGGCCAATTGGTCTTCGGCGGGCCGCCCGAATGCGCCCAACGGTCGCTGTGCCTTCCGGGCTTGAACCAGGTCTATGGGGTGCTCTTCGATGATTTCGACGCGCTGGATGTGGGAGGACCGCAGACCATCGCCGCGCTCAAGGACGACAAGGTTCAGGTCGGCCTGTTGTTCTCGACGGACCCCAGCATCAGAGAGAACGGGTTCGTGCCGCTCGTCGACGACAAGCATCTCCAGAACGCGGAGAACATCACGCCCGTGATCCGCACGGCGAAGCTGGACCCGGACGTCCGCAGGTTGCTCGACGCGGTGAGCGCACGGCTTTCCACCGAGAATGTGACGCGACTCGTCGGCGACGTGGTGATCCACGGTCGGAACGTCGCCACAGTGGCCAGGGAGTTCCTCGCCTCGAACAACCTGCTGTAGCGATCCGCTACGGCGTTACCTGAACCGCGTCGAGCCCCCGCCGGCCGTGGACCGTCACATCCGCTGCGCCTCGTTCATGGCTGGACTCGAACCATGTGCTCGACCTATCGTGACCCCGACCAGGCGGAGCCATGGGACGAGTCGAAGCGCTTCGGTCGGAATCCGGTCCTGCATCCTCCAGAGCGAGGCCGCGGTGGTGGTTCCGAGCCCCAGGCGGCGGCGAGGGCTTCACGCATCGCCGGACGGATCTGGTGCGATGTGCCATCGGCTTGGCCCTGCTCGTCGTCTGCGGAGCGCTCGTGCGCGGCCATGCGTTTCGCGCGCTGTAATCTTCCGTGCTGCTCTTCGTCAACGGCTGGCCCGAATGGCTGTTCCGGCCGATGTGGCTCGTGCAATTCACGGGTGTGATCATGGCCGGACCGGTCGCGGTGCTGATCGCGGCCCTCCTTCGCCTGTACCGCCTCGCCGTCGGTCTCCTGCTGGCGACCGGCCTGAAGATCTGGCTGGAGAGCGTGGTGAAGCTGGCCGTCAAGCGCCAGCGACCGGGGGTGCTCGAGCCGGATGCCATCCTCCGTGGGGACGTCGCCCACCAGGGGCTGAGCTTCGTCTCCGGCCACGCCATCCTGGTGACGGCCATGGCGGCGTTGATCTCGCCGTACCTGCGTGGCCGCTGGAAGGCGATCCCATGGGGGGTCGCCGGACTGGTCCTGCTTGCGCGGCTCTACCTCGGCGCGCACTTCCCGCTCGATCTGGTCGGCGGAGCCGGTCTCGGGCTTTTCATCGGCGCCGGGCTCAACTTCGTGATCGGCGTGCCCCGATGGCCAACAGATCGATCCGCCTGACGAACCTGGCGGGAGCGGCAAGGGTTCGGCCGAATTTCGAGTCGCCGCCTCGCCGTCCTTCCGCGGATCGAGACGCGAATTTGCGGCGAAATCACGATGGATGCATGCTGCGGTCGCCGATCAAGGCGTGTGGAGCGAACTGGGAGGGATGCTCCGTGACCGACCTGGCTCCCGAGGCGGTCCTCGCCGGCGGGTTCCTGGACGCCTCAGGTGACCTGTCCGACGACCTGACGATCGACGTCGCGACGAGGCGGCTGGAGGAGCTCCTGACACCGTCGGCGTTGTGGGTTCGCGCCGGACCGGGTCGTCAGCGGCTCGACGAGAGCGACATCCACTCCTCCGGTGCGCCGTGGTGGACGTGGCCCGAGTCGGTCAGACCCGACGCTGCGCTGCACGGAACGCTGCGCGACGCGTGGCGGGCCGTCACGGGGTTCTACCACCCGGCCTCGGAACCGACCCCGATCCTTCGCATGACGGTCCCTTCCGTTGAAGACGCCGACCGTCTGTTCGGCCTTCAGGCGAACGTGGGACTGCGACTCTCACCCATGGTGGAGCGGTCGGCCGACCGCTTCGTCTGGCGCTGGCCGCTGCGCATCGGTGTCACCGGGCCGCGGAGCGCCGACTGGGTCCGCCGCCTCGGCGTGGGGACGTATGCCGGCGAGCTCTATTCGGTCCAGGCCGCCGCCGAGATCGGGCACGAGCAGATCGAGATCCTGCTCGTCGACGCGGACGACGCCGCCGGATCGAATGGCGAAGCCGATCTCCGGACCACGTGTGCGATCGCGGTGGGAAGCGGAAGCGCCGCGGACCTCCTCGGTCGAGCGATCGACGGGTACCGGTCGTGCATCGCCGCGGGCGTCCCATCTGATGGAGCGGACTGGCTCAAGGACGTCATCTACGAGATGACGCACGATCACCCGATCGACGTCGCGTTCGCCTTCACCGTTCCGCCGGGCCGCATCGCCGGTCCGCCGGGGATCGCCGATCTCACCGCCGTGGGCCGCTGGTCGTTCGCCGTCGGGACCGAGGTGTTCGCGAATGACCCGATCGGAGCGCAGCTCGAGCAACTCGTGGCGACCGTGCCGTTCGGACACGAGTCGGATGGCGGACGGGCGTCCGTCTCGCTCATCCGATCCGGCGCGGCGCGCGGGATCGATCCGACCATTCGCATCCCGATCTTGGTGGCCGCCGCGGTCGCTCCGCCGCCGACCCCACCCGACGGCGTCGACGCAGATGGCGGTGCGGTGGCGGGGGTCGACGCGGACGGCGGGGCCGTGGCCGTGGCCGGGGTCGACGCGGACGGGGGTGGCCGGGTCGTCGTCGCCGCCGGGAGGCCCGAACCGAAGCCACCCCAGCCGCCCGTCGACGAAGCGGACCCACCACGGACCTCGTTCGCGCGGCTGGACTGCCCGCCGTCGGCCGTCGTCGGCGTGGAGTTCGAGATCCAGGTCGGCCTCCAGGCGAAGCCAGATCCGGGGGTGCTGGCCGACCCGATGGTGCGGCCGGACTCGAGCGTCGGTCCCTGGACGCTTGCGGTGCAGCTGGTTGCCGAAGGCTTCCGGCTCCGTGCCGGCGAGGACGGCCTCCAGCAGGTTCGGGTGACCGCGGACGCGCCGTATCCGTCCATTCCGCTGCACCTGACGCCGGAGGAGGTCGACGAACCGATCCATCCGGCCCTGATCCGGGCGCTCTATTCCGCCGACGGCCACACCATGGGATTGGCCGTGCGCCCGATCAGCGTTCTGAAGGACGAGGCACTGGCCGGCCAGGCCCCGGAGGCGGAGCAGCCACCGCCCGTGGATATGGGAGCGCCACCGGCCCGCAGGCCGGCCGATCTGACGGCGAGGATCCTCCTTTCGACCCAGGTGTCGAACGCCCTGGTGTGGACCCTGGAGACCGACCCCGCGCTCAACGTGCCGACGCCGGGCGATCCGGAGACCGTCCCGGTCGGCAGTGACCCGCAGGTGTTCGCCCAACGCCTGGAGAACCAGGTCATGTCGACGAAGGACCGGCAGGAGCTCTCACGAACCGTCGTCGGCAGCGGTGATTCGATCACCCGGGTCACGGCGAGCACCTTCCTCGACGTGTTGAAGAAGGTCGCCGACGCCGTGGCGCCGAAGCCCCCCACCGTGCTCATCCTGACCGAGGAGGGATACATCCCCTGGGAGCTGGCGCGCATCGATGGCCCCCATCTGATCGATCCGGCCGCGCCGCCCATCCTGGGCGCCCAGGCGAACGTCGGGCGCTGGGTGCTGAGCCGGCCGCCTCCATCAGTCCCGCCGCCCGCGGAGGTGAGCGCGAGGACCATGACGGTCGTGGTCGGCGACTACAAGGGCCCGACCTGGCCGAACCTGGAGCATGCGAAGGAAGAGGCGAGCGAACTGCAGCGGATCTACAAGGCCAAACCGGTCGCCGCTCTGGCGAAGGACGTGTTTGCCTCGATGGAGGACCCTTCCGCTGCGGGCGTCCTCCATTTCAGCCTCCACGGCGAGAGCGATCTCTCTGGCCTGGGCGACGGGCTCGTGATGCAGGACGAAGCCGTGCTGTCGCCGGAGGAGGTCCGCGGCACGGCGCTCGGGGCGCCCGCGTTCGTGTTCCTCAACGCCTGCCAGGTCGGCGCCGGCGAGTCGCTGCTCGGGCAGTACGCCGGGATGGCGATGGCGTTCCTGGTCGCCGGCGCATCGGCGGTGATCGCTCCGCTGTGGAAGATCGACGACGAGGTGGCGAAGGGTGTCGCCCTCGATTTCTATGCGGACGTGTTCAAGGGCGCCTCGCCCGCGGACGTGCTTCGAACCGCCCGGGGGAAGCTCCTCGATCCGAAGGCGCCGGCGTCCTCGACCTACCTCGCGTATCAGTACTTCGGTGACCCTGCCCTTCGACTGACCCGGGAGGAGCCATGACCGACCTCGATCCGAACGGTCACCCTGTCACCGTCGGAAGGATCCAGTTGGTGACGCCGGGCCTGCGGGGCGCCGCCGACTGGCACCCGCCGGGGTCGGCCGGCATGCGAGGGGCCGAGCTGACGACCGCCGACCTCGATCGCGCACTTTCGGATGCGGATGTCGCGTCCCAGGGGAGCGTCGTCATCGGAAGCGCGCGGGAGATCGCCGCGCCGGCGGCCCTTCCGACCCGGGGCACGACGTTCGGCGAGCCGGCGATCCAGATGCGGGTCCCGGCGCCGAACGAGGAGTACGGCCAGTTCGTCCTGGTGGCCGACGAAGCCGGCGTGACCACGTGGAACTTCGCCCGCGACGAGCACGACGCGGTGGTGACCCGCGGAGGAGCCGACCGCGTGTACGTGATCCGGCGATACGTCCCTCCCGCGCCTCAAATTGCCGGGTCTCGCGGGCTGTTCGGCGCGATCGGCACGAAGATCCTCAAGGTCCTGGTCTTCCCGCTGGTGGATCAGGCGCTCGGCCGGGTCGGCGACTTCTTCGTCAAGAGGTGGGAGGAGCACAACCGGCCGTACGGCATCCGGACGTTTACGCCCGACGACTTCACGTCGGCGGGGACGCAGATCGAGGGCGCCATGTGGGACGACCTCTCGGACGAGCCGGCCCTCCTGCTCGTGCACGGGACCTTCAGCACGGCCCGCGGCGGGTTCGGCGGTTTCCCGAAGGACTACGTGGCGGATCTTCACGCCATGTACGGCGGCCGGGTGTTCGCCTTCGATCACCCGACGCTCTCGGAGGACCCGCGACAGAACGCCGAGTGGTTCATGTCGAAGGTCCCGGACGGCAAGCAGTTCCGCCTGGACATCGTGTGTCACTCGCGGGGAGGGCTGGTCAGCCGCGCCCTCGCGGAGAAGACCTCAGAGCTGGGAGGCGGATCCAAGGACGTGCGCGTCGGCAAGATCGTGTTCGCGGCGGCGCCGAACGACGGGACGCCGCTCACGGACACGAAGTACATGGGCGACTTCATCGACACATACACGAATCTGCTCAATTTCTTCCCGGACATCGGGGTGCTCGACGTGCTGCAGGCGATCATCGCGGTGGTGAAGCAGCTCGCCGTCGCCACGGTCGCGGGGCTGGCCGGCCTGGAGTCGATGGTGAAGACGGGTGACTTCCTGCACGAATGGCTGAACACGGGTGTGCGGGATGGGAAGCGGTATTTCGCGCTTGCGTCGGATTACGAGCCGACGGACCCTGGCCTCGCGAGCTTCGCGAAGGACCGGCTGATGGACGCGATCTTCGATGCGCCGAACGACCTCGTGGTCCCCACATTGAGTGTGACCGAACAGAACGGATCCGGGTTCTTCCCGATCGACGACCACCTGGCGTTCGGCCATGCGGATGGAATCATGCACAGCGGCTACTTCGCCAATCAGACCGCCCGAACGAAGATCCTGGAGTGGCTGAGCACCTGAAGCCCCGCGGGTCTCATTCGAGCGCGGCGAGGGCGTCGCCCAGCACCCGGATCGACCGTTCGGTGATCGGGTTCACCACCAGGATCGCCTCATCGGCGCCGGCGTCCGCCAGTGCCCGCAGCGCCTCGGCGACTCGGGACGGCGGGCCTTCGACGGGCGGAACCTCGTCCAGCGGCCGCTCCCGTGACGATCGGTCGACCACGACCAGGACGCAGGCGCTGCGCTGGACGGTGCGAGGGTCCCGGCCCACATCGCTCGCGATGGCCGAGACCCGGTCACTCGCCCGCGCGAAGCCCTCGGCGTCGTTCCCGTAATCCGCGTACCACACGTTCCATGCGTCCGCGTGGGGGAGCGTCGACCGGAGTACCCGTTCGCCGAGGCTGCCGATCATGACCGGCACACGTCGGGTTGGCGCGGGCAGCAAGACGGCTTCGTCGACGTGATGGAAGCGTCCGTGGAACGTCACCGTCCTTCCGTTCAGCAGCCCGTGCACGATCTCGAACGCCTCTGCGAACCGCTGTGCCCGGTGGTCGAACGGGATGCCGAATGCCTGGAATTCGACCGGATTCCATCCGGCGCCGACCCCGAGCACCAGTCGCCCGCCGGAGAGCTCGTCGACCGTGGCGGCCATCCGGGCGAGGATTCCCGGCGGATGGAACGCGAGGCAGGCAACCAGCGTGCCCAGCCGCACCCGCTCGGTGGCGACCGCGAGCCCGGCCATCAACGTCCATGCATCGAGCGGCCCGCGCTGGCCTCGCTGGTCGCGGTACAGGAGGTGATCGCCCAGCCAGATGGAATCGAACCCGGCCTCCTCGGCGGCTCGAGCCATCGCGGCGTACTCGGTCCAGGGAACGAGGCGCTCGACCTCTGGGAGCTGGACGCCGACGCGCAGTGGGCGTGGCATGGCCGCCGAGTCTAGCCAGCGCGGCCACCGCGGTCGGCGCGGCCGGCGAGCCCTCAGCCGAAATGCTGCCGGCGCCGTCCCGTTCGCGCTACTGCTTGCCGAACGCCTCGTCGATCCGGACCGCGAGGAGCTTCCTCACGAGCGGCTCGGACAGGGGCTCGTCGATCGGGAAATGCAGCGACCCCTTCGTCGACGTGTATCCGGCTGTCTCCTCCGCCAGCTTGGGGATCACCGAACCGCTGTGCGGCAGGTACGCCAGGTGGTTCTTGAACGCGGCGAACCCGGCGATGGTCGTTCCCTGGACCTTGAAGGCCGGCATGCCGTAGGAGATGCCCTGTTCGGCGTCTGGAACGATGGCCAGGATCGTCGTCCGGAGTTGGATCAGCGTGGCCCGCTTCGGCTCCTCGAGCGCGTCGAGGTAGTCGTCGATCTCGTTCGCCGACACGATGGCGGCAATCATATGAGTCCCGAACCCGTCAACCGGCTCATCCGTTCGGCTGATGCGCGTTCAGCAGGATGCTCACAGTGCCCTCCAAGGAACATGCCACCGCCAGATCCGGCGCCCCGTTCCTGTCGAAGTCGCCGACCACAACCGTGTGTGGATCGTTTCCGACTGCATAGTCGGTGGCAGAGCCGAAGCTGCCATGGCCGTCGCCGAGGAGCACCGTGACGGTGCCGTCCTCGGCGTTGGGGCTCGCGATGTCCGGGCGACCGTCGCCGTTGAAGTCCGCCACGCTCACCTGCCACGGCGTCCTTCCGGTGGTGAAGATCAAGGGCGATCGGAACGTCCCGTCGCCCCTTCCCTCCAGCAGCGCGACGCTCGCGTCGAATGAGTCGGCGACCACAAGGTCGAACTGGCCGTCGCCGTTCATGTCCGCTGCGACGACGTAATTCGGTCCATATCCTGCGTCGTACGGAACGGCAGCCTCGAACGTGCCGTCACCGCGACCCAGCAGCACGGCGACCGAGCCGTGTCCACTGGGTCCGCCGAGGCGATTCGCTGCGGCCAGGTCCGGCTCCCCGTCGCCGTTGACGTCGGCGACCTGCACGAACGCGGTGTCCTCGCCCGCCGCGTACGTCGCGGGCCTCCGGAACGTCCCATCCCCCTTTCCGAGGAGAACGCTGACGCTCCCTGCGCTGAAGTTCGCGACGATCAGATCGGTGGCGCCGTCGCCGTTGAGATCGGCAAGCGACGTGGAGAACGCGGGGGCGGAGAGCGCTATGGTGTCACCGAAGCGAAACTCCCCGTGTCCGTCCCCGAACAGGACCGTGACCTCGTTCGACTGGTCCGCCACGGCGAGGTCCAGGGCGCCGTCCCCGTTCACGTCCGCCGCACTGATGCCGCCCGCCGGCGCTCCGATTCCGACCGTCTGCCGAGCCTGCAGGCCCCCGCGTCCGTCGCCCAGGAAGATGCTGACGCTCTCGCTGTCCAGATTCGCGACGGCGAGGTCCTCGACCCCGTCGCTATTGAAGTCACCCGACGCTGCGTCGATCGGATCCGGGGCGAGGTAGTTCCGCGTCGCGACGAACTGCCCCCTCCCCAGTGCAAGCAGGACGGCGATCCCGCTCGGCGACACCACCGCCAGGTCCGTCCGGCCGTCGCCGTCGAAATCGCCCTTGGCGACCCGTCCGCCGTCCGGATCGAACCGCGCGCCCACGGTGAACGAGCCGTGGCCCTTGTTGACCAGGATGGACGTGCCCTCCGCGCCGGAAACCGCGAGGCCGGCCAATGCGGCGTGACGCCCCAATCGCACCGCGACGATCCCGTCCGGCGCGCCACCCTGTGAGACGACGTAGTTCTTCGCGATCGCGAACGTCCCGTCGCCGTGTCCGAACAGGACCGAGGTCGTTCCCGACGCGAAGTTGGCCGTCGCCACGTCGCGCGTCCCGTTGCCGTCGAAGTCGCCCGCCGCGATGCCGAACGGCTGCAATCCCACCTGGAGCGTCTTCTTCGGCTCGAACGTCCCGTCCCCATTGCCGAGCAGGATGCTCACCGTGTGGCCGGGATCCTCGATCACCCCGCCGTTGGCGACGGCGAGGTCCGGAATGTGGTCTCCGTTGAAGTCGGCCACGGCGATGTCCTTCGGATACGGGTCGACCTCGTACAGAGCAGGTGGATCGAAACCTCGGCCGCGCCGGCCGAGCAGCACCGCGATGCGGGAGTTGTTCGCCCCGCCTCCTTGCGCCAGAACCAGATCCACGCGCCCATCGCGATTGAGGTCGCCCGCCGTCACCGATATCGGCTGGATCCCGGCCGGGTACGAGGTGAACGCCGAGAAGGTTCCGTCCCCGTGCCCCAGGAGGATGTTCGCCGAGTTGCCGTTGGCGTCGGCCACGGCCAGGTCGGCGTTGCCGTCGCGGTTGAAGTCGGCCACGGCCACCGCGTCCGGAAGCCCTCCGGCCCCGAAGATGGTGGCCGGGGCGAAGGTCCCGTCCCCGCGACCGAGAAGGATGTCGACGGAGCCTCGCCGGTCCACGCTCGCCAGGTCGTCGTGGTGGTCGTGATTGAGGTCGGCCACGGCGACGTCGTTGGGGAACACCCCGGCCGGATAGACCGGCGCGGAGGCGAACACGCCGCCGCCGATGGCCGTGCCGTCGCTCCGTGACGAGGCTCGGGTCGAACGTACCGATGGGCGGACGGCATCGGAACGGGCAGCGACTCCGACTGGTCCGACAGGCGAGCCACTTCGCAGTGACGCGCCCAGCGCGCTGCCGGCGCTCGTGGAGCAGGACAGCGCGACGAGGATCAGGATCCAGACGGTCTTTCGCCGAAACGCTCGAACCACCTCCCGGGCGAGCGGCTGACGATACGCCCCTCGAGCGAAGAAGAGGTCCGCCCTGCTGATGCGCCGGATCAAGAAACGGAAGCGGCTCGCTATGACATGGCCGAACCATCCATTGGGAAATGAGTCCCTGATCGAGAGCGGCCGTGCCGACGCGCCGTCCCGCCGGGTCTGGGATATCGTGCACCGAAGACCCGCGTCCAATCTCGCGACGATGACCGGGTGATCGATATGGCCGAAGCGCCAACGAATTCGCCGGGCTCGAAAGGTTCGACGCGTTCGTCCCGGATTCGAGCGGGCCCGCTCGCCGTGCTCCTCGTCGGCGCCGCGCTCGTGGCCATCCTGGGCGGCGTGGTGGGCGGCCTCATCGTCAACGCGACCGCGGGGAACGACAGCGCCAGCACCAGCGGCAATCAGGGCACGACAGCGTCAACCGACAACGGGGCTGCCTGTCTGGCGACGCAGGTCGCGGACACCGCGCTGCCATCCGTGGTCACGGTCCGCGCGAGCTCGGGCCAGCAGGCGGGCACCGGCTCCGGGGTGATCATTCGATCCGACGGCTACATCCTGACCAACGACCATGTCATCAGCGTCGCTGCGAACGGCGGATCGGTGTCCGTGCTGTACAGCGACGGGGAGACGGCCGACGCCACGATCGCGGGGACCGACCCGTTCACGGATCTCGCGGTCCTGAAGGTCACCGGCGATCACCCGAACCTCCCGCCGATGGCCATCGGCGCTTCGAGCGCCCTGCGGGTCGGTCAGCCGGTGGTCGCGCTCGGCTCGCCCCTCGGACTCACCAGCACGGTCACCGCCGGCATCGTGAGCGCGCTCGACCGCTATGTGCGGGTTCCTGCCGGGAACGTGCACTCTGCACACCTGGTCGGCGCCATCCAGACCGACGCATCGATCAACCCAGGAAACAGCGGCGGGGCCCTGGTCGACTGCGCGAGCCGACTGATCGGCATCAACACGGCGGGCGCGACGCCGCCGGGTGGAGGTAGTGGAAGCGTGGGCCTCGGGTTCGCCATCCCCGTGGATCTGGCCAAGCCCCTGGCGGACGAGCTCATCACCACCGGAAGGGTCAGTCATCCAAGCACCGGGATGCAGGTCCAGGCGATCCCGCCCGAGGTGGCGCAGCGTGCAGGCCGGCCACCCGGCCTCTTCGTCCAGGAGGTGGCGCCCGGTGGCCCGGCCGACAAGGCCGGCATCCAGCCGGGGGACATCATCATCAAGGTCGACGGTCAGCCGGCCACGAGCGTGGACGACCTGATCGTCAAGACGTTGACGATGCAAGCGGGCGACACGCTGCAGGTGACCTACGAACGCGCCGGCACCAACACCACCACCCAGCTGACCCTGGAAGCTCAGTCCTGAGCATTCTCCCCGGCGGCCGCGATCGGGGCCCTAGAAGCTGACTGGGTCGCGGATCAGCGGACAGGTCATGCAATGGCCGCCCCCGCGGCCGCGACCGAGCTCGGCACCAACGATCGTGATGACCTCGATCCCGGCCTTTCGAAGCAGCGTGTTCGTCTGGGTGTTGCGGTCGTAGGTGATCACCACGCCGGGTTCCAGCGCGACGGCGTTGTTGCCGCTGTCCCACTGCTGTCGCTCGGAGGCGTAGACATCTCCGCCCGTTTCGATCAGGCGCAACTCGGAGAGCCCCAGCGACTCGGCGACGACGTCGACGAACGTCCTGGGGGCTTCGTCGGTGACCTCGAGCCCGGGCGGTTTGTCGCTCGGCCGAAGGGAGAACGCGTGGATGCCGTCGACGATCGTCGGATAGACCGTGACCACGTCCCGATGGGCGAAGGTGAACACGGTGTCGAGGTGCATCGCCGCCCGCAGCTTCGGCATGCCGGCGACGACGACGCGTTCCGCAGCGCCGTGCTCGAACAGTGCCGCGGCCACCTGCGTGATCGCCTGGCGTGACGTGCGCTCGCTCATGCCCATCAGCACCACGCCGTTGCCGGCCGGCATGATGTCGCCGCCCTCGAACGTCGCCAGGCCCCAGTCCTGCTCGGGGTCGCCCCACCACACGGTCGAGCCTGCGAAGTCCGGATGGAACTCGTAGATCGCCTTCATCAGAAGCGTCTCGTCATGCCGGGCGGGCCAGTACAACGGGTTCATGGTCACGCCGCCGTAGAGCCAGCACGTCGTGTCGCGCGTGTACAGGGTGTTCGGCAGCGGGGGCATGAGGTACTCGCGCACTCCGGTCGACTCGCGGGCGAGCGCGACGTAACCGGAGCGGAAGTCCTCCGGAACGTCGAACGTCGCCAGCCCGCCGATGAGGAACTCCGCGAGCTCGCGGGGCTGCAACGTCTCCAGGAACGCGCGCGTGCCGTCGATCAGCCCTACCCCGACCTCGTTGGCGACGATCTTCCGGTCGAGGAGCCAGGATCTCGCGTCGGGGATCGACATCGTCTCCGCGAGCATGTCGTGCAGCTCGACGACGTCGACGCCGCGCGAGCGCATCTTGTTGACGAAGTCCGCGTGATCGCGCTGCGCGTTCTCCACCCACATCACGTCGTCGAAGAGCAGATCGTCGGCGTTGGTCGGCGTGAGCCGCCGGTGGGCCAACCCGGGCGAACACACGAGCACCTTGCGCAGCGTGCCGACTTCCGAATGCACGCCGTAATCCGAGCTGACGGATTCCTGATCGGTCATGGGTCGCCTCCTAGATGGAGATCCAGCCCGCCACAAGGGCGATGATCGCCACGATCGCACCGATGATCGAGACGGTCAGGATGACGAGTTCGCCGGGCGTAAACAGCCGCCTTCCCTGTTCGCGGCGGGCCATGACGAACAGGATCGTCGCCGGCGCGAGGATGAGAAACGAGAGCAGAAGTAGTTTCGGTCCCGCCGCATACAGGAGAAACGCCGTATAGACGGTCGCGAGCGCGCCGAAGATCAACTCGCGGCCCCGGCCCTTGGGCTGCTCTCTGTAGGTCTCACGGGTGACGGCGAGCTTCAGGCCATACGCGGCAGCCAGGAAATAGGGGAGCAGCGCAAGAGCGGCGGTCAGGTCGAGGGCGAGGTCGAGCGCGTTCTCCGAAAAGAGCAGGACGAACAGCATGACCTGCACGAGCAGCGTGCTCATCAGCAGGGCGGTGGAGGGAACATCGCCGCGCTTCGACCGCCCGAGGAACCGGGGCATGTCGTCGTCCTTCGCCGCCACGAACAGGACCTCTGCCGCCATCAGCGTCCAGGCGAGGTACGCGCCCAGGACCGACACGATCAGTCCCACGCTGATGAACGCGTTCCCCCACCCGCCGACCGCCGCCTCCAGGACGCCGCCCATGGATGGCTGTCGCAGTTGCGCGATCTGCTGGTAGGGCACGATCCCGTACGAGACGATCGTGACGGAGGCGAAGACCGCGAGCACGCTGAGGAAGCCCAGGACCGTCGCAAGGCCGACGTCCTTGCGGCGCTTGGCGTGCCGTGAGTAGACGCTCGCGCTCTCGATCCCCTGGAACACGAAGACGGTCACGAGCATCGTGCCCGTGACCTGGGAGAACAGCGACCCGTAGGCGCCGCCTCTGAAATTCTCGGCGAAGACGTGTGGGTGGAACGCGAAGATGCACAGGAGGATGAAGACGAGGATCGGGACGACCTTGGCGATCGTCACGATCTTGTTGATGGCCGCCGCCTCCTTCACGCCGCGCCGGATCAACCAGTAGAAGAACCAGACGCCGACGGAGGAGAGCAGCGCCGCGAGGAGCGTGTCGCCCTCACCCAGGGCCGGCGCGACGGCCCCGATCGTCGACATGATCAATACCCAGTAGAAGGTGTTGCCCGCGCACGCGCTGGCCCAGAAGCCGAACGCCGAGAAGAACCCGAGATACTCCCCGAACCCGGCTTTCGCGTACGCGTACACACCGGAGTCGAGGTCCGGTTTCCGGATCGCGAGCGCCTGGAAGACGAACGCCAGCATCAGCATGCCGGTCCCCGCGATGCCCCACGCAACCAGCGCTCCGGCCACGCCCGTTTCTCTGGCGAAGCGGCTCGGAAGGTTGAACACCCCCGCGCCGACCATGGATCCGACGACCATGGCCGCGAGGGTCATCAACGAGAGCTTGGCGGCGGTCTCCTGTTTCGTCGGGGTCGTGCTACCCGTCGAGCTCATCCGGACTCACCTCTTCGATGTCTCGACTCAGCCCGCGCGCGAGAACGTCATCCTGCCGCCGTCGTTCTTCAGCCGAATGGTGAGTCCGTTGGATTCGACCCGGAACGTGCTCGCAGTGTGAAGCAGGCCAACGAATCGGTCACCGAGCGAGCCCTCCGGGCAGGCAGCTCGCGTGCTCGGGCCGAGCGTCAGCGTGATGTCCTGCCCGCTCGTCACATAGGTGCCACGCACGATGTTGCAGTCGGCCTTCACATGGACGGACCCATCGCCCGCGAACGTCACCGTGTACAGGCTCGGGTCCGCGACATCTGTGTGAGCGAAGGGAGCGAACTCGGTCGCGTGCGTCCACTGCCACGTCGGTCCGACCAACCCGCGGTTGCCGTGCCCGCACGCCGCGAGCAGGGCAAGCACGAGGACGGCCGGTGCAGTCAGCCTCCGATTCCAGCCGGACACGACGCTGGCCATCTTCCTCTCATTGCCGGACTTCTCCAGCGGTCTGCCGATCACGTCGGCACGGGTGGCGCGCCCGTCAGCGGTGGATCCGCGACCGGCTGGATCCTCTCGATCCTGAATCCGGTGACGCCGTACAGGACGCTGAGCAGCGGGCTCGCGATGCAGAAGACGGCCCAGGGCAGATAGCTCAGCGTGGCCACCCCCAGGACCGCGGCCATGAACGCCCCGCAGGAGTTCCACGGCACCAGTGGTGACGTGACCGTCCCGCTGTCCGCAGCCAGGCGGGAAAGCATGGTCGGGGCCAGCCCCCGCCGCGCGAACTCGGCGCGGAACATGCGGGAGGGAAGCACCAGCGCGATGTACTGATCGCCCGCGACCACGTTCAGCCCGAAGCCGCAGGCGAACACCGTGAGGAACAGCCGGCCGGTGCTCCTCGCGGCGGCGACCATCGGATCGATCAGCCGCGAGATGAGCCCGAATTCCTCGAGCAGGGCGCCGAACGTGACCGCCCCGATGATCAGCCAGACCGTTGTGAGCATGCTGTCCATGCCCCCGCGGGACAGGAGCTGGTCGATCACCGGGATGCCCGAGTTGATCTCGAACCCGTTGGCCATGGCTCGCCAGATGCCCTTCAGGGAGCCGACCACAGGGTTCGCGGTCGCGCCGACGAAGTCGCTCATGACATGCGGCTGCAGGAACGCTCCGAGGATGCCGGCGAAGATCGCCGCGACGATCAGGGCGAACGCCGCCGGAATCTTCCGGATCGAAAGGATCGCGAGGAGCACCACCGGCAACAGATTCAATGGCGTGATGTGATAGATGTGCCCGAGCGAAGCCAGCTCGATCGTGTGGGCGACCGGAGGTTCCACGGCCGGGCCCCTCACGAAGCCCACGATGAAGAACACCACCAGGGCGATCGCGAACGCGGGGAACGACGTCCAGACCTGGCGCTTGATGTGCTCGTGGACGTCCACCCCGACCATCTGCGACGTGAGGACCGTCGTCTCGGAGAGCGGCGACGCCTTGTCGCCGAGGTAGGCGCCAGAGATGACGGCGCCGGCGGTGATCCCGGTGGACACGCCGAGCATCGTCGCGATGCCGACGAGCCCCACCCCGATGGTCCCGGCGGTGGTCCAGGAGCTCCCGATGCAGAGCGCGACCACGCCGCAGATGAGCGCCGTTGCCGCGTAGTACCAGCTCGGCGACAGGATCTTGATGCCGTAGTACACGAGCGTCGGGATGGTCCCCGACAGGTTCCACACCCCGATCAGGGCACCGACGGCGAGGAGGATGAAGATCGCGCTGGTGATCGACGTGAGCGCGCCCTGCCCCGTGCGTTCCACGTCCGCCCACGTGTGGCCGTTGCTGATCGCGACCAGGGCCGCGACCATCGCGCTCATCAGGAGCGCCACCTGGAGTGGCCCGTCGAGCGCGTCGAGGCCGAACAGGGCCAGCGATCCGGCGATGAGCACGGCGAGCGCGATCAGGGGGATGAGCGCGTCGGCGAGTGACGG
>JBEDUK010000104.1:0-35379 GCA_040414485.1 Actinomycetota bacterium
TCGTCGAACGGGATTCCCGGAGGGTGGTACGGGCGGGATCCCGGTGCGAGCAGAACCACGTCCCCCATCAGGCTGCGGCTACCCGCTGCCGTTCGGACGGACACGGTTCGATCCGGGAGGAGCGTCGCCTCGCCGTGGATCAGCTCGATGCCGTGGCGTTCGATGTTCTCCTGAACGGTGCGAGTCATCTGCCCGATGACCTCTGCCGTCCTCGCCCGCAGCGTCGAGACGACGACCTGCGGGTCGAGCTGCAGGCGAACCCCGTACACGTCCCGTTTGTGGAAACCGCTGACGTACAGGGCGGTCTCCCGCAGGGTCTTCGTGGGGATCCCTGCGTTGCCCACGGCGGATCCTCCGAGAATCGAGGCGCGCTCGACGAGCGCGACGCGCTTCCCGAAGTAGGCCGCCTGCGCGGCTCCCTTCTCCCCCGCCGGTCCCGACCCGATCACCACCAGGTCGAACCGCTCGGCTGATGACGAACTCATCGCCTGCGCCTTCCGCCGGGCGCAGGACTCACTGCTCGCCGTCGTGACATTGCCCTATCAGACCACCTGACCGAGGTCAGGAGCGAGCACGTGTCAAAGCCAAGCTACGTGACGAGCGCCGGCTTCCGGTCGAGGATCGGCGACCGCCGGAATCCGTGGAACGTCAGGTAGATGCAGAGGAACGCTTCCCACACGATCTCCGGGGCCACGAGCAGCGACGTCAACGTCGTGGTGTGCCCGGTGGTGGTGAATAGCCGGGCGGTCGCCCCCACGAGGCAGAGCGCGCCGCCGACCAGTCCCAACACCGCCCACGGCCGTGGAACCAGGCCCGAACGGTACATCAGGTAGCCCAGCAGGATGCCGTTGCCGAACCCGGCGCCGAAGGTCGGCCCGATCAGGAAGGTCCAGTCGTGGAGCGCGACGAGCGACCTGCCGAGTGCGACATACGTGGCGGTGTCCGCGCCGGCGCTGGTGGCGACGACGTGGCGCAGGGTGACGACCGACAGCAAGCCGATGGCGCCCACAAGGATGACGGTCGACTCGACGATGCGGCTGGCGACGTAGCCGAGCGCGACCTTCTCGCTCTGCAGCTTCACGACGGAGAACAGCACGACCGCGGTGCCGATGTTGCAGATGGCCGTGAGGATCTCGAGGAGCGCCCCCAGGGACACCTGATGGTCCGCACCCGAACCGAGGACGTACTGCGCCTTCAGGACCGGCCCGTACAGGAGGGCCCCCGGGATCGAGAAGACGAACGTTCCGATGAAGAAGAGCCCGGCGATCAGTGCCGTCCTTCTGGTCGAGGTCATCTGCGCCTCCCCCTTCTTCGTGTACGCCGTACACTTCTCGCAGCAGGCTAAGGTGTACGGCGTACACCTGTCAAACCGGATCGTCGCGGAGACGGAGGAGCGTGGCCGAAGGCGTACAGCAGGTGGAGGCTCCCCGCCGGGAACGATTGACCAGGCACCGGGTGATCGGTGCCGCCGTGGCCCTCGCCGACCGGGATGGCATCGGCGCGCTCAGCATGCGGAACCTCGCCGAGTCCCTCGGCGTGGTCCCGATGGCCATCTACAAGCACGTGGCCAACAAGGAGGAGCTCCTCGACGGCATGGTCGACGTCGTCTTCGCCGAGGCCGCGTTCCCCGTCGATGGCGGCTGGAAGGCCGCCATGCGACGACGGGCGATCTCGATGAGGGATGCGCTGGCACGCCATGCCTGGGCGATCGGCCGGATGGAGTCCGGAGTGCCCGGACCGGCGAACCTCCGGCATCACAACGCGACCATGGGCTGCCTGCGGGGGGCCCGCTTCTCCTTCCCCACCGCCGTCCACGCCTACAGCGTCATGGACAGCTACATCTACGGCTTCGCCCTGCAGGAGAAGAACCTCCCCGCCGACATCCCGGCCGAGGCGGAGACCAGGGTCAGGCGGGTCGAACAGGAGCACCCGTCATCAGCCGAGGAGTACCCCTACCTCATGGATCTCGCCGTGGAGCTCGCCAAGTCGGGCTACGACTACACCACCGAGTTCGAGACGGGACTCGACCTGATCCTCGACGGGATCGAACGGATCAGGGGTCGCGAAGCAGCGATCTCGGAATGAGGAAGGCCCCGCTTGCAAACCATGCGGCTCTGGCCGTACTATACCGAGTATGCCACTGAGTTTGATCGAGTCATGAGCGTCCGACACGCGCTGCTGGCGCTGCTGTGCGAAGGCCCCAAGTACGGACTGCAGCTGCGGCAGGAGTTCGAAGAGCGGACCGGCGAAGTCTGGCCATTGAACGTGGGGCAGGTGTACACGACGCTGCAGCGCCTCGAGCGCGATGGATTGGTGGAGTCGGACGGCGCCAGCGACGCCGGCCCGCAGAAGGGGTTCCGCATCACGTCGGAGGGCATGGAGGAGCTTGCCGGGTGGCTTCGGACCCCGCCCGACCTGTCGTCGCCGCCGCGTGACGAACTGGTGATCAAGGTCCTGATCGCCCTTCACGTGCCGGGAATCGACGTGGCGGACGTCATGCAGTCCCACCGCCGGTACCTGGTCGAGCTGATGCAGGAGTGGACGCGGCTGAAGGAGTACGCCGCCGATCGGGATCTCGGGTTCGCCCTGGTCGTGGACGCCGAGCTGTTCCGGCTGGAGGCCGTGATCCGTTGGCTGGACGCGGCCGACGGCCGGATCAAGAGGGCGGCGGTCGACGGGCCGGCGAGCGTCACGTCCGGTTTGCCCAGGCTTCCGAAGAAGGCGGGGGTGCTTCGATGACCGTGCTGGAGATGCGGGATGTGTCGAAGGTGTACGGCGAGGGCCCGGCCGAGGTCGACGCGCTCCGCGACGTTTCCCTGACGGTGGATTCGGGCGAACTGGTCGCCGTGATGGGCCCGAGCGGGTCGGGGAAGAGCACGCTCCTCACGATCGCCGGCAGCCTCGAACAGCCGACACGTGGCGACGTGCTCGTCGGCGGATCGCCGTTGTCCGGGATGTCGCGCGATGACCGGGCGCGCCTGCGCCGAAGGTCGATCGGCTACGTGTTCCAGGACTTCAATCTGCTCGTCGGGCTGACCGCGGCGGAGAACGTCTCCCTGCCGCTGGAGCTCGACGGGATCCACGCGGGCGAAGCGCGCGCCGCGGCGACCGCGGCGCTGGACGAACTCGGCCTCGGCGAGCGTGCTTCGCGCTATCCCGACGAGCTGTCCGGTGGCGAGCGCCAGCGGGTCGCCATCGCCCGGGCGGTCGTGGGCGATCGGCACCTCCTGCTGGCCGACGAACCCTCCGGGGCGCTGGACTCGGCGAACGGGGAGGCCGTGATGCGCCTCATCCGGGCGGCGTGCCGGCGAGGCGTGGCCGGGGTCGTGGTGACCCACGACGCGCAACTGGCCTCCTGGGCTGACCGGGTCGTCTTCCTGCGCGACGGCCGGATCGTCGATCAGACCGCGCCCCTGCCCGGCCCTGAGTCGCTCCTGGCTTCCAGCCAGAATCCATGAGCGCCGCGGTTCAGGAACGGGCCGCCGGGCCGGCGGCACCGAAGGCGGGGCGCGCTCCGGCACGAAGGGCCATGGCCCGCTGGGCGTGCCGGTTGTTCCGCCGCGAATGGCGTCGCCAGGCATTCATCCTGGTCTTGCTCACCCTGGCGATTGCCGCCACCACCGTTGGGCTCGGCGTGGCGTCGAACGCTTCCAACCTGAAGGCCGATCCGACGTTCGGCACCGCGAACTCGATCATCACCCTGCCCGGCTCCGACCAGGGCCTTGCCGGCGACATCGCCGCGATCCGGCATCGATTCGGAACCGTCGAGGTCGTCGCGCACCAGCCGGTCCCTATCCCCGGCTCGGTCTCGACCGTCGACCTCCGGGATGAGAGCCCGCGCGGGCCGTTCGGCCACGTGACGCTGCGTCTGGACTCGGGCCGCTACCCGACCGGTCCCGGCGAGGTTGCCGTGACGAGCACGGTGGCGAAGGACTTCGGCCTCCACGTCGGAGGCGTGTGGAGGGCAGGAGGCCGGACACTGCGGATCGTCGGCCTGGTCGAGAATCCTCTCGACCTGCTCGACCAGTTCGGACTGGTGGCCCCCGGGCAGCTGAACCCGCCGGCGAACGTTTCCATCCTGCTCGATACCGACCAGCAGAGCCTCGATTCGTTCAGGCTCCCGAGTGGCAGCGACCTCACCACCGGCCGGCGCAGCGCGGCCCCGCGGGTCCAGGTGGAGACCTTCGTGCTCGTGCTCTGCACGCTGGGGCTGCTGTTCGTCGGCCTTCTGGCGGTGGCCGGATTCACGGTCATGGCGCAGCGGCGGCTCCGAGCCCTGGGCATGCTCGGCGCCCTCGGCGCGACCGATCGGCACATCCGCATGGTCATGCTGGCCAGCGGCGCCGCCGTGGGTGCCACCGCCGCGGTCGTGGGCACCATCGTCGGACTCGTGGCGTGGGTCGCGTTCGCGCCGACCCTGCGCACGATCGCCGAGCACCGGGTCGACGTCTTCGCCCTGCCGTGGTGGGCGATCGCCGCCGCGATGCTCCTTACCTTTGTGACGGCGGTCGTCGCCGCCTGGTGGCCGGCGCGCGCCTCGGCACGGGTGTCCATCGTGGCGGCCCTGTCGGGACGTCCGCCCCGCCCGCAGCCGGCTCATCGTTTCGCTGCGCTGGGCGGCGTTCTGCTTGTCGGCGGCGTTTTCCTGCTCGCGCTGGCAGATCAGCGCCGGCCCGTCTTCATCATCAGCGGGACTGCGGCCGCGGCGTTCGGTCTGCTGTTCCTGTCACCCCTGGCGATACGGGCCCTTGCCGCGGCCGGGGGACGGTCGAGGATCTCCGTGCGGCTGGCCCTGCGCGATCTGGCCCGCTATCAGGCGCGCGCCGGAGCGGCGCTGGGCGCCGTCACACTGGCCGTCGCGGTCGCCGCGACGATCGCCGTCAGCGCGTCCGCCGCCCAGACGCCCTCCGTCGCCGGCAATCTCCCGGCCGATCAGCTCCTCGTGCACCTCTCCTCGGCGGTGAACGACCTCCAGGGTGTGCCAGCGCTCAGCGCGAGTCAGCGGCAGTCGGCCACCCGAGGCGTCGAGCAGCTCGCGTCGGCGATCCACGCCAGGTGGGTGCTGCCTCTGGACGTTGCGTACGCCCCTGGGAGCGGGACGCTTTCCCCTCAACCGGGAGGAGCCGGTCAGGAGGGCGCCCATCCTGGCGCAGCCGGCGGGGCGGGCGGGGCTGGCGGCGGGTACCCCACTCCCGCGCTCGCCAAAGTGACCAGGATCGGGCCGGGAGAGGAGGTGTCCTTCGTCGCCAATCTCTACGTCGCAACGCCGGCAGTGCTTCACCACTTCGGCATCCCGGTCACCCAGGTGGCGGGGACGACCGACATCATCTCGTCCCGGCGAGACCTGTCCGGCCTCCAGGTCTTCTACCCAGGGGATCAGGGGGGTCCGAACCGCGCGTCCAGTGGGATCGCCAAGCCGACGATCCAGGAGGTCGCTCAGCTTCCGAACTACACCTCGGACCCGGGCACGCTCCTCACCAGCAAAGCCTTGCGAACGCTCGGCCTCCAGCCCATCCAGGCGGCCTGGCTCATCGAGACCGGCGAACCGTTGACCCCCACGCAGATCCAGACGGCCCGGAACGCGGCCGCCGCGGCCGGCCTCTACGTCGAAACCCGAAACATGCAGGCTTCGCTGGGCGCCCTGCGCACCTGGTCGACAGCCGCGGGGATCCTTCTCGCGCTCGGCGTGCTGGGCCTGACCGTCGGTCTCCTCCGCAGCGAAACCGCGAACGACCTGAGGATCCTGGCCGCAACCGGGGCCGGCAGCGGCACGCGCCGCGCCCTCACCGGGGCCACGGCCGGGGCGCTCGCCCTGCTCGGGGCCCTCCTCGGTACGGCCGGCGCGTACGCCGCCCTCCTTGCCTGGCACCACAGCGACCTCAGCCCGCTCGGTCACGTGCCCCTCGTCAACCTCCTGTTGATCGTCGCGGGGCTGCCGCTGCTGGCCGCCGGCGCCGGATGGCTGCTCGCCGGTCGCGAGCCCGCGATGATCGCCAGGCGGCCCCTCGACTGATTCGCCCCCGGCTCAGCCGTTGTGGCAGTGTTCGGCTTCGCTCTCGAACGTGTTCCCCTCAGCGGGGATCGGGTGCGCCTTGAGGATGCGCGCCATGTGCACCAGGTTGTGGGCCATCCAGCGCGTCGTCCGCTGCGTGTACACGTGATTCTCCCCGCCCGCCTCGATGTACGAGGGTCCCGGGCCCGCGTCGCCCACCCAATACGTGTCCGCGTTCGGCGGGATGGTGAAGCCGAGGTGCGACATGTTGAACAGCGTCGATTCGGCGCATGAGTGCGCGCCGTCCTCGTTGCCGGTGACGACCACGCCGCCGACCTTGCCGTACATCGGGTACTGGCCCAGGGCGTTGCGCTCGTTGTAGGTCCCGTCCAGGCGTTCGATCACCATCTGAGCGACGCTCGAGCGCAGGCCGAACCAGATGGGCATGCCCATCACCACGATGTCGGCCGCCTTGATCTTGTCCAGGATCAGGGGCCACTCGTCGCCGTCGCCCTCATCCGAGGTGACACCGAACGGAACGTGATAGTCAACTATCCTTACGACCTCGCTCTCGACGGACATCCGGTCGAACCAGTCTGTCACCTTGCGCATCAGCGCCTCGGTGTTCGAGATTTCCGGAGACGCTTTCAGGGTGCAGTTCAGCAACACGGCCTTCAATTGATCGCTCATCTGTGTCCCCCCCGGACCGGTCAACTCGCTGTGGGCGGCATCCCACGGCGAAGACTACGCCTGGTTTCGCTCAGAGAAAGGCCTGGAGAGCCTCCCGCCACGCATCGGGATTGTCGAGGTGGAGGTCGTGCCCCGCCTGGGGAATCTCGACAAGCGCTGCGCGAGGCTGCTCCCTGAGCATTCGGCGCACGAGCGCCTGGTTCTCACGGTCACTGGCGACGACGAGCAGGATCGGGCAGGCGATCCTCCGCCATTCGTCCCAGTACGAGCCACCGGCGGCTCTGAGCGTGTCGGTCATGACGTCTATCTCGAAACTCGGGTGCAGACCGTCGGCTCGCTTCTCCAAACCGTCCGCCCAAGCGCGTGCCCAGTTCTCGTTGCGACCAAAGAATGCGATCGCCGCTTCGCGCGAGGCGAACGGCACGGGCCAGCTCGCGAGCCACTGCCGCAGTTTCTCGACCACTTCCTCGCCATCGCCGGCGACGTCTCGACCCTCGAACAAGGGCCCCGGCTCGGCTTCGACCACGACGAGCTTGTCGACAATGTCGGGACGACGGGCTGCCACGAGAAACGCTGTGTGTCCTCCGAGCGACTGACCGACGAGAGCGACCGGGCCGGTCTTGAAATGCTCGATCCACGCAGCGACATCGTCGACCGCGGCGCTGCGCGACACATCCGACGGACGGCGCTCACTACGACCATGGCCGCGAAGGTCAGGTGCAAGCACTCGGTGCCGTGCTGTCAACCAAGCAGCCGTGTCTGTCCATTCGGTCGCATGGCCCGCGAGCCCGTGAAGCAACATCACGGTCGAACCGGTGCCGCCGAAGTCGGCACAAGCGAGGCGTACGCCGTTGTGATCCATTGCATGCCAGCGCGGCTGGAAATCCGCGTGCACATGGGACTCCATCCGTCTCAGTGTAAGAAGCCTCACAACGTGCTGGGCGGTCTTACCTTGAAGGTTCGAGGATGCCTTGATGCACAGGGAATTCGCGGCCGAGATCGAGGAATTGTGCCGCTGAGCATCAGACGCCAAAATCGGCAGACACACAGCGGCGCGAGCGAGGGATCGACGCTGGACCGGCTGGTGGCGGCCACCCCGGCGTCTCGCGACCGGGTGGTCGACGCCGCCCGCGCCCTCTGCATCGTGGTCGTCACGCTCTGGCACTGGACGCTCTCGGTCACCCACCGCACCGCGGACGGCAGCCTGACCATGCCGAATCCCATCCATGCCGTGTACGGGGGCTGGCTGGCCACCTGGGGTGCTGCAGATCATGCCCGTGTCCTTTCTGGCCGGTGGATACGCCAACCTGGTCGGCTGGGAGCGCGCTCGGACGGCCGGGACGACCGCCGGCCGGTTCGTCGGAGGCCGATTGCGCAGGCTGCTCTCGCCCACCGCCGTCTGGGCCCTCGTCTGGCTCGCCGGTGAGCTGGTCGCGGCGGCCCCGCCGGGCCCTCACCGCTGGATGTGGGAATGGTTCCCGGGCTACCTGGTGCCCTTGTGGTTCCTGGCCGTGTACGGCCTGCTGATCGCCCTGGTGCCGATCACCGCGACGCTGCACGCTCGCTATGGCGCCGGCGTCCTGGTCGCCCTCGTGGTGCTGATCGCCGTCGGCAGCGTGGCGGACCGCGCCGCCGACCTGGCCTGGGCCGGCTGGGTGACCGCCGGGCTGGTGTGGCTGTTCTGCCACCAGCTCGGCTACGCCTGGCGCAGCTGGGAGCTGGGGAGGCGGCCGCTGGCCCAGCGGCTGGCAATCGTCGGGGTCGGGCTGGCTGCGCTGGTCGCGCTGACGACGATGGCGGGCTATCCCATCTCGATGGTGGCCACCATCGGCGCCGAGTCCAACCTCTTCCCCACCAACGCCGCCATCGCCGCCCTCGCCGTCTTCCAACTCGGGCTGCTGGTCCTGGTCACGCCCACAGCCGACCGCCTGCTCCGCCGACCGGCCGCCTGGAAGCCGGTGGTGGCGGTCAACGTGGTCGCGTTGACCATCTTCCTCTGGCACATGACCGCGTACCTGGTGGTGGTGTGGGCCTATGAAGGGCTTGGCGGGACGCTGGCGACGCAGCCGACCGCCGGCTGGTGGTCCGCGCGCTGGCTCTGGCTCCTGGCCCCGTCGGCCGTGCTGGCCGTGCTGGTCGCATTGTTCGCCCGGTTCGAACTGGCTGCCCGTCGGCCCCGGAGGAGGCCGGTCCGCTGAACTCGACCCTCACCGTGGTGAGCACGTCAGGGGGTGAACAGCTTCCAGTGCCCTTCGGACACGACGTCGACGCCGCCGTCGGCCACTCTGATGGCGGTCCGATCGTCGATCGCGTACGCGGGCCCCTGGATCCCGGCGGCCCATTCTTCGGCGTTGGCCATGGAGTTGCCCGGCATCTCCTCGTGATCCAGGTGCGGAAAGATCGAGAAATCGACCATGCCCAGCGTTCCATCGCCGCCGGCGGGCGGCTTCCAGATCACGAAGTACTCCCCGATCCTCGGGGTCATCACCATGCTGCCGGCGCTGAGTCCGACGTAGACCGTCTCGTGCAACGATGGGAAGAGGTCGGCCAGCCCCGACTGCCGCATCCAGTGATGCAGGTACAGGGCGTCGCCACCATTCACCAGCAGGACGTCGCTCTCCCGGACGATCGGCACCCACTGCTCTCGATCGATGCTGGGCAGCGCGGTGAGCTCCAGCACTCCCAACGACTTCCAGCCCAGTTCGCACATGGGGGTTTCAGGCTCCTGTCCCGCGATGAACCGCCATGCCGCGACGGGACCGGCCATGGGGTGCCCGTACGTTGCGGTGGGAATGCAGAGAGCGCTGGACTCCTCGATCGGCTTGTCCAGAAGGTCGACCAACGCGTCGTGGATGCTCGGGTTGTTGATGCCGGCGGACGTGAGAAGAAGCCTCATCTTGCCTCCCAATTCGAGTCGCGTCAGCGGATGAACTGGATCGTGTAGTAGTTGTCCTGGAGCCCGCCGGTGAGGCCGTAGCACTCGACGTCGACCGCCTGTCCCTGGCCCGACGGGGACCATTGGATGACACGGCACTCGGACGGATTTCCACCCCACGCCGTGACCTGCACGTCGTCGACGAGCTCGGGACCGACACCGCCGAAGAACACGGTGTAGCGACCCACTCCGTTCCGGGTGATGGTGATCGTGCCGACCGGCTTGCTGGCCGAGCGGCTAGGGTCCGGCGTGTAGGAGGGACTCTGCGGGTGGTCGGCCCACGCGTACCCGTACCCGCGGCCGCTTCCCAGCAGGTTGACCTTCGTTCCGTACGTGACGGTGTACTGCGCGTCGACCGGCAGCCCCGCGGAATTGAAGCAGTAGATGTCGACGCGCGCCTCGCCACCAATTGGGTACCAGTCCCCAACCTTGCAGCGGGTCGAGACCCGACCATACGTCGTGACCTTGACCGTGCCCTTCACACCGCCCAGTCCCGGAAAGTGCACCGTGTAGGTGCCCAAGTCGCGCCGCGTGACGGTGTTCACCAGCCCCTTCGAATTGAACTGATAGAACAACGCGGGCGTGTACGACGGCAAGCTCTTCTGGTCGGCCCAGACATATCCATAGCCCTTGTTCACGGGCTTCGTGCGCAGCGAATACGTCGCGTCATACCTCGAGTCCACGAGCGCGCCCGACATGTCGGCGCATCGGACATCGACCAGGATGTCATTCCCCGCTGCGCCCCAGGCGATGACGCCGCAATAGCGCCGCCCGCCTCCGCCGGTGCCGTAGGTCGTGACGTTCACCGTCCCGCCGTTTGAATCTGTGGCGAGTCCGGGGAACCGGACCCGGTAGAGCCCGACCCCGGTCCGCGTGATCGTGTTGATCCCGCCGGAGCTGTTGTCCTGGAAGTTGAGGCTCGGCGTGTAGCTCGGCGATGTGGGCTGGTCGGCCCAGACGTAGCCGAACGCCGCGCCGGCGGAAAACCACGCCCGACCGGAATCCACCCGCACGGCAGCTGAGGTCGGGGTCGCCGGCGCTGCCGCGGCGAGCACCCCGGCGACCGTGGCCGCCGCGAACATCGCGGGCATCCGTGAACGAATCATGGCAACCTTCCATCCGCCTGTCGAGCGGTCCACCCATGCTCAGGTGACCGTGAGGCGCCGTTTGACCTTCCACCCGCGGGGCCGGCGACGCGCTCGGCCCCGGCGCCATCGACATCGACGACAACAATCGAGGTGCCTGCGAGCGCCATCAGCCGAGTGGTGGCCTCGCCGATGCGGCTGCCGGCACCAGTCACAATCACGACGTTGCCGTCGAGACGTCCCATCGATCGAGAGGATGGCACATGGTTCCCGCATGACGCCGGCCCGCCGCACGACAGTGGCATCTACCCATCGATGCCCTCGCGCCGCGAGTGGAGCAGGTCTGCGTTCGATTCTCCTCACCTTCGCCGGAGCGATCGGAACGGTGCGGAGGCACGTGATCTGCGAAATTGGCTAGGGAAGGCCAAGAGCGCCGGTGGACGAAGGGGGACGTTACTTGAACCAACCACCGAGTAGCGGTCCGGCCCTGCAGAGAGTTCTCCGAACCGGATTCACTCAACGGGTGCATGAGCTGTACGAGGCCTCATCCCTCCTGATGTTGTCCAGGCAGAGCGCGCCGATTCATGCTCGGTACCAGGTGACCCCCCGGAATCCCGGTGCCGCCGGCGCCGGCTCGCCTCCGCTCGGAGCCTAGGACTGGGGAGGAGTGGGCTAGCAGGCTAGCCGGCAGCGCCGGGATGCCACAGGCCCGAGGCGGCGAAACCGAACGGCCGGATGTTCGAGCCGTCCGCGTCCGCGATCGCGAGGCCGGCCGGCTTCAATCCCGCCTGCGGATCGAACTGCGCGCACGTGAAGGTCGGGTCACGGTCGCACTGGATCGTGTACGCGATCCGGGATCCATCGGGCGACCAGACCGGCGAGTTCCCACCGACGATCACCTTTGTGAAATTCGAACCGTCGGGGGCGAACGTGTAGATTGAGCCGCCGCCCGTCTCGTGCGTGCCCACCCCGATCACGAGGCGGTCGCCGGCAGGCGACCACTTGAGGCCGGTCGGGTCCCGAAGCTCGGTCGGCTCGTTCGCGAGGATCTCATGCGCGTCGGAGCCGTCCGCGTTCGCCACCCAGACCTCGGCGCTCCCGTTGCCCGCGAGGAACGCGATCCGCTTACCGTCGGGCGAGAAAGTCGGCGCGCTCGCCACGTCCACGTGGTCCGGGATCGGGAGTGGGATCGGTCGGCCGCCTTGGGCGTCGACCACGAACAGGCCCGACAGGTCGTACTGGCCTTGGAACACCACACGCGTCCCGTCGGGTGAGAACGTCGCGTCCGCGATCCCGATCGGATCTCTGTTCAATCGGGTCTCGGATCCGTCGGCGTAGAGGATCGACAGGTACTGCTTTGGGAACAGGCCGTCTCCATCCCCTCGCATGAGCAGCAGTGCTGTGCCGTCGCTCGACCAGGCGAGCGGCTCCCCGTCGAGCTTCAGCGGCACCAGCGTCGAGGCGACGTCACCGGCGACGCCAGGCCCCGGTTCCGTGTCGGACGGGCCGTTCGGGTCCACGGCCCAGAAACCTGAGGCGCCGCCGCCCGCCCACCATTCGTTCTCATAGAGGATCCGGCCGGCGATCGCGTCGAAGATGCCGTTTGGGCTCGGCGTGGGGCGCGCGGGCACCGGCGCGCCGCGGAGCGCATGGGCTCCGGCGAACGCCGCGACGACGATGACCACCGCGGCGACGGTGGTCGCCACGCCATTCACGAGGAGCCGCCGACGTGCCCGCCGGACCGCTGTCGGGGTGTCGAAAGGCATTACCGGGAGCGTGTCCGCACGGCGCGCGAGCATCTCGCGGACCTCGTGTTCGTCGATCATCGTGACACCCCTTCCAGCGCCTCGCGCAGCGTGGTCATCCCGCGCGAGACGAGCGATCGAACGTTGCCCGCTGAGCACCCGAGGACGGCTGCCGTCTGGACGTCCGAAAGGTCTTCGTAGAACCGCAGGACGATCGCGGCGCGCTGTCGCTGCGGGAGCCCGAGGATGACGCGGTGCATCGCCTCGTCCAATTCGTCGTTGTCGTTGGTGACGGCCGAAGGCGCGGCGCCCAGTCGCTCCAGGTACGCGCGCTCGACCCGGCGGTGACGGAAGCGGCTGTTGGACAGGTTCACGATCGTGCGGCGCAGGTAGGTCCAGAAGGCGTCGGGCTCGCGCAGGTGCTGCAGGCGTCCGATCATGCGAGCGAAGGCGTCCTGCACGAGATCCTCGGCCAGGGCGCGGTCGCCGGTCAACAGGAAGGCCAGACGGAGGCCGTCGGGCGCGTGGGCGACGTAGAGTCGGGAGAGCATTCCCCGGTCGACGCCCTCCTCGGCCATCTCGCCCATCGTCGTGTCGCCCCCTTCTCTCACGCGATAGGGACGCGCAGCTCCCCTCCGAACGCTGCTTCGTCAGGTCGATCATGAGCCAGCGTCAAGCCCTGGCACGGCGGCCGGTCCGGTGGCCGCGATCACCGCGACGGATCCGGCCTGGTTCAACTTGCACGCCCGGGGCGTTTCGAGGGTTCATCCACCTGACATGACCGACCCGATCGTCGTCGCGGACACGGCCCTCGGCGAGCTCCAGGCGTCTCGCGCCTTCGAGGCCTTCTACGAGGCCGAGGCTCGGACCCTGTTCCGGCGGCTGTGGCTCGTGACGGGGAACCGCGCCGAGGCGGAGGAGCTGATGCAGGACGCGTTCCTCAGCGTGTGGCGCCGGTGGGACCGCGTCGGCGGGATGGACGACCCCATCGGGTATCTCTACCGCACCGCGATGAACCTGGTCCGCAAGCGGTACCGGCGGGCCATGCTCGCGGTACGCAGGTCCGTCGGGCTCGCGCCGTCGTACGACGACTTCTCCGACGCCGACGACCGGCAGGTCGTCCGTCACATCCTCGCGTCGCTCCCGCCGCGGCAACGGGCGGCGCTGGTGCTGACCGAGATGCTCGGATTCACCTCGAAGGAGGCAGGGGACGCGCTCGGAGTCACCGACGCGACGATCCGCTCGCTGACGCGCCACGGGCGCGACGCGTTCCGCAAGGTGATGGAGGTGGACGATGCCTGACGTCGCGGATGTCCTCGAACGCGAGAGCCGGACCGTCGACCTCGAGCCCGGCGACTTCGAGCGGCTGCTCGGCCGGCGCGAGCGCAAGGAGCGCAATCGTCGGATCCGCGCGGGCGTCGTCGCCGTCGGCGTGGCGCTCGCGGTGGGGTTCATCCTCTTCCGCTCGCTGACGCCTCGAAGCATCCCGGCGCATCCCCCGGTCACGCCCAAGCCGGCGCCGACGCGCGGAGCCGGCGAGGTGCTCACGGGTGGGTTCGCGTTGGACCCGGACAGCGGACAGCGGCGCATGATCGTCGACGAAAGCGCTCTTCCCAGTGGAGCCCGCGCCATCACTGCCGCCGCGTGGTCATCCGATCGCGAGTGGGTCGCGTTCCGTGGCTCGCCGGGAGGGTCGCAAGACGGAAGCATCTGGGTCGCCGACACCGTCGGCGGCGCACCGCGACAGGTCGCCAAGGACGGGCGATGGTCCCCGTGGGTCTGGTCGCCCACCCGAGACCAACTCGCCGTCGTGCAAGGCCGCCATGTGATGCTCGTCGACGCGGCGACCGGTCGGAAGACCGACCTCGGGAGCACGGCCGTTACCAAGGACTGGGTGCAAGCCCTGGTGTGGTCGCCGGACGGGTCCAGGATCGCGTACTCCGGGGGGCTGGGAGGAGGCTCCGTCCACTCGATCGACGTGGAGAGTGGCGAGCATTCAGTGCTCGTGCCTCAGCCCGCCGGTGCGGGGTCGGTCATCGACATCGATTGGTCGCCGGACGGCGATCACCTGGCGATCACGTACGAGGACACGTCGCGGCGCATCGACGGCAAATTCCGGCACCCCTTGTACCTCGCGAACGCGGACGGGTCTGAGACGCGCCTCGTGGACAGGAACGTCGCAGGAGGTACGTGGCCGGACTGGCACCCAGGCCTGAGCGGCGTCGGCACCGCGTGGTCACCCGATGGCACCCGGCTCGCGTACACGAGCATCTCGGGCCGTGGGGAGATCCAGGTCTGGACCGTCCCGGCGAACGGCTCGGCCCCTTCGTTGGTGACGTCGCACTGTTGCGTGTCAGATGGAGGGGCTCCGGTGTGGTCGCCCGATGGCTCACAGATCGCCTTCATCGCCGAGGTTGGAAATGACCTACCCCTGGACCAACTCCGCCACTACATGGTTGTCAACGCCGACGGAACGGGCGGCCTGAGGGAGATCAACGACCTCAGGTATCGCAGTTGGGACGGCGGTTGGTACTTCTGCTTCTGCTACGGGTAACGCCCTCTTTCCCACGACAGCGGAAGCACCGGCTCATTGCTGTGAATCCTGTCGTACGCGCGGACGCCTCAGGCCGACCTCGACCTCAGGAGTCGAAATTCCTTCCGCCCCCATGTCCACTTGCACGGTCCGGAGGTTTCGAGGGTTCATCCATCCGACATGACCGATGTGAAGTCCCACGGGCGACTCCAACGATCTCTGGTCGCCGCGATTCTCGTGTTCATCGTGTCCGGATGCTCCAGATCCACCACGAGCTCCTCGCCCACCTCGTCGCCAGCTTCCGCGGCGCCTCTGTGGCCGCAATCGAGCTTCGAGGAGGTCCGCCGGGCCCAGAAGCTCGCCGACGCCGGGGACGCTCGCTACACGTGGCAGCGCGGGGTCTCCGAGATCCAACTCGGGCAGCACCATCCCAGGAACGCGGAGATATTCACCCGATTCCTCGAGGAGAAGCTCGGGTGGCAGAAGTTCCTCTGGGACGAGGCATTCGCACATCCGGACGGTCTTAGCCCCGGTGACGTCGTCTATGTGCGATGCGCGCCGGGCCTCACAAACCCTCTGTACCCGACCGATTCAAAGGGCGCCGGTTGCGCCCCGACAATCGACGAGCGCCGGTACGAGACGGTGAAGATCAACGTGGCCCAGCTCGACCGCCAAGGTCCCCTTGGGATCTGGGTGGTGACCGGCTGGAAGATGATCAAGCCAGCCGAGCAGATTGCGCCGCCCTCCGACGCTGAGATCACGGCGTTTCTTGGAGCCTTCCTCCAGGCACGGATCGAGGGTAAGGGAGCCGAAGGGTTCGCCGACCTCGCCGAGAACGATCCTCTGGCAGACGAACGGGTGGGCCACGAGATCCCGCTCCTGTACGCCGCGAGCACCGGGGCCTCCTACGAGGGATCGAAGTTCGAGATCGTGGACGGCCCCGTGTGGCCCGAGGGCGACGAACAGGTCGAGGCGACACTATTCGCCGAGAACGGCAAGGCCGTGGTGAAGCAGGTGCTCTCGCTGGAGCGGGATGACGCGGCTCGCCTGCGGCTCGTGTACGACCCCGAAGCGACGGCGCCCGGTGGATCGATCCCCGGGACCACCGAAAATGGGAAGGCCGTGCCCGTGGACTACGGGTTCCTCGACGGCCAGGTGACCTACCGCGCGACATATCCGCTCGAGCCGAGCCAGGACGGGTACCGCGGCTGGGATCGGCTCGCCATCGACGGCATCCTCCCCGACGACGACGCGCCGCGCCGGGTCCTCGCGTTCCTCGCGGACCCTCGGCCGATCGGACCGGGCTGCGTGGTGGCCAAGGCTCCCGGCGATGCTGCGGCACTGGCGCGAAGCATCCGGTCAGATCCCGACTTCGACGCCACCGCTCCAGCGGCGGTGACCATCGGAGGGCTCTCGGCCTTGCGGATGGACGTGGTGCTGGCACCGGAAGCGAGCTCGTGCTCGTGGTCGGAGCCCGAAGCATCCGGGCCGAGCTTGGGGTCGAGCCCCCTCCTCATGGAGCACGCCCCGTTTAGCCGGCTGAATCGGGCGCGCCTCTACCTGCTCGATCTCCCTGAAGGATCGAAGGCTCGGGTCCTCGCGCTCGCCACCATCACCGACGATGACAGCTTCGAGACCGTGCTGCGGTCTGCGGCGCCCATCCTGGGATCAATCGAGTTCCACGCGACGGGCTGACGACGCAGGCCCGGCGACCCACCGGCACCGAGCGAACGAGGACAGGGGATGAACACACGCTTCAGACCGCTGCTGGGATTGGCTCTGCTTGTCACGCTGGTGAGCTGCGGATCGGGTTCGCGGTCGGGCGGCACGCTTGCGACGACGCCGGCGACGACACCCCCACCTCGCCGGCGGCTCGGCCCGTCGACTTAGGGGCCGGCGCCCGCAACCGCGGAGCCCGTTTCTGACACCCTGAATGGGGGGCGCTACCTGTTCGGGCCGTTCGGGGACACCTCGTCGGTGAACATCGTGGCGACGGGACCGGACGGCTGGGTCGGCTATCCGGACTGGGCCATGGACAGGCCCGAGCCCCTTCGCGCGGATGCGCCGAACGGGATCGGGATCTCTTTCTTCTTGCGAATGGCCTGTACAGCGACCCGTGCCACTGGGACGTGTAGGGCACCGGCGCGCGGAGGCCGGCGACGTGGAGGTCGGTCCGACGGTCGACGACCCGGTGGCCGCGCTCCGCGCCAATACCTTCTACACGTCAGCAGCTCCGACGCCCGTGTCCATCGACGGCTTCGCCGGCCAGGAGCTCGAGCTCCAGCTGCCGAACGATTCGTTCGCCACCTGTGACAAGGACGATCCGAACGATTCGGGCGGCCATGCGTTCGTGTTCTCCGGGGCGGGCCTCTACGCTCAGGGCCCGGCCAACCGCTGGCACCTGTACATCCTCGACGTGGGTGGCACCCGGCTCATCGCGGTAACCCTTTCGGACGCGAAGACGCCTCAAGCCGACATCGACCTCGCGCGGAACATCATCGAGACCCTCGACGTCACCACATGAGTCACCTCCGACCTTCTCGTCGTCGCCGGGACGGCGGACGGGAGGGGCGGCCGCGGCGATCACGCGGTGCGCTCCCGACAAGAAGGTCCGCGGACCTACGACTGCTTAGGAGACACCCACAGGATCAAAGGGAAGCCGGTTCGGACCACGAGCCATCGCGATCGCACGCCCGTATGTCCGGAGACGGTTGCTGGATCAAGCTGGCTCAGGGGGTCGTGCGGCCGGTGAGGACGAGAGCATGATGGCGTGATGGGGCGGCGGGACCGGGGGAAAGCGCGAGGGCTCAGGGGATCCGTCCCCGCGGCGGTCGGAACGTTCGTGGTCGGCAGCCTCGTGGCGCTCGTGGTCGTCGGGCTGGCTGCGACGCTGCTGGTTCGAAGGATCGGCACGACGCAGGCGATCGACGAGGCGAAGGATCTGACGAGCCTGGTCGCTCGGGGCATCGTGGAGCCGGCCCTCAGTGACGGCATCGCGAAGAGCGATCCCACGGCGGTCGCGACGCTTGACCACATCGTGAGAGGCCGTGTGATCGCCCCTCCGATCGTTCGCATCAAGATCTGGGACGCGCACGGTCGCATCGTCTACGCGGATGACCACCGACTGCTCGGACAGCGATATTCGCTGGGAACCGACGAGCTGCGCTCGCTGCGCACCGGCACGGTCGATGCGGGGGTCAGTGACCTCTCCGCTCCGGAGAACCGGTACGAACGGGGCTACGACAAGCTCCTGGAGGTCTACCGGCCGGTTCGGACCGCCGGGGGCACACCGCTGTTGTTCGAGGCGTACCTTCGGTTCGCGAACGTCTCCCAGGATGCGCAGCACGTGTGGACCCTGTTCCTTCCGGCGCTGCTCCTCGCGCTGCTGGTGCTATGGGCGGTGCAGGTTCCCCTCGCCTGGATGCTGGCCCGCCGTGTCCAGGAGGGCCAGCGGGACCGGGAACGCCTCCTGCGGCGCGCGATCGATTCATCCGACGCGGAACGACGACGCATCGCGAGCGACGTCCACGATGGTGTCGTGCAAGATCTGGCTGGGCTGTCCTTTTCCCTGACCGCGTCGGCCGACCGCGTTGCGAAGGACGGCTCCACGGCGGAGGCCGCTGCCACCCTGCGCCGGGCGGCCGTGGGTGTCCGGCAGAACATGCGGGAACTCCGGACCCTGCTGGTGGAGATCCATCCTCCGAATCTCCACACGCAGGGTCTCGCGGCGGCGCTGTCGGACCTGCTGGCGCCACTCGCCGCACGAGGCATCGAGACGACCCTGGACGTGGCGCCTGACCTCACTCTCCCCGAGGATGTCGAGGCCCTGGTGTTCCGCGGCGCCCAGGAGGCGCTTCGCAACGTCGCCACGCACGCGTCGGCCAAGAGTGCCTCGGTGAACGTCCGTAAGGGTGGTGACGTTGTCACGCTGGAGGTGCGTGACGACGGCCGCGGGTTCAACTTGGAAGGGCTCGACGCTCGGAGGGCCGAGGGTCACCTGGGACTCGGGCTCCTGTCCGAGTTGGCACGCGATGCGGGCGGAGAGGTGGAGATCCGGTCGGAACCAGGCAGGGGAACGGCAATCCGGATGGAGGTGCCCTCACGGTGATCCGCGTGCTGCTGGCCGACGATCATCTGGTCGTTCGGACCGGACTCTCGCAGCTGCTCGAGAGCCTGGACGACATCGAGGTGGTCGGCGCGGCCGCCGACGGCGACGAGGCGGCCGCGCTGACGGTTGAACACCGGCCGGACGTCGTGCTGATGGACCTGTCCATGCCCGGAACCGACGGCGTAGAAGCGACCCGGCGGATCATGTCCTCGAGGCCCGAGACACGCGTCGTCGTGTTCACCTCGTTCTCCGACCGGGAGCGGATCCTCGAGGCGCTCGACGCCGGGGCCATCGGCTATCTGCTGAAGGACGCCGAACCCGACGAGATCCATCGTGGGATCCAGGCCGCGGCCCGCGGGGAGTCGCCGCTGGCGCCGAAGGCCGCGCACGCCCTGATCTCCGCGCGGACGGAGCGCAAGCCGTCATCCACGTTGACCGATCGCGAGCGCGAGGTCCTCATCCTGCTGGCCCAGGGATTGGCGAACAAGCAGATCGCCCGACGGCTCGGCATCTCGGAGAAGACCGTGAAAGCGCACCTCACGAACGTGTTCCAGCGGACCGGGGTGGCGGACCGCACGCAGGCCGCCCTGTGGGCCGAACGGAACGGCCTGCTCGACCAGGATCGGTAGGCGGTTAGGCCAAGCGCCGCGACCAGCCGTCGGGAGCTGCGGCTCACACGATGTGCGGCGCGGATCCTGTCGTTGCCAACAAGCTCGCGGCGGCTCCGGCACGCAGGTCGACGACGGATCGGACCGGCATCCCGGACCGGGCGGCGATCCTCGCGGCAACGGCGCGGTCGTCCGCGGCAGGCCCCGACACCGCCCGAACCGGGATCGACAGGCCGTCGATCCGATCCAGGACGAAACGGGCGTCCTGTTCGTCGACGGCGCAGACCACTGCCGCGTCCGCCATGCTCGCGAGTCGTCCCAGCAGCGACCGGGCCTCCGGTCCGCCCCCGTCGTCGAGTTGGAGCACGACGACCTGCGCACCGTCGGCGACCAGCGCGTCGCGGATCGCGAGCATGGCGCCGGCCCTGCGATCCAGCGGATACGCGTTCGTCGCGGGCATCCCGAAGTCGAGGAAGTCTGCGGTCATCTCGGCGCCGGCGTCGAGCATCGACCACCGTTGGGTGCCGTTCTCCTCCCCCGAGACGCGCCCGGCTCCCACCGCGAATCCGGTCCGCGCCCAGCCGTTCACGACCGCGGCGGCAACGTCATCGTTGCAGCCGTCCGTGCCGATCACCGCGATCGTGCCGACCGCAGGGATCGCCGGACTCGAAGGCATTCGGGCGACGGCGCCCGTCGACAGCGGGGTGGCCATGAGGTCGCTGATGAAGCCCACCACCTCGACCTCGGCTCCTTCGCAAGGGATGCACGTGCCGTCACCCATCAACCCACCGGATGTCAGCAACCGCGCGCGAGCCACGCCGTGGCTGCCGGACTGCGCCCAGGCGCCCGCGATGAGGTCGTCCGGATACAGGCGGACCGGCCTGCCGGCGCGATCCCGCACATGCACGCCGGCGGGTGTCGCAAGGACCCGCGCGACGACGAACCGTCCCAGCCGGGGCCCGTCCGGCTGTGCGCCGAAGGACACCTGCACCTCTGAGGTCAGCCGCCTGGTCACCGCCGTGAATTTCACCCTGGCGACGGCACCGTTTCGACGGGCCGGGACGGGCACGGCAACGCCTTCCCCGCGCTCGCCGATCCGTTCGCCACGATCCATCGTCCCCTCCTGGAGATGAGCGTCCGGCATGTGTGGACCCGCGGCAACGGGACCATGGTCGTAGGACCGCCCAGGCCTGAAGTCGGCCGACCACCGACCGATTGTGACCGGGACCGGTGAGCGCCCAGCCTGGAACTCGTTCGGAGGGACCAGCCCTCCGGCGGACAGAAAGGGGCAGGGCGATGACGAACGGCAAGCGACTGGCTCTGGCGGGACTCCTGGCGGGGGCGATGGTGTTCGCGGCTCCGATCGCGGCATCCGCGTCTCACGGGGACGGCATCACGAAGGGCGGCGGCGTGAGGGCCTCGGGCAAGTGCAGCGCGCAGAGCACGTGGAAGCTGAAGGCGAAGCCCGACAACGGCAGGATCGAAGTCGAGTTCGAGGTGGACTCCAACGTCATCGGCCAGACGTGGAACGTGGCCCTGACGGACAACGGCACGCAGGTGTTCAAGGGCACGAAGATCACCCAGGGACCGAGCGGGTCCTTCACGGTTCACAAGCTGATCACCAACCGGGCGGGAACCGACAAGATCGGCGGGAGGGCCACGAACCCGGCCACCGGAGAGAGCTGCGCGGGATCGGTCAGCCTGTAAGCGGGGATGCAGACGAGAGCGACGTGGCCCGGCGCGGCGAGCGGCTGCGCCGGGCCACATCGGCTCGGAGGTCCCGGCACCTGCGTGACGCTCGACCTGCGATCTCTCGGAGAGATTGGAGAGGCTTGAAGGACCTCCATCGCGATGCTCGCCTCGCCGCCAGCGATGGAGCAGAACGGCAGATCGGCGTGTCGAGCCGAACGGCAGCGGGGCTGTTCGCCAAGCACGGGCCCCTCCCGGAGGAGGAGCCCGCGTCGACGTAGATCGGCGATCAGCCGGTCGCCGCGCCTTCCCGCATGCGGCGCATCATGTGCGCCTCGACCTCGGCCAACACCTCCGCGGGGCTGAAGATGAGGAACTCGGAGCCCGCGTCGGCGCCGGCGGTGTGCCCCGGCTCGACGTGGTAGGCCTCCCCGGGCCGGAACTCCTCCAAGCGGTCGGCATGGCGGAACCACACGCGACCGGCGAATACGTACCCCCAGTGCTGCGACGGGCAGACATCGCCCGGCAGCCCCCGGAGGAGCTCGGTCAGGTCGGTCTGGGCGTTCGTCGCGACGAACTCAGTCGTGTAACCGTCCAGGTCGCCGCGCCAATCGGTCCCCAGGTCGCCCATCTCGATGGGCGGCGTGCCGTCCTTCGACAACTTCGCCATCTACGCCTCCTCTCGTCGGACGGCTCGAGCATAGGGAGACGGCCGGCGCCGACCATGAGGCGTTCGCCCCATTTTGGTTCTGGTACGGACGGCCGCCGAAGCTCGTGGCCTCTCGGTAGGACCATGCTTCGTGGTCAGCATCGCCGCCGACCGGAGTGGAGGAGTCGCTCCAGCCCACCAGATCATCTGCGACCGCCTGAATACGTCCCAGACTGCGCGACGGGACCCTCAATCCAGGCGTCGATGTACCCGGGCGACTGCGAAAAGGGGCGATGCCAGGCAACACGGCGCGAGCTGTGTCAATCCGGTGGGCGAGGGGGGAGTTGAACCCCCACCCAGTTGCCTGGACAGGATCCTGAATCCTGCGCGTCTGCCTATTCCGCCACTCGCCCGGGGCCGAACGCTATCGATGCTAGCAAACGGCCTCTGGCCAGCCATTCGAACCCAGCGGTCGTAAAGGTGCTTTACGAAGCGGTTCGGAGCCCTCCAGTCGCCCTGCCGAGGCCGAGCGCCACCGGACGCTCGCGGCCCACGGGGATCTGACCGCCCGTGACCGCCAGCCCGGAAGCCGGAGCGACCATCTTCTGCTGGCACGACTTGATCTGCCCCAGCGTGCACGCCGAGCCCTTCGACTTGGCGAAGACCGTCCACGCCTTCCCGCCGAGGATCGACGTCGACATGTAGTCCCCCACCATGTAGCCCTGGTTCGTCAGGGGCAGCCCGGCGATCTTCATGGGGCCGGCCAGTTGCACCGGTGAGGACCACGTCCGACCGCCGTCCGACGAGGACACGAACCCCACGTCCAGCTGGCAGGTGTCGACCGTGCAGTTATTCGTCGGGAAGTAGTAGTAAGTCAGCGCCAGATGCGCCGCCTTGCCCTTCGTCGTGCTGTCCACGGCGATCCCCGGCAAGAAGTGATCCACGCCGCTGTTGGTGGGATCGATCGGGATCCGCGTCACCGTCGACCACGTCAGGCCGTCCTTCGACGTGCTCATCACGATGTCGTTCGCCGAGCAGCCCGAACGGAACCGGCAGTCGGCCCACGTCACGTACACCTTGCCGCCGGCGTCGACCTCGGCCGACGGAAGGGGCGGCGAGCGCATGTCGCTCCCATCGATCGCGTTCGAGATCGGCGAGATCGCGACCGGGCCCGCGTACGACGCGCCGCCGTCGGTCGAACGGAACGATTCGACGTCTCCCTCGAAGCCGTCGTCCGTCGGCACGATCACGGTCCCGTTCGGCTGGACCAGCGGCTGGCCGCCGATCACTGAGGTCGAAGGCACCGAGGCCATGGACCACGTCTTCCCACCGTCGGTCGAGGTGGACATCTGCAGGAGGTTGCCCGCGCCGTTGTCGTCCCATTCGGTGTAGCAGTTGCCGTAGTGCGGGCTCGACGCCCATGTGTCGCACACGATCCAGTTCTTGTCCGCGCCGTCCTGGGTCAGGATCGTGATGGGCTTCGACCACGACAGGCCGCCGTCGGTGGAACGGTTCACGATCACGGCGCTGCCCTCGCCGCTGCCGTTCATCCCCAGCGATTCGATGAGCCACGCGTCGTGCTTGGGGTCGTAGGCGACCGACGGGTCCGTCGCCCGGGCGAACGTCCCCGGCGGGTTCGAGTACACGGTCGTGTACGGCAGGAAGCCGTGCGTCCACGTGGCGCCCGAGTCGGTCGAGGTCGCGAACCCGATGTCGGACGAGCCGCCGTCCTCGAAGCGGCCGGTCTGGAAGACGGACACGATTGTCGTGCCCCACGCGAACGTGTCGGGTTCGACCTGCGTCTTGTGGAAGCTCGAGGTGTTCTTGAACGGGTCGGAACTGACCTTCACCAGGCTCACGTTGGCCAGGGCGCCGGCGGCGGCGAAGACCGCCAGCACCGCGGCTGCGGCCAGAACCACCACGATGCCTCGAACGCGCGATCCGGACAGGTTGCGCACGATTCCCCCTTGTTGAACCTCTGGTCGGCTCGAACGGACCGCACGAACGGTAGACGAATCGCCCGCTTCGGGCGAATCGGGCTCCCAACCCCGCCGGCGGCCGCTACCGAACCTCCACGGGTTCGACTCAAGGGGCGAACGGATGCCCGGGGTAGGATAGGGGCGGCACCGCGCCCTTCACCTGCGGAAACAATGTCATGGGGATCCTGAGCGACTTCGAGCGCCGCCTGGAAGGCGCCATTGAGGGCATCTTCTCGAAGGCCTTCCGCGGCGGCGTGCAGCCGGTGGAACTGGCGCGACGCATCCTCAAGGAGATGGACGCGGGCCGGACGGTCGGCGTGCACGAGACCTGGGTGCCGAACCGGTTCGCGTTCGTCCTGGCCCCGGACGACTACGAGCGCTTCCAGGGCACGGAGAACTCGCTTCGAACCGAGCTCCAGCAGGTGGTCCGGGACGGCGCGTCCTCGCGCGACTGGGCGCTGGTGGGCCCGCCCGAGGTGGTCTTCGAGGTCGACGAGTCGCTCCATTCCGGCCGGTTCCTGTGCGAGGCGACCCTGGTCGAAGGCCCGAACGCGTCGGGCGAGGCGGCGATCGCCGCGGCCGAGGCGGCGCGCGCGCACCATCCCGCCAACCCCGCCGACGGCCGGGACGGCGTGGCGGCGGGCGACGCCGGTCGGGCTCCCTCCGCGATCCAGATCCCGCCCGAGCTCGTCACCGTGGCCGGCCCCGCCCCCGGGAAGGTGTTCGAACTGACCAAGGACCGGCTCTCGCTGGGGCGTCTGCCCGATTCCGACATCCCGCTGGCCGACCCCGGCGCCAGCCGCCGGCACGCCGAGATCCGGCGCGAGAACGGCGAATGGGTCATCGCCGACGTGGGCTCGACGAACGGGACGATGGTCAACGAGCACGCCGTGGGCGAACGGGCCCTCCACGATGGCGACCGGATCACCATCGGGCGGACCGTGCTCGAATTCCGGGCTCGATGACGGCCACCATCCCGTCGATCACCCTGACCGCACTGAAGCTCGGCTTCCTCGCGCTGCTCTACCTGTTCGTGTACCGGATCGCGCGGGCGATCGTTCTGGATCTGCGGCGCTCCCGGTCCGGCGCCGCCCCGGGACCGGCCGCCGGAACGCCCGGCGCCGGAACGCCCGGCGCCGGCGCGCCCGGGGCAGCCGCCGCGGCTGCGGCCGCGCCCGCGCCGATGAAGCGGAAGGGCAAGGCGCCCGCCTCAATCGCCATCCTGGACCAGAAGGGCAAGCGCGCCCGGGCGTTCAAGCTCACCGGCCCGATCCAGATCGGCCGGGCCGACGCCTGCCACCTTCGGCTTCCCGACACGTACGTGTCGCAGTTCCACGCGCGGATCTACCCGCAGGACGGGGCGTGGTTCGTCGAGGACCTCGGGTCGACGAACGGCACGTTCCTCAATCAGCGCAAGGTCACCTCGCCGTCGGAGGTCCGGGCCGGCGATCGCGTGCGGATCGGGACGACGACGCTGGAGCTGAAGGGGTGACCGGGGTGGGCCGGTGACGCGCTTCGTCCTCACCGTCGGGTCCCGCACCGACATCGGCCGGCATCGCAGCCGGAACGAGGACTCGATGCTCGTGCGCGAGCCGCTGTTCGCCGTCGCCGACGGCATGGGTGGGCACCGTGGGGGGAACGTGGCCTCCGCGATGACCGTCGAGACCCTGGAACGCACGGCCGTCGCCGATCGAACGGACGAGTCGGTCGCCGCCGTCCGCCAGGCGATCCTGGATGCGAACCGTTCGGTGCTCGAACGCGGCGAATCCGACCGCGACCTCCAGGGCATGGGCACGACGGTCACGGCGATGCTCGTCTCCGGCACGAAGGCCGAAGTGCTGCACGTCGGCGACTCGCGCGCGTACCTCGTGCGCGACGGCGAGATCCGTCAGCTGACGGAGGACCACACCGTCGCGCAGGACTGGGTTCGCCGCGGACGGTTCACCGCCGAGGAGGCCGAACACCTTCCCCAGCGGAGCATCCTCACCCGGGCGCTCGGGGTCGACGACGATGTCGACGTCGACCACCTGTCGATCGACCTGCACGACCGCGACCGCTTCCTGATCAACTCTGACGGCCTGTCGAACATGCTCCCCGACGAGGCGATCCGCGACGTGGTCGCCTCAGCGCCGACGGCACAGGAGGCGGCGGACCGCCTGGTCGCGGCGGCGAACGACGCCGGAGGCGACGACAACATCACGGTGATCGTGATCGACGTCGCCGAGCAGGCCGGCGACGAGGACACCGCGGGCGCGGCCGGGGCGGCGGGTGCGACGGCCCTGGCCGCCGAGGACGAGGCCCACACGACATCCGAGATCCAGGCCGTCGAGCGCTCGGCCGAACCGCAGGAGAACGTCGCCGGCGCGGCGGCCGAGACGCCGCGCGCGCGGCGGCGCCGTCCCAGGACCGGGGTCGTCGTCACGGCCCTGCTCTGCCTGTTCGCCCTGGCGATCCTGGGCGGCTTCCTCGGGGTTCGTTCGTACCTGAACCGCCAGTGGTACGTCGGCACCTCCGGATCGAGCGTCGCCATCTACCGGGGCATCCCAGCGACGCTGCTCGGGGTGCGCCTGTCCCGTGTGGAGCGCACGACGCGGCTCCCCGCGGACCAGGCCGCACGGTTCGCCAGCGGCCTGCGCGATGGGATCCACGCCGACAGCCGGGCCGATGCCGAACGGATCGTCGGCAGCCTCCAGCGGACGATGTGCCGATCGCAGTCGTCCACATGCATCCTTGGACCGGCGGGCTGATGGGCGTCGCCGCCTCCTCGTCGCCGACCGCCACCAGGGGCGAGCGGCGCACGGTCAACCGGTCGCGCGCCATTCGTCAGCTGATCCTGATCCTGCTCGCGGTCGGGCTCGCCACGTTCGCCTACATCCTGGTCACGATGGGCCTGACGGGATCGACCCCGACGAACGTTGGCGCGTTCGTCGGGGTCCTCGGCGTCGCCTACCTGATCGCGCATCTGGTCACCGTCCGGTTCGCCCCCGGTGCCGACCCTGCGTTCCTGCCCACCGCGGCGGTGCTGGCCGGGGTCGGGTACGCGGTCATCTACCGCATCGAACAGGGCCTTCGGATCGAACTCCACAAGACGCTGCACCTCGCCCAGCCGCAGTTCGTCTGGGTCCTGATCGGGCTCCTGGCGTACTGCGTGACGCTCGTGCTGGTTCGGGACCAGCGGAGGCTGGACGCGTACACGTACACCATCGGGCTGCTGGGCATCCTCATGCTCCTGCTCCCGATCGCCCCGCACGTGGGCGGCCTCGGCGGCTTCGCGGTCAACGGCGCGCGGCTGTGGTTCCAGGTAGGTCCGCTGCGGTTCCAGCCCTCCGAGATCGGCAAGGTCCTGATCGTGATCTTCCTGGCGTCGTACCTGAACTCGAAGAAGGAACTGCTGGCGATCGCCACGCGCCGGATCGGGCCGTTCCGGCTGCCCGAACCGCGCTACCTGGCGCCGCTGCTGATCGCGTGGGGCGTCTCGCTGGCGATCCTGTTCATCGAGAACGATCTGGGCTCCTCGCTGCTGTTCTTCGGGATCTTCGTCGTGATGCTGTGGGTGGCGACCGCCCGATGGGAGTACCTGGTGCTGGGCGCGCTGCTGTTCGCCGTCGGGGCGCTGCTCGCCTACGCCACCGTCCCGCACGTCCAGGTCCGGGTCACCATCTGGCTGCACGCGCTCGACCCGAGGTACATCCAGGGCGACAGCTACCAGTTGGCGCAGGGGCTGTTCGCGTTCGGTACCGGCGGCATCGCCGGAACCGGCCTCGGCCTGGGCCACCCCGTCCTGATCCCCGACGTGTGGACGGACTTCATCCTGGCCGCGATCGGCGAGGAGCTTGGTTTGCTCGGCGTCACGGGGATCCTGCTCCTGTACCTGGTGCTGGTGGGCCGCGGCCTCCGCGCGGCGCTCGGCGCGACGGACGGCTTCAGCAAGCTGCTGGCGACGGGCCTGTCGACCGTGGTCGCGCTGCAGGTATTCGTGATCGTGGGCGGCGTGACGCGGCTGATCCCGCTGACCGGCGTGACCTTGCCGTTCGTCTCCTACGGCGGCTCGAGCGTCGTGACGAACTTCGTGCTGCTCGCCCTGCTGGTGCGGGTGAGCGCGGGACCGATGCCGCGGAGGAGCGCTCGGCTCCCGGCCGCCCAACAGGAGGCGAGCGTCGATGGATAAGCAGGTCCGGCGGCTCGGGATCGCGTTGCTCCTGCTGTTCGTGCTTCTGTTCGCTCAGGTGAACTTCCTGCAGGTCGTGGACGCGCACAAGCTGGCGAACGATCCCGCCAACCATCGGCTGATCCTGGAGCAGTACGCCGTGGACCGCGGGGCGATCCTGGCCCGGGACGGCCAGACGGTGCTCGCGAAGAGCGTCAAGACCGGCGGGCGCTACGTCTACCTGCGGCAGTATCCGGGCGGTGCGCTGTACGGCCAGATCACCGGCTACTTCTCGCTGATCTACGGCTCGGCGGGGCTGGAGCACACGTACAACGACTTCCTGGCCGGCACCGCGCCGGAGCTCATCCCGCAGAGCCTCACCGATCAGATCCTGGGCAGGCCGAAGCGGGGCGCGGACGTGGTGACCACCATCGATCCGCTCCTGCAGCGCACGGCCACGCGAGCGCTCGGGAACCTGCCCGGCGCGGTCGTGGCCATGGACCCGCGCACCGGTGAGGTCCTGGCGATGGTGTCGCACCCGTCGTTCGACCCGAACCCGCTGGCCTCGCACGACACCGCCGTGCAGCAGGCTGCGTGGAAGCGCATCACGACCAACCCCGGGAAGCCGCTGCTGTCGAAGGCGATCCAGCAGCTGTATCCGCCGGGCTCGACGTTCAAGATGGTCACCGCGTCGGCGGCGCTCGAGGGCGGCGCCACGCCGCAGACGCTGTATCCGAACCCTCCGTTCCTCGACCTCCCGCAGACGAACAACACGCTGAAGAACTTCGGCAACGAACACTGCGCGGGCGGCGTCCCGCAGATCTCGCTGGACGTGGCGCTGACCGTCTCCTGCAACGTCGTGTTCGGCCGGGTCGGGCTGGACCTCGGCGCCGAGGCGCTGGTGAACCAGGCCCAGGCGTACGGCTTCGACACGCAGATCCCGTTCGACCTGCCGTTCGCCGAAGGGAAGATCCCGCCGGCCGATACGTTCAAGGACAACCTGCCGCTGCTTGCGTACTCGGCCATCGGGCAGGCGAGCGTCGTGGCGAACCCGATGCAGATGGCGCTGGTGGGGAGCGCCATCGCCAACGGCGGCGTGGAGATGGCGCCGCGCCTGGTGACAAGCATCCGGGACGCTTCGGGGCGGACGGTGAAGACGTTCGGCCCGAAGGAGCTGGGGCAGCCGATCTCCTCGCAGACCGCCGCGGAACTGACGGCCATGATGGTCAACGTGGTTGACCATGGCACCGGGACGCCGGCGCAGATCCCCGGCGTTCAGGTCGCGGGGAAGACCGGCACCGCCCAGCACGGCGGCTCCGGGAACCCGCACGCGTGGTTCGTGGCGTTCGCCCCTGCCGCGCACCCGACGATCGCCGTCGCCGTCGTGGTCCTGGACGGCGGGAACCTTGGAAGCGACGCGACCGGCGGCCACGTCGCCGCCCCGATCGCGAAGGCCGTGATTCAAGCGGCGCTGCGCAGGGGGTAACGTGAGCGGTTCGATGGACACATCTGAAACGCGCGTGCTCGCGGGCCGGTACGAGCTCGAATCCATCCTGGGCCAGGGCGGCATGGCCGACGTCTACCTGGGCGTGGACCGCGTCCTGAACCGCCGGGTGGCGGTGAAGGTGCTCCACAATCGGTTCGCCCGTGACGGGTCGTTCGTGACGCGGTTCCGACGCGAGGCCCAGGCCGCCGCGGCGCTGAACCATCCGAACGTCGTGCAGGTCTACGACACCGGCTCGGACGGTGACACCTGGTTCATCGTGATGGAGTACGTGCCGGGGCCGACCCTCGCCAGGGTGATCCAGCGGGAGGCGCCGCTGGAGCCGACCCGGGCGGCACGCATCGCCCTGGACGTCGCGCGGGCGCTCGCGGTGGCTCACGCCGCCGGCATCGTCCACCGCGACGTCAAGCCGGCGAACATCATCATCAGCCAGGACGGCACGGCCCGGGTGACGGACTTCGGCATCGCCCGAGCGGTCCTGGCGGACAGCGTCACGCAGACGGCGACCGTGCTCGGGACCGCGACGTACTTCTCGCCCGAGCAGGCGCAGGGCGCCACGGTCGACGCCCGTTCGGACATCTATTCGCTCGGCGTCGTGCTCTACGAGATGCTGACGAAGCAGCCACCGTTCTCCGGCGAGACGGCGGTGGCGGTCGCCTACAAGCATGTCCGGGAGGACGCCGTGCCGGCCAGCCAGGTCACGCAGGGCATCCCGCCGGCGCTCGAGGCGATCGCGATGAAGTGCCTGTCGAAGAACCCGGAGAACCGGTACCAGACCGCGGGCGACCTCGCTGCGGACCTGGAGCGGTTCCTGGCCGGCCAGACCGTGGCTGCGACGCCGGTGCTGCCCGTGGGGGCGACGCAGGTCATATCGCCGGCGCGCGACACGGCGATGGCGACGTATGCCGTTGCGGCCGCGAACCGCCGGAAGGTGCGTCGCCGGCGGATCATCGCCATCGTGCTCGCGGTGCTGGCGCTGGCGGCGCTTGGAGTCGGGCTCGCGCTGCTGGCGAACTCGCTGCTGAACAGCAACACACAGACCGTCGACGTGACCCCGCTCTGCCACGTCGGCCAGCCGCAGGGGCAGACGGACAGCGCGCTGCATCTCGCCGGTTTCACGAACGTCAACGACACGCCCACGGCGGACGACACCGTGCCGGTCGGGCACGTGATCGGCTGCGATCCCACCGGCCAACAGCCGCTCGACGCCCCCATCTCGGTGCGGGTTTCCACCGGGCCGACCATCCAGACCGGCGTGGTGCCGGACGTGACGTGTCTGAGCCTGACGGATGCGAAGTCGCAGCTCCGCACCGCCGGATTCCATTCGATCAAGGTGGGCGGCGAGGAGTCGGGGTCGAGCTGCCAGACGCCGGGGTTCGTGTCCAGCCAGAGCCCGGCGCCGTTCTCCACGCAGCCGGTGTCGACGACGATCGTCCTGCGGACGGTGCCGTTCCCGACGACGACGCCTCCGCCGACCACCACGACCCCGCCGCCGACCACCCCGCCGACGACGCCTCCCACGACTCCACCGACCACACCACCCACGACTCCACCGACCAGCCCACCAACCAGTCCCCCGTAGACGGCTCGCTGACCTCGGTGTCGGCGGGCGGGGGTACGATCCGAGCCGGGATGAACGGCGACGGAGCCCCGCAGGCGTTCACGCCGCAGGAGCGCGCGGTCCTGAGCCGGCACTTCACGGCGCTGGAAGGTCCGGTGTTCGCACTGACCGACCTTCCCGAGGTGGTCAAGGGCGCGCTCTTCGCTCGCTACTCGCGCTCGCCCAAATCGCTTCGCCGGCTGTTCCTGGACGAATTCGCCTCCAACGGCGCACCCGAGGGCGCGGCCGAGAAGGCGGGCGACGTGGACGTCGGCAGGGCGGAGCGCCTGTACGAACGCGTTTTCCTCGAATACGGCGACGACTCGGTCGCGCAACTGGGCGGCGTGCACCTCGCGGTCGAGGACGCCTCACAGTTGCTGGCGAAGATCCTCGAGCGCGGCCGGCTGGCCGGCTACCTCGAGCAGTCCACGCGATACATCCCCTACACCGGGCGGCCGTTCCGGTACCACGTCCCGCAGGAGGTGATCGATCAGGACCTGGAGGGCCGCTACCGCGCCGTCCTGGACGCGGCGTTCCAGACCTACGCGCGCTGGCTCGAGCCCGCCCAGGCCATGTACCGGGAGCGCTTCCCGCAGGACCCGGGCGATCCCGACGCGGTCTACCGGGCGACCATCCGGGCTAAGGCGCTCGACACCCTTCGGCCCATGCTGCCGGCCGCCACCCAGACCAACGTCGGCATCTACGCGTCCGCGCAGTCGTTCGAGCAACTGCTCCTGCGCATGCGCGGGCATCCGCTGGCCGAGGTTCGGGCCTGCGCCGACCGAATGCTGGTCGAACTTCGAAAGGTCATCGGGGCGTTCCTCACCCGCGTCGACGTGCCCGACCGGGGCGGCGCGTGGACCGAGTACCTCGCGGCCGGGCGCGATGCCGCGGCGGCCGCCGCGACGGAGGCGCTCCGCGGCGCGATCGCCGAACCCCGGCCCGAGGTCGCGCTGGTCGAATGGGACCCTGAGGGCGAGGCGAAGATCGCCGCCTCGGCGCTCTACGAGGCCAGCGGGCTGCCCGATGACCAGTTGATGGAGCGGGTTCGCGCCATGGACGCGGAGGAACGGGCTCGGATCCTGAGGGCTGCGATCGGCGAACGCGGCAACCGTCGGCACCGGCCGGGCCGCGCGTTCGAGCGCGCCGGGTACCGGTTCGACATCCTGTGCGACTACGGCGCCTTCCGCGACCTCCAGCGTCACCGCCTGCTCACCATCCAGTGGCAGCGACTGACGCCCCAGCACGGGTTCGAACTCCCGGACGACGTCCGGGCCCTGGGACCCGACGCCGAATCGGATTGGCGCCAGGTCATGACCGCATCGGCCGACCTGCACGGACTGTTGGGCGACCGATGCGGCCCCGAGGTGGCGCAGTACGCCGTGAGCATGGCCTACCGGATCCGATTCGCCATGCAGATGAACGCCCGCGAGGCCATGCACCTGATCGAGCTGCGGTCCTCGCCGCAGGGCCACCCCACCTATCGCCGGATCGCCCAGGAGATGCACCGGCAGATCCGGGAGGTGGCCGGCCACACCGCCATCGCGGACGCAATGTCGTTCGTCGATCACGGAACCGTGGACCTCGAACGCCTGGAGGCCGAACGCCGAACGGAGGCAAAGCGCCGCGCCATGCAGACGGCGCCCGGGGGGTAACCCACCGCGTACCAGGTCTTTCAAGGGCGATGCGCTAGGCTCGCCTGTCCATGGCCACGGAGATGCCAGCCTGGGAGCAGCGGTTTCGCGCGCCCTTCGCCTTGTTCCCCACGTGGGCGCGCGAGGCGCCCGACCGACTGACGGTGATCTCGAACGAGACCGGCGTCTACCAGGTGTTCGCCTGGGATCGCGCACGGGACATCCGCCGTCAGGTCACCGACCATCCGATCGGCGTGGTCCACGCGTTCCCCACCCCCGACGGCGAGGGCGTGGTCTGGTTCCACGACGAAACCGGGAGCGAGATCGGCCACTGGGTGCTGGAGTCGTTCCACGGCGACGCCCGGGAGCGGCGAGCGCTGGTCGAAGGCGTCCCCGACGCGTGGTCGGCGGGCGTGGCCGTCGGCGACCATGTCACCGCCGTCGGCCTGGGCGACGAGGATGGCTTCTCGATCTGGCTGGCACGCGACGGCCACCCGGCCGAACGCATCCACGGCGATCCGCAGGTCATCCACGTGGCGGACCTGTCCCGTGACGAAACGCTGTTGGCGATCGAACACGCCGAGCACGGCGACGCGATCCACCTCGCGGTGCGCGTGATGGACCTGGAGCGCGGGGGCGAGTCCGCCAGCGAGCAGTGGGACGGGGACGGCCTGGGCCTCTCAGTGGCCGGGTTCTCGCCCGTGCGCGGCGACCGCCGCCTGGCGCTGGTGCACGAGCGCGAAGGAGTCGACCGGCCGGCCCTGTGGGATCTGGCCACCGGCGAACGGACCGACATTCCGCTGGACCTCCCCGGCGACGTCTCGGTGGCGGACTGGTGGCCGGACGGTTCGGCGCTGCTGTTGGTGCACGACCACGAGGGCCGAACGGAGCTCTTCCGGCTCCCGGTCGAAGCAACGCGGGCCACCGGACAGCCGGTCCGCGTCGACCATCCTGCCGGCTCGATCGCCGGCGCCGGCGTTCGCCCGGACGGCGCCGTCTGGTTCCAGATCTCGAATGGCGCCTCGCCCCCGACCACACGCATCGCCGGCAACGACGAGATCGTCAACCAACCTGACGGCTTGCGCGCGCCGGACGGTCAGCCGTACCGCTCGTGGTGGTTCACGAACCCGAACGGCGAGCGGATCCATGGGTTCGTGGTGACCCCACCGGGTGAAGGGCCGTTCCCCACCGTCATGTACGTGCACGGCGGACCCACGTGGGCGTACACCGACACGTTCATGCCTGTGGTGCAGGCGTGGGTCGACCACGGCTACGCGGTGGGGATGGTCAACTACCGCGGTTCGACCGGCTACGGGACCGTCTTCCGCGACGCCCTCATCGGCGACCCGGGGTTCCCCGAGTGCCAGGACGTGCTGGCGGGCCTGGACGACCTGGTCGCGCAGGGGATCGCGGACCCTGCTCGCGCGGTCGTCGCCGGCGGCTCGTGGGGCGGCTACGTCACGTTGCTGTCGATCGGGCTGTACCCGGACCGCTACGCGGCCGCCTCGGCAGCGGTTCCGGTCGCCGACTACATCTCGGCCTACGAGGATGAGAGCAGCGAGCTGCAGGCGTTCGACCGTTCGCTGTTCCTGGGCTCACCCGCGGAGAACCGCGATCTGTACGTCGAACGTTCGCCGCTGACGTACATCGACGAGGTCCGGACGCCGGTGCTGATCCTGGCCGGTGACCACGACAGCCGGTGCCCCATCCGCCAGATCCTCAACTACGTCGATGCGCTCGGGGCGCGCGGCCTGCCGCATGAGGTGTACCGGTTCGAAGCCGGACACGGTTCGCTGGTCGTGGACGAACGGATCCGGCAGATGTCCGCGCAACTCGCGTTCGTCGGGACGCACGTCCAGTCGTCATCCGCTCCGGATGGGGCGGAGCAGACGTCGGCAGCCGTTCCATGAGCTTCCTGGTCGGCTTCGACAAGGAGACGCTCATGATCGCGGCGTTCGCCTCGATGGTCGTCGCCGGCCTCGCCGTCGCGGCCGGCGCCGTGATCCTCTTCCTTCGGGAACGGAGAACAGGCCGCTAACGCCCTCTCCGCCGACCGGTGTACCGTGCGGCGATGGCCGATACCACCGCTCCGAGCGAACCCCAGACCTGGCACTACGGCCTGATCGCGCGCTGGTGGTTCGAGTTCAACCGGACGGGTCCGGAGATCGAATACTTCCAGCGGTTCATCGAAGAGCACGGCCAGCCCGCGCTCGACGTCGCATGCGGAACGGGCCGGCTGCTGGTCCCGTTCCTCGAGGCCGGCTTGGACGTGGACGGCTGCGACATCTCCCCCGACATGCTGGCGCTGTGTCGGGAGCGCGCCGAGTCGGAGGGTCTGTCGGTCACGCTGTTCGACCAGCCGGTCCACCGGCTGGATCTGCCCAGGCGCTACCAAACGATCGTGTTCTGCGGCGGGTTCGCCCTCGGGGGCAACCGCGCGCATGACATGGAGGGCCTGCGCCGCCTGTACGACCACCTCGA
>JBEDUK010000105.1:0-7309 GCA_040414485.1 Actinomycetota bacterium
ATCTAGTCGGCGATCCGGACGGCCACCGCCGGTTCGATCTTCGAGGCCTGCCGCGCCGGCCAGATCGTGGCGACCACCGACGCGAGCGTCGCCACGACGAGCAGTACGCCGATCGTCAGCCAGGGCACCGAGAACCCGCCGCCGGCCGTCTTGAACATCTCGTAGTTCTTGAACAGCATGTAGGTCGTCGCGATCGACAGCGCCGCTCCGATCACGACGCCCTCCAGCGTGACGAACAGGCTCTCGGTCAGGAACGCGCGCTGCACCGTTTGCGCCTGGAAACCCAGGGCGCGCAGGACGCCGATGCTCCGGCGCCGCTCGCGCACCGCGCGGACCATCATGACCCCGAGGCCCGCGATGCCCACCAGCAGCCCGAGGGCGATGAAGCCCTGCATGAGCTGGAAGAAGCCCCGATTCGCGGCGAAGTTGTCCTCGACGGCCTGCCGGATGTCGGTCGCGACCAGGCCGTGGGTCAGGAACCGGCCCTGCATCCGCGACGCCAGCAGGGAGACGTTCGCTCCAGGGGTCGGCCTGATCAGCGCCGAGGAGATCCCCACCGACGGCCCGTACAGGTCGCGCAGTGCCGGCTCGGACATGATCACCGGGCTGTAGAGGCCGCCGCCCATCCCGTAGAAGCCGAAGGCCGAATCCAGGATGCCGATGATCGTCTTCGTCTCGTGCCGGCCCGTCGCCGGGTTCGCGATCGTGATCGTCGACCCCACGTGGAACAGCGTCCTGGGCGGGCCGCCACCGTTCAGCTGACCGAGGAAACGGTCGACGATCACCACGTTCGGATCGATCAGCATGGCGTCCCACACGCCGCGATCCCCGCGCACGCCGGCCCTGCTCTCGGTGAGCGGGAAGGCACCGGCGTCGACGAGCGCCTGCGTGGCACCGACCGTGACCACATCCACCGGGCCCGTCACCGAACGCGAGATCCCGGTCGCGACCCCCCGGTCGAGCAGGAGTGGCGCAACGGCCTGTACCTGCCCTGCGAGGCTGCCGGTCGTGAACGCGCGGGTCGGGTTGGGGAAGGGAACGGCCGGGTTGTAGTCGACGCGAAGCGCGAAGCCGCCCGAAGCGCTGGCCACGGTCCGGTTCACCGTCCCATCGATCAGGGCCGCCAGGACCGTGATGAACACCAGCGTGAACACCACCATGCCGTACATGATCAGGATCGAGCCCGTCCGGAACCGGCGGCCCAGCGGGTACGCGAGCCCGAGGCGCGTGGACAAGCCTGCCTGTGTGGTCCGGTTCGCCAACGGCCGCAACGGCGCGGCGACCACCTGCTGGTTCTCGCTCACCAGCACCATCGCGGCGAACGTGAGCACCACGCCGAGCACCACGAACGAGCCGGGCCCGACGTTGTCCAGCACGTGGGTTCGAAGCGAGTTCGCCGACAGGCACCACGCCAGCGTCGCCAGCGCGACGCCCGTGTAGACCCCCCGCTTCGGCCAGAACTGCATCAGCACCGGCGCCAGGAACAGCAGCGCCAGCGATGGGTAGAGGTACGTGCCCAGGCTCTCCTGGGTGGAGATCGCCCCCACGGACAGCGCGCCGAAGACGGCCGCGAGGGTCGCGCTCGCCACCACCCATCGACGCTTCATCCTGCGCGCCCCGTCGGTCGGGAGATCGCGGATCGCCGCGATGATGTTGATCCGGCTGATCCGGACGCTCGTCAGGACCACCGTGGCCACCGCGATCAGGAAGCCGATGGCGAATCCGTTGATCAGGCTGACCGGAGTGACGTGGAACACCAGGTGCAGGCCGTTCCCGCCCGCGGTGTAGCCCGAGTAGATCTTGGACGCCACGATGACCACGGCGCGCCCGACGCCGATCCCGACCAGGATGCCCAGGAGCGACGCGAACAACGCGTAGATCGTGCCCTCGATGATGAAGGTTCGAACGAGCCGGCTCCGCTTCATCCCGATCGCGCGAAGCATGCCCAGTTCGGACTTCCGCTCCTCGGCGAGCATCACGAAGATGATCACCAGCAGGAGGATCCCGGCGATGATCGCGAAGCTCCCGATCATGAGGAACATCGAACCGAGGGAGTCGCCGGCGGTCTTGGCGTCGGCCAGCACGCGCGCCTTGATGGATTCGACCGCCGTGCCGGCCGCGAGCGGACCCAGCGCCGTGCGGATCAGGCGCTTTACGGCAGGGCTGGCGGCGCTCCCACCCTCGACATCACCGGCGTTGGAGATGAGGGTGATCGTCCGCGGCTGGGGTGCCGAACCGACCACCGGGATCGCCTGCGTGGCCGCTCGGGCCGCGGCGGTCAAGGTGCCGGGCGGGAAGAACGCCGCCCTGGTCACGCCGTCGATCGGCAGCCCGGCCAACCCATCGGCGGGGACGACCCGGGTGACGGTGGCCGCGAACGGACGGCCGTACAGGTAGAAGGTAAGGCGAGTCGCCACGGCGGCTCGCACGGCCGTCGCCAGCTCCTGGTTGATGACGACGCCGCCGGCGGACGGGGCAGGACCGGTCAGCCCGGATCCGCCCGCGACGCCGCCGGTGAACGCGGCGGCCCGCGCGAAGTCCAGATCCCAGACGCCGGTGCGCGGCTCCGCGACGGCACCGCCGGCGGTCCGGTTCGTGACGGCGGCCAGATCGCCGTGCACGGTCAGGACGCCGTCGATCGCGGGGTTGGTTCGAAGAGCCTGGAGCCGCTGTGCCGCTGCCGCGCCATTCGTGAGCGTGGCCGAGGTGACCATCTCGTCGATCGGCCCGAGGTGCCGATACGCATCCTGCTTCACCGAGAAGTTCAGCGTGTCGCCCACGATCAGGCTGCCCACCACGATCGCGGTGCCGAGCAGGGAGCCGAGCACCACCAGCGCCGCCTCCCTTCGGCGGCGGCTCACCTGGCGGAAGGCCAGTCGGCGGAGCACCGGTCTTCGCAGCGCGATGAACACGGACGTGGCGAGCGTGGCGACCAGCAGCACCACGAGGGTCGGCGTGAGGTTCGGATACATCGCCGCCTCACCCCCCGACGGCGGCGCGAAGGCCGCCGACACGCTGGCTGCCCGCCTCCCACTGCCCGTCGGCCACCCGGTGCTCGTCGCTGACCAGCTGACCGTCAAGCATCTTTACCAACCGTGATGCCGAGGCGCCGATCCCCTGGTCGTGGGTGACCAGCACGATCGTCTGGCCGTCGGTTCGGTTCAGCTCATGCAGGAGCTCCACGATCTGGTCGGCCATGTGGGTGTCGAGGTTGCCCGTGGGCTCGTCCGCCCACACGATGGCCGGTCTGGCCACCAGCGCACGGGCCACGGCGACCCGCTGCTGCTCGCCGCCCGACAGCTCGTTCGGGCGATGGTCCACGCGGTGCGCCAGGCCCACCCGGCCGAGCATCTCCACGGCTCTCGGGCGCGCCTCCTTCTGGCGCGTTCCCGTCAGAAGCAATGGAAGTTCGACGTTCTCCACCACCGTGAACGCCGGGATCAGGTTGAAGGCCTGGAAGATGAATCCCATCGACGTGGCACGGTGCGTGGTCCGGGCGGCGTCGGACATGGCGAACAGGTCGCGGCCGTCGACCGTCACGCGCCCGCCGTCGATGGCGTCCAGGCCGGACAGGCAGTTGAGAAGCGTCGTCTTCCCCGAGCCGGAGGGCCCCATCACGGAGACGAGCTCGCCCCGATTCACGGAGAGGTCCAGGCCTTTGAGGGCTTCGACCTCGACTTCCCCGGTTCGATAGATCTTTCGGACCCCTTCGGCCGACAGGATCGGCGCTTCAGACCGGTGCTGCACCTCCGGTGCTTCCGACGCCTCAGGCACCGGAGTCGGGGTCGGCGCAGTCATCGGAATCGGCATCGACATCGACATGGCGAACCCCCTTCGTCGGACCCGCTCGGGCGCACGCGGACACCACAGGCAAATGAATACGGCGGGTGCGGGCCCGGTGGTCGGGCCGAAGGTCCCTGGTCGGCGGGTCCGTCCGCCGAGCGACGCGAGGACGGATCGAGCGGAGCGAATCCGGCGGACGGCCCGGTCCGGAAGGGACCGCCGGCCCGACCGCGCCGGCAGCGCCCGGATACGTTCATGACGAAGGAGGCCGATCGCGCATGGACGAGCGATGGGATGTGGCGATCGTGGGCGGCGGCGTCGTCGGGCTCGCCGCCGGATACGAGCTGAAGCGCGCCGGCGTCGACCGCGTCGTGGTGCTGGAGCGCGAGCCAGCGGTCGGGCAGGGCCAGTCGGCGCGGGCGAACGGCGGGTTCCGGGCCCAGTTCACGACCCCGACGAACATCCGGTTCTCGCAGTATTCGATCCCTGAGATGGAACGGCTGGATCGTGCCACCGGCCTGCTCGGGATGGTCCGGGCCGGCTACCTGTTCGTCACCGGGACGCCCGAGGGCGAACGGTCTCTCCGGGCGGCAATGGAGCTCCAACGGAGCCTGGGGGTCGAGACACGATGGCTGACCGGCCTGGACGTGGCGGCTGCGGTGCCGCTCCTGCGGGTCGACGGCCTGCTCGGCGGGACGTTCCATGCGAGCGACGGGTTCTTCGATCCGAACGGCATGGTGCAGGCGTACGCCCACGAGGCCAGGCGTCTGGGAGTCGCGGTCCGTCCGCACGCGGATGTGGTGGCGATCCGCCGCGCGCCCAACGGGGATTTCGAGGTGGATCTGGGAACGGCTTCGGTCGACGCCCGGTGGGTCGTGAACGCCGCCGGCGCCGACGCGGCGAAGGTCGCGCTGATGGTCGACGCCGTGGTGCCCGTGACCGGCGTGCGCCGGCACACGGCGTACTTCCACGATCCATCGGGGGCGCGCGATCTCATCCCGATGTGCGTCGACGCCGATACCGGCGTGATCTGCCGGCGGGACCAGGCCGGAGGCTTCCTGGTCGCCTACGCGGATCCGACCGACGCCTCATCGGAGACGCAGGTGGACCCGCGGTTCTTCGAGGTGCTTGCCGAACGGATCGGCAACCGGTTCCCGTTCCTGGAGACGTGTCCGCTCGATGTGGATCAGTGCTGGGCGGGGCTCTATCCGGAGACGCCCGACCACCATCCGATCATCGGTGAGGAGCGCGACGTGCCGCGGTTCGTCGAAGCCGTGGGGTTCGGCGGACACGGGCTCATGCACGCCCCGGCCGGCGGCCGAGCCGTCGCGGCGATCGTGACCGGCGAGCCGTGCGATGCGTTCGACATCGATCCAGCGCGGCCGTCGCGCTTCGAGGAGGGCGATCTCATCGTCGAGGGCGCGGTCCTGTAGATCCCCGCCGGAGACCGCAGGACCGCGCCCTGCCGTCCCCGATCGTATGCGCGTCAGGCAGCCCGGCGATGCGCCGAAGGTCCCTGAGCGTCCGGGCCGCGGTGCCCCGCCGATCCGGCGCCCCGTGCCGGAGACTTATCGCAGAAAGGCCGGCGAAGGAGGCACACATGGTCCAGTCGCTCGAGCGTCTGGGGATCTTCCGGCTCCCGGGCGGGGGGCTCGTCCGCATCGTGCCGGCCCTGCCGTCGGATCGGCAGCGCATCTTGAGGTTCCTGTGCGGCCTGTCCGAGGAGTCGCGGTACATGCGGTTCCTGTCCGCGGGAGTGGATCTCGAGTCCGAGTCGGCGATCCTGACCGACGTCGACGGCGTGGATCGGTTCGCGCTGATGGCGGCGACGCCCAGCGGGGCCGAGGTGATCGGGCACGGGTGCTATGAGCGGGTCGATCCGTTCCGCGCCGAGGCCGCCGTGGTGGTGGCGGACGCCTACCGCCGGCGAGGGATCGGGACGCTGCTGCTGACCCACCTGGCTGAGGTCGCGGCGTCCCACGGGATCGTCACGTTCGACGGCCTCGCCGTGCCGGAGAACCACGCGATCGTGGCGTGTGTCCGGAAGGGCTTCAACGGAACCGTCCGCTCCGGCGACGGGTGGATGCGGATGACCTTCCCGACGCATCTCGCCCCGAGGGAGGACGTGGCGGCGGCAGCCTGAACGAGCTGCGCGGCGAGCCGATTGGTGCGTGGTCGAACCCTTCGATCCGCGCGGCGGCACCGGTCCGTTCGGCAGGTAAGGCCCCGGGCCATCCGCCCCGGAGGGCGCGAAAACGCTCCCGCTAGCCTGACCTGCGGGAGGTTCCGGCGCCCTGCCGGCCCGGCCCCCCGGAGGGATCCGTGGAGCGAAGCGGCGCGACGCGAACGGAGCTGCTGGCCGTCGGCGCCCGGGCCGCCCTCGCCGAGCGAGGCCGGGACCTGCTCGTCGACAAGCGGAACCAGCTGATGAAGGAGTTCCGCCGCACCGCCGACCGGGCCATGGCCGGCGCCGACGCGTTGGAGCAGGCCGCCGCCGAGGCGTCGCTTCGGCTGGGAACGGCCGAGGCGCTGGACGGCCCCGAATCCGTCAGGTCGGCGGCGCTCGTGACGACCGGCGAGGTTCCGGTCACGACGCACATGGTCTCCATCATGGGCGTGCCCGTGCCGGACATCGAACGCGGCCAGGTCGGGCGGCCGCGAACGGGACGGGGCTACAGCCTCCTGGCCACGTCGGCCCGGATCGACGACGCGGCCGACGCGTTCGAGAACGAGATCGACCTGTTGCTCGACGTCGCCACCAGGGAGATCCGCTTGCGCAGGCTGGCCGAGGAGATCGGCCGCACATCGCGGCGCGTCAACGCGCTGGAACACGTCGTCATCCCTGATCTGCGACGCCGGCAGCGGCGGATCCGCCTGGTCCTGGACGAGCGGGAGCGGGAGGAGCACTTCCGGCTCCGCCGGGCGAAGGCGCACCAGCCGGGCTCGCGTCGCGTCCTTGTGTCAGTGGGAGGCGCGTCGTGACGGTCCGCGCCGCGGCCGACCTGGACTCGCCCCTTCCTGCCATCCGCGACCTCGAGCGATCGTCGGAGGAACGGCTGTCGGCGGCCCGCGCCCGGGCCGACGCGACCGTCGCTGACGCCCGCTCCGCGGCCGACGCGCTCCTCGCGAGCGCCCGGCGCGCGGCGGTTGCGGAAGCCGATCGCGCGGATCGCGCAACCATCGGTCGCGCCCGCGACGATGCGGAGGAGATCGAACGTCGCGCTCGCTGGGGCGTCGAGGCGTTCACCACCGCGGCGGAGGGTCGGATCGACGGGGCGGTCCAAGCGGTCATTCGATTCGTGCTGCCCGCGCCGACCTCGGCGGGGGGTGACTGAATGCTCGTTCGGATGGCGCAGATGCAGATCGTGGTCACTGCCCACCGACTGGACCAGGTCCTCGCGGCACTGCACGCCCTCAGGGCCGTGGAGATCCTCGACGTGCGCGACGAGCCGGATCTGGGGCTCGAACCCATGTCACCGTCGCCGGATTACGCCGAGCATGCCGAACGGCTTGCAGAACTGCGCGG
>JBEDUK010000106.1:0-24370 GCA_040414485.1 Actinomycetota bacterium
GGGCGCGGGACGGTGGCGGTCCCGGGGCTGGTCAACACCCACCACCACCTCTACCAATCGATGACGCGGGTTCGCGCGCTCGGCCGGGGGTTGTTCGACTGGCTCACCGAGCTCTACCCGGTGTGGGCCGGGCTGGACGAGGAATGGGTGCACGCCGCCGTGTCGGTCGGGCTCGCCGAGCTGGCGCTGTCGGGATGTTCGACCTCCACCGACCATCACTACATCTTCCCGACGGGCGCCGGCAACCTTCTGGACACCGAGATCGAGGCCGCGCGGCGCGTCGGCCTGCGGTTCCACCCCTGCCGGGGCTCGATGGACCTGGGGCGCTCGGCCGGCGGACTCCCACCGGACGATGTGGTCGAAGCCGCGGAGGACGTCCTGGCCGCGACGGACGCCGCTATCGAACGGCATCACGACGGGTCACCGGGCGCGATGGTCCGCATCGCGGTCGCGCCGTGCTCGCCGTTCTCCGTCTCCCCCGATCTGATGCGCGAGTCGGCGGCGCTCGCCCGGTCGCGGGGCGTGCGCCTGCACACCCACATCGCCGAGACCGCCGACGAGGAGCGCTACTGCCGGGAGCGATTCGGGATGCGCCCGGTCGATCTGCTGGACGACCTCGGGTATCTCGGGTCCGACGTGTGGCTTGCCCATTGCGTGCACCTCTCGGACGGCGACATCGCGCAGCTCGCCGAGACGGGCACCTCGGTGGCGCACTGCCCCACATCGAACCTTCGGCTCGGCTCAGGCATCGCGCGCGCCCGGGACATGCTGGACTCGGAGGTCGCCGTCGGGCTCGGCGTCGACGGCTCGGCGTCGAACGACTCGGGCGATCTGCTGGCGGAGGCGCGCCAGGCGATGCTGGTCTCCCGCGCCCTCGGCCGGCCGGACGCGCTGTCCGACCGCGTCGCGCTGCGCCTGGCGACCCGCGGCGGGGCGGCGTGCCTGGGCCGCGACGACATCGGTTCGATCGAACCCGGGAAGCGCGCCGACGTCGCGCTGTTCGCGATCGACGGCTTGTCGTTCGCCGGCGCGGACGAAGACCCGGTCGCCGCCTTGTTGCACTGCCGTCCCGAGCGCGTGCGCCACCTGTTCGTCGAAGGCCGGCCGGTGGTGTCCGATGGGCGGCTCGCCACCGTTGACGAGGATTCGGTCGCCGTCGAGGGTCACCGGGTGGCTCGGCGCGTGGCCGGTGATAGGGCGCCGGCATGAGCACCATCGAGCGGGCAGCTCCTCCTGCCGTACGTGCGGGCGTCGGTGTGTCCGTCCCCCGGGTCGACGGCGTGCCGAAGGTCCGCGGCGCGTTCGAATACGCGAGCGACCTGCACGCCGAAGGGATGCTGTTCGGCCACACGGTTCGAAGCCCGAAGCCGCACGCGCGGATCGTGTCCGTGGACGCCTCGGAAGCACTTGCCGCACCCGGCGTCCGGGCGGTCCTCACGATCGACGACGTCGGGGGAAAGCGGACGTTCGGACTCGAGTTCTCCGATCAGCCGGTGCTGGCCGACGGCGTCGTGCGCCATGTTGGCGAACCCGTCGCCATCGTGGCTGCCGCCACCGAGGAGCAGGCGCGACGGGCAGCCGGCCTGGTTCGCGTCACCTATGAGGACCTGCCCGCCGTCACCGATATGGAGCGCGCGCTCGACGCGGATTCGCCGCCGATCCACCCGTTCGGCAACGTGCTGCGCCACGTGCACATCGCGCACGGCGACCCGAACGCCGAAGGGGAGATCGCCGTCGAGGGCTACTACGAGACGGCCATGCAGGACAACGCGCCGCTCGGTCCGGAGGGGGCGCTGGCCATCCCCGCGCCCGACGGCGGCGTGGAACTGTTCGTCAACACGCAGTGGCTCCACGTGGACCGCCAGCAGATCGCGCCGTGCCTGGGCCTGCCCGAGTCGAAGGTCCGGATCACGCTCGCGGGCATGGGCGGCGCGTTCGGCTCGCGCGAAGACATCCACCTCCAGCTGCACACCTGCATGCTCGCGCTGCGGACTGCAAGGCCGGTGCGGATGACGTATGGGCGCGAGGAGTCGTTCTTCGCCCACAAGAAGCGGCACCCGTCGCGCATCTGGATGCGCCACACGGCCACGCGCGAGGGCCGCCTGGTGAGCGTCGAGGCGCGCATGCTGATCGACGGCGGGGCCTACGCGTCCTCGTCGCCGGCGGTCATCGCGAACGGAACGACGTTCCTGACCGGCCCGTACGAGGTGCCGAACGCACGGCTCGAGGGGACCGCCGTCTACACGAACAACCCGCCGTGCGGCGCGATGCGGGGGTTCGGCGCCCCGCAGGCGTGCTTCGCCCACGAGGCGCAGATGGACAAGCTCGCGGCGGCGCTCGGCATCGACGGGATCGACCTGCGGCTTCGCAACGTGGCGGGGACCGGCACCGTGCTGCCGACCGGCCAGGAGATCCGGGGCTCGGCGCCCGGCCGCGAGGTGATCGAACGATGCGTGGCGATTCCGCTGCCTCCCGATGACGGGGTGCCGGACCCGATGGATCTCCCCGGCGGGGCCGGGAACGTCGGACGCGGCGAGGCCATCCGGCGCGGCGTGGGGTTCGCGTTCGCGTACAAGAACCTCGCCTACAGCGAGGGGTTCGACGACGCGTCCGAGGCGCGGGTGACGGTGGCGCTCGCGGACGGTGGCCGGCCGCGGGCGACGGTGCACACCGCGGCCGTGGAGTGCGGCCAGGGTTTGGAGACCGTTCTGGTTCAGATCGTTCGGACCGAGCTCGCCGTCGAGGACGTGCTGATCGAACCGGCCGACACCGCCCTGGCGTCGGCGGGGTCCACCTCCGCGTCGAGGCAGACCATGATCACGGGCGGGGCCGTGCATCTTGCGAGCGCGTCGGCCCGGGAGATGCTGTTCGCGCGGGCTCGAGCCGCGTCGCAGGCGCCGGCCGCGGACGGCGCGACGCTCACGCTCGACGCCGGCTGGGTCATGGCCGACGGCGTCCCCTTCGCCGAGGTCGCCGACCTGCTCGCCGAGCCCGTCGTTGCGACCGAGACGTACCACCACCGGAAGACGACCGGCTTCGACGAGGACGGGCAGGGCGACATCCACGTCGCCTTCGCCTTCGCGGCCGAACGCGCGGTGGTCGACGTGGACGTCGAACTGGGGCTGGTGAAGGTGGTCCAGATCGCCGCCGCCCAGGACGTGGGCCGAGCGCTGAACCCGGCGGTCGTGCACGGGCAGATCGAGGGCGCCACGGCCATGGGCCTGGGACTGGCCCTGACCGAGGAGGTGCTGCTCCGGGACGGACGTATCATCAACCCGTCGTTCACGGACTACCTGATCGCCACCGCGCTCGACGCGCCGCCGATCGTGTCCGAGCTGATCGAGGAGCCGGAGCCAGGCGTGCCCTATGGCGCGAAAGGCGTCGGAGAGCCGGCGACGATCGTGGCCACCGCCGCAGTGGTCGCGGCCCTGCGCGACGCGACCGGGATCGACCTGAACCGTGCGCCGGTCCGGCCCGACGACCTGGTCGGGATCCGCGAGCCGGCCACGTCGTCCGGCCCGGCGCCGCTGCCGCCGCCGCCGTGGCAGATCCCCGTCCCGGAAAGGCACGGGTTCGGCATGGGACAGCAGGAACTGATGAAGGACCGAGACCCCGAGGAGGCGTGATGGACCGCAAGGTGCTGGCAGGACGCGACTACATCGAGACGATCGACTGGACCACCGAGGAACTGGACGAGGTGATCGCGGTCTCGCGCGAGCTGAAGGAGCAGCGCAAGCGGGGCGAACCCCACCGCCTGCTGCCGGACAAGACCGTCTATCTGCTGTTCCTGGACAAGTCGACGCGAACCCGGAACGCCTTCGAGACCGGCATCGCCCAGCTGGGCGGCCACGGCATCTTCCTGGACGCCGACAAGACCCAGATCGCGCACGGCGAGAGCCCGAAGGACATGGGGATCATCCTGTCGCGGTACGGCGAAGGGCTGGCGATCCGGCACGACCTGGTGCCGTACGAGGGCAACGCCTGGATGCGCGAGGTCGCGCGCTGGGCCGACATCCCGGTGATCAATCTGCAGTGCGACGTGGATCACCCCACCCAGACCATCGCCGATCTGATGACGCTCCGCGAACACCGCGGCGAGGACCTGCGCGGGCTTCGCGTCGCGGTCTCGTGGGCGTTCGCGCCGTCCTACGCGCGGCCGCTGTCCGTGCCGCAGGGGCTGATCACGTTGCTGCCGCGGTACGGCATCGACGTGACGCTCGCGCACCCGCCGGGCTGGGAGCTGATGCCCGAGTCCATGGAAAAGGCGCAGAGGGCGTGCCGGGAAGGCGGCGGTTCGCTCACGGTCACGGATTCGATGGAGGACGCATTCCGCGACGCCGACGTCGTGTATCCGAAGTCGTGGGGCCGCCTCGGCGCGTTCAGCGACGAGGAGGCTGCCAAGGCCGTCGAGCACATCGGATGGATCGCCGACGCCGAGAAGATGGAGCTGACCAAGCCCGATTCGCTCTACATGCACTGCCTTCCCGCCGACCGGGGCAAGGAGGTCACCGACGAGGTGATCGACGGCCCGCACTCGGTCGTCTACGACGAGGCGGAGAACCGGATGCACACGGGGAAGGCGCTCATGGCGCTGACCATGGGCGGCTTCGCCGACTAACCGTTGGCCTCACCGATCCTGATCCGCGGCGGCACCCTGATCGACGGCGCCGGGATCCGCCGCGGCGACGTGCTGATCGACGGCGATCGGATCGCGGCCGTCGGAGATGTTCCGGGTCCACCCGGCGGCAGCGAGTTCGACGCCTCGGGCGCCTACGTGATCCCCGGCGCGATCGACGTGCACACGCACTTCGACCTGCCGGTCGGAATGGTCAGGTCCGCTGACGATTTCTCCAGTGGAACGGTCGCCGCCGCGTGCGGCGGCACGACATGTGTGATCGACTTCGCCGGCGCCGGCCGCGAATCGCCTCAGGAGGCGCTGGCCGAATGGCACGAGAAGGCTCGCGGCCGAGCGGTCACCGACTACGGCTTCCACCTGACGGTCACGTCGGTACCAGAACCCGAGGCAGAAGCGCAGGCGATGTTCGAGTGGTTCGTCTCCCAGGGCGTGACCAGCGTGAAGCTCTATATGGCCTATCCAGAGCGGCTGATGGTGGACGATGCGACGCTCTCGCGCGCCCTCATCGCGGGACGAGATGCGGGCGTTCGCGTGTGCGTGCACGCGGAGGACGGCGCGGAGATCGAACGTCTCATCTCGGAGGCACTGGCCCGCGGACCCGGCGGCCCGTGGATCATTCCGCAGGTTCGGCCGCCGCGGGTCGAAGCGGACGCTGTTCGAAAGGCCGCGAGCCTCGCCGCGGACGCCGGGACCTCCGTCTATGTCGTGCACCTGTCGTCAGCAGGATCGCTGGGCGAGGACCGGGTGACATACGAGACGTGCCCGCAGTACCTGTACCTGGACGATTCCGTGCTGAGCACGCACGAGGACGCGTCCCTCGACTTCGTCTGCCAGCCTCCGGTCCGCGACCGGGGACTGTGGGAGGCGCTCGCGAGCGGGGCGGTCAGGATCGTCTCGACCGACCACTGCCCGTTCACGCGGGCGGACCGGCGTCGGGGGGTCAACGGCGCCGGCTGGTCGAACTTCACCGAGATCCCCGGAGGGCTGCCGGGCGTGGAGACACGACTGTCACTCATCCATCAAGGCGTGGTCGACGGCAGGCTTTCGCTCGAACGGTGGATCGATGCATGCGTCGTCCAGCCCGCCCGCCTGTTCGGCCTTCACGACCGAAAGGGTGCGCTGGCCCCCGGGTTCGATTCGGACGTGGTCGTCTTCGATCCGGCGGCCACGAAGACGTTGGACGCCGGGTCGTTGCATTCGCGGAGCGACCACAGCCCGTACGCAGGAATGACCGTCACGGGCTGGCCGGCGCTGACCTACTCCCGGGGCCGGCTCGTCGCGAGGGACGGCGAACCCTTCGACGCCGAACCCGGCTGGGGCCGATACGTCCCTCGCTCGCGCGTCGCCTGAAAGTGCGAGGCGGCCGTGCCTACGCCGCCGGCTCTGCCTCGCGCCGAAGCACCTCGTTGAACGAGGCGATCGCGACTTCGATCTGATCCTCGGTCGGCGGCTTCGTCGTGATCTTCTGCAGCCACAGTCCCGGCGCCATCAGCGCGCGCATCACGGCCGACTTCTCGAACCGCGCGCCGAGCCGCAGGAACTCGTAGGAGATGCCGGCGATCACCGGGATCGCCACGATCCGCAGCAGGATCCCCGCAAGCAGGCTCCGGGCCGGGAACGCCGCAAAGAGGATCACCGTCAGGATCATCACGATCAGCAGGAAGTTCGTTCCGCAGCGCACGTGCAGGGTGGAGAACCGATCCACCGACTCCGGGTTGAGCGGCGCGTCGTGCTCGTACGCGGCGATCGTCTTGTGCTCGGCGCCGTGGTACTGGAACACCCGCCGCACGTCCTTCAGCCGACCGATCAGCCACAGGTAGCCGACGAACAGCGCCACTCTCCCGATGCCCTCGAGGACGTTCAGCATCACGCTCGAATGCACGTTGTGCCGAAGCGCCCGGAACCCGACGAACGGGCCGACCACGAAGATCGCGACGAACACAGCGAAGGCCAGCGTCATGGTCATGGCCATCTGGCCGGTTGTCAGCCGCTGGTCCTCTTCGACCGACTGGTTGGTCGCGATCACGAGCGCTCGCGCCCCGATGCCCAAGGCCTGACCCAGCGCGATCACGCCGCGGAAGCCCGGCCGGGCCAGGATGCGATGACGCTTCGCGATCGAATCGATCTCGTGGGACTCCACGTGGATCGTCTGATCCGGACGGCGGACGGCCACGGCCCAGAGGTCCCGGCCGCGCATCATCACGCCGCCGGGGACCGCCTGTCCGCCGTAGTAATGCTCCTTTACGACCGGCGGCGAGCCGGTCGCGGATTCGGACACCGAGCCCGGACCGCCGTATCCTAGGCCTGCGCCTGGGTGGTCTTCGCGTAGCGGCGCTGGAACCGCTCGACCCGGCCGCCCGTGTCCACCAGCTTCTGCTTGCCGGTGTAGAAGGGGTGGCACGCCGAGCACAGCTCCAGATGGATCTCGGACTTCGTCGAGCGCGTGGTGAAGGTGTTCCCGCAGGAGCACGTCACGGTCGCGTCGACGTATTCGGGGTGGATCCCCTGCTTCATGTCGGTTCGTCTCCTTGGTGTGGTCGCGTCAACTGTAGGAAAGACCGTAGTCGTCCATGAGCCCTTCGACGAACCGGTGGAACGCCAGATGGTCACTCCGGAATTCCCGGCGCTCGCCGTCCTTCTCGGCCACGACCACGTCGAACGCGGTCCCGGTGGAGTCCCGCTCGTCGCGGATCTCCACCGGCGTCCAGCCATCCGTGATCGCCTGCTGCAAGTCGGCCATCACGGGGTCGTCTCCCCAGCCCGCCATTTAGATGGTCACCCCCTGTGTCCCGCTAATCCCCCGACGGAGCCTTCGAGATCTCGCGCAGGAACTGCTCGTTCGACTTGGTCGCACGCATCTTGTCCACCAGCAACTCGAGCGCGGCGCCCGAGTTCAGGGCGTGAAGCACGCGACGCAGTCGCCAGACGAGCACCAGTTCCTCGTTCGACATCAGGCGCTCCTCCTTGCGGGTGCCGGAGGGCTCGATGTTGATCGCCGGGAAGATGCGCTTCTCTGACAGTTCGCGGTCCAGGCGGATCTCCCAGTTCCCGGTGCCCTTGAACTCCTCGAAGATGACCTCGTCCATGCGGGAGCCGGTCTCGACCAGCGCGCTCGCGATGATCGTCAAGGACCCGCCCTCCTCGAGGTTCCGCGCCGCGCCGAAGAATCGCTTCGGCGGGTACAGCGCGGTGGAGTCCACGCCGCCCGACAGGATGCGTCCGCTGGCCGGCGCGGCCAGGTTGTACGCGCGCGCCAGGCGGGTGATCGAGTCGAGGAGGACGGCCACGTCGCGGCCCTGTTCGACCAGGCGCTTGGCCCGGTCCAGGACCAGTTCGGTGACCTGCGTGTGCTGGTCGGCAGGCTTGTCGAACGTCGAGTAGACCACTTCGCTGGCCGGCACGGTGCGCTGCCAGTCGGTGACCTCCTCCGGCCGTTCGTCGACCAGCAGGATGATCACGTGGGTCTTCGGGTCGGCCTCGATGATGCCGCCCGCGATCTGCTTCAGCACGGTCGTCTTTCCGGCCTTCGGCGGCGAGACGACCATCCCGCGCTGGCCCTTTCCGAGCGGCGCCACCAGGTCGATGATCCGCTCAGTGATGCCCGTCGGGCTGTGCTCCAGACGGAACCGCTCCTCCGGGAACAGCGGCGTCAACTTGTCGAACTCGGGCCGAAGCCGAGCGGTGTCGGCGTCCACGCCGTTGACCGAGTCGATCCGGAGCAGCGCGTAGTACTTCTCGTTGTCGCGCGGCTGGCGGATCGGGCCCTCGACCTGGTCGCCGCGCCGCAGCGCGAACCGCCGGATCTGGCTCATGGAGACGTAGACGTCGTCCGGACCCGGCAGGTAGCCGTTGGTCCGAAGGAACCCGTAGCCCTCCGGCAGCGTGTCGAGGATGCCGACGCGCGTGGGGGCGTTGGCGATCTCCTCCTCGCGCGCCTCCATCTCGCGCATCCGGCGCTCCTCGCGCTGACGGCGGCGCTCCTCACGGGACAGTCGCCGGTCGCGGGGCCGGTCGCCCTGGCGCTCGTGGCCCTGACCGCCCTGACCGCCCTGACCGCCCTGACCGCCCTGGCCCTGGCCGGAACCGCCCTGGCCGCCCTGCTGACGACGGTCGTCCCGCTGGCCCTGGCCGCTCTGCCCCTGCTGGCCCGGCTGGCCCTGCTGGTCGCGATCTCCGCGCGGCCCGTCGCCCCGTTCGGTCGAGCCTCCCCCGTCGGAGGCATCCGACGACGCGGCGCCCTCGCCCGTCGCTTCCGCGTCGGTCTCGTCGGCAACCGCGGTTTCCTGCGAAGGTTCCTGGGCCTGGGCCCGGCCGTTGCCCGATAGCGGGGACGTGTCCTCGGCCGGCGCCTCTGCGTCGACCGCCACGGACGTCTGCGCGCCCGGACGCTCGTCGCCGTTCGACGCCGCCCCCCGCGCCTTGTCGGCGCTGCCGGAGCCCCCTTCCGATTTGGCCACGATGGCCGCGATCAGATCGCCCTTGCGCAGGCGCTGCGAGCCAGACACCCCGAGCGACTGGGCGATCCTCTGGAGCTCGGGCAACAGCTTGCCTTCCAGCTCCGCGCGGTCGATGGTCGGTGAATCCACCGTCATGCTCCTTCCTTCTTCTTCAGTTCTTCCTGAAGGGCTTTCCAGTCGGCGTCGAATCGCGCCAACCCGATGTCCGTCAGCGGGTGCTTGACCAGCTTGGTGAAGACGTCGAACGGCATGGTCGCCACGTCCGCCCCGAGCTTGGCCGCCTCGATCACGTGCATCGGATGGCGAAGCGACGCCGCCAGCACGTTCGTCTCGTATCCCTGCATCTCGTAGATCTCGCAGATGTCGGCGAGGACCTTCATCCCGTCCGCCCCCACGTCGTCCAGGCGTCCGAGGAACGGCGACACGTACGTGGCGCCGATCTCCGCGGCGAGGATGGCCTGCGCCGGCGAGAACACCAGCGTGACGTTCACCGGGATCCCGCGGTCGGCCAGGCGCTTGCCCGCGGCGATGCCCTCGGGCGTCATGACGACCTTGACGACGACGTTGTCGCCGTACTGCGACAGCTTCACGCCTTCGTCGAAGATCTCATCGGCCGTTTCGGTGGTCGTCTCAAGCGAAACCGGCCCAGGCGCGACCTCGTTGACGACCTCCTTCATCTGCTGCTCGATGCCGGCGTGCTCCTTGCCGAGCAGCGTCGGGTTGGTAGTCAGGCCGCCCAGCACGCCCCACTTCTTGATCTCTTTGATCTCGTCCAGGTTCGCCGTGTCCAGGAACAGCTTCATCGTCGTGCCTCCTCCAGTTCTGTCTTCGTGCCCGCTGCAGCCGCACTCGGGACCGCGGCGTCCACGCGGGCCTTGAGGCGTTCCGTGGCCCGCTCGACGACCAGATCGATCAGTTCGGACAGCGTCTGGTCCAGGCTGTCGTTGGCGATGACGGGCACGCCGTGCGACGCCGCCTGTTCCTTGATGTACCCCTGAACCTTCCGAATGTTGTCGAACCCCCGCAGGTATCGATGGAACGGACGGGTGGACGTGTCGTGCTGCGCGCGGGCGGCGAAGTGGCCGCGATGCATCCCCGCGGACTCGACGGTCACGACGACCGGCACGGCGAGGATCCGGTCCTGGTAGGGCGACGGATCGACGAACCCCGGCACGATGTGCACGCCCTCGACGATGGCGCTCGTGCCCTCGGTGGCAGCTCGCTCGATGATCGCGTTGACCCCGACCGACACGGCCGCGGTCTGCTCGCGGAAGCCCATGATCACGGTTTCCTGGGTGCGGCCCGGCGGTTCGCGCAGCGCCGCATCGGCTTCGAACGAAGAGGTGTACAGGGTGGGCATCAGTTCCTGGGTGAGGGTGGAACGCATGACCTCGCGGACCGCGTCCGTGGCGACGACCCGCACGATGTTCAGCTGGACGGCGAGCCGCGTGGCGATGGTGGACTTCCCCACGCCCGTGGCTCCGCCGATCATCACCACCAGGGGGACGTCGAGGGATCGAACATCCTCCCAGCGGCGGAAATTCCTGGCATAGCGTTCGCCGGCCAGTTCCTGGAGCACCTCCTGGGTCAGCAGGTTCAATTCCTCACGGCTGACGGCGTCGACATCCATGGCGAGCAATCGGTCCTCGATCTCCTCGGCGACCTGGTAGGCGCGCAGGGGCGTGAGCCCCGTCGCCATCAGGTCGGAGGCTCGCAGGCCCTTCGAATACGGCAGTCCTGGTTCCCGTTCGGAAACCACGATCACCCGGCGGTCCTTCACGTTTCGCATCCCCTCGTCGCGTTCGCGGCGCGGGCCCCCCTTGTGCAGCGTCAGACGCCGCGCGCCGCGGCCCGCTTCCGGCCAAGCCGGGCGACCCCGGTGAGCAACTCGTCCAGGTCGCCGTCCCCTTCGACGCCCGCCGGGCGGTTGTCGACGAAGACGACGCGCGCGCCCCGCCTCACCGCGGTGGCCGCCGCGATGTCGATCGCCGCGGCCTTCAACTCGGTCAGCAGGACGTCGAACCCGGGAGCCGACCGCAGGTCCTCTTCGAGCCTCGCCCTGTCGGCGAGGTGGGGAGAGGTCCGAACGATGCGGCAACCCGTGGTGCGTTCGAGGTGCTCGGCGAGCCGGTCGGCCACTTCTCCTCGTGCCGTGGTGGCAAAGAACGCGTCTTCGTCCGTCACGTCACCCAGCGCAGTCGGTTGCAGCTCCGCGATCACAACCGGTGAGTCGGGCACAAGCCGGCGTGCGTGGGAGGTGAGGGTGGAAAGGTCGTCCGGCCCGGAGTCCGGGCCGACACCAAGCATAAAGACGATGAGGTCGGATAGCAACAACCGCAGCGGTCCGCCATTCAGCAGCAAGTCGGCGACCGCGAGCGTGGCCGGGGCGACCAGGATGCCTGCGTCCCAGGGCACGGTGGGAAGCGACCCGCCGCTCCCCTCCAGGATGACCATTCCCGTGCCGGACGTGCCGGCGACGCGCGCAGCCTCGGCAACGTTCGTGATGAAGGGCTTGCCGAAGACCCCGCCGCCCGCGCGCCGTGCGCCGACGGTGGGAACGCCCGCCACGACCGCATCCTCCAGGTAGTCGGAGGCGGCGTGCTCGCCCCGTCCGGCCCGTTCGAGCAGCGCCTCCAGCGTCACATCGGCCGGATCGGTGAGGACCGGCTCCGAGGGGCCGCCGCGGCCCATGGCGACGATGACCGGCGGCGGCGTCTCGCGGAGCAACCGGGCAAGGTGCGCCGACACGGCCGTCTTGCCGGTTCGCTTTCCGGTGCCGACCACGGCGAGGGTCGGCGCGGCAAGCGCCTGCTCGGTGACGGGCGGGTCGAACCGCGAATCGGCCGTGTGATACGCGAGGCCGCTCCGGAGGGCGACGGCGGCCAGCCGCGCGCGAACGGGCGGTGTGACGACCGGTTCGTCGGAGAGATCCAGGATCCCCTCGGGCGCGAACGCCGCGATGGTCTCCGACAGTGCCGCCGCCGGGTCGGCGTTCGCGACGGCGACGTGTACGGAGCCGAGTTCCGGCGGCACGCCCGGTGACGGCGCCAGCTTCTCCGTCCCGCCCAGCATGATCGCCGCGACCACGTCGTAGCCGCGATCGGCGGCGGCTTCGAGCGCCCATCGGGTCACGGGCGGGTGGTGCTCACCGTCGACGAGCGCGACGACCCTCATGCGGGGCTGCATGCTTCGATGGCCCCGGATTCAGACGGGGATGCGGCCCGTGATCGACAAGGTCAGTTGCTTCAACCGTCGCATCGCACGGGCAGCCTATGCTGCCGAAAGGCCATGGACCTGCTCGATGCGCTGATCATCGTCTGGGTCGTGTTCGCGGCGTTCGCCGGATATCGCCGCGGCGCGGCCCTGCAACTGACCGAATATGCGGGGCTGTTCATCGGCCTTCTGGTCGGGGCGTTTCTGGCGCCGATTGTCGCTCCCCTGTTCTCCTCGCCGCAGACGCAGGCCATCGTGGTGCTCGGCGGCTTCCTGCTGCTGGCCGTGATCGGCGAGAGCATGGGCTGGGTGATCGGACGCCGGCTGTGGTCGTTCACCCGCAGGAGCGCCCTTCGGGTGGTGGACGCCGTCGGCGGCTCGATCGTGAGCGTCGTCGCGGTGCTGGCCATCACGTGGTTCGTCGGGTACAGCCTGTCGAACGGCCCCTTCCCCACGGTCGCGTCGCAGGTCCGCTCGTCGGCCATCGTCCAGACGCTCAACGGCGTCTTCCCGCGTCCGCCCCTCCTGCTGGCCGACGTCCGTCAGTTCCTCGACCGCTTCGGCTTCCCCGAGGTCTTCGCCGATCTTCCGCCGCTGCCGGCGAGCCCGGTCGCGGAGCCGCCGAACGCCATGGTGCAGGCGATCGCGGCAAAGGCCGACCGTTCCGTGGTCAAGGTCGTCGGTGGAGCCTGCAACGAGATCCTCTCCGGGACGGGCTTCACCGTCGCGCGCCATTACGTGGTGACGAACGCGCACGTGGTGGCGGGCGAGTCGAACACGAGCGTCGAGCCGGAGAGCGGCGCGTCCGCGGCCGCCACCGTTGTGCTCTTCGATCCGAAGACCGACCTGGCGGTGCTCTACGTTCCCTCGCTGTCCACCCCGGTGCTGCACATGGACGCCTCCGAGGTCGCCCGGGGGACGAAGGGGGCGGTGATCGGGCATCCAGGCGGCGGGCGGCTCGAGGCGCTGCCGGCCGCCGTTCGGCGCTCGCTGGAGGCGCTCGGCCGCGACATCTATGGGCGGGCCGTCGTTGCCCGGCGCATCTACGAACTCCAGGCGGTCGTGCGGCCGGGCGACTCGGGCGGCCCGTTCGTGCTCCAGAACGGCGAGGTCGCCGGCATCGTGTTCGCCGCGTCCACGGCGGACCCGGACGTCGGGTACGCGCTCACGTCGGCGAGCGTGGTGCAGAAGGTCCGCGGAGCGGTCGGGCAGACAGCCGGCGTCGACACCGGGAACTGCGCGCGCTGAGCCGCTTCAGTCCCGGAGCTCGGCCTCAGGCGGTCTCGGGATCAGCCACATGCCCATGAGGATCTCGTCCACGTAGCCGATCGACTTCTTCGAATGCCCGCTCAGGCGGCCCTCTTCGGCGAACCCGAACCGGCGGTACATCTCGATGGCCACCTGGTTGTGCGGGAAGACGGATAGGGCCAGCTTCTCGACCCCCATCTGGCGGCCCCACGCGATGACCTCCTCCATGAGGGCCGAACCCACTCCACGGCCGCGCCAGTCGGCGGCGACCGCGAGGCCCACCGATGCGACGTGATTGCAGGCCACCCCCTCCTCGCGCGCCGCCGTGAGGTGCCCGATGACCCGCTCGCCGGACGCGGCCACGAGGTCCACGCGGTCCGAGCTCCACGCGTGCCGGAACACGCGGCGGTAGAAGCCCGCATCTCGGCGGGTCTGATCGGGCCGGACGTAGCGGCCCTCCGCGACGACGCCGCTCCACATCTCGAAGAACGAGTGCGCATCGCGCGGCTGCGCCGGGCGCACGACGAAGCCGGTCGCTTCTGCCACCGGGTCAGCCATCGTGCGTCGCTTCCGGTTCCTCTGCTTCTGTCTCTGTTGCGTCCTCGTCCGGTTCGTCGTCGGTCAGGCGCTCCATCGATTCGGGCGCGCTCACGCCGAGCAGCCCGAGGGCCGAGGCCATGACCTGCCTGGCGGCGAGGCTCAGCCACAGGCGGGCCTGGGTCGTTCGATCGTCATCCTGGTTTACCACTCGACAGTCGGTGTAGAAGCGATGGAAGGCGTGGGCGACCTCGCCGGCATAGTGCGTGACACGGTGGGGCGCGCGTCCGTTCGCCGCTGCGGCGACGACATCGGGATATCCCGACAGCGTTCTGATGAGGTCAAGCTCCGCTTCGTCACGCAGCACCGTGAACGTCTCGGCCGTCCACGGCCGGGGCTCGATCCCATGGTCGGCCGCCTTTCGCAGGATGCTCGAGATGCGCGCGTGTCCGTACTGCACGTAATACACGGGATTCTCGAGCGTCTGCTGCTTGACCACCTCGATGTCGAAGTTCATGGGTGAGTCGGGAGAGAACGACAGCAGATGGAAGCGTGCGGCGTCGGTTCCGACCTCGTCGATCAACTCGTCGAGTGAGACGAACGTCCCGGCCCGCTTGCTCATCTTGAGCGGCTCGCCGGCGCGGAGGAACGACACGAACTGGTACAGGACGATCTCCACCGCCGCGGGGTCGTATCCGAGCGCCTGCGCGGCACCTCGGACCCGCACGACGTCGCCGTGATGGTCGGCGCCCCACACGTAGACCAGGTGGTCGAAGCCGCGCGCGAACTTGTCCACCACGTACGCGCAATCGGCCCCGAAATACGTGTGCACGCCGTTGCTCCGCACGATCACACGGTCCTTGTCGTCGCCATAGTCCGTCGAACGGAACCAGATGGCGCCGTCGGCCTCATACGCCTGGCCGCCCTCAAGCAACCGCTGCACGGCGGCGTCGATCGCTCCCTCGCGCGAGAGCCGGGCTTCGGAGAAGTAGGTGTCGAACTCGACGCCGAACCTGGCGAGCGCGTTCTTGATGCCGGCGAGTGTGCGCTTCACGCCCTCCTCGCGGAGGCGGATCAGGCGCTCGTCAGGGGGCAGGTCCGCGAGCGCCTCGCCGTGCTCGCGGAGGATGTCCCGTGCGATCTCCGTGACGTACTCGCCGTGATAGCCGTCCTCCGGGACCTCGGCATCGTCGTGGCCCGCAAGCTGCAGGTATCTGGCATCGACCGATGCCCCGAACCGGTCCATCTGCCCACCGGCGTCGTTGAAGTAGTACTCGCGTTCGATCTGATCGCCGGTGGCCGCCAGCAGGTTGGCGAGCGCGTCGCCCAGGACCGCGTTCCTGGCGTGGCCCACGTGGAGCGGCCCGGTGGGGTTCGCCGAGACGAATTCGACCTGGACGCGTCGGCCGCTCGGCCGCGACGCGCGTCCGTAGCCGTCGCCCGCGTTCAGGATCTCGGCGAGGCTCTCCGGCAGCCAGTCCTGCTTCAAGAACACGTTGACGAAGCCCGGACCGGCGATCTCGACGCGGTCGATCAGCGGTGGCCGGCCGAGCCGGTCGACGAAGACCTGCGCCACCTCGCCAGGCGGCCGTTTCGCGCGAGAGGCGAGCACCAGCGCCACATTCACCGAGAGGTCGCCGTGCTCGCGCAGCCTGGGCGTGCCGACGAAGTCCTCCGGCACGGCCGAGTCGTCCAGCCCGAGGTCCGCCGCCGTTGCGGCCGCGGCACGGGCGAGGGCGTCCAGGATCGAGGTGGGGAACACGATCGCAGCAGTCTACGGGCGGCCCATGACCAGCAGGCTCGGGTTGCGCTGTGTGCGCCGTTCGGTAAGTGTTACGGGACCGGGCCGCGACTCGACTTGAGGGGGGCGCGCGATGACACGACGGGAACGCCGGCGGATCGGCGGTGCTGCGTGACGACGTCGCCGCATCTCGGCGTGATGGGTGCCGACGAGATCGACCGGCACGCCTCGAACCTCCGAGGCGCGGGCGTGCGGCTGCTGCGCGGGACGTTCGCCGACGCGGGCGGGGTGCTCCGCGCCAAGCAGGTGCCGATCTCGAGGGCCGGCGCATTCCACTCGCCGGGCCTCGGCGCCTCCCCCGTCTGGGTGATCTTCTGCATCGACGACGGGATCGCCTTCACGGAGAACTTCGGCGCGGTGGGCGACATGCGTCTTCGCGCCGACCTCGAGGCCGCCGTGGACATCGGCGACGGCGTCGCGTGGGCGCCGCTCGAGCTGTTCGATCAGGACGGCGCGCCGATGTCGTTCTGCCCGCGAGGGATCCTTCGCGGCCAGCAGGCGGCCGCCGAAACGGACGGACTGTCGGTGCTCGCGGCTGCGGAGATCGAGCTCGTGCTGTTCGGCGCGGCGGCCGCGTCCGGAGACGCCGCGGCCGCGGGCAGCGGCGGGCCGGCATACGGCCTCCGCCCGCTGATGGAGCAGGCGCCGTTCCTCGACGACGTCCACCGCGACTTCGACGACGCCGGCCTGGCGATCGAGCAGCTGCACGCCGAGTACGGCACCGGCCAGATCGAACTGTCGATCGCGCCCGCCGCGCCGCTGCAGGCCGCCGACGCGAACGTGCTGGCGCGGATCCTGCTCGGCCGCGCGGCACGCCGCCACGGGCTGGCCGTGTCGTTCTCGCCAAAGGTGTTCGCGGAAGGCATCGGCAACGGTGCCCACGTCCATCTATCGTTCTGGCGCGGCGCGGAGCCGCTCTTTTCCGGAGGCGACGGCCCCCACGGCCTCACCGACGACGGCGGCGCGATCATCGGCGCGCTGGTCAAGCACATGCCGGAGGTGGTCGGCGCGCTGGCGCCATCGCTGCTCTCAGACGCCCGCCTGCAGCCCGGGCACTGGTCGGGCGCGTTCGCCTGCTGGGGACTGGAGAACCGCGAGGCCGCGGTCCGGCTTGTCGCCGGCACCTCGGGGAATCCCCGCGGCGCGAACATCGAGGTCAAGTGCATCGACGCTTCGGCGAACCCCTACATCGCGAACGCGGTGCTGTTGGGCGTCGCGCTGAAGGGACTGGCGGACCACGACCCGCTCCCCCCCGAGATGACGCTCGATCCGGGGTCGCTCTCCGACGACGAACGCGCCGCGAACGGCATCGTGCGCATCGGGGAGTCGCAGGCGGAATCGCTCGACGCGCTGGAGGCGTCGGCCGTGGCGCAGGACATCCTGGGGGCAGGCTTGATGGAGGCGCTGCTGGCGGTGCGGCGGCACGAGGTGGAGATCGCGAAGGAGGCGACGCCGGCGGAACTGGTCGAACGGTTCCGGTTCGCCTGGTCGGTCTAGCAGCGGCCGCGAGCCACGCGGCCCCCGGCCTCTGGGTGCGGAAAGGAGGTTCGGTCATGGAAGAAGCGCTCCGCGTCGATCCCGTGACGGGTTCGCCGGCGAAGCTTCGAAGGGAGCTCAGCATCTGGGAGGCCATCGGCGTCTCGCTGGCGCTGATGGCGCCGTCGATGGCGGCCAACATCAACCCGCAGGGAAGCGCCCTGACGGTCGGGCGTGCCGTCCCGCTGACGTTCGTGCTCGCCACCATCGGTGTCTTGCTGGTCGCCTACACGTTCGTGCGGCTCTGCCAGCAGTTCCACCACGCCGGCTCCGTCTACGGCTTCGTGGGGGCGACGCTCGGCCCTCGGACGGGCGTGGTGGCCGGATGGTCGCTCATGGGCACGTACGGCTTCTACGGCGTGGTCACGACGATGGCGGCCGGCATCTTCGGTGCCGCGTTCCTGGACGCGATCAACGTGTGGAACAACCAGCCCGACTGGGCGGGCTTCCTGGTGGGCGGCATCCTGCTGCTGGGGGTGTGCGCGCTGGCGCTCAGGCCGGTGCGGCACGCGACCAGGGTCCTGCTGGTCGTCGAGGTCTCGACCGTGGCACTGATCCTGATCGTGAGCGTGGTCGTTCTGATCAGGGTGATCGCCGGAACGGCCCCGACCCATACGTCGTTCACGCTGAACATGTTCACGGTGCCGGCCGGGGTGTCGCCGTCCGTGCTGTTCCTGGGGGTCGTGTTCGGGTTCCTGTCCTTCGCCGGATTCGAAGCCGCTTCGACGCTCGGCGAGGAGGCCCGCAACCCGCGACGGGACATCCCGCGGGCGATCCTGGGCGTGGCGATCTTCGGCGGCGTCTACTTCGTGTTCGTCACCGCCGTCGAGATGATGGGCTTCGGAACCGACGCCAAGGGTGTCGCGGCGTTCGGAGCCTCCTCCTCGCTGCTCGGGGAGCTGGGATCGCTCTTCATCGGGCACTGGGTCGGAACGATCATCACGCTCGGCACGTGCATCAGCGCGTTCGGCTGCGCGCTGGCCTGCACGGTGGGGAGTTCCCGGCTGGTGTTCGCGCTGAGCCGTGACGGCGTGGGGCCGAAGCCGCTGGCGAGCGTGTCGGAGTCGCAGGGCACGCCGGTGCCGGCCACGCTGCTGGTGACGCTCGGCATGTACATCGTGATCGTGATCTCGGCGACGGCGTTCGGCGCGAAGCCATTCGACGTCTTCCTCTGGTCGGCGACGATCGGCACGCTGATCCTGCTGTTCGCCTACGTGCTGGCCACGTTCGGCGCGATCCGGCTGCTGTTCCTGTCGCCCGGCGGGCCGAAGGTGCCTGTGTGGCAGATCGTGATTCCACTCGGCGCGCTCCTGGTGGTGGGATACACGATCTACCGGAACGTGTGGCCGTACCCCGCGATCCACACGGCTGCGCATGGCACGAACGCGGCGTTTTGGCTGCCGATCGTGTGCGGCATCTGGATCCTGTTCGCGGTGCTGCTGGTCGTGCTGCGGCCACAGATGGCTCGGCACGCGGGCGAGCGGCTGACGGCCGACGAGGGTCTATCGGCGGCCGGTGCGGCGGCAGGACCGTCGGTTCCGCCTGCTGCGGCGGCGGCGCCCGCATAACGGCTCGCGGAATGGACGCGGCGGCAGGGCTCCGGGAGGCGCTGGACGCCCTGCCGCTCGTGGACCATCACGTCCACGGGGCGCTGCGGGTGCCGTTGGACCGGGCGCGGTTCGAACGGACGATCATCGAGTCGGACCGCGCCCCGGCGCCGGGGCTGTCGACCTTCGACTCGCAGATCGGGTTCGCGATCCTGCGGTGGTGCGCGCCGGTGCTCGACCTCGAGCATTGCTCTCCGGACGAGTACCTGGCGCGCCGCTCGGACCTGGGCCCGGAGGAGGTGAACCGACGGCTCCTGTCCGGGGCCGGCGTGGGCTGGTTCCTGGTGGATACGGGCTTCGCCGCGGATGAGCTCCTGGAGCCCGCGGCGATGGCTGCCGCGGCGGGCGGCTCCACCCAGGCACGGGAGATCGTCAGGCTGGAGAGCGTCGCGGAAGAGGTCGCGAGCGACGGAGCGGACGGCGCGCGGTTCGCCGACGAGGTTCGGACTCGCCTGCAGCAAAGGCTGGAGGCGGGCGCGGTCGGCACGAAGAGCGTGATCGCCTATCGCTGTGGGTTCGGGATCGACACCTCTCGACCGTCCGAGGCCGCGGTCGCGGACGCCGCCGGCCGCTTGTCCGCTGCCGTGGAGGCCGGCGCGCCGGTTCGGGTGAGCGATCCGGTCCTGGAATCGTTCCTTCTCTGGGCGGGCATCGACGCGGGCGTGCCGCTGCAGATCCACGTCGGGTTCGGCGATTCGGACCTGCGCCTGCACGACGTGAACCCGTCGCTCCTGACGGACTTCATCAAGGAGGCCGAGCCGTCGGGCACGCCGATCATGCTCCTGCACTGCTACCCGTTCCACCGGGAGGCGGGCTACCTGGCGCACATCTACCCGAACGTGTACTTCGACGTGGGCGTGGCGGTGAATTACACCGGCTCGCAGTCGCGGCAATTGGTTGGCGAATCGTTCGAGGTCGGTCCGTTCGGCAAGCAGGTGTATTCGTCCGACGCATGGGGGCCGGCCGAGCTGCACTACCTGGGTTCGGTCCTGTGGCGCCGGGCAGTCGGGTCGGTCCTGGGCGATTGGGTCGCCGCGGGCGAGTGGAGTCCTGAGGGCGCTGCCCGGGTCGCGCGGATGGTCGGCGTCGAAACCGCGACGCGGCTCTACAGGCTGAAGTAGCGTCCGGCCGGCGCGCCGGTGGGATCATCTACCATTCGTGATGACCCCATGCGTTCCGGGGTCGCCGAGCCCCCGTAGCTCAGAGGATAGAGCGCCGGCCTCCGGAGCCGGGTGCGCAGGTTCGAGTCCTGCCGGGGGCACTGGGTTCGAACAGGCTCCTGCCGAGGACAAGCCGCAGACGCTATCGTCCACGAGCCCATTCATCTCGACGGCATCGACGGCTCGGGCTGGCTGTTGGTCACCATCGAGCACGGAAACCCAAATGCTTCGTACCGGCTCCTCGACGTGGACGAGGTCCTCGAGGACCTGACTGAGTACCCCCCGTCGCCGATTCCTCCGCCGCAAGAGAGTCGACCAGACTCCGTTCCTAGACACGGACGACCAGGCTTCATCGTCCTCTCATCCCGGTACATCCATGATCGATCGATCAGAGCGGAAGGAGGCTTCGCATGAGCAGGAGACTGCTGATCGTTCCGATCCTCGCCACTGCCGCCGTCGGGGTTGTGGCCTTCTCGGCTCCGGCGGCGCTGCCCGTCGACGCGTCGCCACCAGCCGGGTATGAGCCCCATCTGAACCCGAAGAACTTCAGCCTCACCATCGATAACCCGTATTACCCGCTGCCCGTGGGTCGCGTCTGGATCTACAAGGGGACCAAGGACGGCGTGTCCCAGGTCGACCGGGTGGAGGTCACGTCGTACACGAAGAAGGTGGCTGAAGGGATCAAGGCTCGGGTCGTTACGGATGTCGCTCGGCACGGGAACACGCTGCTCGAGAGGACCGAGGACTACTACGCGCAAGACGTGAGGGGTAACGTGTGGTACCTGGGCGAGTACACCACCGCGTACCACAATGGTCACCAGGACCATTCCGGATCCTGGGAAGCCGGTGTGAACGATGGGGAGCCCGGCATCATCATGCTTGCTCATCCCGAGATCCCGAACGCCTACCGGCAGGAGTATCTCTACGGCAAGGCCGAAGATACCGCGTGGGTTGTCAACGTCAGCGGCTCATTCACGGTGCCGCTCGGGACCTTTCGCCACGTCCTGAACACGCTGGAGTTCGCGCGAATCGAACCGAAGGTCGTCGACCAGAAGCTCTACGCGCCCGGGGTTGGAATCCTCTTCGAGAAGGCGCTGAGCGGCCCACCGGAGATCGCAAGACTCGTCAAGATGGCGGGCTGACGCCTGTCCGTCGCACCCGGCCCTGCCGTAGTCCTACCCGCTACGTGCGCAAGGGCAAGATCATGGTCACCCGTGCGCCGCCCTCCGGTCGGCTCTCGGCTGCCGCCGTTCCACCGTGCGCTTCGGCAACAGCCTGGACGAGGAGCGCTTGCCGTTGCCTTCGCTCCTCCCGATGAGCACTATCGTGCGCCACTTGTGAGACATGATCGGCTCATCGCAATCCGATATGTCGATGACGCTCAAAGCGCTCTTCACCGTTCGTATCAGACGCTCGTGGCGATCAGCGAGCGGCTGGGGGTGTCAATCGAGGTTCCGCTTCCTATCGGCGGCGAGGCTGAGCTTGCAGATGTGGTGATCGCAGGCGGGAACGACGCGACGCTCATTGCGTGGGAGCACAACAACCTGCCGGCGATCGCTCAGGCAATCCCAACGGTCGCTGGGACGGTGATCCCGCCGAAGTGGCCCGGCAGGCGTTTCGATGTGGCGTGGGCGTTCCAGCGCGTCACTCCTTCGGGTACCCAGTACGCCTTTTCGCAGTTGCCGATGGAACTGCTGGCTGGTGATGACGGGTCAGCTATATGAGCGCTACGGTTCGGTGCAGCCTACGAGGACCACTGCCGTCGGACTCCGCGTGGCTCGTGCGCCCTCGGCTGCGACGGTGACGACGTCTCCCGCGCGGTCATTCGTCTGCGCTGCCCCAAGATCGCAGAGCGCTCCGAAGGCCGAGCCGGTCCGGAATGCGAGCACTCGCCGGCCCGCACGCATACCGACGGACTGCAGGGTCCCGGTGACGATGAGCGTGCTCTGCCGGTAGTCCGAATAGAAGCGATCGCCCGCCATCGCGCTCGCGATCTCCCTTGGTGTGACCCGCTGGATCCTCATGCTCGAGGTGCCGTGGATGTCGCCCACGAAGATGCCGCCGACGAAGACGGCACACGCAAGTGTCAATCCGCCCACCGCGACAAGCACCACCCGACGCGCCACGCCCGCACGCTATCGCGCCGCCGCCCCCGCGCCGCGTTCCGCCCCGGAAACGTCATCTGTTCTCATGGCGCGACGTCGCGGCGACCTGGCGACCGGACGCCCGTGTGGTGATCGCGGATGCTTGCGGCACCGCCACCGTCCAAGCGGGGATGAAGCGGCTTCGGATGGCAAGAATGATCTGCCATGCGAAGCAAGCAGATGAGGCCGCTCGCCATCGCGCTCGCCATTGTGGGAGTCGCTGCGATCGTGCTGGCGATCATCTACTTCGTGGTTCCGGCCGGAAGCCTTCCATCGTTGCTCGGTCCGGCTCGGAATGGCCAGGGACACCACGACCGCCGAGCGATCGCAGCGCTCGTCGTCGGCATCGCCGCTCTCGTCGCCGCCGCGCTGATGTACCGGACCCTCAAGAAGCGAAGGCGGAGCGGTTCGTACATGTAGCGCTCGATGACAGATACATCGGACGTTCCCCAAACACGTGGAGGTGACCGATGCGCTCCATCCGGGTCGTGATCCCGCTCATCCTGGCGTCGACACTCGCTGTTGCACCAGCTACAGCGCCGGCGGTCGGCGCACTCTCTCGACCACCGACACAGCCTGCCCGCCACACGGCCGGTCCGGATCGCGTGCCAGCCTTCGGGCACGTCTTCCTGATCATCGGCGAGAACACCGCGTTGGGTCAGCTCAGCCGGAAGACGACGCCGTACCTGGTCAACACGCTCAAGCCGAAGTCGGCATGGCTGACGAACTACTACTCCTTCCGTGTCGACGGCTCCCTCGCCAACTACGTGGGGATGACGAGCGGCCAGTACATCCCTTGTGAGGTCCACAACCTCCTTCCGGCCAAGTGCCACCAGAACGTCGACAACGTGTTTCATCAGATGAGTGGCGCGGGGCTCACCTGGAGGGTGTGGGCCGAGTCCGCCACGGGGCCGTGCGACTTCTTCGACTCCGGGATGGACTGGACCAAGAACGTCTTCAGCGCCCATCACGTCCCCGCGATCTATTACGACGACATCGAGGGGGCCGTGTACGACGAGGGGATCGTCCCGGCGAAGCCTTGTCTGAACAACGTGCTTCCGACCGGAACGACCGCGCCCAACGACACCTCTGCGCTGGATGCCGCACTCGCCTCCGGGGCGGTCGGCAATCTGAACGTGATCATTCCGAACGACTGCGAGAACGGGCACGACCCGTGTGGGACGAAGAACCCGTACGGGCAGTTCGATGCGTTCCTCGCACGGGAGGTCCCCAAGATCGAGGCCTCGCCAGCGTTCGGTTCGGACGGGGTGATCCTGGTGACCTATGACGAAGGCGCGGACAAGCCGTTCCCGAACCGGTTCAACGTGCTGATGCTCGCGACAGGACCCGTGGTGATACCGGGGACCTACGGGGGGAACCCGACGCTGTCGCACTACAGCCTCCTGCGGACGATCGAGGATGGCTTTGGACTGCACCCGCTTGGTGCTGCGCAGACCGCGCCGCCGATCTCCGGCATATGGGGACAGGCACGGTGACGTAAGCCTCGGAAGCCCAGCGTGTGGCGGGTGTCCAACGCCAGTCGGCACAGACGATGGCCGGCAAGTCGTTGACCACTTGAGGATGTCGCGCGAGATCGAGAAGGACGAGCATGAGCAGCGCTCCCGCAGTCGGCAAGACGAGGTCGTCGACGCCGCCGGGCAGGAATGCTTCGATCAAGGTGAGGACGCCGGCGGCGAACGCGGCTCCCGCGCCGGCGAGCAGCGGACCGCGGACGCACGCAGCCTCACGGCCGGGATCGCAGCACGGCGACCTCGGGGAAATCGTCGGGCGAGCCGAAGCCCGCGTTGACCAGCCATCGGACGTTGCTGAGGCATCGCAACGACCACCACGCGCGGATGAGGTCGCGGTCGACATCGGTGCCGTAGCCGGCGACGACGTCGCCAAGGTGCTCCGGGTGGCCGAGCGTGAGCGTCGCGAGGTCGAAGAGCGCATCGCCCTGAGACGCCTCGGACCAGTCGACGACGCCCGTGACCTCGTCACCGGTGACGAAGACGTGGTCGACCTGCAGGT
>JBEDUK010000107.1:0-31528 GCA_040414485.1 Actinomycetota bacterium
CGTGATACGCGAGGAACGCGATCTCTCCCTCGGCCTGCTTGCGGTCGGAGATGTCCACCATCACGCCCTGCCAGAACTGCGGCTTGCCGTGCTCGTCCTCCATGAGGATCGCCTCGTCGCGCACCCAAACCACGCGGCCGTCCCGGGCGGTCATCCGGTATTCGACGACGAACGGGTCGCCCGTCTCGTTCGCGTGGGTGGACGCGCGAAGCACGTCGTCGCGGTCGTCCGCGTGCAGCAGCGAGATCCACAGGCCGGGCAGCGTGCGCCATTCCGCCTGGGAGTACCCGAGCAAGTCCTGCGCCTGGGGGCTCATGTAGATCGCGGAGCGGTCGGAGTTCATCTGCGCCACGTAGGTCACGGCGGGGATCTGCTCGACCAGGGTCCGGAATCGAACCTCGGCCTCACGCAACTGACGCTCGGCGCGCTTGCGTTCGGTGATGTTGTCGGCCATGACCAGCGACGCCTTGCGCCGGTCGTACTCGAGCGTGTGTGAGGTGATCTCCACGTCGATCAGAGTCCCGTCCTTCGCCCGATGGCGCCACTCACCGCTCCGCTCGAACGCGCCACGGTTCCGCAGCATGTCGATGAGGAGGCGGTCCACCTCCTCCTGCGTGCAGACGTCGGTGATCCCCATGCTCAGGAATTCCTCGCGCGAGTAGCCATAGAGGTCGACCGCGGCGTCGTTCACCGCCAGGAACTTCAGCGTGTCGCGGTCGTAGGCCCACATCGGCAGCGGGTTGTTCGCGAAGAGCATGCCGAAGCTCGAACGCAGGCCCTCTTCGGCCTGCTTGCGGCGCGTGATGTCGAGCGTCACGCCGCGGAGCTGGCGCACGCGGCCGTCGGGGTCGCGCACCGGCGTCACGCGGTCGGTGACCCAGACCACGCCGTTGTCCGAGCTCATCAGGCGGTATTCGAACTGTGCGCGCTTGCCCGCGCTCGCGACCTCGCCGTACTTCCGTGTCGCCTTCTGCCGGTCCTCGGGGTGGGTGACCTTGCCGCGGAAGCCGGGCTCGGTGAGCCAGCGGTCGACCGGGTAGCCGAGGATGCGCTCGGCGGGATGGCTGACGAAGTAGAACTGGTGCCCCGCGGCGTCGGACTCCCACACGATCGCGTCGAGGTCCCACACGATGTCCTGGAAGCGCCGGCGCTGGCCTTCGATCTCGATCACGCGGGCGCTCTGCTCGGCGGCCACCTGACGCAGCATGCGGCTGACCAGCAGGGCGACTCCCAGGCCGATCACGGCGAGCAGGATCGGCGGGAGGGGGTTCGGCACGTCGTGGGTGTGGATGCCGTTCCAGGCCTCGGCGATGACGAATCCGCTCGCGATCACGGCCCAGGCGACCAGGGCGCCCCTGCCTCCGGCCACGAGCGCGCCCTCGATGACCACGAAGAGGGCGAGCGGCGCGAGCGCGTGGGCCGGATCGCCGGCGAAGGCCCACAGGAGGTAGACGGCGCAGCCGGCGTCGACGGCGAGTGCGGCGCGCGCGAGCTTCGGCGAACCGCCGGTGCCCCCCGGCCCCGGCGCGCCGAACTGCATGATGGAAAGGATGGCCAGGCCCACCGCGATGGCGAGGCCGGAGAGAACGGCCCACCGCGGCACGTCGGGGCCGGGGAACCACGACGCGGTCAGGATGTCCGCTGCCAGGACGGCTGCGGCGGCGAGACGGCACGCGGGGATGAACCGCCGCGCGGCGGTGATGCCGCCCGCGGACCAGGGCGTCCGCGTGTGCACGGTGCTCGTGGGCTTCGTGCCGGCGCTCATGCCGGCGCTGGTGCGTGTGATGGCCATTCGACCGGGCCAGTCTCCCTCCGGGGTGCGTCCCACCGTCTATCGGACGATCGGTGGGGCGAAGTAAGCGTTGCGGGGGATTCCCTTCGGCCGACGTGAGCGGGTCGAACGGCCTCCAGCGGCACCGCGAGCATGGCCGCGCGGCGGGCTCCCGAAGGGCCGCGCCCGCAGGCGACGGCGCAGGCGACGGCGCGTGAGGCGTGCTGCTACCATGCGCGTCGAGGGTTCAGCACCGTGGTTCACGAGCAGTACCCTCACCCGGCCGCGTGCCCGACCCCCTCGGGTGCACAGCCGGATCAGGCCGTCGGGTCCCGGGAGGCCCGTCCCGGCCGGAAAGGAGGGGAATGCACGTGGCTACAGGTGCGGTGAAGTGGTTCAACGCCGAAAAGGGGTACGGCTTCATCTCGCAGGACGACGGCCCGGATGTGTTCGTGCACTTCAGTGCGATCGACATGCAGGGCTACAAGACCCTCGAAGAGGGCCAGCGCGTCGAGTTCGAAGTCACCCAGGGCCAGAAGGGCCCGCAGGCGGCGAACGTCCGGCTGAGCGCCTGACAGGGCGGCTCGACCGACCGACCAAAGCCGTAACGAAGCAACAGGCCCCGGCGGGGGTTCCCGCCGGGGCCTGTTCATTTCCTGCTTTGTGGAGGGTTGGCGTGCTAGCGGCGCGGGCCGCCTCGGCCCGGGCCTCCGCCGCGGCCGTCGCGGGGTGGGCGGCCCTGCTGGACCGGGATCACCGGGAGCGTCGTCATGAGCGGCGGGTGGCCCGTCCGCTCCATGCGGACCCGGACATAGTCCGGCGTCTGCGTCCGTTCGATCTCGCGCCAGCCCTCGGACGTCAGGCGCTTCAGGCGCCCCGCGGCCGTCCGGCGCAGCTTGTCGCCGTTCGGCACGCGCACGTACAGGCGCTCGTATCGAACCTCACGATGGTCGGCCACAGGGTCCTCCGTTCGATGCCGGGTTGTTCGGATCGCCCGCCGCGGTGCGACTGGCACCCGCGGCGGCCATTGAAGGCTACCAGCGGGAACGCGCTCCGGCGTCTTCCGGCCGAACGAGCCTCCGGCTGCCCCGCCAGACCTCGACGCGGTCGCGGCCGGCCGCCTTCGCCCGATACAGGGCGGCGTCGGCGCGCGACATGAGGGACTGCGGCGGCTCGCCGTCGTCCCAGCACGCCAGGCCCGCGGAGCACGTCACGCCCTCCGGCACGCGCGCGCAGAGACGTTCCAGCACCTCTTCGGCGTCCTCCGGCGGACAGTCGCGAAGCAGCAGGGCGAACTCGTCGCCGCCGATCCGCGCCAGCGTGTCGGTCCTCCGTAGCTGCGTGGACCATGCCAGCGCGATCTCGCGCAGGAGGCGGTCGCCGGCCTGGTGGCCCGCCCGGTCGTTGTAGGCCTTGAAGTGATCGATGTCGAGCAGGGCGACGGCCATGGGCTCCCCGGCCTTCGCGAAGCGGACCGCCGTCTCGATCTCCTCGTCCCACGCCCGGCGGTTGGACACCGCGGTCAAGTCATCGCGGCGGGCGAGCGAACGCAGGTGCCGCGACTGCCGGCGAACCTGCTGCACGACCTGGTAGACCACGACGCCCAGGATCACCGCGGTAGCGAACTGGAAGATCATCCGGGTGACGCCGCCAGGAACAGGGTCCGGCAGGCGAAGCGCGGCGATGTCCGCGGCCAGGACGGCTCCGAGCAGGGCCAGCAGCTCGGACAGCGTGCCGTAGAGGGCCAGCCACACGACCGGGAGCAGCGCGGCCTCGCCCGCGTCGAGCACGCGGCCCGGCGGAAGCGTGATGAGAAAGCCGGCGACCAGGTAGACGAACGGCGGCAGCGCGCGCAGGGTCGGCGGAAGGCGGTCCCACGGAAGGAAGGCCGTGGCGGCCGCGGTGACCACGATCAAGGTGGCGGCGGCGACGAACCGGCCACCGTCGATCTGTGCGTACCCCCTGGTCGCGGCCAGGAGCGTGGCGAGGAACGCCGCCACGAGCGGTCCGACCAGCCGAAACAGCGCGTCGCGGCTGAACGGTTCCTCCGCGGCCCGAAAGTTGATCTGCGCGGGTTCGATCTTCATCGCGTGCCTGCGCCGCCATTCGCCTCAAGACGGCCGTTGGACGCCGTCGTGGTCCCGACAGACATCTTTTCGGCCGAATGCGACCAAACGTGTAGGTGTGAGCAGGAATTTTGTCGGTCCAAAGGCGTAGGCGGCGGTCCGGCCGGCGCCTTCAGAGCGCGACGTCCACGCCGCGGCCCGTGGCCCGCGCGCGCCGCAGGACCAGCGATGCCGCTGCCGCGTCCTCCACGGCGACGCCGACGGACTTGTACACCGTGACCTCCGCGTCGCCTCCCCGGCCACGGCGCGTGCCGGTGATCACTTCGCCGACCTCCACGACGTCGCCCTCCTCGAGCAGCCCGGACCGGATCGCGCCGGACAGTTCGTTCGCTCCTGCCGGGAAGGCGCCCAGGGCCGAGGCGCGGGACTCGACCGCCACCACCGCCGCCATCTCGACGACGGCGTCGTCGAACTCGCCCCCGGTCGGGTGGACGCCGACCGAATTGACGTGCGCTCCCGGCGAGAGCCAGTCGCCGCGAACGACCGGGTCTGGCGAATGGGTGCACGCGCAGACGACGTCGGCGTCGCGAACGGCCGCCTCGAACGAGCCGGCGACCGTCACCGGGATCGTAATGCCTGACGATTGCAGTTCTCGGGCCAGCGCGTCGGCCTTGGCTTCGTCGCGGCCGGCCAGACGGATCTCGGCGAACGTCCGCACCCTGGGGACGGCGCGGAGGTGGCTGCGCGCCTGCACGCCGGTGCCCAGGATCGCCAGAACGCGCGCGTCCTCGCGGGCGAGGATTCGTGTGGCCAGCGCGGACGCCGCCCCCGTCCGCGTCGCCGTGATCTCGGTGCCGTCCATGACCGCCACGACGGCCCCGGTCGAGGGGTCGAAGGCCACCACGACCGCCTGGTGCGTCGGCAGATCCGTGCCGGCGTTCGCCGGGTAGAGCGTGACCAGCTTCGTCGTCAGCGCGCCGGCCGATGGCACGAACGCGGGCATGACGCCCAGGTATCCGCCGCCCGCACCCGGAACCCCGCTGCGGGGCGGCATCTCGGCGCCGCCGGCCGACAGGTCGGCGAGGGCGGACGCGACCGCCTCGACCAGGTCGTCCGGATCGAGGAGCGCCGCCACATCCTCTCGGCTGAGCACCAGCACGCCGCGTCATCATGGCGAACCTCACCGGGCTGCGCCAGCAGGCTTGTTACGCTCCGACGACCCATGGAGATCCGGCAGGGCCCATCGCCCCACGCTCGCACGGACGGTCCGTCGGCGGTCACGATCGGATTCTTCGACGGCGTCCATCGCGGGCACCAGGCCGTGATCTCGACGGCGGTCGGGCGCGCGCGGGCGAGCGGCCTGACGTCGGTCGCGGTCACGTTCGACCGGCATCCGCGTTCGGTGCTCCATCCCGGTTCGGGCCCTCCGCTGATCACGACGCCCGAGCGTAGGGCCGAGCTGATCGCCTCGCTCGGGGTCGACGTCCTGGTCGTGCTCCGCTTCGATCAGGAGCTCGCCTCCTGGCCGGCCGAACGATTCGTGAAGGAGTTCCTGGCCGGGGATCTGCAAGCGCGCCGGGTCGTGGTCGGGGCGAACTTCACGTTCGGAAACCGGGCGCTCGGAACCATCGACACGCTGCGCGAGATGGGCCTCGAACTGGGCTTCGGGGCCGAGGACGTGTCGCTCATGGAGATGGACGGCCGCGTGCTCTCGTCGTCGTCGATCCGGGAATCCGTTGCGGATGGTCGGCTTGCCTGGCCGACCGAGGCGCTCGGCCGGCCGTTCGCCGTCGACGGCCGCGTGGTCACCGGCGCCGGCCGCGGGGTCACGCTGGGGTTCCCCACCGCGAACCTCGAGATCCCACCCCGAATGCTGCTCCCCGGCCGGGGGATCTACGCCGGGCGGGCCATCGTGTCGGGGCGGGCGCATCCGGCGGCCATCGACGTGGGTACGAACCCGACCTTCGGCGACGAGCCGCTGCACGTGGAGGCCTTCCTCCTCGACTTCGACGACGATCTCCGCGACCAGCCGATCTCGGTGCAGTTCCTGGAGCGCCTCCGCGACGAGGTGCGGTTCGAATCGCCCGACGACCTGGTCGCCCAGATGCGCGACGACGTGGCCCGGACGCGCGCCATCGCGGGCGGCGGAACGGGCGAGGAGCCGGCATGAGCCACCGGCCGGCGCCGCGCTACGGCCGGCGGCGATTCTTCGCGCTGGCCGGCCTGACCGCCGTCGCCGGCGCGGGGGTCGTGGTCGCGCGGGCGATCGGTGATCACGGAACCCAGGCGGGCGGACCGGCGTCGTCGCCGTCCGGCACCGGCGGGGCTCGGTCCCCGGCGGGCGCCGCGGCGTCGAACGGCGGAGCGACGATCTCCACGCACACGCCGACACCGATGAAGGCGAAGGGTCCGCTGCTGATCCACGGGGCGGGCGACACCAACCTCGACCCGAGCTACATCCCGGCCTTCCGCACCTACGGCTACGAGCACGCGTGGAGCGGCCTGGACGGCCTGTTCGAACGCGACGACCTCTCGGTGGTCAACTGCGAGTGCGCGGTGTCGACCCGCGGCTCGCAGTCCTCGGACAAGCCGTTCCACTTTCGAGGCGATCCCGCGGCGCTCCCGGCCATGAAGGCGGCGGGCGTGGACGCGGCGAACCTCGGCAACAATCACGCCTACGACTACGGGCCGGAGGCGCTGCTCGACACCGTCGCGCACATGAAGGCGAACGGCATCGCCCCGGTGGGCGCGGGCCGGAACCCGGCCGCTGCGAATGCGCCCGCCGTCTTCGAGCGCAACGGGTGGACGATCGCGGTGATCGGGTTCGACAAGGTCGTCGACCCGTGGCCGACCGCGGTCGCCGCGCCCGGGCACCCCGGAACCGCCGACGGACACGACCTGGACGCGATGGTTCGCGCGACCGCCTCGGCGAAGAAGGACGCCGACCTGGTGATCGTGTGCATCCATTGGGGTGTCGAGCTCGACACCGCCCCGCGCGCCGATGACGTGGCCCTGGGCAACCGGCTGGTCGACTCCGGCGCGGACGTCATCTTCGGCGGCCACGCACATCGTCTGCAGCCCCTGGGAACGCGCAACGGCAGGCCGATCTTCTACAGCCTGGGCAACTTCGTCTGGCCGAACTTCTCGGTGGCCGGTGCGACGACGGCCGTCGCCGAGGTGCGCGTCAGGCCGCAGCGGCGCTTCACGGGCAGGCTGCTGCCGGCGTACATCAGCTCGCCCGGCCATCCGGTCCTTCGATGACCCCTCTGAGCGCCCGCAGGCTGCGCGAGATCGTCTGCTACCCTTGTCCGGACCCATGGCATTGACGAAGGAATCCAAGACCGCGCTGATCAGCGACCACCGCAGGAGCGAGACCGACACCGGCTCGCCCGAGGTGCAGGTCGCCATCCTCACCACGCGCATCCAGGAGCTGACGGAGCATCTGCGGTCGCACAAGAGCGACCACCATTCGCGCCGCGGACTGCTGCAGATGGTGGGCAAGCGCCGTCGGCTGCTCGAGTACCTCAAGCGCGAGGACATCGAACGATACCGGGCGCTGATCCAGCGCCTGGGGCTGCGGCGCTGAGCGCACACGCAAGGGGCGGCGAGGCCGCCCCTTCTTCATAGGGGAGGGAGCTGCCTACAGACCTAATCGACAAGCGAAACGAACAGGAGCGGGCGGAGAGAGCGGGTCAGTTATCAGTTGCGGACCCCGGACGACGCCGAAGCCGGCGCCTTGAAGCCGAGGCCCACCACTGAGAACTGACCCTCCCGCCCTGTACCGCTCCAGCGCGAATCATTCGCGATCACTCGAAGGAGCGCGGGCATACGACAGGCGTGGCCCGCAGGAATCAGGAGGGATCCCCCTTGAGCATCAAGAGGACTCGGACGATCGGGTCGTCCGACATCACGTTCGAAACAGGCAAGCTCGCGCGGCAGGCCGACGGCTCGGTCGTCGTCACGCTCGGCGAGACACAGATCCTCGCGGCGTGCACCAGCTCGAACCCGCGCGAGGGCATCGACTTCTTCCCGCTGACGGTGGACGTCGAGGAGCGCATGTACGCGGCCGGCAAGATCCCCGGCGGGTTCTTCCGCCGCGAGGGCCGGCCGTCGGAGACCGCGATCCTCACCGCGCGGCTGATCGACCGGCCGCTTCGGCCCACGTTCGCCGACGGCTACCGCGACGAGGTGCAGGTCGTCATCACGGTCCTTTCGGCCGACATGGCGAACCCGTACGACATCCCCGGGATCAACGGAGCCGGACTGGCGGTTTCGCTGGCCGGGCTTCCGTTCCACGGACCGGTCGCCGGTGCCCGCGTCGCGCTGATCGGGGGTGAGTGGCACGTCAACCCGACGTACCAGGACCTCGAGCTGGCGATCTTCGACATGGTCGTCGCCGGCCGCCAGAACGCGAACGGCGAGATCGACATCCTCATGGTCGAGGGCGAGGCCCCCGAGGGCACGTGGGAGCGCGTGCGCGACGGTCAGCCGGCGCCCACCGAGGAAGTCGTGGCCGAAGGGCTCGAGGCCGCCAAGCGCGCGATCGCCGAGACCGTCGCCCTGCAGAAGGAGATCCTGGCCGAGGCGAACGTCCAGGACAAGGCGTTCGAGCCGGTTCCGCTGTACGCGGCCGAGACGTTCAACGCCGTGAACGACTTCGCCGGGCCGCGGCTCGCCGCGGCGCTGGTCCCCGCCAAGCAGGAGCGCGACGCGAACCTCGACGCGCTCAAGACCGAGCTTCGCGCGCACCTCATGGAGGCCTGGGGCGAGGACGTCTACGCCGCCCACGCCGGGGAGATCTCGCCGGTGTTCAAGGACCTGCAGAAGAAGTTCATGCGCCGCCGGGTGATCCAGGAGGGCGTGCGGCTGGACGGCCGCGGGCCGACCGACATCCGGCCGCTCTCCGCCGAGGTCGGGCTCATCCCCCGGGCGCACGGTTCGGGTCTGTTCCAGCGGGGCGAGACCCAGGTGCTGAACGTGACCACGCTCGGCATGCTGCGGATGAACCAGATGATCGACACGCTCGACCCCGAGGAGTCGAAGCGGTACATCCACCACTACAACTTCCCGCCGTACTCCACCGGTGAGACGGGCCGCGTGGGATCGCCGAAGCGCCGCGAGATCGGCCACGGCGCGCTCGCCGAGCGGGCGCTGGTGCCCGTGGTTCCGGACGAGGACGAGTTCCCCTACACGCTCCGGCTGGTCTCCGACGTGCTGGAGTCGAACGGCTCGACGTCGATGGCGAGCGTGTGTGCGTCGACGCTCTCCCTGATGGACGCGGGCGTCCCGATCCATGCGCCGGTCGGCGGGATCGCGATGGGCCTGATCGCCGACGACGGGCAGTTCGTCACGCTGACGGACATCCTGGGGGCCGAGGACGCGCTGGGCGACATGGACTTCAAGGTCGCCGGAACGCGGGAGTTCGTCACCGCGCTGCAGCTCGACACGAAGGTCGAAGGCCTTCCCGCCGACGTCCTGGGCCAGGCGCTGAAGCAGGCGCGCGAGGCGCGCATGACGATCCTCGACGTGATCGCCCAGGCGCTCCCAGGCCCGCGCGAGGCGCTGTCCGTCAAGGCGCCGCGCGTCATGATGATCCAGATCCCGGTCGACAAGATCGGCGAGGTCATCGGGCCGAAGGGCAAGCGGATCAACGAGATCATCGCCCTGACCGGCGCCGACATCGACATCGAGGACGACGGCCGCGTGTTCATCGGCTCGAAGGAGGGCGAGGGCGCGGACAAGGCGGCCGAGATGATCGAGCAGATCGCGAACCCGCGGCCGCTGCAGGTGGGGGAGCGCTTCGACGGGAAGGTCGTCAAGACCACCACGTTCGGCGCGTTCGTCAACATCCTGCCCGGGCGCGACGGCCTGGTGCACATCTCGAAGCTCGGCCGCGGCAAGCGCCTTGCCTCGGTCGAGGAGGCCGTCAAGGAGGGTGACCCGCTGACGGTCGAGATCCAGGAGGTCGACCCTGCCGGCAAGATCAGCCTCAAGCCCGTGGGCGAGGGCTGGGACCCGCCCGAAGGCGGCTGGCCGCGCCAGGAGGGCTCCGGCTCGGGCCAGCGCGGCGAAGGTGAAGGCTCCGGCGGGAACGGCGGCGGCGGGTACGACCGCCGGGATCGGCGTGACCGTCGCGACCGGCGTCCGCGCGACCGTGAGCGAAGCCGGGACGCGTGAGCCCGAAGACGGCTCGCAGATCGCGGCATGCGACGACGCTGCGCCGGACCGAGTACCGGTCCGGCCTGCGGGTCGTCACCGAGGAGGTTCCCGGCGTCCGTTCGGTCGCGCTCGGCATCTGGGTCGACGTCGGCTCACGTGACGAGCGGCCGACGGTCGCCGGCGCCTCCCACTTCCTCGAGCACCTGCTGTTCAAGGGCACGAAGAGCCGTTCTGCCCAGGACATCGCGCAGGCGTTCGACGCGGTCGGCGGCGACCTGAACGCGTTCAGCGCGAAGGAGTACACCTGCTATCACTGCCGCGTGCTGGACCGCGACCTCCCGATGGCGGTCGAGTTCATGGGCGACATGCTCGGGAGCTCGCTCATCCAGCGGGCGGACGTGGACGCCGAGCGCGGGGTGATCCTGGAGGAGATCGGAATGCGCGACGACGCGCCCGACGATCTCATCCACGATCTGTTCGCCGAGACGCTCTGGAAGGGCCACCCGCTCGGCCGGCCGGTCCTCGGCACCCGCGGGACGATCACGGGGATGTCGCGCGACCAGGTGAACGGGTTCTACCGGCGGAACTACACGCCCGGGCAGTTCGTGGTGGCGGCGGCCGGCAACCTCGACCACGACGAGCTGTGCCGGCTGGTCGAGGGCGCGTTCGACACGGGAGCCCGCGTGGCCGGGAACGGTGATGGGCGGCGCCCGGTGCGGCAGGGCGGGAAGCCGCCCGCGCCGTCGGGTGCCTCCCTGGTCACCAACCGGCGGACCGAACAGGCGCACCTGTGCCTGGGCACCACGGCGCTGTCGCGCAACGATCCGGACCGGTTCGCGTTCAACGTGGTCAACCTCGCGCTGGGCGGCGGCATGTCCTCCCGGCTGTTCCAGGAGATCCGCGAGAAGCGCGGCCTGGCGTATTCGGTGTTCTCCTACCACTCACAGTTCGCCGAGACCGGGTTGTTCTGCGTGTACGCCGGGAGCACCCCGGGTCGGGCGCGCGAGGTGCTGTCGCTGGTGCAGCAGCAGTTGGCCGCGATCGCCGAGAATGGCGTTTCTGCGGATGAGTTGGAGCGCGCGAAGGGGCACCTGCGAGGGTCGCTGGTGCTCTCGCTGGAGGAGACCGGGAGCCGGATGAGCCGGATCGGGAAGTCGGAGATCGGCCACGGCGAGATCCTCTCCGTGGACGAGATCCTCGATCGGATCGACGCGGTGACCCTTGAGACCGCCCAGCGCGTGGCGGCCGACGTGTTCGGCCGGCCGCGGACGCTGACGGTGGTGGGGCCGTTCAAGGCGAGCGCCTTCCGGGAGGTCACGGGGTGATCCGCGTGGGCGTGATCGGCGCGGCGGGCCGGATGGGGAGCCTGGTCTGCCGGGCCGTGGCCGACGATCCGGATCTCTTGCTCGTCTCGGCGGTGGTCCGCTCCGGGGCGACCATTCCCTCCGCCCCCGATCTGCCGTTTGCAGATGACGTCGAGTCCCTGAAGTCTGCGGGAGCCGAGGTCGCGGTCGAATTCACGCGCCCCGACGCCGTCATGGGCAACGTCCGGTGGCTGCTGGGGCAGGGCATCCACGCCGTGGTCGGCACGAGTGGCCTTCGGCCGGAGGACGTCGAAGAACTGCGCGGGCTGTCCTCGTCCTCCGGCGCGAACGTCGTGGTCGCATCGAACTTCGCCGTCGGCGCGGTCCTCATGCAGCGGCTGGCCGAGGTCGTCGCCCCGCATATGCCCGCGGTGGAGATCATGGAACTGCATCACGAGGGCAAGGTGGACGCGCCATCCGGCACGGCGATCACGACGGCGCGACGGGTGGCCGCGGCGCGAAGAGACGGCTGGGCAGGACCGGGCGGCGAGTCGGTCGCGGGCGTCCGCGGCGGAGAGGTCGACGGCATCCGGGTGCATTCGGTGCGGTTGCCCGGACTGGTGGCCCACCAGGAGGTCATCTTCGGCGCGCCGGGCCAGACGCTCACGATCCGCCACGACGCGCCGGACCGTGCCTGCTACATGCCCGGCGTGGTCCTGGCGGTCAAGGCGGTTGGGTCGCGGCCTGGTGTGACGGTCGGGCTCGAGCCGATCCTCGGCCTTTAGTTCTTCGCGCGGAAGCGCGCGACGATCCGGTCGTGCAGGAGCCCGTTCGTCGAGAGGACGCTCTGCCGGTCCGCGACGGGGGAGCCGTCGAGCTGAGTCATGCGGCCTCCGGCCTCCTCCACGATCACCTTGACGGCGGCCCAGTCCCACGTTCGGAGCTGGGGTTCGATCATCGCCTCGGCGGAGCCGCGGGCGACCAGCATGTGGCCCCAGAAGTCGCCGAACCCGCGCGAGCGGGAGGCATCGCCCGCAAGGGAGACGAACGCGTCCACCCACGGGGTTCCGAGGAGCGAATGCATCCCGGTGCTCGAGATCAGCGCCTCGTGGACGCTTGCGACCTGCGACACGTGGATCGCCCGGCCGTTGCAAAGCGCGCCGGCGCCCCTGGTCGCTTCGTATCGCTCACCGAGCGCCGGCGCGCTGGCGACCCCCAGGACGGGTTCGCCGTCCACGGCCAGCGCGATGAGCGTGGCCCAGATCTGGATGCGCGCGGCGAAGTTTTTCGTCCCGTCGATGGGGTCGATGATCCAGGTCCTGCTCGCGGCCGCCGAGCCGGTGCGGCCGCCCTCCTCGCCGAGGACGGCGTCATCCGGCCGGTCGGCGGCGATCAGCGACCGGAGGCGCTCCTCGATGCGCTCGTCGGCCTCGGTGACCGGCGTCAGGTCGGGCTTGCGACGAACCTCGAACGTGTCGCGGCCGAAGACCTCGAGCGCGATGGCCGCCGCCTCGTCCGCCAGATGGTTCGCGAACGCCAGGTCCTCCTGGGCCGAGCCGCTGGAAATGGTAAACCTACTTTACGGACTGGGGGTCGCCGACGAAGAGGAGCCCGAACGCCGATCCGAAGTTCTTCAGGTCCTCGGTGGCGCGTTGGTTCGCCTCGCTCGCCATGTCGGCCTTGAATCCGTCGCGGTCCTCCCACGTCAGTTCGGCGACGCCGTCGTACGGGCGCTCGGCGCCTTCGGGCGAACGGGTCACAAGCGTCACGGTGTAGCTCCGAAGGTGCTCGAACCCATCGCGGGCGATCGGAGCGTGGACGTTCATCCAGTGGTCGGCGAATTCGTCGTCGGACATGCCGTCGCGCTTGCGCATCCAGATGTGGACTCGGGTCATCGGCGGGCTCCCTCCTCGTAGATGGACCGTCGCCATATGTATGGCGTATGGCGGTATGGCGCCATACGGCCTGCGACATGCTAGCCGCGGCGGTTCGGCTCCTCCCGGGTCGGGACGTCACCGTCGCCGGCCACCGATCTGGCCAGGACGAACAGCAGGTCGGAGAGCCGATTCAGGTACCGACGGACGTCGGCGTTCACGGTTCGGGCCGCCGACTCCAGTTCGACCACACGGCGCTCCGCGCGCCGCACGACCGAGCGCGCAACGTCGAGCGCGGCGGACAGGCTGTTCGCCCCCGGGACGACGAACGCGTTCGGCAGCGGCTTCGCCTCCACCTGCCGGTCGATCTCGCGCTCCAGGGCGGCGACCATGTCGGGCGTGACCAGCGACACGCCGGCCACGAGCCGGTCGCGCTCCTTCGGATTGGTCGCCAGGTCCGCGCCCACGACGAACAGGTCACGCTGCAGGCGAAGCAGCGCCACAGCCAGTTCCGCATCCCGTTCGCCGCATGCCGCGCGGGCCACCCCGAGCGCGGCGACCGCCTCGTCCACCGTCCCGTACGCATCGGTGGCGGCGTCGGCCTTCGACACCCGGCCTCCGTACAGCAGCCCGGTGGTTCCGTCGTCGCCCGTCTTCGTGTAGATCCTCGGCATGGCAGCGAGTCCGAAGCATATCCACCGTGACCCCGTGGCCAAGCCGGGGTAGCATCGACGCACCGCCATCGCTTCCCCGGAGGAGGTTCCCCATGACCGCGAGGTTCGGCTCCGTCATCACCGCCATGGCCACGCCGTTCGACAACGACGGCGGGCTCGACCTCGCTCGAGCGGAGGAACTGGCGAACTGGCTCCTCGACCACGGCAGCGACGGCTTGGTCGTCGCGGGCTCCACCGGCGAGGGCGCGACGCTCTCGGATCAGGAGAAGGTCGACCTGTGGCGTACCGTGGCGCATGCGGTGGCGGGCCGCACGCCCAAGCCGGCCGTCATCGCGGGAACGGGCACATACGACACGGCGCATTCGATCCACCTGACGAAGGAGGCCGCCGCAGTCGGTGCGGACGCGGCGCTGGTCGTCACCCCGTACTACAACCGGCCGCCGCAGCGGGGGCTCGACGCGCACTTCCGCGCCGTCGCCGCCGCCACCGACCTGCCGAACATCCTCTACAACATCCCCAGCCGCACCGCCTGCGTGATCGAGGCGGACACGCTGCTCGGGCTGGCACACGGCGTGGACAACATCGTCGGGGTCAAGGACGCCACGGCCGACTTCGGCACCGCCGCCCGCGTCATCCGCGAGGCGCCGGAGGGATTCGAAGTGCTCTCCGGCAACGACAACGACACGTTCCCGCTGGTCTGCCTCGGCGCGTCCGGCGTGGTCGGCGTCGCCACCCACCTCGCCGGCGAGCGAATGGGCGAGATGGTCCGCTCGGTGAAGGACGGCGACCTGGGCACCGCCCGGAAGATCAACGACGCGCTGTACCCCCTCTACAAGGGCCTGTTCATCGTGTCGAACCCCATTCCGCTGAAGGCGGCCATGGAGATGGCCGGCCAGCCGGTCGGGGATCCGCGCCTCCCGTTGGTGCCCGCCAGCGACGCCGAGCGGGAGACCGTCCGCCGAGCCATGGAGGATGCCGGCGTTCTCTGACGCGCCGGGCGGCGCAACCCCCGAGCCGGGCGGGGCGGAACGGACCGGCATCCAGCCGGCGTCAGCGCGGCCCGACGAAGCGCGGGCCGAACCGACCGCCCTGCCGCGCCTGGTGTTCCTCGGCGGCCTCGGCGAGGTCGGCCGGAACATGGCCGCGCTCGACATGCACGGCCGGATCCTCCTGATCGACGCAGGCCTGTCCTTCCCCGAGGCTGAGATGCCCGGGATCGACCTGGTCCTTCCGGACTTCGACTGGCTCCTCGAGCACCGCGACCGCATCGAGGGCGTGGTGCTCACGCACGGCCACGAGGACCACGTGGGGTCGCTGCCCTATCTGCTTCGCCAACTGGACCATCTGGACATCCACGCCACGAGGCTCACGCTCGCCCTGATCACGGGCAAGCTCGAAGAGCACGGCGTCCGCGACCGGGCCGTGTACCACGAGGTCACGCCCGGCGAGGAGACCGCGGTCGGGGAGTTCCGCGTCCGCTTCTACCGGGTGTCGCATTCGATCCCGGACGGCTGCGCGATCGCCGTCGACACGCCGAACGGCACGGTGCTCCACACCGGCGACTTCAAGCTGGACGCCACCCCGATCGACGGGCGCGTCACCGATCTCCAGGGCATCGCGGCAGAGGCTCGGAAGGGCATCCACCTGCTGCTGTCGGATTCGACCAACGCCGAAGACCCCGGATTCGCCGGAAGCGAGCGGAGCGTGGGGCCCGTCCTGTACGACATCATCCGCGACGCGCCCCGCCTGGTCGTCGTGGCGTGCTTCTCCTCCCACATCCACCGGATCCAGCAGGTCGCGGACGCCGCGCGGCGGGCCGGGCGCGTCGTCGCCTTCCTGGGCCGTTCGATGCACCAGAGCGTCGCGGCGGCCCGCGCGAACGGATACCTGGACGTGGACGACCGCGACGTCGTGCTGATCGAGGACCTCGCGACGCTCGACCCGCGCAACGTCGTCGTGTGCTCGACCGGCTCGCAGGGCGAACCGCTGTCGGCCGTGTCGCTGATGGCCAGCCGCGAGCACAAGTGGGTGAAGCTGGAGCCCGCCGACACGGTGATCCTGTCGTCGTCGGTGATCCCCGGGAACGAGACGGCGATCTACCGGACGATCGACGGCCTCTATCGGACGGGCGCGAGCGTCTTCCACGTCCCGGTCTCGCCGGTGCACGTCAGCGGGCACGCGGCGTCCGAAGAGCTGAAGTTCATGCTGAACCTGGTCAAGCCGCGGTGGTTCATCCCCGTGCACGGCGACCGGCGGCTGCTCTCCCACCACGCGGAGCTCGCCCGAGAGGTGGGCATCTCCGACGAGCGGATCCTGATCTGCGAGGACGGGGACACGGTTCTGCTCGGGGAACAGGTCACCAGGGCCGAGCGCGTCCGGGCCGGGATGACGTTCGTGGACGGGCTCGGGATCGGCGACGTGGGCGCGTTCGTCCTCCGGGACCGGCGGAAGCTATCGGCCGACGGCGTGGTCGTGGTGGTCGTCACCGTCGACGCGCATTCCGGCGAACTGCTCGCCGGCCCGGATCTGATCGACCGAGGGTTCGTGACCGAGGACCTCGGAGGGGACATCATGGACCAGGCGCGCCAGCGGACGATGCTGGCGCTGAAGGAGTACGCGGAGGACGAGGTGACCGACCCGGCGGTCCTGAAGCAGCAGATCCGGAAGGCGCTGTCGAAGTACCTGTTCGAGGCGACGAAGCGCAAGCCGATGATCCTGCCCGTCGTGACGGAGGTCTGACGTCCATGGCATCGAAGTCGGCAACGAGGTCCCGTCGGGGACGGTCGAGGAAGCCCGCCGGGTCGAGGCGGCCTGCCCCGAAGCAGCCGGGCGTGATCCGCTCGACCGGCTCCCGCGTCGCCCGGCACCTGTCGCCGCGCTCCGCTGACGTCCTCGGCGTGACCCTGGTCGTCGTCGGGATCCTCACCGTGCTCGGCGTCTGGTTCCAGGCCGGTGGTGTGTTCGGCCGCTGGCTGACGATCGCGACCCGCGCCGCGTTCGGCGTCGCCGCCTACGCCGTTCCGGTCCTGGCGCTGTTCTGGGCGATCGTCCTCATCCGGGGCACGCATCCGGACGACCGCGGCCGGATGCTCGTCGGCCTGTGGATCCTGGCGTTCGGCCTGCTGGGGCTGATCTCACTGACGCGTGGAAACCCGAGTCCCGGCGCCGGATACGACGCCCTGGCGCGCGCGGGAGGCGTGGTCGGCGCGCTGGTCGCCTGGCCGCTCACCCGCATCGTCTCGCCGTACGGTGCGGCCGTCGTCGGGATCGGCCTCTGCGTGATCGGCGTGCTGGTCTTCACCGCGACGCCGCTCGCCGCCGTGGGACGCGGCATCAAGCGGCTGTTCGTCGCGGACGCCGAGGACGTCACCGCGGCGCCCGGAGCCACGCGGCAGCGCCGCCCGCGACTCTCGCAGCTGGACCAGGAGTCCTCCGAGATCGCGCCCCGCATGCGGCCGCCCGACATGGTCGAGCTCGAGCCCATCGAGGTGGCGGAGCCGAAGCAGATCCGCCTCCCGGTCTCCACGCGGGGCGACGGCTACCGGCTGCCGCCCATCGATCTGCTCAGAAGGGCGCCGGAATCGAAGGCCGACACGCGCGACGCCGAGCACACGAAGCAGGCGCTCGAGACGACCTTCCGCAACTTCGGCGTCCCCGCGCGCGTGACCGACGCGCATCGCGGTCCGACCGTGACCATGTACGAGGTGGAGGTCGAAGCCGGCACGAAGGTCGCCAAGGTGCTCTCGCTGGCCGACGACATCGCCTACGCGCTGGCCACGCCCGATGTCCGGATCATCGCGCCGATCCCGGGCAAGTCAGCGATCGGCGTCGAGGTGCCCAACAAGGTCCGCGACTTCGTCATGCTGGGTGACGTTCTCGGTTCGAAGCAGGCGAAGGAGGTCACGAAACCGCTGTACGTCGGGCTCGGGAAGGACGTCCACGGGCGGGCGTTCATGGTGAACCTGGCCGAGATGCCGCACGTGCTGATCGCCGGGGCCACCGGCGCGGGGAAGTCCAGCCTGATCAACACGTTCGTCACCTCGCTGCTGGTCAGGACCTCACCGGACGACGTGAAGCTCATGCTGATCGACCCGAAGCGCGTGGAGCTCAGCCACTTCGCCGACGTTCCGCACCTGCTCAGCCCCGTGATCGTCCAGCCGAAGAAGGCCGCCGAGGCGCTCGGGTGGATCGTCCGCGAGATGGAGCTGCGCTACGAGGCGTTCGCCTCCGTCGGCATGCGCGACATCGAGACGTACAACACGGCGTTCGCCGAGGGGACCCTGCGCACGCCCGTGGGGCGGGAGCACGAGTTCGACCACGTGCCCTACATCGTCGTCGTGGTCGACGAACTGGCGGACCTGATGATGGTGGCGCCGCGCGACGTCGAGGACGCGATCTGCCGGATCGCCCAGATGGCCCGTGCGGTGGGGATCCATCTGGTGGTCGCCACGCAGCGCCCGTCCGTCGACGTCGTCACCGGCCTGATCAAGGCGAACATCCCGTCCCGGATCGCGTTCATGACGGCGTCGCAGGCGGACTCGCGCGTGATCCTGGACGTGGGCGGCGCGGAGAAGCTGGTCGGCCACGGCGACATGCTCTTCCAGCCGGCGAACGTGTCGAAGGCCGTACGGATCCAGGGCGCCTGGGTCACGCAGCAGGAGATCGGACGGATCGTCGAATGGTGCCGGTCGCAACGTGAGCCGCAGTTCCAGGCAATGATCGACGGCTTGGGCCGCGCCGGCGGCGACGGTGATGCGGACGACGGCGGCCTCGGCGGGGACGACGATCTCCTCGAGCAGGCGGCCGAACTGGTGATCCACTCGCAGCTCGGTTCGACGTCCATGCTCCAGCGCAGGCTGAAGGTCGGATTCGCCCGCGCCGGCCGGCTCATGGACATGCTGGAGGAGCGCGGGATCGTCGGGCCCAGCGTGGGATCGAAGCCCAGGGAGGTCCTGATGACCTGGGACGAGTGGTCGGAGTCCCGGACGCGCGCCTGATCGGGTTCTTCTCCCGAAGCGCGGTAGGCCGGAGAACACGCCGGATAAGCGGAGGGAGCGAACCCGAAGGCCCGCTCCCTCCATGTCGCTTCGTCGGTACCTCCCCTTTCGGGGTCTTCCCGTCTCTGCGACAGGCGAACCATACCCGGCGCCCACGCCGCTTGTAAAGCCGAAGGGGCCCTTCGGCGCAAGAAAGAGTGACAAGAACGCCCACGAACGGTCGCTGAGCCCGCTCGTTAGGATGACAGGCGCTCCCCGGCGCGGCGGACCGCCTGGGTGCGACGGAGGCCGTGTGACGAACGCGACCGGCATCGGTCCCGCCCTGCGACGGGCTCGTCTCCTTCGGAACAAATCCATCGAGGAGGCCAGCCGCGAGACGCGGATCCGGGCGGAATATCTGCAGGCGATGGAGCGCGAACGCTTCGACGACCTGCTCGGAGAGGTCTATGCGCGCGGCTTCCTTCGCACGTATGCGGCTTACCTCGGGCTCGACGCGGACAAGGTGGTCGCGGTCTATGCGGGCGGCTCCGGCGCGGTCGGCCTGCAGACCCGGACCCGGCGAACCGCGACCGCGCCTGCCGTGGGTCCGCCTGCCGGCGGTCAGCCCGACGTTCACGCGCCGGGGGTGAGCCCCGGCCCGTTCGCTGCCGGAGCGGCCGGAGAAGCCGCGGCCACGGCGGCAGCGCCGGTGGCCGCCCCGCCCGCGCGAGACGGGCGTCGCGGGCCGTTCCGAGGCGGGAACCCCTTCCGTCCGACCACGGCGCCGCCGACGTTCCGCCGGCGGCGCCTCAACTGGCCGGTCATGATCGGCGTGGCCGTCGCGGTGCTGGTGATCCTCGCCACGGCCGGCCTGTTCTCGCGGGCCAAGACCGTCCCGCCCCAGGCCAACGGCGCCGTCCTTCCGCCCGCCGGCGACGCGGGCAGCGGCGTGACGCTCTCCGTCGAGGGGTCGATCGACGTTCGGATGAAGGTCCTCACCGACGGACACGTGGCCTACCAGCGAGTGCTGCGGGCCGGGGAGGGCGAGTCGTTCCACGCCGAAGACGCGATCGCCCTCACGCTGGGCCGCGGCGCCAGCGCGCATCTGTTCGTCAACGGCCACGACCTCGGCAGTCCCGGCTCGCCGGACCGGCCGTACCACGCGATGTTCGGTCCGAACGACTTCAGGAGGCAGCCATCGCCGGGTCCGAGCGTCGGCTGACTCCGCTCGGCCTCGGATGGCCGAACATCCTGACGGGCATCCGGATCCTCCTCGTGCCCGTGCTGGTCGTGCTCATCGTGGTGGACACGACCGCCTCGAACGTGGCCGCCGCCGTGATCTTCGCGGTCGGCGCCTGGACGGACCTGCTGGACGGCTACCTTGCGCGCCGCTGGAGCATCTCGTCGCGCACGGGTGCCTGGCTCGATCCGCTGGCCGACAAACTGCTGGTCGGCGCCCCGGTCATCACCATGGCGGTCCTGGACAGGTTTCCGATCTGGGCGGCCGCCGTGATCCTCGTCCGCGAGGTCGTCGTGACGGGCCTGCGCATCGTCCTGGGGCGGCGGGGCCACTCGATGCCGGCCTCGAGGCTGGCGAAGTGGAAGACGTTCGCGCAACTGACCGCGATCTTCCTCTATATCCTGCCGCTCACCGGCTGGCTCGTGAACGTTCGGCTGCCGGTCCTGATCGTCGCCGTGGTCCTCACGGTGTACACGGGAATCGACTACGTCGTCGCGGCCGCCCGCCGGGGCGTGTCGGACGGTCCCGGCGATCACGCGGTCGGGCCGCCGCAGAGCAACGCCGTGTCCGAAAGGGAGGAACCGTGAAGGCCGAGATCGTCGGGGTCGGGACCGAGATCCTGCTCGGGCAGATCTGCAACGACAACGCCCAATGGATGTCCGAACGGCTCGCGGAGATCGGCGTCGACGTGATGCACCATCAGGCCGTCGGCGACAATCGCGAACGGATCGCCGGCGCTTTCCGCATCGCCCTGTCCCACGCCGACGTCCTGCTGGTCACGGGCGGCCTGGGGCCGACGCAGGACGACATCACCCGCGAGGGCCTCTCCGACGCCCTCGAGGTTCCGCTCGTGCGCCGCCCGGAGATCGAGGCCTTCCTTCGCGACCGCTTCCGCCGGTACGGCCGCACCATGCCTGAGATGAACCTCCAGCAGGCCGACGTCCTGGAGGGCGGCCGCTACATCCTTCCCGAGCGGGGAACGGCGCCGGGCCTCGCCTTCGAGACCAAGGACGGGAAGCGCGTGTACGCGGTGGCGGGCGTCCCGGCAGAGATGCGGGAGATGATGGACGGCACGATCCTTCCGGAACTGGCGGCCCTCGCCGGCGCGACCATCGTCTCGCGGATCCTGAAGGTCGTGGGCGTGGGGGAGTCGGCCGTGGCGGAACGGCTCGACGACCTGTTCCGCGGGTCGGCCAACCCCACCGTGGCGTACCTGGCGTCGTCCGGCGAGACCCGCGTCCGGGTGACCGCGAAGGCCGCCACCCGGGAGGAGGCGGAAGCCCTCATCGACCCGATCGCGGCCGAGGTCGTCGCGAGGCTCGGAGCGGCCGTGTTCTCCACCGAAGGCGAGGATCTCGCCGAGGTCGTGGGCCGCCTCCTGGTAGGACGGGGCATGACGCTCGCCACGGCCGAGTCCCTCACCGGCGGGAGCCTCGCGGCCCGGATCACGATGGTGCCCGGGGCATCCGATTCCTTCCTGGGCTCGGTGGTCTCGTACGCGGTGACCGCGAAGGTGTCGATCCTGGGCGTGTCCGAAGAGACGCTCGCCGGCCCCGGCGTGGTGAGCGAGGAGTGCGCCAGAGAGATGGCGGCCGGTGCCCGTTCGCTGTTCGACGCGGACATCGCCGTGTCCCTCACCGGCGTGGCTGGGCCCGAATCGCACGACGGCAAGCCGCCGGGGACGGTGTGCGTCGGAGTGGCGCACGCGGGAGGGACGGACGCGCGGACGCTCCACGCGCCCGGGGACCGCGAGCAGGTGCGCCGCTGGTCCGAACAGGCCGCGCTCGACATGGTGCGCCGCCACCTCGACCGGCTCCCCGCCGTTTCGGTTGCGGTTCCTGACGCGCGCGGGTCCTAGGGCACGGTCGGCGTCTCGAGGTGGCGAGGGACCGCTCGGCCCGGCCGGAGGCGAAGCCCCTGCGGCTGTTCGTCGCCGTGGACGTCCCGGAGACCGTGAAGGACGCGCTCACGGCGTCGATCGAGGCCGTTCGGGGGGACGTGCCCGGCGCGCGCTGGACGAGACCAGAGGGGTGGCACGTCACATTGAAGTTCCTGGGCGCGACCTGGCCTCGGCTCGTTCCGGACGTGGAGGCGGCGGTCCGCGACGCCGCGGCGGCGACGCGGGCGTTCGACACGCGACTGACGAGCGTCGGAGCGTTCCCGTCGGCGAACCGCGCGCGCGTGCTGTGGGCGGGCCTGCAGGATCCCGACGGGCGGTTCGGAGAAGTCGTACGGCACCTTGACGATCGGCTGCGGGACATGGTGACGCCGGAGAAGCGGGCGTTCATGCCCCACCTGACGCTCGCCCGGATCGATCCCCCAGCGCGCCTCGACCCGGCGGTGCTCGCGCTCGAGGTCGCGTCCGAGCGGTTCACGGTGGACCGGCTGATCCTGTACCGCAGCCACCTGTCGCCCCGCGGCGCGACCTACGAGGCGCTCGTCACCGCGCCGTTCGCCGCCTGAGCGGATACGGTGCTTGCTTCCGAACGTACGTTCGGGTATCCTTCGGCGCGTCGAAATCACAGGGGTGTAAGTTATGTCAGACCGGGTGGGTAATGTGCGTCACGTCGGATCGAACGGATCGAACGGATCGAACGGCGGGTCTGCCGCCGGAGCGCGGTGGCTGGAGGAGGTCCCGGGCATGGAACGCGACAAGATGCTGGACGTGACGCTGGCGCAGATCGAGCGCCAGTACGGCAAAGGCGCCGTGATGCGACTGGGCGAGCACCCGATGGGGGCGGGGATCTCCGTGATCCCGACCGGGTCCATGGCGCTGGACGTCGCGCTCGGCATCGGAGGCATCCCCCGCGGGCGGATCGTCGAGGTCTTCGGCCCGGAGGGCTCGGGCAAGACCACCGTCTGCCTGCACATCATCGCCGAGTCCCAGCGGGCGGGCGGGATCGCCGTCTTCATCGACGCCGAGCACGCGCTCGATCCCACGTACGCGCGGACGCTCGGGGTGAACATCGACGAGCTGCTGGTCTCTCAGCCCGACAACGGCGAGCAGGCACTGGAGATCGCGGACATGATGGTCCGCTCAGGCGCCGTGGACCTCGTGGTCGTGGACTCGGTCGCGGCGCTCGTGCCGCGCGCCGAGATCGAGGGCGAGATGGGGGATTCCCATGTGGGCCTGCAGGCCAGGCTGATGTCGCAGGCCATGCGGAAGCTCGCCGGATCCCTGTCGCGGTTCGAAACCACGGCCATCTTCATCAACCAGCTGCGCGAGAAGATCGGGGTGATGTTCGGCTCGCCCGAGACCACGCCGGGGGGCCGCGCGCTCAAGTTCTACTCGTCCGTCCGGCTGGATGTCCGCAAGATCGACAACCTGAAGGACGGAACGGACGCGGTCGGGTCGCGCGTCCGCGTGAAGGTCGTCAAGAACAAGCTCGCGCCACCGTTCCGGCAGGCCGAGTTCGACATCATCTACGGCCAGGGCATCTCGAAGGAGGGCAGCCTGATCGACGTGGGCGTCGCCCTCGAGATCATCAAGAAGAGCGGCGCCTGGTTCACCTACGAGGGCGACCAGCTGGGGCAGGGCAAGGAGAACGCCCGCACGTTCCTGAAGGAGCACCCGGAGATCGCGCTCGACATCGAACGGAAGGTCCGGGAAGCCGTGGGGCTGACGGCGTTCGGCGAGGACGCCGAAGAGCCGATCCAGGTCCCGGACACCATCGACGAGCCCGCCGGGTCCCCGGCCAGCTAAGGGGAAGGGGTTGGGCGGGTCCCGGCGGGCCCGCACCGCGACGCCGTCGCGGGCGGTGGATGGCGCGGATCCCGGCGGATCCGGGGACGCGCCCGGTCCCCACGCCCGCGACGGGCGCCCTCGGGGAAACGCGAAGGACCGCGCGCTGCTGCTGCTCGGCGTTCGCTGGCGAAGCCGTGAGGAGCTCCGCCGTCGCCTCTCGACGGCGGGGTTCGAGGCGGAGCAGATCTCGGCCGCCATCACGGACCTGGAGCGCGCCGGCCTGATCGACGACGCGCGCTTCGCCCGAGAGGTGGTCCGGGAGCAGGCGGGTCGGCGCCTCCTCGGCGACCGCGCCATCCGCCGTGCCCTCCGCGACAAGGGGGTGGATCCCGGTCACATCGACGCCACGCTGGCCGACGCCGGCGATGAGCAGGCACGGGCATCCGAGCTGGCGGAGCGGCAGGCGCTCCGGTCGGGACACCTCGCGCCGGACGCCGCATACCGCCGGATCGTCGGCGTGCTGCTCCGTCGTGGTTACGGCCACGCGACGGCTCGCGAGGCCACGCGCGCCGCGCTCGCGGCGCGATTCGATCCGGACCTCAACACGGACGTGGACGCCGACGCCGCCTGGAACGAGGACGGCTGAAGGGCGATCGCAGGCCACGGCGTCCCGTTCGGCGGAGGCCCGTCGTCCTTGCAGGTTGTTCGCCGCCGCCATACGCTGTCGGCAGCAACGACAGGTTGAACGGCATACGACCGAGTGGCGAACGACGGACGACGGACACATAAACGGGCCTTCATCAGGTGATTCGACCTCAACCGACCACCAGATCAGAACCGAGGGGACGGAGCCCCGACCCGGGCGCTCCCTGACCCCACGTCCTCAACCGCGCACGCCCATCGGTCGCGCCGTCGGCCGCTGCATGCCGCTGGACACGTCCATCGGCACACGACGACGCACAATGAGGAGGAACGATGGGTGCAACGATCCTGGTGGCGGCGATCGCGCTGCTCGTGGGCGCCGCCATCACGCTGGTCGTTCGCCGGTCGATCGTCACCAGCCGGGTCCAGACGGCCGAGGGTCGCGCGGCGAAGCTCGTCGCCGACGCCGAGCTCGAAGCCGAGACAAAGGTCCGCGATTCGCTCGCGGAGGTCCGCTCGGAGATCGCGGCCATGCGGCGCGACGCCGAGGAGGACATGCGGGCCAGGCGTGAGGAGATCGCTCGAACGGAGGAACGGGTCAGCCGGCGCGAGGAGGCCGTCGAGGGCCGAGCCGGCGAGCTTCGGAAGCATCAGGACGAACTGGAGAGGGTCGGGGAGAACCTCGCCCGCGTGAAGGCGCAGCTCGAACGCGCGGCGGAGGATCAGCGAAGGGAACTCGAGCGCATCGGCCAGATGACCGCGGCCGAGGCGAAGGAGGCACTCGCCAAACAGGTGGTCGACCTCGCCAAGCGGGACGCGATGGCCACGGTCCGCGAACTGGAGCAGCGGGCTCGCGAGGAAGGCGAGGAACGGGCGCGAAAGATCGTCACGATCGCGATCCAGCGGGTTGCGTCGGAGCAGACCGCGGAGTCAACCGTCTCGGTGTTCCCGCTGCCGGACGAGAACATGAAGGGCCGGATCATCGGCCGCGAGGGCCGCAACATCAGGACCTTCGAAGCCGTGACGGGCGTGAACCTGATCATCGACGACACGCCGGAGGCCGTGGTCCTTTCCTGCTTCGACCCCGTGCGGCGCGAGGTCGGCCGCATCACGCTGGAGAAGCTCGTGGCCGACGGCCGGATCCACCCGGCGCGCATCGAGGAGATGCACCAGCGCGCCATCGCCGAGGTCGAGGAGCAGGTCAAACGGGCCGGCGAGGCCGCCCTCATCGAGGTCGGTATCACCGACGTGCACCCGGAGATGATCCGGCTGCTCGGCCGCCTGCAATACCGCACCTCCTACGGCCAGAACGTGCTTCGGCACCTGATCGAATCCGCGCACGTCGCGGCCGCCATCGCCGCGGAGCTCGGCATCGACCCCGCGATCCCGAAGCGCGGCGCGCTCATGCACGACATCGGCAAGGCGGTGACCCACGAGGTCGAAGGCTCCCACGCCCTGATCGGGGCCGAGTTCGCCAGGCGGTTGAGGGAGCCGCCCGAGGTGGTCCACGCGATCGAATCCCACCACGGGGAGGTCGAGCCGCGCACGATCGAGGCCGTGCTGGCCCAGGTGGCGGATCAGATCTCGGGTGGCCGGCCGGGGGCACGCCGTGAGTCCCTGGAGACCTACGTCAAGCGTCTGGAGCGCCTGGAGGAGATCTGCACCTCGTATCCCGGCGTCGAGAAGACCTACGCGATGCAGGCCGGCCGCGAGGTCCGGGTCATTGTCAAGCCGCAGGATCTCGACGACGTGGGCGCGCAGGTGCTGGCGCGGGACATTGCCAAGCAGGTCGAAGAGGAGCTGCAGTACCCGGGGCAGATCAAGATCACGGTCGTGCGGGAGACGCGTTCGATCGAATACGCCAAGTAGCGCACGCACAAACCCGCTGCAAAAGGCGGCATACCTCCGGTCCTTGTGGGGAACAAGAAGCAAGACCCCTCGAAGGACGAAGGAGGTGCAGTCATGGCCACCGAACCCGTCTACGAACGCCCGGTGGCACCGGCACCGGCCACCACAGGGCCGCCGGCAACGGCCCACCGCACACATTGGGCGTCGCTCGCCGGCCGGATCGTGCTCACGCTGCTCGGCGCGGCCGGGCTGATCGTCGGTGGGCTCCTGAACTGGATATCCACCGGCGGAGGCACGGCAGGCACGAAGCTCGACGTTCGAGCCCTCTGGGACACTTCGGCCGGAACGACGACCGTCTTCGTTCGGACGGTTGGATTCGTCGCCATCGTGCTCGGCCTGCTCGCGATCGTCGGCCTGGCGTTCCGCTCAGGCTGGTTGACCAGGGTCGCGGGGGCGCTCGGGATCGTGGAGTTCGTGCTGTTCGCGATCACCGTGAGCAGGGCATCCGGCCTGTCGTTCCCGGGCTCCGTCGACGTCGGCGCGTGGCTGGTCCTCGCCGGTGGTGTGGTCGCGCTCGTCGGTGGGTTCCTCGGGACCCGGACCGTGACCGCGACGACCGTTCCCGCCGCGCCGGCATCGAGCACCGTCGTCACGCAGGAATAGCCCCGGTCCGGCCTCGCCGGAGCCGGCGGGGCGCGCTGGTACGCTCGCCCGATGGCGCGGTTCATGATCCGCACCTTCGGGTGTCAGATGAACGAGCACGACTCCGAACGGATCGCCGGCCTGCTCACGGCGGAGGGCTACCTCCCGATCGAGCGGGCCGGCGAGGCCGACGTCGTCGTGTTCAACACGTGCGCCATCCGAGAGAAGGCCGACCGCCGCCTGTACGGCGCGCTCGGGCATCTGCGGCCGCTGAAGGAGTCGAACCCGCGCATGCGCGTGGTCGTGGCCGGCTGCCTCGCCCAGAAGGACCAGGGCGAGATCCAGGCGCGCGCGCCGTGGGTCGACGTGGTGGTCGGCACGCACGCCCTCCCCGGCCTGCTCGATCTGATCAGACGCGCTGAGCGCGAGGGTCCGCAGATGGACGTACGCGAGCACACCGAGACGTTCGCCAGTGCCCTTCCTGCCCGCAGGGACTCCCCGTGGCACGCGTGGGTCTCGGTGAGCGTCGGATGCGACAACCGGTGCACGTTCTGCATCGTTCCGCTCGTCCGCGGGCCGCAGCGGTCGCGAACGTTCGGCGATGTGCTCGCCGAGGTGCAGCAACTCGCCCGGAACGGGGTGGTCGAGGTTTCCCTGCTCGGGCAGAACGTCAACACGTACGGGCGCGACCTGTCGCTGCCCGGGGAGCGGCCGGCGGCGAAGTTCGGAGCGCTCCTGCGGGAGGTCGGATCGGTCGAGGGGATCCGCCGGGTTCGGTTCACCAGCCCGCACCCGCACGACTTCACCGAGGATGTCGTCGAGGCCATCGCCGAGACCGACGCGGTCTGCGAGCACATCCACTTCCCGCTGCAATCGGGCTCGGATCGCGTGCTGGCAGGGATGCGACGCTCGTACCGGAGCGAGCGCTACCTCGGCTGGCTGGACCGGATCCGGGAACGCGTTCCGGACATCGCGGTGACCACCGACATCATCGTGGGCTTCCCGGGCGAGACAGAGGAGGACTTCGCCGCGACCCTGGACGTGACCGAGCGCGCCCGGTTCGACGCCGCGTTCACCTTCCAATACTCGCCGCGGCCGGGCACCGTCGCGGCGTCCATGGAGGGGCAGGTGCCGAAGGAGGTCGTGCAGGAGCGGTTCGACCGCCTGGTGGCACTGCAGGAACGGATCTCGCTGGAACGGAACGCCGAAGCCGTCGGCAGCACCGTCGAGGTCCTGGTCGAGGGCGAGGGTCGCAAGGGCCGCGCCTCCGGCCGGACCCGCTCGAACAAGCTCGTGCACTTCGACGCCGCACCTGCGGCCGGGACTTTCGCCGACGTGACGATCACGAGCGCGCATCCACATCACCTCGACGGCGTGCTCGAGCCCGGCGCGCCGTCGGCGCGCGACGCCATGGCTGCGGCCGGCGTCGGAGACGGATGACGGGGCTGCGTCCGCTCGCGCTCGTCGGCCCCACCGCGTCTGGCAAGACCGAAGCATCGATCCCGCTGGCCATCGCGCTGGGCGCGGAGATCGTCTCGTTCGATCCGTCGCTCGCGTATCGCGGGATGAACGTGTGGACCGGCAAGCCCACTCCGGCGCAGCGGGCCGCCGTTCGGCATCACCTGGTCGACGTCACTGAGCCCGGCGCGCCGGTGGGCGTGAAGGCGTTCCAGCGCCTCGCCGCCGACGCCCTTGAGGACATCGCGGCCCGCGGCGTCCATGCCCTGCTCGTCGGCGCCAGCGGCCTGTACTTCCGCGCCCTGGTCGACGGGTTGGAGTTCCCGGCGACCGATCCTGACACCCGCCGCCTCCTGGAGGCGGAGGCGCTGGCGGTGGGCGCGGAACCACTTCACCGGCGGCTGGCGGCGCTCGATCCCCGGGCCGCCGAACGGATCGAGCCTGCGAACGCGCGTCGAACGGTGCGCGCACTGGAGGTCGCGGCCGTGACGGGCCGCCCGTTCAGCGGGTTCGCGTCGGACTGGGACGTCTATCGACCCGACGCTGCCCGCGTGGCGGGTGTGGACCTGGATCGTGAGGCGCTTCGACGCAGGATCGAGGCGCGGGCGCGCGACCGGTTCGACGAGCTGCTCGAGGAGACCGCGCGACTGCGGGACGCCGGACACGCGACGTTCCTGCGATCGGGCCACCTGATCGGCTATGCCGAGGCTGCCGATGTCCTTGACGGGACGCTCGGCCGGGACGAGGCGATCGGCCGGATCGCGCGACGCGATCGGGATCTGGCACGGCGGCAGATCGCATGGTTCCGCCGCGACCCGCGGGTCCGGTGGTTCGCCGCCGGCGACGGTGGCGCGCTGGAGGTCCTGGACCAGGTCCTGCGGTATCTTCGCGAGGACGAAGGGAACGGCTGATGCGCTTTTCGAAGTACCACGGAACGAAGAACGACTTCATCCTGATCGGCGACCCGGAGTGCCGTGAGGCCGTGACCCCGGGCCTGGTCGTCGCCGCGTGCGACCGTCGCTCGGGCGCGGGCGCCGACGGTCTGATCCGCATCGCGACGGGAGCCGCCGCGGCCGCCGCCGGCATCGCCGGGCCCGACGCGTCACAGGCTGACTTCTTCATGGACCACTACAACGCCGACGGCCGGACGGCGGAGATGTGCGGAAACGGGATCCGCTGCCTGGCGAAGTTCGCGTTCGATCGAGGTCTTACCGCCTCGCGCGAACTTGACGTGATGACCCGAGCCGGAATGAAGCACCTGTCACTCCACGTGGGACCGGACCGGATGGTCGACGCGGTCACGGTCGACATGGGCCGCCCCGAGCTGGACGTCTCGCGCATCCCCATGCGCGGCCAGACGGGAGCCACGTTCGTCGGCCGGCCGTTCGATGCCGCCGGCCGAACGTGGACGGCGACCGCCGTGTCGATGGGGAATCCGCACCTCGTGCTGTTCCTCGATCCGGCGGACGACATCGACGCCTTCGACGTGGACGCCGTCGGGCCTCAGGTCGAATCGCGCAGCGAGTTCCCCAATCACACGAACGTCGAATTCGTAAAGGTGGTTGACGATTCGATCCACATGCGTGTCTGGGAGCGCGGAGTCGGGCAGACGGCTGCGTGCGGAACCGGCGCGTGCGCGTCCCTCGTCGCGTGCTCCCTGAACGGCCTGACCGGCCGCGCGAGTGAGGTGGTCCTGCCCGGCGGCCGGCTCCACATCGATTGGCGGACGGAGGACGACCGGGTTCGGATGACCGGTCCGGCCGAGTGGGTGTTCGAAGGGGAGTTCTCCGTGCCGTGGCTGGCCTCGGTGGGCGATCGCGGCGACGTGAGCCGGGCCGTTGCCGCGCCCGTGGGGGCGCCGGCCCGATGAGGCTCGCGCGGCGGGTGGAAACGCTGCCGCCGTACCTGTTCGCCGAACTGGACCGCCGGGTGGCGGCCAAGCGGGCGGAGGGCGCGGACGTGATCTCTCTCGGGGTGGGCGACCCGGACCTTCCCACGCCGCCGCACGTGATCGAGGCCATGGAGAAGGCGGCGGAGAACCCGGAGAACCACCGCTACCCCTCGTACTACGGGCTCGCTGCGTTCCGGCAGGCGGTGGCCGAGTTCTACGAACGGCGGTTCGGCGTGGACCTCGATCCAGATACAGAGGTTCAGCCGCTCATCGGCTCGAAGGAGGGGCTGGCGCACATCGCCCTGGCCTTCGTCGATCCGGGCGACGAGACGCTCGTGCCCGACCCGGGCTACCCCGTGTACGACATCGCGACCCGCCTGGCCGGCGGCACGACGTCCTTCTTCCCCCTCACCGCCGAGCGGGCGTTCCTTCCCGACTTCGACGAGATCACGCCGAACGAGCGGACCACGATGCTCTGGCTGAACTACCCGACGAACCCGACGGCGGCCGTCGCGGACGTGGCGTTCTTCGAGCGCGCCGCGGCGTTCGCGACGAAGCACGACCTCCTGCTCGCCCACGACGCCGCGTACAGCGAGATCACCTTCGACGGCTACGTCGCGCCATCCGTCCTGCAGGCGCCAGGTGCGAAGGACGCGGCGGTCGAGTTCGGCTCGCTGTCGAAGACATACAACATGACGGGCTGGCGGATCGGCTACGCGGTCGGGAACGCGCGGGCGATCGAGGCGCTCGCGACCGTGAAGACGAACCTCGACTCGGGCATCTTCAACGCGGTGCAGGAAGCCGGGATCGCCGCGCTCACCGGACCGCAGGACCACGTCGAGCACATGCGCCGGACGTATCGCGCGCGCCGCGACATGGTCGTCGACGGCCTTCGCGCCAGCGGGATCGACGTGAAGCCTCCGCTGGGTTCGATCTACGTCTGGGTGCCCACGCCCGCCGGACGGACATCGGTCGAATTCGCCGCCGAACTGCTCGACCGAGCCGCTGTGGTCGTCGCGCCTGGGACCGGCTACGGGCCACACGGCGAGGGCTACATCCGGATCTCGCTGACCGTGGCCGATGAACGGCTTCGCGAGGCGATGGACCGAATCGCCGAACGGGTTCGCGCGTGAGCGACGACGGCCGGCGTCAGGCCAAGGGCGCTGCGGGAGACCAGCGGCGCAGGGAGCGGTACGGATCGGAGTCGCCGCTGTCCGCCGGATGGCGGCCGGTCGTGTGGGAGAAGGCGATCCTCGTCGGCCTGGCTCCGGCCGGGGAGGAGGAGGCGCTCGACGAGC
>JBEDUK010000108.1:0-12476 GCA_040414485.1 Actinomycetota bacterium
AGGCGCGACATGGCCGCCATGCGACGCGCCATGCCCTCCAGGAGCTCGTCGAGGTTCCGTGGCTGATCCGGGAAGAAGTCGCCGAACCGCTCCATGAACCGCCGGAACTCCTGCTGTGTGTGCCGGCCGGCCTGGCGGTCCTCGATCATGCGGTTCAGCTCGGCGAGCATGTCCTTGAACCGCGCCATGTCCTCGGGGGAGAGGTTCTGCATCCCCTGCGCCATGTTCCGGAAATACGAGCCCAGCACCTGTTCGCGCAGCCACTCCATGAGCTCGTCGAACGCGCGCTGCGCGGCGGGTTCGGCGAACCGATAGTCCTGCAGCTCCTGGATCTGGCCGGCGGGGTCGGGCGGGAGCGAGTCCAGGAACTGCTCGCGCATGCGCGCGTCCTCCTCGGCGCGGAACGTCAGCGTGCGGCGTTCGGTCTCCAGGATGTCCTCGAGACGCCGCCGAACCTCTTCCAGCGGGCCGTCGAGGTCGAGGTGCTCCTGTTCGAGCCGGCGGCGCTCCCGGAGGCGGCGTCGCAGCGCCTCGAGCCCGCCGAACCGCCCGCGGATGCCCTGGCGCATGATCCGCGAGAGCGCGCGCTCCACGCCCTCGCCGGACAGCAGGTCCTCGGACATCGCCTCGAGGAGGTCGCCGGCGGCCACGTCCGGCCCCATCGGGTCCTGAGTACCGTCCCAGCGCGAATAGCGGGTGCGCACGGGTCCACCCTACGTCGCGCTCCGATTCGTGCGGTTTTTTCGCGGGCGGCCCGAATCCGCGACCGATCCGGCCACCCAATGGGGATCGGTGCGGCATACTGGCCGGCAATGTCCAGCCAGCAGCCCCCACCGCCTGCGCGCGCGCCGCGGACCCCCCGCCGTAGCGTCGGCGGCGGCTTTGCGGTCTTCGTCGCGGTGATGGTGCTGGTGATCGGCGGGATCGTTTGGATCAGGGCGGGAGCGTCGAAGGCCTCCTCCCCGGGCGCCACCTCGTCCTCCTCAGGCGGGGGCTCGACCACGGGCGGAGGCAGCCCGACCGGCGGCGGCGGGTCGCCCACCGCGAGCGCTTCTTCGACGAACGCGCCGGGCCAGCCGGGGAACCCGATCAAGCACGTCATCTTCATCGTGAAGGAGAACCGCTCCTTCGATAACTATTTCGGCAAATACCCCGGTGCGGATGGCGCGACGACGGCGAAGCTCTCGAACGGCCAGACCATCACGCTCGGCAAGGCGCACAACGTGGTCGCCCACGACCTCTGCCACGACTTCATCTCCGGGCTGAAGGCGGAGGACGGCGGCAAGATGGACGGCTTCGACCGCATCTGCTACGCGGACAAGGGCACGTTCACCCAGTACTCGCGCGACCAGTTGCCGGCGTACTGGGACTACGCGGACCGGTTCACCCTGGCCGACCACTACTTCACCTCGATGTACGGCCCGACGTTCCCCGAGCACCTGTATGCGGTCGCCGCGCAGGACGACAACATCGTCGGGAACAAGTCGGTGCTCGGCGGGCCGCACAGCTACTGCGACGATCCGGCCGAGATGGTGCCGAAGTTCAAAGACGGCCTGACCAGCGACGAGGTCTCGAAGATCATGTACGCCGAGAAGCACATCGACGAGGACATCCCGAACATGTCGTACCGCATCACGCGGTATTGGATGAGCATCAAGTCGTGCTTCGACATCAAGGTGCTGCCGGACGAGCTGCACGCGGCGGGCGTGTCCTGGAAGTACTACGAGACGCCGGACCACTGGATGAACGCGCTGCAGGCGATCAGGCACATCTGGTTCGGACCGCTGCGCCAGGAGGTCCAGTCGCAGGACAACTTCCTGTCGGACCTGAAGCACGGCACGCTCCCCGCCGTGTCCTGGCTGATCCCGCCGGAGCCGTACAACGAGCATCCGGGCGGCCCGAGCGTGTGCGCCGGCGAGAACTGGACGATCGAGCAGATGAACGCCCTGATGAACAGCCAGTACTGGAAGAACACCGTGGTGGTCATGCAGTGGGACGACTTCGGCGGGTTCTACGACCACGTGGCGCCGCCGAAGCCCGACTTCATGGGCCTCGGCCCGCGGACGCCCGCGCTGATCATCTCGCCGTGGACGCGCCATGGGAGCAACCCGCAGGGTGGGTACATCGACCACACCACGTACGAGGCCGCGTCGGTCCTGCACTTCATGGAGCTGATGGCCCACGTGCCGACCATGACCAAGCGCGATGCCGACGCGAACCCGCTGCTCGGGGCGCTCGACTTCGACCACCCGCCGAACCTGTCCAAGATGATCCTGCCCGAGCTGAACTGCTCCGGGCTGTACTGAACCGGAGCCTTCGTCAGGGCAGGCCGGTCAGCGACACCACCTGCGCGGTGTTGCACTGCCCGTCGTAGAGGATCTTCTGGGGACCGCCCTCCTGTTTGATGCCCACGATGTGGCTCGAGTCCTCGCTCACGATCGGGGGGGTACCGGGAATCGTGACCTTGACCACGCACCGAAGCCGGTACCCGTAGCGGCTCGACGGCTGGCTGGCGGACAGGATCACGGTGGTTCCGGTGAAGGCGGACCCACCGTGGCTCCACGGAAGCCGCACGGTCACCTCGCGGCTCCGGTGCTTGTTCCCGAACCGGACCCGAACCTGCGGCGCGTTCCCCGTCACCTGGTAGGCGACCGCGGCTCGAACGGGGGGCGATTCCTGCCGCGGAGAGTCGGCGGCCCCGATCCCGCCGCCGCTGGTGCAGGACGCCGTCAGCGCGGCCCCGACGATCAGCGCCAGGAGCGGGCGGCGCATCTCACGCGGCACCGAGGCCGGTCATCAGTGCCCGAAGGGTCAGTCCGAACACGAACAGCGAAGCCCAGCCGAAGACCTTCCACCGGTCCCGCTCCTCGTCGAGCCCGCGCGCGAACACGTGGGCGATCACCAGCACGATCGCGGGGAACAGCGCCCCGTAGAACGGGTGGAGGAAGGCCGGCAGGGGGTTCGAGATCCACAGGATCAGACCGACCACGATCTGCAGCAGCAGGATCGCCTGGAGGACGCCCAGCAGCCGCCAGTACCAGCGGTTCGGTTCGCGCTTGACCAGGGCTGCGATCGCCGCCCAGACCATGAGCGCGAACCAGCCCGCGACCACAGCGAACCCGATGTACTTGTGGACCTCCGTCACGGCGGCGACAGGTTACCCGGTGACGTTGCGCACGCCGGCGCCGGCGCCGGCGCGTGAGCCGGAGCGGAGGCGGGTCACCGGTCGCGGCCCGGCGCCGCCTCGTAGCGGTACGCCCCGATCCTGCCCGCCTCGTCCTTGTTGAGCCGTCGCGACAGGTGCAGGCCCTCCAGCGCGAACTCCAGCGCGCTTGCCGCGACGCCCGGCGACTCCTCCTCGATCCCGAGGCGGCCCAGCATTCGGCCGAGGCCCGGGGTGTCGCCGAACTGATCGAGGAAAACGGCGGCCGTCATCAGGTCGGAGGTCTCCACGCCGAACCCTTCGGTGTCGAAGCGGCCGAGGACGGGCGCGAAATCGAATCCCGAGAGCCGCCGGCGGAAGACCTCCACCAGCGCGCTGCGTTCGGCCCGCAGGAGGATCTCCTCCTCGCGGCCCTCTTCGATCGCGTCGAACTCGATCCGGCCGAGCGACCCGGCCAGGACGGCGGGCAGATCCACGATGCGCGGGACCGCCTCGGGCTCCCCGCTCCGCGCCGCGCGGCGGACGGCCGCCGCGATCAGCGTCTCGAGGTTGCCGATCGAGTAGCGAACGGACACGCCGCTGTGGTGATTGACCTGGGGGCTGCGCCGAAGCTCCGCGGTGAGGGCGGCCAGGATCTCCTTCATGAACGCGGGGACGCGCACGGGGATGTCCCGGTCCGGCGCGGCGGCCGGCCGCCTGGCCTCCTGGTCCATGATGGAGACCTCGTCGCCGAGGCTCTCCGGATAGTGGGTTCGAACCTGCGTGCCGAACCGGTCCTTAAGCGGTGACACGATCCGGCCGCGATGCGTGTAGTCCTCGGGGTTGGCCGTGGCCACGAGCAGCAGATCGAGCGGCAGTCGAACCTGGTACCCGCGGATCTGCACGTCGCGTTCCTCCAGGATGTTGAACAACGCGACCTGGATCCGCTCCGGAAGGTCGGGCAGCTCGTTGATCGCCACGATCCCCCGGTTCGTGCGTGGGATCAGCCCGTAGTGGATGGTCAGCTCGTCGGACAGGTAGCGGCCCTCGGCCACGCGGATGGGATCGACGTCGCCGATCAGATCCGCGACCGAAGCGTCCGGCGTCGCGAGCTTCTCGGCGTAGCGGCGGTCGCGCGCCAGCCAGGCGACCGGCGTCGCGTCGCCCTGTTCGGCGACCAGCGCCCGGCACGCGGCGCAGATCGGCCGGTACGGGTGATCGTTCACCTCGCATCCGGCGACGACGGGCGTCTGTTCGTCAAGTAGGTTTACGATCGCGCGGATCAGCCGCGTCTTGGCCTGCCCACGCTCACCGAGCATGATCAGGTCGTGGCCCGCCAGGATCCCCCGCTCCAGGGCTGGGATGACCGAGTCCTCGTAGCCCACGATCGAGGGGAAGAGCTGCTCACCCCTTGCGAGCCGCTCCAGCAGGTTCTCTCGAAGTTCCTCCTTCAGCGGGCGGTCGCGGTGGCCGGAGGCACGCAGCTGTCCAAGGGTGGTCGCACCAACCGCATCAGCCCCACCGACCCCGATGGCCGCATCGGTTCCTGTGGTGGTGTCAGCGTGAGATTCGTCCATGGGCGCCAGGCTACGCGCCGAACGCCGAACGGGCGCGTCAAGCCCCTCGCGGTGGACCCCGGTCTTCGATCACGGACCCATCGGGCCTGTGGAACACCGGTCCGGTTCGAGTCATTCGAACGCCGAAACCCTCGTGGACGGCACGATGGTGCGCGCGGCAAAGAAGGATCAGGTTCGAAAGCGACGTGGAACCGCCGTCGGCCCAGTGCGTGACGTGATGCGCATCGCACCATGCCGGGGGCCGGTCGCAGCCGGGGAACCGGCAACGTCCGTCCCTGAGCACCATGGCGCGGCGGACGGCGGGCGGAACGACCGGCGTCTTCCGGCCGACGTCGAGCGGTTCGGACCGCGCGCCCAGGACCGCCGGGATCACGGCGGCGTCGCACGCCACCCGACGCGCAAACGAGGCGGCCAGCGCTCCGCTGTGCGGAAGCGTCGCGACTCGCCCGTGCGGTTCGCGAAGCGCCTCCAGGCCGACGGTCACCGTGACGTGCGGTCGCTCGCCGCCCACTCGCGGCCGATCGCGCGAATCCAGCCACTGCCTGCTCAGCTCGCCGAGGGCGTCCGCCGCACGCTGCTCACCCGTTCGCCCGTCGGCAGGGCCGGACCGGACTTCGGAGTCCTGGATTGCGCGCAACGCGGTCGTCACCGTCTCCCCGGTCTCAGGATCGAGTTCGCCGTCGATCCTGACCATCCCGTCGGTTTGCGGCGCGACGCGCAACCGCCGGCGGCGCCACAACACCGACGCGCGATCCCGCGCGGCATCCGGGTCGACGGATTCGATCCACGTCCGTACTGCGGAGGCAAGCTCCGATGGCGCCGTGGCGCGGGCCATCTCAACCAGCCGCGACTCGTCGAACGCGAAGCTGTCCGGCTGCTCCTCGCGGGCGGTCGCCAATGTCCGGACTGCGGCCGTTGACAGCGCTCCGTCAGCAAGGGCCACCGATGCGACCGGCATCGCCTCCAGCGACCGTCCGACGCGAACGTCCTCCTTCGCCGACGTGAAGCTCACGCCGAGCGTCCGAGCCAGCCAGGAGGCGGTCGCCATCCGACCCTCGCCTCGCACCCGGTTGCGCCGGTCCAGCTCGGCGATCCGGAGCAACCTCGACGCCTGCAAGCCCCTGATCTGCCGTTCGATCTGGACGATCTGGTCCGTGAGCCGCTCGTCGGGCACGCGACGGAAATCCGGCGCCGCCTCCATCGCCGGGAGTTCCTCTTCGTGCAAGGCGAACATGTGTTCGATTATACGCACCGGCACTGACACTGAGCCCGAACCGGCGGCGCACCCCGTGAGACACTGTGCGCCCATGCCCGCCCACGCGACCACGTTCGGCAAGCCGCTCCAACCCGGCGGCTGCATCGGCGTCCCTGCCCCCGCCAGTCCCTACTTCAACCGCTCCGAGGTCCTGAGAGGACAGGAGTGGTGGGAGTCCAAGGGCTACCGCGTCAAGCTCATGGAGAGCGCCTTCGATCGCGACGACTACGTCGCCGGCGACCCGAAGGCGCGCGCGAAGGACCTCAACAGCGCCTTCGCCGATCCCGAGGTGGACGTCGTCCATTGCATGCAGGGCGGGTTCGGCTCAGCCCAGCTCCTGCCCCACCTCGACTTCGATCTGATCTCCGACCACCCCAAGCCCCTGATCGGGTTCTCCGACATCACCGCGCTCCACACGGCCCTTCGGCAGCGTTCCGGGCTGGCCACCTTCTACGGTCCGGGCTTCATGGGCGTCGGCGACAAGGACCGCGGCGAGTTCAGCAAGCAACGGCTCCTGAGCGTTCTCACCGGAGACGGCGGCACGGGCGAGGTGCCGAACGATCCCGACGATCCGTACACGCGGACGATCCGAACCGGGACCGTCACGGCGCCCCTGGTGGGCGGATGCCTCTGGCTCCTCATGCAATCGATGGGCACGCCGTGGGAGATCGACCTCGACGGCTGCATCTTCTTCTTCGAGGACGTCCACTGCCCGGCCTGGTACATCGACGGCTTCCTCGTCCAGTTGACGATCGCGGGGAAGCTCGACGCGGTCAAGGGCGTCGTCGTCGGCAACCTCGAGAAGTGCGACTGGGACGAGCACCGTCCCGAGTGGCCCAGGACGAAATCCGTCGAGGACGTCCTGGAAGAGCGCCTTGAACCGCTCGGCGTGCCCGTCCTGTACGACCTGCCGCTCGGCCATGGCAAGCACCTGGCGACCATCCCGCTCGGCGTCGAGGCCACGCTCGACGCCGGCGCGAGGACCCTCACCATCAAAGAGTCCGCGCTTCGTTGAACCGTCGAACGGGAACCTTCAAAGTGACAAGACGATCAAGATCGATCGCCCGCCTGCCGACCCTTATTCGAACAAGCGGCACGAAGGGCGCGAAGGAGCAGTTCGGATGGAGCGGATCAGGGTCCAGAAGAAGACCCGAAGCCAGCGGTTCGAGCCCGGACCGGTCCTGCCGTTCGATCCGCGTGACCCGGACGTGGTTCGCGTGAAGGGCGCCATGCGCCGGAGCCCGTCGAACTCGAAGCCGGCGCCGCCGTCCTCGGGTCAGGCGTAATCGCCGTCCGCGAAGACCACCGCTCCCTCGATCATCGTCAGCACGACCCTGGCGTCGCCGATGGCCCCCGCATCCGGCGCGAACAGATCCCGGTCCAGCACCGCCAGATCGGCCAGCCTGCCCACTTCGATCGAACCCGTCAGATCGTCAAGATGGTTGACGAACGCTGAACCGCGCGTGAACGCGTCGAGCGCGGTGGGCAAGTCGACGCGCTGGTCGGGTAGGAACGGATCGCGTTCCTCGTCGAAGGCGACGCGTCGAACGGCGACCTCCATCTCCAGCAAGGGGTTCGGCGTGGACACCGGCCAGTCGCTGCCGAATGCCAGCGTCGCGCCGGCGCGGCGAAGGTCCTGGAACGGGTACTGCCATGCGGCCGCCTCGCCCACGAACGGAATGGTCAGCTCGTCCATCTGCCGCTCGTGGCACGCCCACAGCGGTTGCGCGTTCGCCGTCACCCCCAGCGCGCGGAACCGGGGCACGTCGGCAGGGTGGACGAACTGGATGTGCGCGATGTGGTGCCGTCCGTCGCTCGGACCGTTCGCCGTCAGCGCCGCCTCGCACGCGTCCAACGCTTCGCGAACGGCGCGATCCCCGATGGCGTGGAAATGCACCTGGAACCCTTCGGCGTCCAGCCGCGTCACCGCCTCGCGGAGCAGTGAGGGCTCGACCATGGAGATCCCCGCATTGCCCGTGGAGCCGCCCGATCCGTCCGAGTAGGGCCGAAGCATGGCCGCCGTGTGGTTCTCGCACACGCCGTCCTGCATGATCTTCACGGACGTCCCCGACAGGCGGTCGTGACCGACACTCGCCAGCGCGGCGCGGCGTTCGATCAATTCCGGGATCTGTTCGAGCCCGCGGGCGCGATCCCACCAGAGCGCCGCGACGACGCGCGCCGTGAGGCCGCCGCGGCCGGCCAGGGCCGCGTAGGCCGCCTGGTCGGAGGCTTCGATCCAGGCGTCCTGCCAGGCCGTGATGCCGAGCGAATGCAGCTTCGACTGGGCGAACACCAGCGCCTCCTCGACCAGGCGCGCGTCTGGCGGCGGCACGACGGCACCGACCAGATGCATCGCGCCCTCATGGAGCGCGCCGGTCGGCGAGCCGTCCGGATCGCGTTCGATCCGTCCGTCGACCGGGTCGAACGTCTCCGCTGTGATGCCGGCGATCTCGAGCGCCTTCGAGTTCGCCCAGGCGCCGTGACCGTCGCGGTTCACCAGGAACACCGGCCGATCGGGCACGATCGCGTCCAGCGTCTCCCGGCGGGGCGTCCCTCCGGGGAAGTCCGGCATCGCCCAGCCGCTGCCCGTGATCCAGGGCAGATCCGGATGCTCGCGCGCGTAGGCGGCGATCGTCCGCGTGTACGCATCCAGGCCGGGGAGATCGTGGAGCTCGCACGTCAGCGCCGCCACCCCGCCGTGGATCGGGTGGACGTGGGCGTCCTGGAACCCCGGAAGGATCATGCCGCCGCGGACGTCGACCACCCGGGTCGCCGCGCCGATCAGATCCTCCGGCGGAGCGCCCCTCCCAAACGCGGCGATCCGGCCGCCGGCGACGGCGAGCCAGTCGGCCGGCCCGGGCGTGGCCGAACCGAGGTGGACGCGGCCCCCGACGAGGACGGTGTCGGCCGCACCACCGTTCGAAGCCGCTCCCCTCGCCCCCATGGCGCGGGAGCCTACCCGTCCGCGGTCCGGGGTTGCACCGTTGGCCGCCGCGAGCGCATCGTGGCTCCGACGCCGGCCACGCCAGGAACGGAAGGGGGTTTCCCATGTCTCCGCGCAACGCGTTCGCACGGACCCGGCTCACCAGCGGCCTCGCCGCGCTGGCCGCGGCCCTCGTCTTCGCCGTGGTCCTCCCCGCGGCGGCGCTGGCCGCGCCGGGCAGCGCACGAACCGTCATCGAGGTCTTCCCGGGCCGCCACGCGCTGGCCAAGGCCATCTCGCACGCGCACGCCGGCGACGTCCTGAACATCCATGCGGGCACGTACAAGGAGCACGTGCAGGTCTCCAAGCGGAACCTCACGCTGCAGGCCGCGGGAGACGGGAAGGTCACGGTCGACGCCGGATGCCGGGCGAACGCCACCATCTTCATCACGGCGAACGGCGTGACCGTGAACGGCCTCACGGTGCAGGGCGCGGCCGAAGGATTCGGCGACTTCCCGTCCGAGATCGCCCTGCTGAACGTCGACAGGACCGGCCTGATCGAGTTCAACGAGACGGTCAACACGTGCGACGCCGAATACGGCATCCAGGTCTTCCAGAGCGGATCGATCCGGATCGAGAACAACTATGCCCACGGCTTCAGCGATTCGGGCATCTACATCGGGGCGATCACGAACACGCCGAACGGCACGCTCACCGTGGTCAAGAACCTGGCGCAGCTCAGCCACCAGGGCATCATCGTCGAGGACTCGAACGGCGGATCGATCCAGGTAGCGGGCAACGCGGTCGACCAGAACTCGGACTCGGGAATCTTCGTCCGCAACAGCGACCGCGTGGAGATCCGGAGCAACGAAGTCAACGACAACGGCCGCGCCGGCATCGACATCGACCCCGGGTCCGACCACAACCGGATCATCGGGAACGGATCCCACGGCCAGACGTTCGACCTGCAGAACGAGGGCGGATCCGGCAACTGCTTCAAGCGGAACGACTACGACACGAGCGACGGCGACATCTCCTGCTGATCGCTACGCCAGACGGGCGGCGACCATTCCCGCGGCGAGGAGCGCCACGGCGAGCCACATGACCCGAAGGGCCGACTCCGCAGGGCCCCGCAGCGCTCGTTCGTCGATCGGCACCTCCCGGCCGTCGTCCATGACGATCCGGCCTTCGACCCGGACGGTGTGACGCCGGAGCGAGCGAACGGGCGTGGAGAGGCGCCGCTGCGCGAGCGAGAGCAGCAGGCAGCCGAGAGCGACCCCGCCGGCGGCCACGGTGAGCGTTCCCGACTGGGCGAACGCCCCGGTCAGCGCCGGAAACGCGCCCCACGTGACCGCGAACCACAGGTCGGTGTGGAAGCGGCCGCCGAGCAGTTCGAGGTTGTAGGCGACCACCGCGAAGACGCCGAACGCGACGAAGGCGAGGAGCCACCAGGACACCGTCGCCGCGCCGACCACCCCCAGCGCGACCGCCCCGGCCAGCGCTCCCCAGGCGATGCCTCGGAGGATGCCGTCCGGGATGCGCGTTCGAAGCGGCCTCCCGGCGAGTTCGTCGAATGCGTGGGCCGACAGCCCGACGCCAAGGAAGAACCCCAGGAGCGCGGCGCCCAGCCGCGCCCCGGAGAACGTCGGCGCGACCGCGGCGCCCATGGCCACGTACGAGAGGTGCCAGATCGTGTACGGCGGGTGCAGGAGCGTGACGTAGTCTCGCCAGCCGCCTGGTTCGAGCGAATAGAAGGACGTGCGCGCCTTCCGATGGGTCGCGGTGGCCGCGGCTGCGGCCGAGTCCGGAGGGTGCTCCGGCCCGTGGGCACCCGCATCGGCCGGATCAGACATTCGCCGGCGCCGTTCGGTCGCGGGTTCCCCAGATGACCACGCCGCCCCCCAGGCTCATGGGCCGGGCCCGGACGTCCGTCACGCCGGCCGCGCGCCACATCGCGAGCTGCGCCGGCGGCGGGTGGGTTCGATAGAACCCCGAGATGGACGGCCCCAGGAAGGTCCCCACCTCCCCCCACGCGGACGAGAGAATCCGCCCCGCGACCGGCAGGACCGTCCGCGTGTACGCGAACCACAACCATCGCCACACGGGATCGGAAGGGACGGCGAACTCGAGGTTCGCCAGCACCCCGCCGGGCTTCAGGACGCGCGTCAGCTCGGCCAGCGTCGCCTGCGGATCGTCCACGTACCGCAACAGGTAGGTGAACATGACCGCGTCGAACGCGCCGTCGGCGAACGGGAGCCGTTCGCCCTGCGCCAGCGCGAACCGGATCGAGCCCCCCTGGCCATGCTCGGCGACGCTCTGCACGCCGGCGCCGAGCATCTGCGGGCTCTGATCCACGCCGATCACGCGCGCGTCGGGCTCGCGCCGAACCAGTTCGCGCGCGACGGCCGCGGGACCGGTGGCCACGTCGAGCACCAGGGGCGGCGCGGCCTTCGGACCGGACCGGAACAGCACCTCCCGGACGCGTTCGACCATCGCCCGGCGCCACCGTCCGTTCTGCCCGAACGAGAGCAGTTCGGCCACCGCGTCGTAGTTCGACGAGATGCCCGCGAACAGCGCCCGCGCGTGCTTCGTCCTGGGTGGGATGGACGCCGTCGGCGGCTGGGGAACGGTTCGCTCCTCCACGGATGTCACCTTGTCACGCTTTGGCGATCGATGCCGGAAGATGGCTGCGTGAGCGCCATCACCGGACGCGGGCGGAACGAGGCGCAGGCCGCCGATCCCTCCTCCGGCCGGGCGGGACCGAGGCCGCCGGCGGCGGACCCGGGCCCGCGCCACCGGGCGGCGTTCGTCGCCGGACTGGCCGCCTCGGCCGCGGCCATGGCGCTCTCAGCGGTCGTCAGCGCCGTCGCGCGTTCGGTGCCGTTCCTGCCTGTGGCGATCGCACAGGTGCTGGTTCGCATCACCTCAGGCGGCGTGGACAGCTTCTTCATCGACCGGCTTGGACACTGGGCGAGCCGGCTCGCGGTCGCCGGCATCTGCCTCGCGTTCTTCCTGACCGGGGGCATCCTGTTCCGCGCGGCGTTCGGCGCCCGTGAAGGCTCGATCGAGAACGGACCGGCGCTGCGTTCGGGGCTGCTCGCGATGACGCCCTTGTGGTTCGCATCCGTGCTGCTGTACCCCGCCGCGCCGCAGTACACGGGCCGATGGGCGTTCGCAGTCGTGGCGGCGGGCATCTACGCGGCCGGCGGAGCGACGGGGGCGCTCGCCTACCGGCGCATGACGGCCGCGGCGGACGTTCGGCCTTCACCGGCCGATCCGTCCCGCCGGTATCTGCTCGCCTCGATGGCCGTGGGAGGCGTCGCCGCCGCGGCGGGCGCGCTCGACCTGGCGCGATTCGTGCGGAGCGAACCAGACCCGAGCACGACCCGCCTGGTCCTTCCGAACCTCGGGCGCGCCGTGCGCCCCACGCCGCAACCGGGCGACGCGGCGTTCGCCTCGATCTCCGGCCTCTCGCCCGAGGTCACGCCGGCGTCGCGGTTCTACGTCGTGAACGAGGAGCTCATCTCGCCTCGGCTCGACGGGGCGTCGTGGCGATTGCAGGTCGGCGGCCTGGTGGAC
>JBEDUK010000109.1:0-9312 GCA_040414485.1 Actinomycetota bacterium
CCGCCCGCACGAAGGAGCTGGCGTGGACCGCGCGAACGTTCGACGCCATCGAGGCGGAGCGGCTCGGGCTGGTGAACCGCCTGGTCGGCGCACACGAGCTCGATGCTGCAGCGATGGCGCTGGCGTCAGCGATCACGACGCACTCGCCGGCGACCGCCCGATTCACCAAAGAACTGGTGATGGACGGAATCGGCAGGACGTTGCAGCAGGAGCTCGAAGCAGAGGCGGCCGCCCAACTCGAAATCCTTCAGGGGGGCGATCAGCAGGAAGCCGTCTCCGTGACCCTCCAACAGCAGCCCGCATCACGTGCACCGCAGCGCGTTGGTCCCGGCCGGACAGGCGGCCGGGACCAACGCGGAACTGCCTGATCAGGAGGCTCTGCGCAGCTTCACGTTGCCGCTCACGGTCTTCCCGCGAACGACCACGGTCGGGCCGCCGTCCCCGTCCGCCGAGGGCGCGCCCGCCAGGGGCACGTCCGACATCAGGCGGCCGGACACCGAGCCCGCGTCGACGTCCAGGAACGATCCCGTGGCGATCCCGATCTCGATGTCGCCGGAGACGCTGCTGAACCGCGTCTGTCCCTCGCGCAGGCTGCTCAGGCGCACGTCGCCGGAGACCGATTTCGCGTTGACCGAACCGCCGACAGATCCCACCTCGACGTCACCTGACACCGTCTGGCAGGTGAGCGAGCCCGCCACCCTCTCGATGTTGACGTCCCCGCTCACGGTCTTCACCTCGGCGTCGCGTTCGATCTCGCCCCGGGCCGTCACGTCGCCCGACGCGGTGCTGAGCGACAGGGTTCCGAGGCGGCCGTCGACGGCCACGTCGGCGGAGGCCGTCGAGAATCGCGCCGCCGCCCCGTGCGGGATCGACGCCGTGACCCGGAGCGAGTCGCCGCGCCCGAGTCGGAACGACATGCCGAACCGCCCGGAGCGGTACTTGACGACGACGGTGGTGCCTTCGAGCTCGACCGTGGTGTCCTCCACCATGCGCTCGTTGCCCTCGACGACCACGACGGACTCGGTGCCCTCGACCGTGCGAACCTCCACCTGGCCCGAAGGTACCTCCACGCGCAGTGCCGGCTTCTCCGGTGTCTGGAATCGGTGCTCTCCCATATGTCCTCTCTCCCTTCGTTCCACTCAGCTCTGGCCGTACCCGGTCAGGCGGTTCCGGCCGGGCATCTCCTGCCGACGGGGCGCCGTCGCCTGGTTGAGGCTCTGGATCACCCAGGTGTTGACCGAGACGCCCGCGCGCGCGGCGGCGGCCTCGACCTGGGCCTTGAGGACCTCGGGCAGGCGCAGCGTGATGCGTGCGGTCGAAGGGTCCTCGACCGGTCCGCCGTCCCCGGTCGGGTCGGGCACGAACACCAGCTCCGGATCGCCCCCGGACAGCCGAACCTCGACCGAGCCGCCGCCGATGTGCCCGGACAGCTCGAGCGCCGCCTCGGCGAGCGCTTCCTGAAGCCGCTGACGAAGCGCCGGCTGGAGCGCCACCGACATCAGGTCCGCGGCCCGTGCCGCCGACTCGTCGCCGAGCGCCGCCAGCCGCGAAAGGTCCTCTCGCAGGAGTTCCGCGTACCCGTCGATCTGCATGACGGCAGTATGACATCAGGATGATGTCATGTCAAGGCAGTCGCGACGTCACACTGACGTGATGCCTATTCAGCCTCCGGGCTGCCGAAATGCCCTCGATGCGTGGGAGCGCGGCCGTGGAGTCATCCGGTTCGCCCGTTTCACGATGTTGCGATTTGGTTGGAACCCGCAAGTGCCGGACGCAGAGGGCTGGTGACCGGCACCGGCTCCGACCAGACTCGGTCCATGCCTTCGGCACTCCAGCGGCGCCGGCGCCTGACGACGGCCGTCGTCTTCTCGCTGCTGGTCGGCGCCCTGATCCTGGTGTTCGTCCTGCGCGCGTCGGGCTCAGGGGGTCCGGCCGGGCTCGGCCAGGACGACGCCGCGTCCTCGCCGGCCTCGTCGGGGAGGTCGTCCGCGCCGGCCGGGACGTCGTCCGGCGCGCGCCCCTCCGGGACGCCGGCACAGGGCAACGTCTACGCGGCGATCACGAACCCGCGGCTGAGCCCGGCGGTCGCCGGCGACCCGCAGTACCTGTACGTGCCCAACGGCATCCCCGGGACCATCGAGGTCATCGACCCCACCACCTACCGCACCGTTCGGACGATCCACCTGGGGTACCGCAGCTTTCCGGAGCACGTGACGCCGTCGTGGGACTTCCGCTGGCTGTACGTCGACACCTCGGCGGCGAGCGAACTGGCGGTCATCGACCCGCGAACGGGCAAGCTGGCGCGGATCATCCACGGCATCGAACACCCGTACAACCTGTACTTCTCCCCCGACGGCCGCATCGCCATCGACGTGGCGGAGTACTACAACCAGCTCCGGTTCTACGACCCGCACAGCTGGAAGCTCGTCAAGGTGCTGCCGCTGCCGTGCAACGGCCCCGACCATCTCGACTTCTCCGCCGACGGTTCCTACCTGATGATCGGATGCGAGTTCGACGGCAACGTCTTCAAGGTGAGCCTGCACTCGCTGTCCGTCATCGGCCGGGTGAACATCACCGGCCTACCCGTCGACGTGAAGCTCTCGTCGGACGGCAAGGTGTTCTTCGTCGCGAACCAGGGCACGGGCGGCGTGTACGTGATCGACCCGGTGCGCATGAAGGTCCTGAAGTTCATCCGGACCGGTAGGGGCGCGCACGGCTTCGCGGTGAGCCGGGACGCGACGAAGCTGTACCTGACCAACCGACTGGCGGGGACCATGTCCGTGATCTCGTTCGCGCAGCGGCGGGTGATCGCCACCTGGTACCTCGGGGGCAGTCCCGACATGGTCCAGGTGTCGAACGACGGCAAGGTGATCTGGGTGTCGAACCGGTACGGGACCACGGTGGAGGCGATCTCGGCGACCACCGGCCACATCATCAAGCAGATCCAGGTGGGCCGCGATCCGCACGGGCTGGCGCTGTTCCCTCAGCCCGGCCGATTCAGCCTCGGCCACAACGGCGTCTATCGCTGAACGGGCGCCTCCCGGTTCGGATCAGTCGCAGGCCGGGTGCCCGCACTCGCAGCGGTGATCCTGGTGGCCCTCGGTGGCGTGCTGGCTGCAGTAATCGCTGCAGAAGTGCTGCCCCGACTCGACCTGACACTTGCAGCTCTCGTGTTCGCACATGATGCGGCCCCCTTCCGGGCTCCTGGGCATCGGCACCGTCTCCTGTTGTACCCCGCGGCCGCAGCCGTCGCACCGGCACGCGTGTCACCCAAGCGCTAAGGTCCGCGCGAGATGAACCTGGGGGGTTCGATCTGTCTCGTCACCGGCGCGTCCGGCGGGATCGGCCGAGCGACGTGCCTCGCCCTCCACGGGAGAGGGGCGCGGATCGTGGCCGCCGGACGCGACGAGGCGGCACTTCGATCCATCGCCGGGGCGGCTGACGCCGAATGCCTTGTGGCCGACCTCTCTGAGCCCGGGTCGGTCGATCGGCTCGCCCAGGACGCGGTTTCGGCGTTCGGGCGGATCGACGTCCTGGTGAACAACGCAGGCATCGGCTGGGCGGGTCCCTTCGACCAGATGGGCCCGGAGACCGCCGCGGCGCTGATCTCGGTCAACCTCGCGGCCCCGGTCGCGCTCACCCGGGCGCTCCTGCCGGGGATGCTCGAGCGGGGCCGAGGGTGGATCGTGAACGTCGCGTCCATCGCCGGGCACGTCGGCGTGCGCGACGAGGCCGTCTACTCGGCGACGAAGGCCGGCCTGATCTCGTTCAGCGAGGCGCTGCGCTGGGAGCTGTCGGGACGCGGCGTGGGCGTGACGGTGGTCTCGCCCGGCGTGGTGCGGACGGCGTTCTTCGAACGCCGGGGACGGCCGTACGACCGGTCGCGGCCGCGGCCGATCCCGCCGGAACCGGTCGGTGAGGCGATCGCCGTGGCGATCGAGCGTGGCCGGGCCGAGGTGTTCGTCCCGGGATGGGTGGGCGGCGTCGCACGCCTTCGGGGCGGCGCCCCCGCCACCTTCAGGCGGCTGTCCCGGCGCTTCGGCTAGGCGGCGCCGTCGCTCAGGCGCCGGCGAGGGCGCGCAGCGACTGCTTCAGCGAATGGGTCGTGGCCATCACCGCCGTCGGTTCGTACCCGCAGTGCGCCATGCAGTTCTGGCATTGCACATTGCCGGAATGCCGCCCGTATTGCGACCAGTCCGTGGTCTCCACCAGCTCGCGATAGGTCGCACAGTACCCGTCGGCCTGGAGGTAACAGGGCCGCTGCCAGCCGAAGATCGAATACGACGGGATGCCCCACGGCGTGCACTCGTAGTCGACCTTGCCCTCGAGAAAGTCCAGGAACAGCGGCGTGTGGTTGAGCCGCCACCGCTTGCGACCGCCTCCGGCGAAGACATCGCGAAACAGCGCGCGGGTCTGCTCCACACCCAGGAAGTGGTCCTGGTCCGGCGCCTTCCAGTACGCGTACGCCGGCGAGATCATCATCTGATCGACCTGCAGGTCGTCGTTCAGGAAATCGAGCACCTCTCGGATCGAACGCGCGCTGTCGTGCGTGAAGAAGGTCGAGTTCGTCGTGACGCGGAATCCCTTGTGCTTCGCGACCCGGATCGCGTCGACGGCCTTGTCGAACACCCCTTCCTGACACACGGACTCGTCGTGCCGCTCGCGCATGCCGTCGATGTGGATCGCCCAGGCGAAATACGGCGACGGCTCGAACATGTCCATTTTCTTCTCGAGCAGGAGCGCGTTCGTGCACAGGTACACGAACCGCTTCCGGTCGGTGAGCGCCTTCGCGATCTGGTTGATCTCCGGGTGGATCAGCGGCTCGCCGCCGGCGATCGACACCATCGGCGCGCCGCACTCCTCGATGGCCGCGACCGCCTGGTCCACCGACATCCGCTGCTTCAGCACGCCGGCGGGATGCTGGATCTTCCCGCAGCCGGCGCACTTGAGGTTGCAGGCGAACAGGGGCTCGAGCTCCACCAGCAACGGGAACCGCTTCCGACCGCGTATGCGCTGCTTGGCCAGGTACGCCCCCACACGCAGGCTCTGTCGAAGTGGCACCGACATCGGAATCAACTCCTCCCTGGCCGCGAGGACGCTCGGACCTGGCCGTTCGAATCGCTCGGTTCGTGGGGCTCGGTCGGCAGCGTGAACCGCACGTCCTCATCGCCGATGCTCCGCTGCTCGACCTCGACGGGTCCGAATCCCGAGAGCGCTCGGATCACGCGGTTGACGAACGCCTCCGGCGCCGAGGCCCCCGCGGTCAGTCCCAGGGTCCCGGCACCGGCGAGCCATGACAGTTCGATGTCGCGCTCGTCGTCGATGAGATGGGCGCGAGCGCCCTCCCGGTGGGCGACCTCCACCAGGCGCTTCGAATTCGACGAATTCTCGGAACCGATCACGAGCAGGACGTCACATTCCCGCGCGATCGCCCTGACAGCGTCCTGGCGGTTCTGTGTCGCGTAGCAGATGTCGTCCGAACGCGGACCCACCAGCGCGGGGAATCGCTCGCTCAAGCGCCCGACCGCGGCCCGGACGTCGTCGGCGGCGAGCGTCGTCTGCGTGAGGTACGCGACCCTCGAGGGGTCGGCGACCTCGCCGGCGATCCGTGCCCCGAACCCGTCGTCCTCGGCTGCGCCCTCGGGCTCGATCAGCCGGATCACCTCCGGCGCCTCGCCGGAGGTGCCTTCGACCTCCTCGTGCCCCTGGTGGCCCACGAGGAAGACCGTGTAGCCCGACCTTGCGAATCGACGCGCCTCCGCGTGCACCTTCGTGACCAGCGGACACGTCGCGTCGATCACCCGCAGCTCGCGCGAACGGGCGCGTTCCCTGACCTCGGGCGACACGCCGTGCGCGGAGAAGATCGTCAGCGCGCCGTTGGGCACGTCGTCGACCTCGTCGACGAAGATCGCGCCGCGTCGCTCGAGGTCGCGGACGACATGGACGTTGTGGACGATCTGCTTGCGGACGTACACGGGCGGGCCGTGCCGTTGGAGTGCGCGCTCGACGATCTCCACGGCGCGTTCCACCCCGGCGCAGAACGAGCGCGGCCCGGCGAGGAGGATCCTGCGGCCGGACGGCGCGAGCGCCGCTGCCCACCGGTCGACCGTGGGGCCGATCCGGGAGAGCGCGCGCAGGCCCGTCATGCCTCCCCGAGCGGACCGCATGGGCCGCAGCGGCGTCAGCCCGTGGTCCGGCCCGTCGGTCACGGCGCGGATCACGGCGAAGGAACCCCCCGCCGCGGCGGGTCCCAGCCATGCGGACTCCATGTCCACGGCGATCGCGCCGGTGCTGGCGAGGCGGCTGCGATCCTCGGACCGCGAGAGGCTCGTCGTGGAGACGATCGGGCCGACGTGGACCCGCAGCCCCTGTCTGGCCAGGTCCGCCGCGATCAGCGGCGCGCCGGCGCATTCGAATCTCGTTCCGGGATCCGAGCCATTGGACCCGTTCGAGCCGTCCTGACCGCCCGGAGCCATCAGCACCTCGGTCGCGACCACGACGTCGCCGACGCGGACGTCGCTCGAGAGCGCGCCGCACACCCCCGCGACCAGAAGGCCCGAGTGGTCGACGAACCCCCGTTCGGTCCATCGCTGCTCGGCGAACGCCTCGACCCACCGGCTCGACCGGGCCGGGCCCATCCCCGTATGGGATACGGGCACGCCGGTAGTACGCCGAAGGACGAACGATTCGATCCCCAGGGGAGCGAGCACCGTCGCGCCACCGCGAACCGCGACGTCTCCGTTCTCCGCAGTCACACGCCACGGCAGACGCCATTCGGCAGGCATATTTACCATTCGAACCACGCGCCGGCTCACGTCGCGCTCCCCACGTAGCGGCCCAGCGCGGTCACCGGAAACACCAGCCGGTACAGGTGATAGTTGATGTAGAAGTCACCTGGAAACCCCGTTCCCGTGTAGAACGGCTCGTCCCAGGTGCCGTCCGCGCGCTGGGTCCGGGCGAGCCACTCCACGCCCCGTTCGGTCGAAGCGCTGTCGCGCTCCCCCGCCGCCAGCAGCGCCAGCAGCGCCCACGCCGTCTGGGACGCGGTGCTCGCGCCGCGGCCCCGCAGCGACGGGTCGTCGTAGGAGCGAAGGTCCTCGCCCCAGCCGCCGTCCTCGTTCTGATGGCCTTCGAGCCACCGCACCGCGGCACGGATCTTCGGGTCGGCGGGCGGAATGCCCGCCGCGACCGCCGCGGGCACCACCGCGCCGGTCCCGTACACGTGGTTCGCGCCCCATCTGCCGAACCACGAGCCGTCGCGCTCCTGGTTCCTCGCCAGCCATGACAAGCCCCGGCGGATCGCGTGGCCGGTCGCTTCGTCATCGCCGCCCGCCAGCGCGAGCATCTCGACGACGTGCGCTGTGACGTCGGCGCTCGGCGGGTCGATGACCTCGCCGAAGTCACAGAAGGGGAGCTCCCTGCAGAGCCGGCGCGTGTTGTTCACGTCGAAGGCGGCCCATCCCCCATCGCTCGACTGCATCCCGAGGGTCCACGCGATGGCCCGATCGATGGCCGCCCGCCGGCCGGCCCCGTCACCCGTGCCGGCCCTGCGCAGGGCCAGCACCACCTCGGCGGTGTCGTCGATGTCCGGGTAGGTGTCGTTGGCGAATTCGAACGCCCAGCCCCCCGGCTCCAGCGAGGGGCGGCGGACCGACCAGTCGCCGCGGACGCGGATCTCCTCGGCCAGGATCCAGTCCGCGGACCGGACGAGCGCGTCGTCGTCGGCCGGCAGCCCGGCGTCGGCCAGCGCGATCATGGCGAGGCCGGTGTCCCAGACCGGCGACTGGCACGCCTCCAACCGGCGGATCGCATCCGGGCCGCCGGGGCGCTCCACGATCGTGAAGCCTTCGATCCCGTCGAGCCCCGCGCGCATCGCCGGGTGGTCCATCGGATACCCGAGGAGGTGCAGCGCGATCAGCGAGTACACCCACGGCGGCTGGATGCCGCCCCAGGAGCCGTCGGCCTCCTGGCGCTCCAGGATCCACGCTCCCGCCCGCGCCAGCGCCCGCCTCCGAAGGGCGGGCACCGGGTGGCGCTCGTACCAGTGCAGCGCGCGGTCGAGGCGTTCGAACCGCCCGGCCCAGGTGGACAGCGGCGATCGGGCCGGCTTGTGGTTCCCGGTTCGAAGCTCGTCGATCCCGAAGGGGATCGGGCGGACCGGCCGGTGCGCGCCGACCACCGTGAGGGCGACGACCGTTTGGCGGGCCCAGCAGGCGAAGTCGTAGATGTTCAGCGGGAACCACTCGGGCAGGAAGATGATCTCGGGCGGCAGCGCGGGGATGTCGTCCCACGACCACAGGCCGAACAGCGAGAGCCACATCCGTGTGAAGACGCGGGTCGCCTCGACGCCGCCGGCCTCGCCGATGAACGCGCGAGCCCGACGCATGTGCCCGGCGTCCGTCGGGTCGCCGTCAAGGCGGAGCGCGACGTAGGCCTCCACGGTGGTGGACAGGTCCGCCGGCCCGCCGAAGAAGTTCGCCCACGTGCCGTCCTCGCGCTGCTGCGAACGGATCCAGTTGGCCGAGCCCCGCGTCTGCTCGTCGGTCCGGATGCCGACGAACTGCCGAAGGAGCAGGTCCTCCGCATCCATCGTGACGTTGGTCTCCAGCTCGCCCTTCCACCAGCCCGCGGGGTGCTGCAGCGACAGGAGGTGATCGCGGGCGCGCTCGAGCGCCTGGCGGGCGCGGGCGCCGATGGCCGGTTCGACGCGGACGGCCATCAGGACCCGCCTCCCGGCGCGGCCGTGGCTGCGGCCGCGGCCGCATAGGCGTTTTCCGGTGTGCCCGCACGTGAGGTGTCGAAGCGCCGGGCTGTCGCAAGCGCGGCCCGGGCCGCCGCAACGCCGCTTCGAACCGCGCCCTCCATGGTCGCCGGCCAGCCCGTGTCGGTCCACGCGCCCGCCAGGAACACGCCGGGCCACGGGGATCTCGCCCGGGGACGCAGCAGAGCCGTACCGACGGCCTGCCGGAACGTCGCCGCGCGTTCACGTGTGACGAAGAACGACCGCACCGTCGCGCCCCGTGCGTGCGGAAGGACCTCCTCCAGCGCGGGCAGGAAGCGTGCGCGGAGCGACGCGGTGGGTTCGTCGATCTCCGCGTCCGCCCCGGACACCGAGACGGCGAGGTACTGACCGACCTCCAGGCCAGACTGCGCGGTGCGGTCGAACACCCACTGCACCGGCGTGCCGACGCCGGCCGCGAACGGATCGTCCAGCACGCGGCGGTCGTAGACGACGTGGATGTTCACGATCGGCGAGGACCCGAGCGCCACCCAGCCCGCGGTCACCGATGAGGCGGGCAGCATCGCCGCGGC
>JBEDUK010000110.1:0-68304 GCA_040414485.1 Actinomycetota bacterium
ATGTGGGTGCTGGTGCTCGGGCCACCGGCGCCGGTGGTGATCGGAGCGGTGGCGGCGAACGGCGTCTGTACCGGCCTGTTCATGCCGGCGCTGTTCGCCGAGATGACCCTGCGCACGCCTTCGGCGCTGCGCGCGAAGACGCTCGCCGCCGCCAACGTCGTCTTCTCCGTCACCGGGCCGCTCGGGTTCATCGGCGTGGGGCTGCTCCTGCAGCACACGGTGAGCACGCGCCCCGCCTTCGTCGCGATCGCCGCGACGGCAACGCTCGCTGCCGCCGTGGTGCTGACCGCCCCGCGCGCGACCCGGCCCGCCGACGTCAGCGGGTGAGGCGTTCCACCCGTTCGACCACGGACCTGCAGAACGAAGGGATCTCCGACGGGTCGTCGATGAACTGCGACGGCTTGATGCAGATCGAACGGAACCCGCGTTCGACCTGCTCGGGCACGGCCGCGAGCGCCTCGTCCAGGTCGGCGACGCCGTCCGGTCCGGGGAAGCGTCCCCGGGTTCCGCCGACGAGCTCGAGGTCATCCATCGACCGGCCGGCAGCCGCCAGAGCGCTCGCGAGCAGGTCCAGATCCTCCACGGAGGGCCGGCCGAGCGGGTTGAAGCCGCTTCCGTGCTCGACCAGGCGGCGGAGGAGCGGTTCATGCATCGACGACGAACCGAACCACAGGGGCGGACCCTGCGGACGCCACGGCTTCGGTTCGAGGTAGACGTCCTCGAATGAGTAGTGCCGCCCATGGAACGTGGCGGGCGATTCGCGCCAGAGCGTCCGCCACGCGGCCAGATGCTCGTCGAGCAGCACGCCCCGGCGTTCGAACGGCACCCCGACCGCGTCGTATTCGGATCGGAGCCAGGACACCGTGGGCTGGACGACCAGCCGGCCTTCCGAGAGCAGATCGAGCGTGGCCAGTTGCTTCGCCATCAGCACCGGGTGCCGCAGCGGTGGGATGACGGCCCCGGCGACCAGCCGAATGCGGGTCGTCGCGGCGGCGACCGCGGACAGCAGCATGAGCGAGTCGGGCCACGGCGTCGCCGGGTCCTGGTTGAACGGCAGGGCGTAGTCGCGGGGATTCACGGGCACGCCTGCGGAATCGGCGCCGAGCCCGAGGGCGACGTGCTCGCTCACCATGACGGCGTCGAAGCCGGCTTCCTCGGCGTCGACGGCCATCCCAACCAGCGCCCGGAGGTCGCGCGCGGGCACGAGCGTCCAGTTCTCCGAAAGGATCAGGATGAGCCGAACCCGCGCCGTCTCGTTCGCCATGTCACACCCGTGCGGCAGGCTATACGGGGCCGGGCCGCGGCGCGCTATCATCCGGCGGTGAAGGGCTGCCGCTGATCCAGGTCCACCCGCCGATTCCGTACGGGAGCGTTCCACCATGCCTGAGTCAACCGCAGACCCTGTCATCCATGTCGCCGGCCTCCGCAAGACCTACAAGGTCCCCGAGCGCGAGGCGGGGCTGAAGGCCGCCACCAAGAGCCTCGTTCGCCGCAAGCACCGCGACGTCCGGGCCGTCGACGGCGTGTCGTTCGACATCCAAGCCGGCGAGGTCGTCGGTTTCCTGGGGCCGAACGGCGCCGGCAAGACCACGACGCTGAAGATGCTTGCGGGCCTGCTGCATTCCTCCGGCGGCGACGCCACCGTGCTGGGATTCGTGCCTTCACGCAGGCAGAAGGACTTCCTTCGGCAGATCACGCTGGTCATGGGCAACCGCAACCAGCTCGAGTGGGACCTGCCGGCGATGGATTCGTTCGAGCTGAACCGCGCCATCTACCGGATCCCGCGCGACGTCTTCGTCCAGACCCGCGACGAGCTGATCGACCTGCTGGCGGTCGGCGACCTGGTGACCAAGCCGGTCCGGAACCTCTCATTGGGCGAGCGCATGAAGGTCGAACTGGTCGGCTCGCTGCTGCACCGGCCGCGCGTGCTGTTCCTGGACGAGCCCACGATCGGGCTGGACGTCACCATGCAGAAGCGCATCCGGTCGTTCGTGGCCGAATACAACCGGCGGCACGACGCGACGGTGCTGCTGACCAGCCACTACATGGCCGACGTCGAGGCGCTCTGCCGACGGGTGATCGTCATCCACCACGGCCGGATCCTCTACGACGGGCAACTGTCCGCGCTCGGTCACCGGTTCGCCGCGTACAAGACCATCGAGGTGGATCTCATGGACGCCTCCGCGGACCTGACGCGCTTCGGCGACGTGGTCGACCGTGACGGCGACCACGTGGTGCTCCGCGTGCCGAAGGCCGAGGCGTCGGCCGTCACCGCACGGATCCTCTCCGACGTCCAGATCGCCGATCTGACGATCGAGGACCCGCCGATCGAGGACGTGATCGAGCTGGTCTTCGCCCAGGAGTCCGCCGAATGAGCGCTCTCGCAGAACGGCCCTCGCCGGCCGTCCGCCCGGGCGCGCCGGCCGCCGGCGGCCGGTGGGAGCCGCTGCTGCCCGAGGCGGGGAGGGTTCGCTCGATGCTCGGCGTGTACGCGCAGTGCTTTCGAACGTCGGTCATCACGGGCTTCCAGTACCGCGTCGCGCACTACTTCTACATGTTCGGGATGCTCGCCGAGCCCATCATCTACCTGGTCGTCTGGTCCACGATCGCCAGGCAGCAGGGCGGCAGCGTCGACGGCTTCACGCCGGGCGACTTCGCCGCCTACTACATCGTCTGGACGCTGGTCCGTCAGATGAACATCGTGTTCACGCCCTACGGGTGGGAGTGGCGGATCCGGGAGGGCCAGATCGCGGGCCAGCTGCTCCGGCCGCTGCATCCGATCCACTACGACATCGCGAACCTGGGCGGCTGGAAGATCGTCACGATCGTCCTGTGGCTGCCGATCGCGTTCGCGCTCACGCTGTTGTTCCATCCCACGCTCAGCCCGACGGCGACGGAGATCGGCGTGTTCTCGGTTGCGATCTGGGGCGCGTACCTGGTCCGAACGATGAACCTCTGGCTGCTCGGATTGGTGACGTTCTGGACGACGCGGGTCAGCGCGCTCTTCGAGGCCTATGCCGTGGTCGAGCTCCTCTTCTCCGGCCGTCTGGTGCCGCTGCAGCTGATGCCGGGCTGGGCGCAGACCGCGGCGAACGTCATGCCGTTCAAGTGGACGTTCGGCTACCCGATCGAGACGCTGACCGGCGGCCTCACGGACGCGCAGCTCTTCGGCGGTCTGGGCATGCAGGCGCTGTGGACGACGATCGGCGCGATCGGCGTGGCGATCGTCTGGAAGCGCGCGGTTCGAAGGTTCACGTCGGTGGGGAACTAGAGCGATGGCGGCGCAGAGGATGGTAAAGCAGGGTTACGAACCCACGCCGCCCATTCGCCGGTTCGAGCCGTTCCGGCCGTTCCGGATCGCGTGGATCTACTTCCGCGTCGGCGCGATGAACGAGCTCCAATACCGGGCGAACTTCTTCGTCGAGGTCTTCCAGTCCCTCCTGTCGCTCGGCGTCGGGCTGGCCGTCCTGGCGCTTGTGTTCAGCCAGACGAGCACGCTGAACGGGTGGTCGCGCTCGCAGCTGCTGGCGGTGCTCGGCGTCCAGATCCTGATCGGCGGGTTCATCCACACGTTCGTCCAGCCGAACATGACGCACCTGTTGGCGGACATCCGCGAGGGCAAGCTGGACTTCGCGCTGACCAAGCCGGAGGACGGGCAGTTGCTCGTGAGCGTCCGCGACGTCCGGATCTGGCAGGCGGTGGACATGATCACCGGCACGGTCGTGCTGATCGTGGCCATGCTCCAGCTCGATCACGCGATCGGCGTGGTGGATGCGCTCGCCTTCCTCGCCGCGATCATGATCGGCGGCTCGATGTTCTACTGCTTCTGGATGGTGGTCACGACCGGCGCGTTCTGGCTGGTCAAGATGGACGAGGTGGTCGAGCTCTTCGAGGGCGTGTTCCAGAGCGGCCGCTGGCCGGTGGGCACGTACCCACGGTGGCTGCGCCTGGGCCTTACGTTCCTGGTCCCGATCGCGTTCGCCGTGACCGTGCCGGCCGAGGCGCTGACCTCGCGACTGAACTGGCAGACGCTCGTGTTCGCCTTCGTGCTCGCGATCGTGTTCCTGGCCTTCACGCGGTGGTTCTGGCGCCGAGGGCTGAAGCGCTACTCGGGCGCATCTGCGTAGGGAGCGCGAGCGCTGGCTGCGACGGGGCGAACGGGCTGACCCAGAGGACCACGCGAGGGAGCCGAAACTCGCGTCCAGCGTCACTTGAGCGGACGTCTACGATGGGTCGCATGGCCGAGTTCGTACCGCCCGCCTTCAAGGTGCCGCTCGGTCTCCAGACTTCCGAGTTCGTCCTCGAGCCGCTCGGGCCGGAGCACAACGAGCAGGACTACGACGCCTGGACCTCCTCCATGGAGCACATCGCGGCGACACCCGGGTTCGCCGGCGGTTCCTGGCCACGAACGATGACGCTCGATGAGAACCGTGCGGACCTACAGCGTCACGCCGACGACTTCCGCAACCGGAACGGGTTCACGTACACGGTGCTCGATCCGGCCAGCCGCGACGTGATCGGGTGCGTCTACATCTACCCGCTGCGTGACAGCGACCACGACGCACGGGCGCTCTCCTGGGTGCGAGCGAGTCGCGCGGAGCTTGACACCCCGCTCTGGCGCGCCGTGAGTGAATGGCTCGAATCGGACTGGCCATTCGCCGGCGTCGAGTACGCGTCGCGCGCATAGGCGTCCCCAGGTACCTTCGCGAACACTCGCGCACGATCGTGTCCTGTACCTTGACGCCCCGTGGGCACGGCAGGTGGGCAACAAGGAGCGGCGCACGAGCGTCCGGAGCCGCAGGTCCTGGCGATCGACCTCGGGACGTCCGCCGTCAAGCTCGCGTTCGTTGCTGCGACCACAGGCCGGATCGCCGATCGCCAGGTCGAACCGCTCTCGTTGAGCGTCCTCCCGGGCGGCGGCGCCGAACAGGACCCGGACGAATGGTGGGCCGCCATCGTCCGCGGCACCCGGGCGATGCTCGAGCGCAACATCGTCACGCCAAGAGATGTCGTCGCGGTCGGGGCCAGCGTGCAGTGGGCGGGCACGGTCGCCGTTGGTGAGGACGGTCGCCACCTCCACCCGGCGATCATCTGGATGGACAGCCGCGGCGCGTCGCAGGTCCGACGCATCGTCCACGGCTTCCCCAAGGTCAGCGGGTACGGCGCCGCGAAGTTGACCAGATGGATCCGCCTCACCGGTGGCGGACCGGGCCATTCGGGCAAGGACCCGATCGCCCACATCCTGTTCGTGAAGGAGGCGCTCCCCGACGTCTATCGCAGGACGAGGCTCTTCCTCGAACCGGTCAACTGGCTCGGCCTGAAGCTCACCGGCCGAGCGGTGGCGTCGTTCGATTCGATCACCCTGCACTGGGTGACCGACTCGCGCGACATCTCGAACGTCCGGTACGACGACGGCCTCCTGCGCCAGGGCGGCCTCGAACGGTCGAAGCTCCCCGATCTGGTGCCCGCCGGCACCGTGATCGGGACCCTGACCGCCGAGGCGGCCGCGGACCTGGGCCTCTCCACCGATGTCCGGGTCACCTCAGGCATGGGCGACCTGATCGCCGCGGCGGTCGGATCCGGCGCGGTGAACGACTTCGAGGCGCACCTGTGCCTCGGAACGTCGTCGTGGCTCGTCTGCCATGTCCCGTTCAAGAGGACCGACCTGTTCCACAACATGGCGTCCCTGCCGAGCGGCATCCCCGGGCGCTACCTGCTGACCAACGAGCAGGAGTCGGCGGGCGTCTGCCTGCAACTGCTGAAGGACAACGTGCTCCGCGCGGATTCATACGAGGAGCTTCTGATCGAAGCGGATGCCGCGCCGGCGGGGAGCGGCGGCCTGATCTTCATGCCCTGGCTGAACGGCGAACGAACGCCCGTGGACGATCACCGCGTGCGCGGCGGCTTCGCGAACCAGTCGCTCGAGACGACCCGCGGGGACCTCGTCCGGGCGGTCCTGGAGGGCGTGGCGTACAACTCGCGCTGGCTCCAGACGTACGTCGAGAAGTTCATCAAGCGGCCGCTCGGACCGATCAACGTGATCGGCGGCGGCTCGCGTTCGGACCTCTGGTGTCAGATCCACGCCGACGTCCTGGGCCGGCCGATCCGGCGCGTTCGGGACCCGATGTTCGCCGGCGCGCGCGGAGCCGCCTTCCAGGCGGCGGTCGCGCTCGGGCACGTCACGTGGGATCGTCTTTCCGCGATGGTGCCCGTCGACAGGACGTTCGAGCCGAACCCCGCGAACCGGGCCGTGTACGACCGCGGGTTCAAGGCGTTCGTCGATCTGTACCGGAGCACGCGGAAGATCCACGCCCGCCTGAACGCCGGCGCGGGGGGTGCGTGACGTGGCCGGCGACGCCAACGCCAAGCGGCGGCCGAGCCTGAGCTCCCGCCTCTCGCCGAAGGTGGCCGCGAACGTCGAACGAACCCTGCGGCGCATCCCCGCCGTCGAGCGTCGCCTGGAGAAGCGGTACGCCGCCATGGTCGAGGCCATGCGGCCGTCCGTTCGCCCGTACGCCGGCTCGGTCCCCGCCTACGCCGCACTCCCCGAGGAGGGACGGCCGCGCGACGAGGTCATGGATGAGCTGCGCGCCATGGCCGAACACGAGCACGCGCGATGGGAGGAAGGGCACGTCTCCGGCGCCGTCTACCACGGCGCCGCCGAGCACATCGAGTTCATGAACGAGGTGTATGCGCTCAACTCGCAGGCGAACCCGCTGCATTTCGACCTGTGGCCGAGTGCGACGAAATTCGAGGCGGAGGTCGTGTCCATGACCGCCGGCATGCTCGGGAGCGACGCGGCCCGCGAGCACGACGCGACCCGGCCCGTAGTCGGCACCGTCACCTCCGGCGGGACGGAGAGCATCCTGCTGGCGATGAAGGCCTACCGCGACTGGGCGCGCAAGCGCCGCGGCATCACCGAGCCGAACGTGGTCGCCCCCACCACCGCCCATGTCGCCTTCGACAAGGCCGCGCAGTACTTCGGCATCGACCTTCGGCGCATCGCCGTCGGGTCCGATTTCCGCGCGGACGTCGAAGCGATGGAGGCGGCCATCGACGGCGACACGGTGGCCCTGGTCGGTTCGGCCCCCACCTTCCCGCACGGCGTGATCGATCCGATCGAGCCCCTCGCCGACCTCGCGCGCCATCGCGGGATCGGGATGCACACGGACGCGTGCCTCGGGGGGTTCGTGCTGCCCTTCGCGCGGACGCTCGGCTATCCCGTTCCGGCATTCGACTTCCGCGTGCCGGGCGTGACCAGCATGTCGGCCGATACACACAAGTTCGGCTACGCCGCGAAGGGCACGTCGATCGTCCTGTACCGTGGGCCGAAGCTCCGCCGTTATCAGTACTTCACCGCCACCGAATGGCCCGGCGGCCTCTACTTCTCGCCCACGCTGGCGGGCTCTCGTCCCGGCGCGCTGTCGGCCGCCGCGTGGGCCGCGATGGTGAGCATGGGGGAGCGCGGCTACCTCGACGCCACGAGGCGCATCCTCGGGGCCGCGAAGGTCATCAGGGAGGGCATCGCCGGCACGCCCGGCCTGCGCGTCCTGGGCGATCCGCTGTGGGTGGTCGCGTTCGGCGCGGAGGATTTCAGCGTCTACAGGCTCCTCGACGTCATGTCGAATCGCGGCTGGAACCTCAATGGGCTTCACAAGCCGCAGGCGGTGCACATCTGCGTGACGCTCCGCGTGGCTCAGAACGGCGTCCCCGAGGGCTTCGTCGCCGACCTTCGCGACGCGGTCGTACAGGTGCGCGCCGATCCGAAGGCGAAGGGCGGCATGGCGCCCGTGTACGGCATGGCGGCGACCGTCCCGTTCCGGGGCGTGGTCAGCGACCTGCTGGAGCGCTACATGGACATGCTCTTCGAGGTGTAGATGCGCATGAGCGGGTCCGACTGCCTTCTGTGCTCGGCCGAACGTGTGACCGCGTGGCACTTCGAGGACGACGAATGCTGGGTCGCCGACTGCATGGTCTGCGGCACCCCGATGATCGTCTGGCGCACGCACGGCCTGCCCGAGGGCGAGCTCGAACGGGCGTTGCTCTCGCGCCTGGCGTCGATCGCGGGCGAGCGGTATCCGGAAGGCTTCTGGATCGACGGCGAACGGCGAAGGATCCCGGACCACTGGCACGCGCATGCCCGGCCGGAGGGTGGGTTCTTCGATCCGAGCAAGCCGGAGCCGTCGTGGCGAAAGGCTCAGCTGCCCGAATAGCAACGTAGCCTTACGACCCGGCGGCGGGCGGCGATCCGGACGACGTGGACGTCTCCCAGCCCCGCTGGAGTTCGGCCGCCTCTCTGTCCGGCACGCCGAGCGACACGTGCATGTGCACCATCCGCCACGCCCCGTCCTCAAGCCGCCAGACGGTCGTCAGGCGGGTGTGAACGGCGTCGCCTCCGAAGAACATGGTGGGCCGGTCGGCCGCCCAGCCGACCGGCCCTTCGGACCATGCCTGGGGGTCGACGTCATCGATCCGGATGCCGGGAGGCCGAAACCCGGCCCGCAGCTGGTCGCGATCGATGACCCATTCGCTGGGCGCCGACCCGATGAAGACCGTCGCGGCGTCGGCCGACACGAGGTCGTCGAAGGCGGCCGGGTCTCCAGCGCGGAGCGCGTCGTAGAACCTGAGCACGGCGTCGCGAACCTCGCCGGAGACGTCCACCGCTCCCGGAGGCTACGAGGCCTTCGGCTTCGCGTCGAGCGCGGTCGAATGGATCCCCTCCCGGAACTCCTCGACCATCTTCGAGCAGAACGCCGGCAGGTCGTCCGGCTTCCGGCTGCTCACGAGCCCGTGGTCGGTGTGGACCTCCTCGTCGACCCAGGTGCCGCCGGCGTTCCCGATGTCCGTCTTCAGGCTCGGCCACGAGGTCAGCGTCCGGCCGCGCACGACGTCGGCCTCCACGAGGGTCCACGGGCCGTGGCAGATCACCGCGACCGGCTTCCCGGAGTCGAAGAACGAACGGATGAACGCCACGGTGCGCTCGTCCATGCGCAACTTGTCCGGGTTGGCCACCCCTCCGGGCAGCATGAGCGCGTCGTACTGCTCCGGGTCGGCCATGTCGATGCCGACGTCAACGCTGAACGTGGCGCCCTTGTCCGTGTGGTTCATGGCCTGGATCGGTTCGTCCTTCGGGGAGACCAGGACGGGCTCCCAGCCGGCGTCCTCGACTGCCTTCCAGGGCTCCGTCAGTTCGACCTGCTCCACCCCATCCGTTGCGACGAATGCGACCCGCCTGGATTCGGCTTTGTTCCGCATGTCCCTTCACTCCCTTCGGGCGCGCCGGAACGGCGCGCCGACGCCCGTTGCTTGAGGCCTACCCATAGCCTCGCCTGAGGTAACCACCGCCGTGGGTGCCCGGCGGACGCGCTTGCGGTCCGCCGGCCCGCCCGGTACGGTCCGCGACCGGAGGTGGTACCCATGCTGAAGGACTGTCCGACGCACGCGACGCTGCCCGCCGCCGACCTGGCGCGCGCCCGCGCTTTCTACGAGGAGACGCTCGGATTCGAAGCGGTCTCGGTCAATCCCGGAGGCGTCTTCTATCAGGCCTCGGGGACGCGGTTCTTCGTCTTCCCGACGAGCGGGGCGGCCAGCGGAAGCCACACGCAGATGGGATTCACCGTGCCCGACATCGAAGCCGAAGTGGCGAACCTTCGGGCGCGCGGCGTGAACCTCGAGTCCTACGACATGGACGGGTTCGACAAGGACACCCTCGTCTTCACCGGCGGACCGATCCGCTCGGCCTGGTTCCGTGACTCGGAAGGGAACCTCCTGGGCATGGTGCAGTTCGTCGGATCGGCCGGGTCCGCCGGGTAGCCGCAGCCTCCTCACCCGCGCGGCTACGCTCCTGCGAGATGAAGGAGCGGGCCTTGGATCGCGATCGCGTGGCGCTGACCGGCACCTTCGTGCTGTTCGGCCTGGTGATCGCCTCGTTCTTCCCGTTCTTCGCGCTGTTCCTGCACGACCGGGGGCTCGATCCGAGCGAGATCGGCGTCGTCGTCGCGACCATGGCGGTGGCGAGGATCGCCACCAATCCCGTCTGGGGCTCGCTCGCGGACACGCGCCTGGGCCGGCGCAGCGTCCTTCGGATGACGCTCGCGGGCGGGATCGTCGCGGCGAGCCTGCTGTCGGCGTTCGGCCACGGGCTGACGGCGGTGGTGGTGACGGCCACCCTGCTGGCCGCGTGCAACGGCTCGGTCGGGCCGAACATCGACGCGCTCGCCCTCACCCATCTGGGGCCCGAGCGGATGACGAACTACGGCCGCATCCGGGCCTGGGAGAGCATGAGCTACGCCACGGCGTGCATCGCCTTCGGTGCGCTGCTCCAGGGGGTGGGCGTGACCTGGCTCATGGCGGTCCAGGCCGCTTGCATGGGAGCGGTCCTGCTGTGGACGCTGACGTTGCCAGCGGACCGGCCGGCGCACCGGGCCGAACACGGGCGGATGGGCGCGGTGGGCGCCGTGTTCCGGACGGCGCCGCGGTTCTGGGGCGTCCTCGCCGGCTCGCTGGTCCTGTGGACCGGTTTCAACGGCGCGTGGAACTTCCTGGCCCTGCGGATCGAGAGCCGAGGAGGCGGCCCGCTCCTGATCGGGATCGGGACCGCGCTCGGCGGCCTGGTCGAGTTCACCGTGATGCTCGCCTCCGGGCGCCTCATCCGCCGAGTGGGCCTGCGGATCGTCTACGGCCTGGGGGCGGTGGCGTACGCGACCGTCTTCCTGCTGTGGGGAGTGGTTCGAAGCGCGGTCCTCGTCTCCGTTCTGGCGACGTTCGAAGGGCTCGGCTTCGCGCTGCTGTTCACCAGCAGCGTGCAGATCGTCGGCCGCCTGCTCCCGCAGTCCCTGTACTCGACCGGGCAGTCGCTGATCTCCACGGTCGCGTTCGGGATCGCCCCGATCGTCGGCGGGGCGGTGGGCGGACTCGTGTACCAGCACCTGGGGCCGCAGTCTCTGTACATGGGCGCGTCGGTGCTGGCGCTCGCGGGCGGCCTGGTGGTGTGGCAGACGCTTGGCGGGCCGGCCTTCCGGCCGGCCCGCCCCGGTACCGAAACCCCGGGGGCCGGCCCGTTCGGGCCGGCCGCCGCACCACCCGGCGAAGCGGGGCTTCCCTAAGGATCGCCTCACCCGGAAGCGGAACGGGGAGAGGGGCGCGGTGGCCCCTCTCCCCGTCGTGCGTTTCGAGGAACGCCTGGGCTAGAAGGCGCCCAGCCCGTTCGGCGTCCCCATGCCCGTGGGCAGGTCGTACCCGGCACCCGCGCCGCACTGGAGCGGGTGGGGGCTGCACGAGCCGTTGGTTCCCGCGGTCACGTCGTGGAGGCTGCCCGCGGCGCCGTAGACGCTCTGCGCCGGGTAGTTCCACGTCGAGGCGTTCCCGGCCAGCGCGTAGACGGCAGCGACCAGCGGCGAGGACAGGCTCGTCCCGCCGACGACCACCCAGCCACCCTGGCCGTAGTTGTCGTAGATCGCGGCGCCCGTGTTCGGGTCCGCGTCCGCCGACACATCGTTCATGCCGCGCTTGCTCCCGCAGCCGATCGCCGACCAGTTGGTGGCGGTGGTCTGCCAGCTCTGCGCGCTGATGACCGTCGAGCAGCCGGAGCCGGTTCCGTTCCAGACGGACTCCGACTTGTAGCTGTTGTCGGCGTTCAACTGCAGATTCGTGCCGCCGACCGCGACGACCGTGTTCTGGTTCGCCGGGCACGCCACGCCGAAGCCGCTGTCACCTGCGGAGACTGTCACAGCGATCTTCTGGTGGTTGTACGCGGTCTGCGTTCCACAGTCGTCCAGGTACGCGCCGTAGCTGTTCGAGATGGCGTCGGCGCCCCGGGCCGCCGCGGTGTTGACGGCGGTCGCCAGGTCGCTCCAAGAGTTGCTGTTGGCCTCGTACAGCGCGATCTTGCAGTTCTGGCAGATCGCGTGCGCCACCTGCACGTCCAGTGCGATCTCGAGGCCCCAGCCCGTGTTGCCCGCTGGGAGGGGGGACTTCAGACCGTTCTGGTTGCGCACGTCAAGGCAGGCGGTCTTGTGCTTCGTGCTGCACTTGGGGGTGTTCGGGAGCCCGAACTGCGCGTTGTACGTGTTGAGGTTGGCCAGAACATTCGGGTTGGCGAACGCGTCGACGATGGCGATCGTGTGCTTGCCCACCGCCGTCGTCGGCAGGTTGTAGCCGGTGTGGAACTGGACCGGGCCATAGCCGCTCACGTTCGGGTTCACAGCGATCGCGCGTCCGTGGGTGTCGGTGACGACCCGCGCGAAACACTCCGCGTACGTCGATGAGCGGGAGATCCCGCAGACGGCCCTCGAGGACCCGTGCATGGCGCGGGTCGAGCCGGCTGCAGTGGATGCCCCAGCCTGCATCATCGACGCGGCGCTGAGGACAGCGACCACGCCGAAGGACGTCACAATCCTTCGCAGCATTGAACCTCCCTGTTCCGAAGCGGTGCGTGCAGGACCCGCCGGGGGGGGATTCGCGGGTACACCACTCCCGTGCCCGATTCGCCTGAATTGGCCGGCGAAGTCTACATGCGCCGGACCGCTTGTGCCATCGGTCGTCGGACGTCCCCCGAACATGCCTCCGGACCAGCCTGATGACACGCGCCGGAGGGCGGGAAGGAGCCGTTCGAAGTTGACTGAACAGCCGTTCAACATTCAGCATATGTGTGCCGGCCGGGGGGGCCGGGACTGGAGGCCGTGCGCCATGCTCGACATGCACGTCGGTTCGACCACCCTCTATTTCGGTCCGTGGTACCGCAGGTCGCCGTATTTCGAGTCGACGCTGCGCGCCGGCTGCCGCGCATACGACATCTACAACCACATGTATCTGCCGGCGTACTACGACGATCCGGTGACCGAATATTGGGCGCTGCTGAACGGGGTGACGGTCTGGGACGTGAGCGTCGAGCGCATCGTGCAGATCCAGGGACCCGACGCGCTCACGTTCACCAACATGATGACGTGCCGCGACCTCACCACCTGCGCGGTCGGACAGGGCAAGTACGCCGTCATCACCTCGCCGGACGGCGGCATCGTGAACGACCCGGTCCTGCTTCGCGTGGCCGAGGACACGTTCTGGCTGGCGCTCGCGGACAGCGACGTGGCGCTGTACGCACGCGGCCTGGCCGTGAACTCCGGGATGAACGTGACCGTGAGCGAGCCGCCGGTCTACCCGCTCCAGGTCCAGGGGCCGAAGTCGAAGGACGTCATCGGTTCGCTCTTCGGCGCGGAGATCGTCAACCTGCGTTACTACTGGTGTGCCGAAGCGTCGCTCGACGGAATTCCGGTCGTCATCTCCCGCACGGGATGGACGGGGGAGATCGGATTCGAGGTCTATCTGTGCGATCCGAAGCGTGGCGCCGATCTGTGGGACCGGATCGTGGAAGCGGGGCGGCAGTTCGACATCCGGCCCATCGCGCCGTGCGAGGCGCGGCGCATCGAAGCGGGAATCTTCAACTGCAATTCGGACTTCAGCATCGAGAACAACCCCTTCGAAGTCACGGGGCTCGAGCGGTTGGTGGAGTCCCAGGATGCCGACTATCTGGGGAAGGCCGCGCTGGAGCGGATCCGCCGCGAGGGCGTCTCGAAGAAACTCGTGGGGATCGAGGTGGGCGGCGAGCCGCTTCCGTTCGAGATCACGCAGTTCTGGCCCGCCTTCTCCGGAGGCGAGCGCATCGGGCACGTCACGGACCTCATCAGGTCGCCGCGACTCGAGAGGAACATCGGGTACGTCTGGGTGCCGATCGAGCTCGCCGACCCCGGCACGGAGTTGGAGGTCGAGATGCCCGACGGCTCCCGTTCCCAGGCCCGGACGGCGGCGCTTCCGTTCCTCGACCCCCGCAAGGCCATCCCGAAGGGCTAGCCATCGGGGCCGATCCCGGCCGCCGGCCGGCATTGCGGTGGAGTAGCCTGGCCCGCCATGTGCCGATCCATCAAGACGCTCCGCCGGCCGGACGAGCCGGCAACAGAAGAGGAGATCCGCGCCGCCGCCCTGCAGTTCGTGCGGAAGGTCAGCGGCTACCGGGTTCCGTCGAAGGCGAACGCAGAGGCGTTCGACGCCGCGGTCGATGACGTGACGGTGGCATCACGGCGCCTCCTGGAATCCCTGGCGCAGCGCTCAGCGACCCGACGGTGAGGAGTCCATCAACGGTGGGCCGCCGGGCTGCCGCGAGGCGGTCCGCCCTCGGCCTGGCGTCCGTGTGCCTTGCTGCGTCCCTGCTCGTGTCCTGCACTTCCAACGCGTCGCCGCCGTCAGCAGGTGGCCCTGTGCGCACCACCTCGCCGAGGGGCAGCGGCGGGGGCACCTCGCCGGGCCCCACCGCGTCGCCCTCCGTCACGGCGGCGACCGGCGCGGGCTCGATCGATCAGATCCAGCACGTCATCTTCATCGTCAAGGAGAACAGGACCTTCGACTCGTACTTCGGCGCGTACCCGGGTGCCGACGGCGCCACGACCGGGCGGACCTACGACGGCCGGACCGTTCGGCTCAAACGCGCGCCCGACGTGCTTCCGGTGGACATCGCCCACGGGTTCTCCAACGGCCTGCAATCCATCGACGGCGGGAAGATGGACGGCTTCAGCCTCATCCCGGGAAACGACCGCCTGCAGGGGTACGTGCAGTATTCGCGGTCGCAGATGCCGGCCTACTGGGCCTACGCCGACCGGTTCGTGCTCGCCGATCACTTCTTCACGTCGATCTTCGGCGCGACGTACCCGGAGCACCTCTACGTCGCGGCCGCGCAGTCCGACCTGATCGTCGACAACAAGTCCACGGCCGATCACCCGGGCAACTACTGCGACGACCCGACCGAGTATTCGACGAAATTCAAGAGCCGCCTGACCGCGGCGCAGCAGGCGAAGATCACGTATTACGAACAGCGGATCAATCAGCCGGGCATGCGCGACGCGCTGACGAAGTACTGGACCTCGATCCGCCTGTGCTTCGAGATCAAGGTGCTGCCGGACGAGCTCGAGCGGGCCGGTGTCTCATGGAAGTACTACGTGACGAACGATCGCTGGCAGGACGTCCTTCAGTCCGTGCGGCACGTGCGCTACGGCCCGATGTGGAAGAAGGTGCAGGATCCCTCGCAGTTCATGAAGGACTTGAAAGGCAGTCACCTTCCCCAGGTGTCCTGGCTGATCCCGCCCGAGCCGTACAACGAGCATCCGGGAGAGGGCGTCAGCGTCTGCGCGGGAGAGAACTGGACCGTGCAGCAATTGAACGCCATCCAGCAGAGCCCGTACTGGCCGCACACGCTGGTGGTGCTCATCTGGGACGACTTCGGCGGCTTCTACGACCACGTGCCGCCGCCCCTGTACGACATCATGGGCCTGGGGCCGAGGACGCCCGCGCTGATCATGTCGCCCTGGACCAGGGCGGGATCGAACGGCGACGGCGGCTCGATCGATCACACCGTGTACGAGGCCTCGTCGGTCCTGCGGTTCATCGAGGACCGGTGGGACCTCGCGCCCATGACGTCCCGAGACGCGCGGGCGGACCCGCTGACGGGCGCCCTGGACTTCTCGCAGCCTCCCCGGCTCGACCCGCTGATCCTTCACGGGCGCCACGACTGCCCGTACGGGAACGACCTGGGCTGACGTCGACCGCCTCGGCGGCGCTGACCGCCCGCGGGGGGTTCAGGCGATGACCGGGCGGTGGCGGTCGATGATCGAACCCAGATCCGTGCCGGACGGCAGGGTGCCGAACGACCGCGGGCCGTCGCTGTCCAGCCGTGAGCCGATGAACGCGTCCGCGACGGCTGCAGGCGAATGCCGGAGCGCCAGCGACGCCTGAAGGATCAGCGCCAGACGCTCGGCCGAGCGCCTCGCCTCGCGTTCGGCCTCGTCCGGATCCATCGAGCCGAGGCGCGACAGGTCCGACCGCGCTCCGTCGACGGCACGGTCGAATCGCCGGTCCGTCCCACGAGCCTGTTCGATCTCTTCGAAGACGGCATCGGCCGCCTCCGGCGCCCTAGCCAGTGCCCGCAGCACGTCCAGCGCGATGACGTTGCCGCTCCCCTCCCAGATCGAGTTGAGGGGCGAGTCCCTCAGCAGGCGCGGCAAGGGCGACTCCTCGACGTAGCCGTTGCCGCCGAGCACCTCCATCGCCTCGGCCGCGACAGGGGTCGCCCGCTTGCAGACCCAGAACTTGGCCACGGGCGTGGCCAGGCGCTGGAAGGCAAGGGCGGCCTCCGACCCGGTCCCGGCCTCGTCGAACGCCCGCGCCAGCCGGAACGCCAGCATGCTGGCCGCCTCCGACTCGAGACAGAGGTCCGCCAGGACGCTCCGCATGAGCGGCTGGTCCAGGAGCCTCCGGCCGAACGCGGTTCGGAACGCCGCGTGGTGGGTCGCCTCGGCGACCGCGCGACGCATGTTGGCCGCCGAGCCCAGGACGCAGTCGAGGCGCGTGTGATTGACCATCTCGATGATGGTCGGCACGCCGCGACCCTCCTCGCCGACGCGCCACGCGAGCGCGCCGTCGAATTCGACCTCACCGGACGCGAGCGAGCGCGTCCCGAGCTTGTCCTTCAGCCGGATGATGTGGAAGCCGTCGTTCCGCGAACCATCGGGGAGCGCGCGGGGGAGCAGGAAGCACGTCAGCCCGCCGGGCGCCTGCGCGAGCACGAGGAACGCGTCCGAGACCGGATGCGAGCAGAACCACTTGTGGCCGGTGAGCTCGTAGACCCCCTCGCCGCCGGCGGCCGGGACCGCCTGTGTCGTGTTCGCCCGGACGTCCGAGCCCCCCTGCTTCTCGGTCATGGCCATTCCGCAGAGCGCCGCCGCCGCCGGATCGGCGTCGGTGAATCGTGGTTCCCAGCCGGCGGCCAGGGCCGGCTCGTGCCGGAGGGCAGGGACCGCCGCGTACGTCATGGACAGCGGGCAGCCGACGCCGGCTTCGGCCTGCGAGAGCAGGTACAGCAGGGCGCCCCGGACCACGTGCCCGCCCGCGCGCGGTTCGCGCCACGGCAGCGACGGGATGCCGGCCGAGATGCCGAGGTGCAGAAGCGCGGTCCATGCCGGGTGGAACTCGACCTCGTCCACGCGATTGCCGTACCGGTCGTGCGTGCGAAGCGACGGAGGGTTGCGGTCCGCGAGCGGGCCCCATTCGGCCAGCGGCTCGCGGCCGACGGCGGACCCGAACGCGTGGAGCCGCTCCGCGCCCCATTCGCCGCCCTCGCGGGCAGTCGCCTCCACCAGGACGCGGTCCTGTTCGAACAGATCGAATCCCTGCAGCGGAGGTGGTTGGTTCGTCACCCGATGCGTTTCGTGCTGCCCGGTGGTGCGATCCTGAAGCGCCATCGACGAGCGCGAGGCTACGCCGTTTCAGAATTCCAACGGGCACCACGGCGGCGGGTCCGCGGCGAACATCCGGCTCGCCAGGTCGACGGCGCCTGCCCGCTCCTCGAACACACGCCCCGCGGTCGCCAGTTGGTGGAAGGTCGTGCCGCCCAGGAACGCGGCCCCCAGGGCGGTCGCGTCGACGCGGATGTGCGGTTCGGCCGGAGAGGGCCGGCATGCCGCGCCGTTCGGCCCGCCCTGGAGCTCGTACGTTCCCTCGGTCCACGGGCAGAACGCGTCGCGAACGTCCAGGACGATCGATCCCTCGGCGCCGTACGTCCGCCCGCCGAGCGCCGCCGGCACGTCGACCACGCGCACGAACAGCGCGTCGGTCAGCGCGAACCGGAGGCGTCGCGGCTCGGTGATCATGTGCAACAGCGGCTCGTCCGACGGCCGGCCCCAGGCTTCGACCTTCTTGATGAGGTCGATGCCGAAGACGTACCGCCACAGCGCCTCGTACGCGGCCGGCGTCTCGGCGAACAGATGGCGTACCGACACCGTGCCGCCCGGCAGGCCGTCGGACCATTCGGACTTGACCCGGTACGAACAGATGCCGTCGACGGTGCCGGAGGTCTGGTGCAGCGTGCAGAAGAGCGCGCTGGCGCCCTCCCGCCAGCGCTCCAGGTCGGCATACGCCGCGGCCCACATCTCGGCGCCGCGTGACGGCATGCCGGGCCGCTGCCCGCGCACACGGTCGTAGAGAGCCGGGAGCACGCCCAGCGCCTCCTCCCTGCTGACCAGGCGGAGGGTTCCGCCCTGATCGTCAGTCTGGTTGACGAATTGCACCCGGTCGCGGTCCGCCTCCATCCGGCCGCCCAGCGTTGCCAGGCCGTAGCCGAACCGCCCGTAGATGGATCCCTCCGATGCCCACAGGCCTGCCAGCGGCTCGCCCCGATCGCGGACGTCCGACAGTTGCCGGCGCATGAGCGCCGTGAGGATGCCGCGGCGCCGGTGCGTCGGGAGCACGCCGGTGGCGGTCACGCCGGCCATCGGGAGGTCGCCGCCGGGCACCGTCACGCTCATGGTGTCGATGAGGGTCGTGCCCACGATCGCCTCGCCGTCGAACGCGGCCAGCGAACGGTCGAGCTCGGAGACGCCGCGCCAGAGCGCGGTGCTCTCCTTGTCGGGATGGTCGCCGAACGCGTTCTGGTCGACCTTGACGAAGGCGTCGAATTCCTCGGGCTGGATGGGACGGATATCGATGTCCATGCTGGGTAGAACCTCGGTGATCGGTCTGATTCGGGCCGCCGGCCGCGGTCGCGGGAAGCCGCGTCGCGAGGGCCCGACTTTAGCAGGGGCATTCGCGCTGGTACGACCCGTTGCCGAGGGGTACCATGGTCCGCCACATGACCGCCATTCGCGACCCGGAGACCCAGACATACACGTGGCGCGGCCGAGGCGGTCCCTTCGACCTCCTCCTCGGGCCCCGAACGTTCGCCCCGAGCCGCACCAGCGTGGAGGTTGCGGAGGAGATCCAGATCCGTCCCGGCGACACGGTGATCGACGTGGGGTGCGGGTCGGGCGTCCTCGCCTTCATCGCTGCGCGACTGGGCGCGGGACACGTGTTCGGGACCGACGTGAACGAGGAGGCGGTCCGGTTCGCGCGGCGCAACGCGGAGGTGCTCGGCGTGGCCGATCGCGTGGAGTTCCGGGTCGGGAACCTGTTCGAGCCGCTTCGCGGCGTGCAGGCGGACGTCGTGATCGGCGACGTGGCCGGCATCCCAGACGCGCTGGCCGAGGCCACCGGCTGGTATCCCGGCGGGTTCAGCGGCGGACCCACCGGCGCCGAGGTCCCGGTGGCGATGATCGAGGCCACACGCTCGCACCTTCGGCCCGGCGGCCGGCTGTACCTGCCGACGGGCTCGATCCAGGACGAGGGGGCCGTGCTCCGGGCGGCGCGAACGATCTTCGGCGAGAGCCGGATGAGGCAGCTTCGCGAGCGGCTTTTCCCGCTTCCAGCGAAGCTGAGCGACTCGCAGGTCATCCGCCGGCTGATGGAGTCCGGCGTCGTGAGCCTGATCCGGAAGGGCAGCCGGCTCCTGTGGGCGATGCGTGTGTGGGAGTGCGAAGCGCCTCCGGCCACCGCCTGAGCGCGTGACGTCGGCGCGCCCGGGCCGCCGTTTCGGCGCCGGGGCCCCCCGCGGGCGCGGGTCGCCGCCTCCCACTCGATCCGACCGACGTCTGCGCTTCGCGGCCTTCGGATTGCTCGCCGCGCTCGCGACGCTCGTCGCCGCGGCGTGCCGAAGCGCGCCGGCAGGGACCGGCTCGCCGACCCCAACCGCCGGCGGCGGCACCGGCGGCACGCCGCCCGCGTCGGCGGCGCGCCCGGTCAGGCTGACGGTCGCCCGCGCGGCGTTCGCCCTTCCGGCGGCGGTCCAGCGGGCGGTCGCGATCGTCGATGGCGGGACATTGGTCGTGGCCGGAGGCCTGGACGCGTCCGATTCGTCCACCGACGCGGTCGCGGGCATGGACGTCGCTTCCGGACACGCGGGGTCCATCGGCACCATGCCGAACAGGTTCCACGACGCCGCCGCCGCGTCGATCGGCGGCCGGTTGTTCGTCTTCGGGGGGGGCGTCGGCGGCGCGAGCTCGGACGCGGTCCAGCGATTCGATCCTTCGACCGGAGCGGGAGCGGTGGTGGCCCACCTGCCCACGCCGCTCTCCGACGTCTCGGCCGGAACGGTCGGCGGCGAGGTCTACCTGGTGGGCGGCTACGACGGGGTCACGCCGCAGCGCGGGATCCTGGGAACGATCGACGGCATGAGCTTCGAACGGGTCGGGTCGCTCTCGCGCGGTCTCCGCTACACGGCCGTGACCGGGGCCGACGGCCGTCTGATCATCGCGGGCGGCGAGACGCCGTCCGGCCCGGTCTCGACCGTCATGGCGTTCGATCCCCGAACCTCGAAGGTTCAACGGATCGCGAGTCTGCCCGTCCCGGTGGGACACGCGGCGGCGTTCGCGCTCGGCGGATTCGTGTTCGTCGCCGGCGGCCTCGATGCCGCCGGGCATGCGGTCCGAACGATCACGGCGATCGATCCCGCGACCGGCGCCGTGACGCCCGCGGGTCGTCTTCCGGCGCCCCTGTCGGACGCGGCCGTCGCGCAGGCCGGCGGCCGGGCGTACCTGGCCGGCGGATGGAACGGCGGGGCGGTGAACGCCGTGCTCGAGGCGCAGGTCCGGGCCGCCTCGTGAAGGTCTCGTTGTGAACGCCCACGGCCACTCCGCTTACCTACAGTGACCCCGTGGCGGTGACACTCGTGCGTTCGACCAGGCGTGTGCGGCTCACGGAAGAGCTGGTCATCGTCCTTTCCCTGACGCTCCTGCAGAGCGCCGCGTACGCGATCGTGAACTTCCTCTCGGCGCCGGTCTCCGGGGTGACGGTCGCGTCGGCGGACCAGAACAGCCAGTTGCTGCTCCAGCTGATGGACTTCGCCTTCGGCCTGGCCCCCGTCGCGCTGGTCCTGTACCTCATCCGGCAGGACGACGAGCCGCCGGCTCGGTTCGGATTGGCCTCGCCGCTCGGGTTCGGCTCGGACCTGGCGCTCGGCGGCTTCCTGGCGACGACCGTCGCGATCGTCGGGATCGGCATCTACGTGGGCTCGGTCAGCCTGCACCTGAACAGGTTCGTGGTGCCGGTGCCGCCGCTCGGGCACTGGTGGACGATCCCCATGCTGATCCTGACCGCGATCGAGGCCGGCCTGCTCGAAGAGCTGATCGTGGTCGGCTACATGATCACGCGGGCCGAACAGATCGGCATCTCGACTGCCGCCGCCGTCGCCATGAGCGCGGTGCTGCGCGGTTCGTACCACCTGTACCAGGGGTGGGGCGGCTTCGCCGGCAACCTGCTCCTGGGCCTGTTCTTCGGCATGGTGTTCGTGCGAACCCGCCGGGTCTGGCCGTTGGTGATCGCCCACGCCATGATCGACACGCTCGCCGGGCTCGGCTACATCGTGTTCCACAACCACCTGCCGGGCCTGTAGCGATCCGGCGCGATCCTCGCGCACTACTCCTTCGCCAGCACCTCGCCGGTCTGGTGGTCGATCGTCACCGGGATGGCGGGGAGCGGCACGGGCGCCGGTCCACCGATCACCTGCGCCCCCCGCTTCGGGTCGAATTCGGCGCCGTGACACGGGCAGAACAGCACGCCCGAGCCCGGGTCGAAGTCGACCAGGCACCCGGCGTGCGTGCAGACCCGGCTGTACGCGGCGACCTTGTCCGTCCCCAGCCGGCAGAGCACGGCCGGGCCCTGCGACGGATCGTGGAACGGTACGGCGCCACCCACCGGCACGCTGTCCAGCCGCGCGATCGGCGTCCCGGCGGGAGCGGTCGGCTCGGTCGTCGGCGCCCCACCGCCGTGCGGCGACCGCGTCCCGTTGGGCCGGGGCGTGTGTCCGTTCTCGGTGGGGGACCCGGGCGTCTCCCCACCGAGCACGGACGTCCTGGGCGGCTTGCCCGCGAGGACCGACCCCGCGATCCCGAGCAGGAACGAGCCGGCGACCAGCGTCGCGCCGCGAAGGAATCTGCGTCGGGCGATCTCCTGCTCGACGATCGCGCGGTGGCGTGGCGGAAGGGGCGCCGCGCGTTCGAGCTCCGCGCGCCGGGCCGTGATCAAGCCGGCCAGGTAGGCGCCCCACGCCACCGCGTAGATCGAGTCGGACCCCAGGAAGTACGGGTGCACGTGCCAGGTCGCCGACAGGAAGAGCACCAGGTTGATCCCGAGCCCGATCGCCGCCGACGTGATCGGCGCGATCGCGAGCAGCGTGCCGATCCCCACCGCGATCTCGATCAGCGCGATCGCGACCCCGGTCAGCGGCGCGACGTGCGCGAGCGCCGAGATGACCGGTCCGATGGGGCTTCCCTGGGCGAACGCGCGCAGCTGGTTCCCGATGTACCCCGGCGTGCCCGAATGCAGGAACGAAGCGTCCAGGAACTTCTGAACGCCCGCATAGACGAACGTCACGCCCAGGAACGCGCGGAGGATCCGCATCGTCCATGACTGCTCCTCCCACGTTCTGCGCAGGGAGGGAAGCGGAATGGGGCCCGGTCGTGAGGTTGCCACGGCGGCCCAGTATCGGGGGCGCGCGTTGGCCCTGCGTGTGAAGAAGGTTTGTGTTTGGTTCGAATCGGTGGCGATGGCGCGCCGACCGTCACAGGATGGGCGCCGTGCACGTTCTATTGGTCGAGGACGAACGCCGCTTCGCCCGCCTGCTCGCGCGGCGGCTGGAGGATGCCGGCTACCGGACGTCCGTCGCCTTCGACGGCCAGCAGGGGCTCGTCCGCGCATCGTCGGACGGCCTGGACGTCGCCATCATCGATGTCATGGTTCCGGTGATGGACGGCATCGCCCTGACCAGGACGCTGCGCGACCGGGGGTCGCAGCTTCCGATCATCATGCTCACCGCGCGCGACGCGGTGGACGATCGCGTGAAGGGCCTGTCGGCCGGAGCGGACGACTACCTCATCAAGCCCTTCGCGTTCGCGGAGCTCCTGGCGCGTCTGGACGCCCTCACGCGCCGGGTGGGCCGGACCACGCGGCTCGCGTACGGGCCGGTGGAGATGGACGTCCCCGCGCACCGCGTCACCGTCGACGGCACGGTGCTGGATCTGACGCCCAAGGAATTCGACCTGCTGGAGTGCCTCCTTCGGGGCACGGGGCGGGTCCTGACCCGGGCCGAGATCAAGGAGTACGTGTGGGACTTCACCTTCGACGCGCCGACGAAGGTGGTGGACCTCTACGTCCATTACCTCCGCCGAAAGCTCGAGGCTGCGGGCGCGCCCGACGTGATCGAGACGATCCGCGGCGTCGGGTACTCGATCGGCCGGTGAGCAGAGCGGCACCGGGAACGTTGGGATGACGGCGGCCGTGCGGGGCGGCTCCATCGATCGCCGCTCCCTCGAGCGAGGTCCCGGGGACCGAGCCTCCCGCGGCCGGTCGCCCGTCTTCCGGTCGCTGCGCCTGCGGATGGCGCTGTCGCATGGGGTCGTGCTCGCGGCCATCGTGGTGATCCTCGGCGGTCTGGGGTACTTCCTGCTGGCCCGGAATCTCGACCGACAGGTCACGGCCGATCTGGTGCAGGCCGCCAGCGAACAGGCCGACCGGGTCCAGGAGCTCGGCCGGGCGATCCCGGCCCCGGACAGCGACGCGCCCTCGGCGACGTCCACGCTGGTCGCGGTGTTCGAACCGAGCGGAGCCATCGTCGGGGAACGGGACATCCCGGCCTGGCTCCGCCCGCACGAGGTCCGAGTGGCGGAAGCGACCGTCTCGGAAGAACGCGTCCGGCTGGTCACGCAGCGGGCCCACCTTCCGGGTGGGGCATGGGTCTCGGTCGTCGCCGGCCGCTCGCTGGAACCCGAGGACGAACTGCTGGACCGGGTCCGTTGGCTGCTCCTGGGCGGCGGCGTGCTGGCCGTGGCGCTCAGCATGCTGGCCGGGTGGTTCCTCGCGGGGCGGGCGCTCCGTCCGGTCCGCCGCGCGTACGAGGCCCAGGCGAACTTCGCCGCCGACGCCTCGCACGAGTTCCGGACGCCGCTCGCATTCGTGCGGTCCGGCGTCGAGGTCATGTCGGAGCAGGACCCCGAACTGGGTGAGGAGGTGCTGTCCGAAGTCGACTACCTCACGGGTCTCACGGACCGCCTCCTCACGCTCGCCAGGGCGGACAACGCGTCGCTCGCCCTCACCCCCGTCCCGGTGCACCTCCTGGCCATCAGCGAACGCTCGATCCAGAGGAACGAGCTCGTGAACGGCGTGACGGTGCGGCTGGCGGTGCCGGGCGTGGACGGGGACGACATGGCGCTCGGCGATCCGGTGGTGGTCGAGGCGGTCGTGGACGCGATCCTGGAGAACGTCGCCAGGCACGGCGGCGGCGCGGCAGACCTGTCGGTGAGCCGGCGCGACGGCGCCGTCCGGCTCGTCGTGGCCGACCATGGTCAGGGCATGGCGGGGCCCGACCGGGCGATGGCCTTCGAACGGTTCTACCGCGCGGATCCGAGCCGGGCGCGAGAGGCCGGCGGTTCGGGCCTCGGGCTCGCGGTGGCGCGCGAGCTGGTCGTGGCTCAGCGCGGCAAGATGTGGCTCGAGGAGACCCCCGGCGGAGGAGTCACAGCGGTGGTCGAACTGCCGGCCGGTCCCCGGCCGGCAGGCAACGGGTCCGGCGGTCCAGAGGAATGAGAAGAGGGGCGGCCCCGTTCCGGGGCCGCCCCTCCTCGGGCCGGACGACGGCTCCCCGTGAAACCAGGGTCACCGTCCTCGCGAGGCCGCAGGTCCCCGCGTTGGGACGGCCCCCCAACCGCGTCCGGGTCTGTAGATGCGCCGCGCGGCCCGAACCGCTGCACGGACGAGCGCTTTGTCGATCGCGCGCGGGTGATGGATGCTTCCCACGTGGCGGACACAACCCGCGCGGACGTTCGGCTGACCGGCTTCAGCCACGGGGCCGGGTGCGCGTGCAAGCTCGCGCCCGACGACCTGACCCGCGTGCTGGAACAGCTGGCGCCGGCCTCCTATCCGCCCGAGATCCTGGTCTCGCCGGCCACCGGAGACGACGCCGCGGTGGTCCGGCTTCCGGGGGTCCCCGGTACCGCGCTGGTCCAGACCGTCGACTTCTTCACGCCCATCGTCGACGATCCGTTCGACTGGGGCCGGATCGCGGCCACGAACGCCCTGTCGGACGTCTACGCGATGGGAGGCCGTCCGATCACCGCCATGAACGTCGTGGCCTGGCCGATCCAGGACCTCTCGGTGGATCTGCTCGCCGACGTCCTGCGAGGTGGTCAGACCGTGGCCGACGCGGCGGGCGTCACCGTGGTCGGCGGTCATTCGATCCACGATCCCGAGCCGAAGTACGGCATGGCGGTCACGGGGCTGGTCGATCCCCTGCGGATCGTGCGGAATTCCGAGATGCGGCCGCGTGACCGGCTCGTGCTCACGAAGCCGCTCGGCCTGGGCGTCATCTCGACCGCCATCAAGGCCGGCCGGGCGGACGCGGCCACGGTCGCGCGCGCCGTGGACGTCATGACGACGCTGAACGCGGCGGCGTCGGAGGCCATGGTCGAAGCGGGCGTCCGGGCCGCGACCGACGTGACCGGTTTCGGCCTGCTGGGTCACCTGCACATCGCCCTGCGCGCGTCGGGCGCCTCGGCCGTGATCGATGCCGCGGCCGTCCCGTTCATCCCAGGGGCGGTCCGGCTGGCCCTGGATGGCATGATCCCCGGCGGAACGCGTTCGAACCGAACGTTCGTGGCGCCGTTCACGGACTGGGCGGACCTCGAAGAGGTCGAGCAGTTCCTCCTCGCCGACGCGCAGACGTCCGGCGGTCTGCTCATGGCGGTCGCCGGCGAGCTGCTTGACGGGCTCGTCGCGGGCCTCGCCGCGCGCGGCGTGACCGCGGCCGTCATCGGCGAGGTCGGGGACGGGGCGGCTGGGTCCATCGCCGTGCTTGGGCACGTCGGCCTCGCCGCCGGCCCGGAATAGGCGAGGCGGCTCGAGGCGTTCCGAACCGTCGCCGGCGATGAACCCGTTCGCGGTTCCGGGGATGGGAGCGCCGCCGGTCGATTCCGACTAAACAGATAGGATTTGCCCCGATCCGAAAGATGATCGAGATCACGGCCACCGTTCGCGACGAGATGGTGGAACACGCGCTCCGCGGGTTCCCCAACGAGGCGTGCGGCCTGCTGTCCGGTATCTGGGCCAGTGGCAACGTGGACCGGGCGTCCAATGAGGTTCCGGCAGCGTTCGCGGAGCAGTTCCACCCGATGACGAACGCGGACGCGAGCCCCGTCACCTACCGGCTCGACGCGCGCGAGCAGCTGAAGGTCACCGACGAGATCGAAGACGCCGGCCGCGAACTGGTCGGCATCGTCCATTCGCACACCCACTCGGAGGCCTACCCGTCGGAGACCGACCGGCAGCAGGCCTTCTATCCCGACGCGCATTACCTGCTGGTGTCGCTCCTCGACCGCGCGAATCCCGTCATGCGCGGCTACAGCATCCGCGACGGCGTCATCGAGGAGCAGGAGGTGAGGCTCACATGACCGCCACGGGCACGAACGGCCAGTCGCCCCCCACGTTCACCGAGGACCAGGTTCTGCGGTATTCGCGGCACATCATCCTGCCCACCATCGGCGGGGCGGGGCAGCGCAAGCTGCTCGACGCGAAGGTGCTCTGTGTGGGCGCCGGCGGGCTCGGTTCGCCGATCGCCATGTACCTCGCCGCCGCCGGCGTCGGCACGCTCGGCGTCCTGGACTTCGACCGCGTGGATCGAACCAACCTGCAGCGTCAGATCCTGCACGACGACGACGACGTCGGAAGGCCGAAAGTCGAGTCCGCGGTGGAGCGCCTCCGGGGCATCAACCCGACGATCGACGTGATCGGGCACGACACCATGCTCACCAGCGAGAACGCGTTCGAGATCATGGAGCCCTACGACGTCGTGATCGACGGGACGGACAACTTCCCAGTCCGATACCTCGTCAACGACGCGTGCCAACTGCTCGGAAAGCCGCTCGTGTACGGCTCGATCTACCAGTTCGAAGGCCAGGCGTCGGTCTTCCTGCCCGGGCCGGAGACGCCCTGTTACCGGTGCCTGTTCCCCCAGCCGCCGCCGCCCGGAGCGGTCCCGTCCTGCAGCGAGGCGGGTGTGTTCGGCGTGCTGCCCGGCGTGGTCGGATCGATCCAGGCCGTCGAGGCGATCAAGCTGATCACGGGCGTCGGCGAGCCGCTTGTGGGGCGCCTGCTGCTGTTCGACGCGCTGGACATGGACTTCACCAGCGTTCGGCTCCGCTGGGACCCGGAGTGCCCGGTGTGCGGCAAGCACCCGACGGTCACCGAACTGATCGACTACGACTTCTTCTGCGGGCTCCCGTCGGCGACGGGCGCCTCCGGTCATGCGAGCGAGGAGGCCTAGACACCCGATGGTGAGAGTGAAGGTGCCCACCATGATGCGCTCCCGCGTCGGCGGGCGGCCCGTGCTGGACGGGCAGGGCTCGACGCTCCGCGAGGTGCTCGAGGGCCTCGAACAGCGCTACCCGGGATTCACCAGCACGATCGTCACCGACTCCGGCGGCCTGCACCGGTTCGTGAACCTCTACGTCAACGACGAGGACGTTCGATACCTCGGGTCGCTCGAGACGCAGGTCGAAGACGGCGACACCGTGGCCATCCTCCCCGCCGTCGCCGGCGGCTGCTAGCGCCGCGGTCGTCGGCTACGGTTCGAACGAGCGGTAGTAGTCGCAGCCGGACGCGTTCGCGCGCAGCGCCTTGCCGTCGACGACCGCATCGAACCTGAGGCGCTCGGGGAGCGCGGGATCCTCCAGCGCGAACGTCGTGTCGTCCACCTGCGCCAGCGGCACCTCCATCCCCGACCGGTCGCACAGGATGAGCTTGCCGGACCGCTGGATCACCCGGAACGTCGGCGTCCAGGGGTTGTAGGACTCGTATCGACCTTCGAACGCCAGCCAGGCGGCCTCGTTGATGTCTTCGGGCGGCGCGGCGTCGCCGCGAACGAACCGCCGCGACCCATGGCTCACCGCGGTGACCCGTCCGACGTCGTCGCGTTCGAAGATCACCGCGTGGGTGTCGAGGCCCGGGTTCGGCACGACCAGCCGAAGTCGCGACGCGCCCGGGGTGGGAAAGGCGTCGAGCGGTTCGCCGCCGTCGATGGCGACGGCCAGGCCGTCGCCTCGCGCGGTCACCTCCAGGTGCGAACCGTCGCTCGCCACGTATTTCCCGACATACGTGTCCCGGTCGGCCACGCTGGTCAGCGACGGCGCGGGTCGCGGGTCCGGCAGCGGCACCCCGGCGCGCGCCGCGCGGATCACTGCGACCGCGTAGCGCCCCAGGTCGGTGATGAAGCTTCCCCAGTCCACCCCGTTGATCAGCACCACGGCGCCGATCCCAGCGTCCACGTCCGAATCCAAGGACGACTCGTATCCGACCATGCTGCCGCCGTGGCCGAGCCACGTCACACCGTCGACCTCACCGGTTGCCAGCCCGTAGCCGTACCATTCGTCATCCCGCTTTACCATTCGGCCGGACATGAGCGCGAAGCTCTCCTCCGAGAGCACACGGCCGTTCGGCGCGTCGCCGCGGTTCATCAGCATCCGGAGGTATGCCGCCATGTCGCGCGCCGGTGCGGCGACGCTCCCGTCGGCCGTGGCGGTCTCCAACCACACCGCGGGCACCATCGGGCCGGAGGGCAGCGCGGGCCTGTCGTCCGGCCATGGTCCGTATCCGGTGGCCAGACGGTCGCGCATCCCGGTGCGGATCACCGGCTCGCTGTCGGGCATGCCCACGCGGTCCAGAACGCGCTCGCGCAGGATCTGCCGGTACGGTCGTGCCTCGACCGCCTCGAGCACGGCTCCGATCACGCGATAGCCGACGTTCGAATACCAGAACACGGATCCCGGCGAGACCGTCACCTCCGTCGATCGCAGCGCCCAGACGTCGAAGAGCGAGTTCGAGCTGCTGTCGCCGCCGCGCGTGATGCCCGCCGTGTGGGTAAGCAGATGGTGCAGCGTGATGGGCTCGTCGAACGCCGATCGAACCTCGAACCAGGGGAGATAGGCTGAGACGGGAGCATGCAGGTCGAGCCGGCCCTCCTCGACCAGTTGCATCACGCAGCAGGCCGTGAACGACTTACCGATGGAGCCGATCTCGAACATCGTCTCGGATGCGACCGGACGTCCCGCGCCGACGTCCGCGTGGCCGTACGTCCGCTCCAGCAGCAGCCCGTCGCGATCGGTGACCGCAAGCGCGAGGCCCGGCACCGAGTACACCGAACGGATGCCGTCGACCGCGGCGTCCAGTCGCTCGCAGACCGCGTCCATGTTCACGGCCGAAGAGTATGAACGGACGCCGCGATCCGTGGCCGAACGGCCGATGCGAGGATGGTGTGCAGGTCCTTTCATTGGCCCCAGGGCGGGTCTACGCTTCCGACCCGCGGGGTTAAAGGGGTGCAGCGCGAGGGGCGAGGAGGGATCGACGTGACAAGCGTGTCGTCCGCGTTCGAGGCCGTGCAGAGCTTCTACGAGACTGCGGCCGAGCGGCTGAATCTCGAACTGTCCCTCCGCGAGGCGCTTGCCACGCCGGCCCGCGAGGTCAGCGTGCAGGTCCGGGTGCCCATGGACTTCGGCGGCTTCCGGGTGTTCCGCGGGTGGCGGGTACAGCACAACAACGCGCGCGGGCCCTTCAAGGGCGGGCTTCGGTTCCACCAGGACGTGTCGCTCGACGAGATCCGGTGCTTCGCCATGCTGATGACCTGGAAGACGGCGCTCATGAACATCCCGTTCGGGGGCGGCAAGGGCGGCGTGCAGGTCGATCCGAAGGTGCTGTCCGAGCCCGAGCTCGAACGCCTGTCGAGGGCTTTCATGCGCCAGATCGGCGATGTCATCGGGCCCCAGGTCGACGTGCCGGCGCCCGACGTGAACACCACGCCGCAGATCATGGCCTGGATGGCGGACGAGTACTCCCGGCGCTATGGGCCGAACCCCGCGGTCATCACCGGGAAGCCGGTGGTGCTCGGCGGCTCGCATGGCCGCGACGCGGCGACCGGGCGAGGGTCGTTCATCTGCCTGGAGCATCTCGCCCGCAACCGCCGGTGGCTCCGCGAGGACACGAGCGTCGCCATCGAGGGATTCGGAAACGCGGGCTCGTGGCTCGCCATCATCCTGGAGGAGATGGGCTATCCGGTCGTCGCGGTCTCCGACAGCAAGGGCGGGGTCTTCAACCCTCGCGGCCTGCATGTGCGGGGCGTCGTGGGCCACAAGAAGAAGACCGGCAGCGTCACGGGCTTCGAGGACGCCGAGACGATCGCCGGCGACGACATCTTCGGACTCGACTGCGCGGTGCTGACGCTCGCGGCGCTCGAGGAGTCCGTGCACGTCGGCAACGCCGAGCAGATCAAGGCGCAGGTGATCCTGGAGACCGCGAACTACCCGGTGACGGCCCAGGCCGACCCGATCCTGGCGGACCGCGGGGTGACGGTCGTGCCGGACATCCTGGCCTCGGGCGGCGGCGTGGCCGTCTCCTACCTCGAATGGGTGCAGGACCTCCAGCGCGAGGCATGGACGGAGGAGCGGGTCAACGCCCGCCTGGGCGAGCTCATGGGCGCGGCCACCGACCAGGTGCTGGCGCGGGCCGACACCGAGGCCCTTTCGCTGCGCGATGCGGCATATCTGATCGGCGTCGAACGCGTCGCCGAGGCAGAGATCGCGCGCGGCTACCGGTAGCCGTCGGTTCGGATCCGAACACCTCGGCCATCGGTCGGCGACCTCCTGCTACTGTCGAGCGCGTTTGGGCGATTTCGCCCGGTTCCTGTTCGTTCGAGGGAGGTTCGCACTCGTGGAATCGAAGCACGGCTTCGGCGCGCCCCGGCTCAGCCGGGTCGCGATGGTTGGACTGGGCGCCACACTGGCGCTCTCGCTCGCCGGGCCGGCGGCATCGGCAGGACCGGCTCGCGTATCACAGACGGGGCGGTTCCCGGGGGCGGACGGCTCGATCGCGTTCAGCGGCTCGAAGGACGGCACGCAGCGGATCTACCTGCGAACGACCGACGGTACGGAGACGGCCATCACGAAGGGCCCCGGCGACGTCGATCCGTCCTGGAATCCGTTCGGCACGCGGATCGTCTACCAGCACGGGAATCAGATCTACGTCATGAACGCGGACGGGTCGAACAAGAAGAACCTGACGAACAACGCGGCGTGGAACGATGGTGACCCGGCCTGGTCTCCCGATGGGTCGAAGATCGTCTTCGCGAGCTACGAGAACGGGCCGTTGAACGTCTGGACCATGAACGCCGACGGCTCGCACCGTACGGCGCTCACCGCCGGTGGGTCCGACACCGACCCGGTCTGGTCGCCGGACGGCTCGAAGATCGCCTTCGCCAGCCGGCGGGACGGCAACTGGGAGATCTACGTCATGAAGGCGGACGGCTCGAACCAGGTGAACGTCACGAACAACGTGGCCGACGACCGGCACCCGGCGTGGTCGCCCGACGGTGCGACGATCGTGTTCAGCAGCGCTCGGGCTCACCCGCACTCGGTCGGCGGCGACCTGTGGTTCATGTCGCCGGATGGCTCGAACCTGGTCCCGTTCGACCATCACCCGGCCGGCTACTCCGACGGCGACTACCCGGCGTTCTCGCCCGACGGCACGCAGGTCGTGTTCGCCGCGAACATCGGCACCGGTTCGCTCCAACTCTGGACGGCGCCCGTCGGCGGCACGGACACGAGGCTGACGAACGACCCGGGCAACCCCCTGAACGAGATGCCTGACTGGCAGCCGATCGTCCCGGCGCCGACGCTCGGGCTCACCCCCTCGTCGGGTCCGGCCGGGAGCACGGTCGAAGTGACCGGCGGCGGCTTCGCCCCGCGCGAGACCGTGAAGCTCACCTTCGTCCAGGGCAGGAAGAAGACGAAGCTCGGCTCGGCGAAGGCGAACGCCTCGGGTGCCATCGACAAGATGGTGACGATCCCCGGGACCGCCAAGCAGGGGAAAGCGGCCCTGAAGGCGGCCGGCCTCACCAGCGCGCTCGGCGCGAAGGCCGGGTTCGTCGTCAGTTAACGAAGGTCCCGGTGGGACAGGGCCGCCCGGCCTGTGGCGGCCCTGTCCCATCTGGGATAGAGTCACATTCACGAAAGGGACCGAAGGTGGCACCCACGCCCGGTCGGTCGCGGGAGACCGGATCCCTTCTGGGGATCGTGAATCGGGACGCTCTGGTCACCACCTCCGGTCCCTTCGTTCGTGTCCGGGGGCCCGGTCGTGGCGCCGCCGGTGCCGGCCGTCGCGGATGAGGGGTGACCGATGGATCTTTCGAACCTGACCGCCGTCCCCGTGGAAGCCCCCGAGGACGTCAACGTCATCCTCGGGCAGTCGCACTTCATCAAGACGGTCGAGGATCTGCACGAGGCGCTGGTCGGGGGCGTGCCGGGCGTCCGGTTCGGCATCGCGTTCAACGAGGCGAGCGGGCCCCGACTGGTCCGCTGGTCCGGCAACGACGACGAGCTCTGCGCGCTGGCTCGCGACGCGGCGGACGCGATCGGCGCCGGCCATCTGTTCGTGGTGATGATGCGCGCCGGGTTCCCGATCAACGTCCTGAACGCCGTGAAGATGGTGCCCGAGGTCTGCCGGGTCTTCGCCGCGACCGCGAACCCGCTGCAGGTGATCGTCGCCGAAACGGACCAGGGGCGAGGCGTCCTGGGCGTGATCGACGGCAGTGGCCCGCTCGGCGTCGAAGACGAACAGCAGATCGCGGAGCGCAAGGCGCTCCTGCGGACGCTCGGCTACAAGCTCTGAACCCTGGCGGACGCCGGGTCTGCCTCGGGTCGCGGTCCCCACACCTGGCGAAGGACGTCCAGGTCCCGCAGGATCGGCAGGCGGTACCGCGAGGCGACGGCTCCGACGCGGCCGTCGTCGGCGCGCAGGTGCTCCGGCGAGACGTACAGGGCGATCGGCCGGCCGGACGCCGCCCGCCACCCGCGCGCGTCGAGCGCGTACGGACCGGCGCCCTCGACCGCGCCGAACAGCAACCCGCCGGCGCCACTCTCCGACGCGGGCATCCGTCCGGTCGGCACATGTGCGTCGAAGGACTCGTTCATGCCGCGGATGCCGCAGAGGCAGAACGCGCCCGGCACGCCCGTGGGGTGCAGCCTGCGCCATCGCCAGCGAAGGAACCGCGGGTAGATCTCGCACTCGGCTTGCGTCCACTCGGTCGTCCACCGGGTGCCGGGGAAGGTCTCGAGCCAGCCGTCCGGCGTGGCGCGCCACCAGGTGAACCCTCGTCGGGGGGACGGAGCGATGCGGTCGACGGGCGCACGCGCCGGGGCGACACGAATGACCGGTGCCACCGCACGTTCGCTCGAGGGGATCGTGAGTTCCATCGATTCGATCTTCGTGCGGTCCAGCCGTAAGCGTGTGCCCCGGCCGTGGGGATGGTGTTGCGAAGACGTGCCGAGGCGCCGGCGGCCGGAAAATGCGCTGGCCCGGGCGATCCGGGCAGTCGTTCGTGGCGTTGCTGGTACAAACGAAGCATGGCGATTCGGATGCCGCGACGGCCGCGGTTGCGCTCGGGGCGCGCGATGGCCGTGCTGCTCCTGGTCTGCGGGCTGGCGGCCGCGTGCGGCGGATCCCCGACCGAGGGGGGTCGCGGAACGGCGTCGGTGACCACCTCACCGAACGGAGGAGGAACGGGCCCGGGCAGCACCGGCGGGGCGGGTTCGATCCACCTCAGGGAAATCGCGTCCCTCGATTCACCGGTGGCGATGGCCATCCGCCGCGGCGACCCGACGATGTACGTTGCCGAGCAGCCGGGCCGCGTCATCGCCCTCAGCGACGGGACCGTCGACCCGACTCCCGTCCTGGATCTCACGGGCCAGATCACGACCGGCGGCGAGCGCGGCCTGCTCGGCCTGGCCTTCTCGCCGGACGGCCGGTACCTGTACGTGAACTACACCGATCTCGACGGCAACACGAACGTGGTGGAATTCGAGATGGACGCCGGCGGGCGGGCGGACATGCGCTCTCGCCGCGAGGTCCTGTTCGTCAAGCAGCCGTTCCCGAACCACAACGGCGGGAATCTCGTGTTCGGCCCCGACGGAGATCTCTACATCGGGCTGGGCGACGGTGGGTCCAGCGGCGATCCGATGGACAACGGCCAGAACCTGCGCGTCCTGCTTGGAAAGATGCTGCGGATCGAACCCCGTCTGCCGGACGGGTCGCTCCCGCCGGGTGGCGCGCACTATGCGATCCCACCCGACAACCCGTTCGTCGGGAGGTCCGGCGCCCGGCCGGAGATCTGGGCGTACGGCCTGCGGAACCCGTGGCGGTACGAGTTCGACCGCGCGACCGGCGACCTGTGGATCGGCGACGTCGGGCAGGGCGCGTACGAGGAGGTCGACCTCCAGCGGCACGGCTCGCGCGGCGGACAGAACTACGGCTGGAACCTGACCGAAGGCTCACACCTGTACGGGAACGCGACGGCCCCGCCGCGGAACTGGACGCGGCCGCTGTTCGACTTCAGCCACGACGACGGCAGCTGCGCGGTCATCGGCGGCTTCGTGTACCGGGGATCCGCGATCGCATGGCTGCGCGGCGCCTATCTCTACACGGACCTCTGCCGGGGCGAACTCCTCGCCGCGCGCGAGGCGGGCGGCCGCGTCACACAGCAGCTCGACCTGGGCCTCCATGTGGACAGCCCATCGTCGTTCGGCGAGGACGCCGCCGGAGAGCTGTACGTGCTCTCCCTGTCGGGTCCGATGTACCGGCTGGTTCCGTAAGCGAGAGGCGTCAGCCCCGCCGGCTCAGGCTGCTCGCCTGCGGCGAAGCCCGAAGAGCAGCACGGTCCCGAACAGCAGCAACACGGCGCCGATGACCACGGCGATCCCGGACCCGGAGCCGAGGCCGGTGTTCGGCAGCGACGTCGGCGGCCCGCTGCTCCCGCCGCCCCCTCCGCTGCCCGTCACGACGACCGTGCCGACCATGCCCAGACTCTGGTGGTACTGGCAGTGGTAGGCGTAGGTTCCCGGCGCCGAGAAGGTGTGCGAGAAGGTTTGCCCCGGATTGAGGTTCCCCGAGTTGAAGCCGCTGCCGGTCACCGTGTGGGCCGACTGCCCGTTGTTCGACCAGGTCACGGTGGTGCCCACGCTCACCGTGATCGACTTGGGAACGAACTTGTAGTCCACCGCGCTGACGCTGGCCGCCAATGCGGGCGCGGCGGACAGCACCACCACGCCGATCGCAAGCACGCCAGCCCCGACGGCACCCCCGACCGCTCGCATCCGTCGCACGTTCGCGTCTCCTTCCCCTTCGGCGGCAACGGTCAGGCGCAGGATACGTCAACGCCTCCCAGCCGTGTTCGCGGAGCTTCGGTTCGATGGAACTACGCACGGCGGCGGGGCCGGGATTCGCTCAAAGCGGCGGATCCTGCGCCGGGTAGCGGTCCGTAGTACGGTCGCGGTGATGGACGACGATATGGTTGGGACGAGGGTCCGGCGACGGGGCGAGCGCCGAACCCGACGCCTCCGCCGCTTTCGACTCGGCGTCGGCCTGTCCTGCGTGGTTGCCGGGATGGCGCTGATCGGCTCCGTGGCCTATCAGATCTGGGGCACGGGGATCGAGACCTCGCACGCGCAGACGGTGCTCCGGCACCGCGTCGAGTCGTTCGGCTTCCCGGCCAGGCCGATCGGCGGCGCCGCGGTCGGGTTCCTGGACATCCCTCGGATCCATCTGGACATGGTGGTCGTGCAGGGCGCCGGCGAGACGGCGCTGGCCAAGGGACCCGGGCACTACGTGCAGACGCCGTTCCCGGGTTACGGGGGGAACGTGGCCATCGCCGGTCACCGGACGACGCACCTGCACCCGTTCTGGCCGCTGGACCAGCTGCGCCCCGGCGACCGCATCCTGATCCAGACCAGGCTGGGCGCGTTCGTGTACCGCGTGATCTGGCAGCGAACGGTCCCGCTCAACGACTGGTCCGTGATCGCGCACACGGCCGTGCCCTCGCTGACGCTCACGACGTGCACGCCCCGGTTCAGCAGCAGCCATCGCCTGGTGGTGCGGGCCGTGCAGGTGGACGGACCGAACAGGAGCTCCGAGCCGCTGGTGCGCTGGCCGTCGGCCTGAGCGCTCGGGCAGCCAGAGCCCTAGGTGCGCTTGCGGGGCAGGTCCAGGAACGGCAGTGGCGTGACCGTGGCCCGCACCTTCCCTCGATGCGCCTCGACGGTCCATTCGACCCAGAGCTCCGAGCCGGTGTCCGAGACCTTCGCGTCGACCGACGCCAGGCCCACCAGTTGCTTGAGGATCGGGCTCCAGGCCGAGGACGTCATCTTCCCGACCTGACGATCGCGCTCGGTGAAGACCGGCACGGCGTCGCGGGAGGCCAGCGGCGAGAGCGCCGGCGACAGTCCCTGGCGGGCGAACGCCTCTTCGATGCCCTTCCAATCGAGCGTCAGGCCGACCAGCCTGCGCGCCGGGCCGCCCCTCGCCTGCTCGGCCATCAGCGCCCGCTTCCCGACGAATTCGGCCTTGTCGAAGGACACGAGCCTTCCCATGCCGAGCTCGAACGGCGAGTACGCCTGCTCGGGAATCAGGGCGTGGCGGACGCTGGTGTAGTCGGCCTCGATCAGGATGAGGCCGGCCTCGACGCGGACCACGTCGAGGGCGAGGATCCCGGCGGGGCGGATGCCGAACGCGCGACCCGCGTCGAACAGCGCGTCCCACAGGCGCTCGGCCTTGGAGGCGTCGATCCAGAGTTCGTAGCCGAGATCTCCCGTGTAGCCGGTGCGGGTCACGTCGAAGGCGACCTTGTTGGCACTCCTGCCCTTCAGCTTGGCCGGGCGATGACGGAAGTATCGAAGGTCGGCGAACGACTCGCCGGTCACCGCCTCGAGCACGTTGCGGGACATCGGGCCCTGGAGGGCGAGCGCGGCGGTGGACTCGGTGGTCTCCTCGATCCGAACGTCCAGGCCGGTTGCGTTGAGGTGGAACCACCGGAGCGAGGGGTCCGCGGCCGTCCAGCGGTACCGGGATTCCTCGAGGCGCGTGAGGGTGCCGTCGTCGATGACCTTGCCGTGCTCGTCGCACCAGGGCGTGTAGTAAACCTGGTTTACTTGTTGGCGCGTGGCGTCGCGCGTGATGACGCGGTCGACGAATCGGATGGCGTCCGGACCGGAGATCTCGTACTTGAACAAGGGGGAGACGTCGATGACGGCGACCGCGTTGCGGATCGCGTTGTATTCGATGTCGCTGGCGTCGGCGTAGGAGCCGGCGGCGTAGTAGCCGGCCCAATCGCGCCAGATCAACTTCCGGTTCAGCGGGCTCTCCCGCCTGAAGAACGCCGTGCCCACGCTCATGTCCCGAGCCTCTCGTCCATGCGGTCCGCGCGGTCCGCCATCCCGTCGAAACGGCCGTCAGTATGGCAGGCGCCGGCGGCGATCGTTCGGATCGAAGGCCGTTCCGCCGAACAGATCGCCGGTGAGAGGGCTGGATCGGCTCGGTTCTTCGCCGTGTAGACTCCTCGGGCGAACGGACGGTGAGGGCGGGGACGTGGCGAAGCGATACGACGCGGTCATCATCGGGGGCGGTCACAACGGCCTGGTGAGCGCCGCGTACCTGGCGAAGGCCGGCTGGAGCACGCTGGTGCTCGAGCGCCGGCACGTGCTGGGCGGCGCGGCGGTCACCGAAGAGGTCTTCCCGGGCTTCCGCTTCAGCGTGTACTCGTACGTGGTCTCGCTGCTCCGGCCCGAGATCATCCGCGAGTTGAACCTGCCTCGGTACGGCCTGGAGATCCTGCCGCTGGACGGCACCTTCACGCCGCTGGATGAGGACTACCTCTGGCGCGTGAACGACCACGGCCGGACCATGCGGGAGATCCGGCGCTGGTCGGCCACCGATGCGGAGGCATACGAGGAGTACGGCCAGTTGATGGTCGAGATGGCCCGGTTCATCAAGCCGATCCTTTCGATCCTGCCGCCGGACCCCGGCCGTGTGGATCCGCGCGAGTGGCTGCCGCTGGTCGGCCTGGCGAAGGCGTTCCGCGACCTGCCGGAGAAGCAGCAGGCCGTGTTCGTCCAGTTGATGACGATGAGCGCCGCGGACTTCCTGGAGCAGTGGTTCGAAACCGATCCCCTCAAGGCCACCATGAGCGCGTCCGGCATCATCGGGACGTTCCAGGGCGTGCGGTCTCCCGGGACGGCGTACGTGCTCCTGCATCACTACATGGGCGAGATCGACGGCGCGTTCCGCGCGTGGGGCATCCCGAAGGGCGGAACCGGCGGCATCTCGAACGCCATCGCGGACGCGGCGCGGTCGCTCGGAGTGGAGATCCGAACCGAGGCGCCGGTGACGCGCGTGCGCATGGACGGCGACCGCGCGAACGGCGTCGTGCTGGACGGCGGCGAGGAGATCGACGCCGGCGTGGTGCTGTCGAGCCTGGACGTGAAGCAGACCTTCCTTCGGCTGGTCGATCCCTCCGTGCTGCCCGACGCGTTCCGGACCGAGGTCGAGCGCTACAAGTTCCGCGGTTCGTCCGGGAAGGTGAACCTGGCCCTGGACGGGTTGCCGGACTTCTCGTGCCTCCCCGGCGTGGGCGAGCACCTCCGCGGCGCGGTTTCGTTCTCACCGTCGCTGGAGTACATGGAACGCGCGTACGACGACGCGAAATACGGGCACTTCAGCGCGCGGCCGTACATCGACATGATCATCCCGACGCTGGTCGATCCGTCGATGGCGCCGCCCGGGAAGCACATCATTTCGTGCTTCGTGCAGTACGCGCCGTACAACCTCGCCGATGGCCTCGGGACCTGGGACGACCAGAAGGACGCGTTCGGCGAGGCGGTGCTGTCCACGATCGAGGAGCGCGTGCCGAAGATCCGCGACCTGATCCTGCACATGCAGGTCCAGACGCCCTTGGACATCGAACGGACGGTCGGGCTGTCCGAGGGCAACATCTTCCAGGGCGAGCTGTCGCTGGAACAGCTGTTCTTCAACCGCCCGGTGCCCGGGTGGGCGCGGTACAAGACGCCGGTGCGCGGGCTGTACATGAACGGGTCGGCCACGCACCCGGGCGGCGGCATCATGGGGGCGAACGGCCGGCTGGCGGCGCTCGAGGTGCTGAGGGACACGAAGGGCCGCGCGGCGTGAGTGCAGTTCCGGGCTCAGCGGCCGCGTATGACGCCGTCGTCATCGGCGCCGGTCACAACGGCCTGATCACCGCCGGGTATCTGGCCAAGTCCGGTCTCCGGACACTGGTGCTCGAGCGGTCGGAGGTTCCCGGCGGCGCGACGAAGACGATCGAGCTCGCGCCGGGTGTTCGCGCGCCGGCGCTCGCGCACACGGTCGGGCGCTTGCGGCGTTCGGTGCTCCGCGATCTGGACCTGACCCGCCACGGACTGCATCTCATCCGTCCGGAGGTGAGGGCGTTCGCGCCGCACCCGGACGGCCGGTCGGTGACGTTCCACGCAGACCTCGCGCGCACGTCCGAGAGCCTGCGAACGTGGTCGGCGGCGGACGCGGAGGCCTACGCGGGGTTCGACGCGAGGATCCGTGCGATCGCGAGCTTCCTCGCCTACATCGCCGTGTCGACCCCGGCGGACGTGAAGGCGCCGTCGGTGCAGGACGCGGTCATGGGAATGAGGCTGGGCCGCGCGTTCCAGGGTTTCGGGTCTCGCGCTCGCCGCGAGGCGCTCAGGTCGCTGCCCATGGCGGTCGCGGACCTCGTCGGCGAGGCGTTCGAGTCCGACGCGATTCGCGGAGCGCTGGCGACCCGCGGTGTGCAGTACGCCGCGCTCGGGCCCTGGTCGGCCGGGTCGGCGGCGGTGTTCCTCTTCGATTCGGCGGGGAACAGCGGCGGCGCGGCCGGGACGACGGCGTACGCACGGGGTGGACCGGGTGCGCTGACGGACGCGCTGGTGGCCGCCGTTCGCGGGTTCGGCGGCGACGTCAGGACAGGCGCCGAGGTCGTCGCCGTGACGGAGCGGGCCGGCAAGGCCACGGGCGTCGCGCTGGCGAGCGGTGAGGAGATCTCGGCGCGGACGGTGGTGAGCGGAACCGACCCGAAGCGCACGTTGACGCGGTTCGTCGACCCGGTCGTGCTCGGGCCGCACATGATGTGGCGGGCTGGCAACATCCGGACCGCGGGCGTCGTGTCGAAAGTCAACCTGGCGCTGTCGGGCCTCCCTCGGTTCGCGGCCTCGGGCGGCGATGCGTCGTCGCTGGCCGGGCGGATCGTGATCGCGCAGGGGATCGACGCGCTGGAGCGGGCGTTCGACGCGTCGAAGTACGGCCGGATCAGCGATGAGCCGTACCTGGAGGCGACGATCCCGACGATCTGCGACCCTTCGCTGGCGCCCGAGGGAACGCACGTGATGAGCGTGGTCGTGCAGTGGACGCCGTACCACCTGCGCGAGGGCGACTGGGACGCCGAACGCGAGGGCCTCGGCGATCTGGTGCTGAAGACGCTCGAGCAGTACGCGCCCGGCCTGTCGGATCTGGTGACCACGCGGCAAGTCCTGACGCCGCTGGACCTCGAACGGGACCACGGACTGACCGAGGGCGGCGCGCTGCACGGCGAGCCGGGCCTGGAGAACTTCTTCGCGTGGCGTCCGTTGATGGGGCATGCGCGATATCGGATGCCGCTGCGCGGGCTCTACCTGTGCGGGTCCGGTGCCCATCCGGGCGGGGGAGTGACGGGCGGTCCGGGAGCGAATGCCGCCCGCGAGATCCTGCTCGACCTCAAGCGCTCGCGGTAGGCGTTCCGCACAACGCTGCGGTTCGAGTCCCGGCGACGAGTCGTTCACTCATGCCAGCGTGCCAGAAGGTCACACGAAGGCGCACGGTCAGTCGGAGGTCCCCGCGCACTGGGGCCGATCGTCTCATTGGAAACGTAGGCAGCCATGCATACGCTTCGGGACCATGCGACTACGGAGCCCCAGTGCGATAGGACTTGTACTCACGGTCCTTGCACTCGCGCAGTTGGCATCCGCATCCGGCGCGAACGCGGCGAGCTCGTCTTGGCAGATCGAGCGAACTCCGAACCCCCCGCACGCCCAGGATCGGCAGCTCGACGCGGTGTCCTGCCCGACCCGGAATTGGTGCATGGCGGTCGGGCACTATGACCCGGAGACGCCGGCAGCTCCCACGCTGACTCTCGCCGAGGTCTGGAACGGCACCAGGTGGCGGATCGTCCCGACCCCCCTGCCGGTCGGGCACAAGTTCAACGAGCTTTACGGGGTTGCCTGCACCACGCCGGTCGCCTGCCTCGCCGTCGGTGACACCGCGCCCGAGTTCGACACGCACGACCGACCGCTCGCGGAGTCCTGGAACGGCTCCCAGTGGGCGCTCCAGCGCATCCCCGCGCCCATCGGCCCGGCTCGGAGCGACCTGCGGGGCATGGCCTGCGCGAGCGAGACGGCCTGTGTTGCGATCGGTGGGTTCCACGACGACAACGATGCGTTCTCCGAGGTCTGGGATGGCACCGCTTGGAAGATCAAGCCGGTGCCGCAACCGGAGGGCACGATCAGTTCGTATCTGGTCGGCGCATCGTGCAGCGGCCCATCGGCCTGCACGGCGGTCGGCGGTTACCAGAAGGAGTTCGGCGTGGACCTGACGCTTGTGGAGCGATGGGACGGCAGGTCTTGGAGCGTGCAGGACAGCCCGAACCAGGGGTCACTGGGCAGCGAGTTGTACGACGTGTCGTGTCCGAGCCCGACCTGGTGCGCGGCAGTCGGCTACTCGATGGGTCACAATCCCAACTGCGAGCCCCCGAACACGTGTCCGCTGACACTCGCCGAGAGCTGGGACGGTACGACGTGGACGGTCGACCCCACGCCGGCACCGCCGCGACACGTCTTCTGGTTCTCCCTGACGGGGGTGTCGTGCACGAGCCCGACGTCGTGCACTGCGGTCGGCAACCGCACAATCCTCCCCTACGAGCTGCCCTTCGCCGAGACGTGGGACGGAAGCACCTGGTCCCTTCAGCACATGCCGCCGGACCGCGGAGGCGACGACTTCATCTTCATGAACTCGATCTCGTGCACCGCCCCGAGAGCATGCGCAGCCGTGGGCAGCGATGTAATCAAGACGTTCGCTGAGGTTGAGTGAACCAACCGTGCGACTGACCTAAGTCCCGACCGGCTCGCCCATGGGAGCGTGCGAAAGCGTCGCCTGAAGAAGCCTGCGCCGGCGCTGCCTATGACCGAGAGGCCCGCGCGATGCTAACCACCACGAGGCCGATGAAGATGGCCGCCACGGCGATCACGGCCTTCACCAACGTCCAGTCTTGGACGACGCCAATGTCTCCCGAGTATCTGCTCGTGTGGGTGGGAAGGACGATCGCGACCGCGACAGCAGCCAGCATGACCATCAGACCGACTGCGACCCATACATGCCGCGGCGGGCGTCACTTCGTCGGTTGTACGTGGGAGGCCTCACCTCCGGATTCGAGTCAACGCTGAGTGCATGCGACGAGGCGGTCGATGATGCGAGTGCTCAGCAATGTCACATGGCCGCGCTGGTAGCAGGCTGCCCCAATTCCGGAGTCGCGGTTGCGAGTGAGCGGAGACGAAGGACCGCCCCCAGGATGATCAGCGCCAGTCCGGCGAGCAGACCGAGGAACCCGGCCGGCAACTGCCGGATAGTCACGATGTCGTCGCTGAGGTTCGGCAATGTCACGTACCAGATGGTGCCGGCCGCCGCGGTGACCGCTGCCACGACGATCACCGCCATCCACGGCCCGACGGATCGTGTCCGAGGAGGGATCACGAGCCACGCGATCAGCCCGACCAGGACCAAGATCAGGACGAGTAGTCCCGTCAGGCCCGGAGGGGATGACACGGCGTTCGAGCCCGTACCGATAAGCGGGAGGCGGGGGTTGCATGGGTTCGAATTGCAGTCCAACGAGTACTCCCGAGCCCATGGCAGAAAGACGCTCAGGATGGTGAGAAGGACGCCAGCGCTGAGCGCCGTGGAGGCGCGTCGAGTCCCAGCATCGCGGAACCATCTCTGCTCCGCCGCGTTCATCTCGTCTGAAAGTACGGTCTGAGTTCGGTCGTAGGACGGGGCTGGACAGACCCTGTTTCACGGGACGGTGGTCCCGAGCACGCGACGGTCACGTCGCCAGGGCGGTCACTCTTCGACAGGAGCGACTTCGGCCGGGCCGAGGATCTGATCGATGTCGACCTCGAATTCCCCCAAGACCGATGACGTCGGCCGCTCACCACGCATCACGAACGTCGGCGCGCCGTAACGTCCGGTGTCCGACAGCCGGTAGAGCTCTATCCGATCAGCGTCGAGGTCCACGTACCAATACTCGAGGACGCCGAACCGCTCATAGAGCTCACGCTTGCGAACGAGTTCGAGACGCCGGGTCGAAGGCGACGACACCTCGACGACCACGTCGGGTGCGCCGCGAACGAATGGCAACTCGACGCGCGCGACGTGTGGCTTCGTCACGAACAACACGTCCGGCTCGACGACGTCGCGCTCTGACAGGAACACGTCGGTGGGAGCCGGGAACACCTTCCCGCCGTGCGCCCTGGCGTACAGCCCGAGTTCGATCGTGAGGCACGTCACGGCATCCTGGTGCCGTGTCGAGGGTGCGGGGGTCACGATCAGCTCGCCCCCGATGAGTTCTCGGCGGAGCCGATCGTCTGGAAATGCTCGTAGGTCTTCGTACGTGAGGCCGGTCGTGCCGGCCGCCGGTGCCGTTGCCATCGATTCTCACCTCCAGGCGGCATGCTTCCGAAGGTGCCACGAGCCTACGACACCGCTGTTCGAGCGGTATCAGAAGGGTCCTGTCGGCAGCCCCTGGGATAATCGCCCGGTGCTCGCGAACGACATCCTGGACGCCATCGGCAACACGCCCATCGTCGGCATCCAGCGTTTGTCGCCGAAGCCCGAGGTTCGTCTGTGGGCGAAGCTCGAGGGCCAGAACCCCACGGGTTCGGTCAAGGATCGGATCGCCAAGGCCATGGTCGAGGACGCCGAGGCGAAGAGCCTGATCGGGCCGGACACCGTCATCCTCGAGGCCACCAGCGGCAACACGGGCATCGCGCTCGCAATGGTGTGCGCGCGCAAGGGCTACAGGCTCGTCTGCGTCATCCCCGAGAACGCGAGCGAGGAGCGCGTCGCACTTCTGGAGATGTACGGCGCGCAGATCGTGTTCACCCAAGCCGACCGCGGGACGAACGGCGCCATCGAGGTCGCGCAGGCTCTGGCGAAGGACCCGAAGTACCACATGCTCTTCCAGTACGGGAACCCGGCGAACCCGAAAGCGCACTACGACGGCACCGGCTCGGAGATCGTCCGAGACCTCCCGAGCGTGACGCACCTGGTCGCCGGGCTCGGCACCGGCGGGACGCTCACCGGCGCCGGGAAGCGGCTGAAGGACCACGACCCGAACGTGAAGGTGATCGCCGCGGAGCCCGAACTCGGCGAACTCGTCTACGGGCTCCGGTCGCTCGATGCTGGATTCGTCCCAGCGGTGTTCGACGAATCCGTCCTCGATGGCAAGTTCCTGGTGAACGCCGGTGACGCGCTGAAAGACACGCGCGAGCTGCTCTCGAAGGAGGGGATCTTCGCCGGCATCTCCTCGGGCGCGGTCATCCACGCAGCGCGGCGGGTCGCGGCGCGGCTGGACTCGGGCGACATCGTGTGCCTGCTTGCGGACGGCGGATGGAAGTACCTGTCCACGCGGGCGTGGGCCACCGACGAGGAGGTCGCCAAGAAGTCGGTCGAGGAGACCCTCTGGTGGTGAGCGCGTCCGCCGGAGCCGCCGGCGATCCCAGGCCGATCGGTGTCTTCGATTCGGGAATGGGCGGGCTGACGGTCGTGAGGGCGATCATGGACGACCTCCCGGGCGAATCGATCCTGTACTTCGGCGACACGGGCCGGTATCCCTACGGCCCCAGGCCGCTCGCGGAGCTTCGAGAGTTCGCCGTCCAGATCGCGAGGTACCTGCAGGAGCAGGACGTGAAGATGATCGTGGTGGCGTGCAACTCGGCCACCGCGGCCGCGCTGGAGCAGGTCGTGAACGCGGTGGCGGTGCCCGTGGTCGCGGTCATCGAGCCCGCCGTCCGTGCCGCGGTGAGGCACACGCGTAACGGCAGGGTGGGCCTGATCGGCACGCAGGCCACGGTGGAGAGCGGCGCCTATCAACGCGCCGTCGAGCGGGCGGACGGCTCCGTTCGGCTGTTCTCCGAAGCCTGTCCGCTGTTCGTCGAGTTCGTCGAACGCGGCGACACCACCAGTGCCGTCGTGCTCGGCGCGGCGGGCGAATACCTTGCGCCCCTGGTCCAGGCCGGCGTCGACACGCTGATCCTGGGATGCACGCACTACCCGCTCCTTCGAGGTGCGATCCACCACGTCATGGGCGACGGTGTGCTGCTGCTGTCCTCGGCGGAGGAGACCGCGCAGGACGTCTATGAGACGCTGTCGAGCCGCGGGCTGCTCGCAGGCACCGACGCCGGCGGCGGCTCGGTGCGGCACCGGTTCGTGTCCTCTGGCAACCCCGACGTCTTTGAGCGGCTGGGGGCGCGGTTCCTCGGGCCGGAGGTTCGCGGCGTGGAGTTCCTTTCCATGGATACCGCGCTGCGGCGGTAGGCTGGCGTACGTTTCGGCGGTTGCAGGGCGGTTGCGGCGGTGGGCGGCGGACGGCGAGGGGGAATCATGAGACCAACGAGAGGCGTGTGATCGAGTGCGGCTGGTGATCCTCGGATCGGGCGGTGGATGGCCCCGGCCGAACCGGCCCGCAAGCGGCTATCTCCTGACGCAGGACGGGTTCAACGTCTGGCTCGACGCCGGGACGGGGACCATGGCCGAACTGCAGGAGCACATCGGACTGCTGGACCTGGACGCCGTGGTCGTCTCCCACCAGCACTTCGACCACTTCCTCGACATCTATCCCTACTTCCTCTCGGTCTGGTACGACGAGCGGCGCAGCCGCAGGATCCCTTTCTACGCGCCGCGGCGCATGTTCGAGCATGCTCGCAAGATCGAACAGCACCTGGACGACGTGTTCGAATCGCACCCGGTGAAGCTCGGCGGCTCCTTCGAGCTGGGGCCGATCCGCGTCTCCACGGCGCGCATGTCGCATCCGGTGCCGACCATGGGGATGCGGTTCGAAAGCAACGGAACCGCGCTCACCTACACCGCGGACACGGGACCGAGCGACGACATGGTTCGGCTGGCGAAGGGCTCGGACCTGCTGCTGTCGGAGGCCACCTGGATCCAACGGCCGTCCACAGCACCGATGGAGCTGCACATGACCGCGTCCGAAGCCGGCGCCCATGCGCGCAGGGCCGAAGCGGGGAACCTCATGCTCACGCACATCTGGCCGGCCGCGGACCGGGACGCTGTGGCCGGTGAGGCGGACAAGACGTTCAAGGACGGCCCGGTGCAGCTCGCCGAGCCCGGCCGGACCGTGGATCTGTGATGGCGACGGCCGAGTCGGACGCGGGCGTGCATCCGGCGGAGGGCAGCCGGATCGACGGCAGGACGCCCGGCCAACTCCGTGAGCTGTCGGCCGAGATGGGCTATCTGGAATGGGCCGAAGGTTCGGTCCTGCTCAGCATGGGCAAGACGCGCGTCCTCGTCTCCGCCTCGTTCGAGCCGAAGGTTCCGCGGTGGCTGCAGGGAACGGGCCAGGGGTGGGTCACCGCGGAGTACGCCATGCTGCCCCGGGCGACCGCGACGAGGACCGAGCGCGAGGTTCGGCATGGGCGGCCCAGCGGCCGCACGCAGGAGATCCAGCGCCTGGTCGGACGGAGCCTTCGATCCGTGACGGACATGGAGCGGATGCGCGAGTCCACCATCTGGATCGACTGCGACGTGCTCCAGGCCGACGGCGGTACCCGGACGGCATCGATCACCGCCGGATACCTCGCGCTGGCGCAGGCGCTGTCGCGACTGGAGTCCGAAGGCGCCGTGGAGTCCGGCGTCCTTCTGGACACGGTTGCCGCGGTGAGCGTCGGGCAGGTTGGTGGCGAGATGCTCCTCGACCTGTGCTACCAGGAGGACGCGAACGCCGACGTCGACTTCAACGTCGTCATGACGGGCTCTGGTGACCTGGTGGAGGTGCAGGGGACGGCCGAGGGCTCGCCGTTCTCGCGGGCGAGCCTGGATGCCATGCTCGACCTGGCCGGCGGCGGGATCGCCGACCTGACCGACTTCCAGCGCCGGACGCTTGATGGGGCGCTCGCACCATCCGCGGCGGCGCCATCCGACTGACGCGGACGCCCTTGTCGATGGACGCACCGGCGCCTCCCGTCCGGATCGCGCTGGCCACCCGCAACGAGCACAAGATCCGGGAGATCCTCGCCATCTGCTCCGACTGGCCGGTCGAGTGGGTGACGGACGGCTCCCATTGGCCCGAGGTCGAGGAGACGGGTGAGACATACCTGGACAACGCCCTGCTGAAGGCGCGGGCCATCGCGGCGGCCGCGGGTGTTCCCGCGCTTGCCGACGATTCGGGCATCGAGGCCGATGCGCTCGGAGGCGAGCCGGGCCCGAGGTCGGCGCGTTTCGCCGGGGAGAACGCCACGGATCAGGAGAACCTCGACCTGTTGCTCGGCCGCGTGGAGAACCACGTGCCGGAGGTTCGAACTGCGCGGTACCGGTGCGTCGCGGCGCTGGCGTGGCCCGACGGGACCGAACGGTGGGCCGAGGGAGTCTGCGAGGGCCGCCTGGTGGCCGACCCCCGTGGGTCAGGCGGCTTCGGCTACGACCCCGCGTTCGTTCCTGTCGAGGAGGACGAATCGGGCGCAGGTCGAACGATGGCGGAGATCCCGGCGGCCGAGAAGGACGCCATCAGCCACCGTGGTCGGGCGTTCCGGAGTCTTCGAGCGCATCTGTGGCCGTCGCTTCCTGCTGGGGACTGAGCCGCTCCGGCGCCGGCGCCGATGCCGGCGACGTGAGGCCGGCGCCCGGGTCGGCGCCCGACCCTGCCGATCGGCGAAGCTTCCGGCGCGCGTTCGCGTCCCAGATCTCCTGGACGACCAACGCGCAGTCCAGTGCCACGGTCACCCCGAGAAGCGTTCCGGCGATGGCGTCCGTGAGCCAGTGCGCGGCCAGGTACGTGCGCGACAGGGCCATGACGAACGAGAAGACCGCCGCCCCCACGCCCCACCAGAAGCGTCGAGGCCCGTTCGGGAACAGCGCGATCACGATCGCGACGCTCGTCACGGACGCCGCTACCGCGTGGCCCGACGGCAGCGACGCACCGGTGGTGTGCACCAGCGCATCGTGCAGAGGCGGCCTCGTCCGGTCGTAGACGTTCTTCACGGTCCCGATCAGGATCTCGGAGACGACCATCGCCGAGACGAACGCCGCGAAGTGCCACCAGCGGCGCCGCCACGCCAGATAGCCGGCCACCACCAGCCGAACAGGAAGCGTGACGTAGACCAGTCCAAGGGCGTTGAAGACCTTCGCGATCGCCGTCAGGGGCGCGGTGCGGACGTTCAGCATCAGGTTGAGCCAGTGATCGTCCACCCGCTGGATCGCCGTCACCTGGTTTCGGAAGGCCATCAGCAGGAAGAACAGGGCCGTGACGACGGTGAGGATCACCGCGGCGATGGTGTCGCGGCGGCGATCGGAGAGCAGCGAGTGCTCTCGTCCGGTCTCGCCGCCCCGCGGCCGGGCCGTGGCGACGGCCGATGCCGACGTCACAGGCGGAAGCCCGCCGCGGCCACCTGCGCCGCCAGCGATGCGCGTGGGACGAGGTTCACCATGATCGCGGCATCCGTGGTGAGGGTCGATTCGGTTCCGGGTGTCACTCGAAGATCGAAGATCATGCAGCCGCCAGTGAACGTGTAATACCGGGTCGCCTGGTACGTCGGGCCGAATTCCTTGTCGAATTGCCGCAAGCGTTCGCTCTTGACGCGGAACTCGTGCAGCCCTTTCGCGCCGAGGACATCGGGCGGGAGACTGCTGCCCACAGGATGACAGGTTTGGACGAACCTGACCTCGAGCGCACCGGCCCCTCCACGGTCGGAGTCGAACGACATGACGGCCTCGCCGCGGGTGACGCGGAACGTGGCGAGCGTCCAGCCGGCGGGGTAGAGGTCGACGCACGGGACGAACCGCGCCGAAGGAACCGCCTGGGCCATGAGCACGACGCCGGTCTCGATCCGGCCGGCCGGCGGCACGCACAGGACACCGACCTTGCGGACCGCGGCCGCCGTGGCGCAGCCACTGAGGAGTGCCGCCGCAAGGACCACGGTCAGCAGCGTCACGGCGGCTCGCGTGGCCCGGGGGCGCCGGCGCTCGGCGGGTGCGGCGGCGGCCGTCACACCAGCCCAGCCCCTTGGAGGTTCCCGATCACGAGCAGCAGGGCCAGCAGGATGAGGGCGGCGGCCGCGATGGTCAGCCCGATCCGACGGATGCTCCACCGCTGGATCGCGATGGGCGGCCGGGCCGGAACCATGGACCGGAACTTGGCGAGCGTGTTCCCGCCCTTCGCCTTCATCTCCGAGCGCAGTTGCGTCGGGATGGCGACGCCGCGAACGGCGGCGAACGCTTCGGCGACGTCATCGGGAGTGAACTGCCGGAGCGCCCGTTCGAACACGAGCTCCGGGTCTCCGTAAACGCCGAGGACGAGCATCATGTTCGCCAGGTCGACGGCCTGCCGCCACGGCGACGGCCGGACCTCGCCGAAGGCCACGTCGATGATGTGCGCCCGGCCATCCCGGACGAGGATGTTCGCCGGCTTGACGTCGCGGTGCGCCAGTCCCGCATCCCAGAGTTGGCGGATGATCGCCAGGCCGCTGTCGATCACGCCGACGTCGACCTCGGCGTCGCTGATCTCCTTCGCCCCGTCCAGGAACTCGGTGACGATCAGGTATTCGCGCTCCGGCGTGATCTCGACGAATCCGTAGGTGGCGGCCACGTTCACGCCCGCGTCGCGCATGACCCGGAGCATGTAGTCCTCGAACTCGACCAGGTGCCGGACCGATGCGAAGGGGCGTTCGTCCTCGAGCCGGCCGTACAGGATGGCCCGCGTGATCTTGTAGTTCCGATCCGCGCGCACGTGGGTGGACGCGTAGAGCTTGCCGAACACCTCGAACTCGGCGCCGGCCTGGTCCGTGACCCGGATGCGCATGGGTGTCGACCCGCCGGAGGCGCCCAGGCCGAACGGCTTCACGTCCAGCACCACGAGCCCGAGCTGATCGTGGATCGCGTGGCGGATGGCCGCGCCCCTCGCGCCGCCGATGTCGAGGTGCGCCGAGCGCCCGCGGGACCCGTATGCGACGGGGAAGGAGGATTCGGGACAGAAGAATCGGAAGGCCAGCACCATGATGCCCATGCCGAGGCAGGCGCCGACGACCGCATCGGTGAGGTGGTCGACCCCCAGGTAGATCCGGGCCAGGCCGAGCAGGACGATCACGACGTCGGTGGCGTAGAACCACCTGATCTTCCAGCGGCCGTCCGGGAGGAAGCCGAACCCGATCCCGAGCAGCGTGGCGGCGAGTGCGGCCACGGCGGCGGACGGCAGCGAGAAGCCGGTCCAGTCCCCGATGGTCGTCACGTCGAACGGCCGTGGGCGGCCGAGCAGCATCGGAAGGACCGATCCCATCCATCCGATCAGGAGGAACGCGCCCACGAACACCACGAGGTGGCGGAGCCGGCGGAAGTAGATGAGTCCGGCGATGGCGACCCAACGCAGGGTGAGGTTCAGCCAGTCCGAGCTCAGCCAGTTGAGGGCGTTGGCGATGACGGTCAGCCACGCGACCCGGATCGAGGCGAACGCGCGCGAGACGGCGGCGTCCAGGTCGCTGATCCCCACGGCATGGTCGCCTCTGATCCCCACGTAGGCGAGGAACACGGCGCAGAGTGCCAGCCCGATGATCCAGAACCGGCCGCTGCGCCGAAGTTCGCGGGGGAGCGCAGGCCCCTCTCCCGACGGTCGGCGCCGGCGGCCGGCGGTTCGAACGTCAGGGGGCACGCCTGGGCCAGGCGGCGCGGCCGGCGCGGGCACGGTTGCCGCCCCGGCGATGGTTTCGGGCGACGTCGCCTGCAGCGGATCCGCGGCCGTCACGACAACCCCGCTTCCCGGAGCCAGGCCGTCGCCACGTCCGCCGGCGATCTGCCGTCGAAGGTGACCTCCGCGTTCAACCCGGTGAGCTCGAGGGTGGTCAGCCGCGCGGAGACCGCGTCGATCGCCGCCACCGCGCCGGGTCCGAACCGCCGGAGCGCGGTCCTGCGCATGATCGGGGTGACGTTCTCGGGAGGCTGGAGCCCGAGGTCGTCGCGCAGTGGCACCAGCCGGACGAGGTTGTCCTGCCTGCGGGGATCGAGCCGCGGGTCTGTCGTGAACAGCAGCCCCACCTGGATGGCGTTCGAGCGCAGCGCCGCGATCACGTAGGTTCCCGAAGCGTCGAGCGGCCGGATCCCGGCGAAGTCAAGGTGGTAGGCGCTCTCGAGCCCCTTCAGGCAGAGATCCCGGACCATGCATTCCGGCGGCGCGCCGAAGACCATCCGCCGGGCGAGCGGCCGCAACTGGCTGATGGTCGTGAGGTTGTGCTCCGTGGCCGTCCTTGCGGTGACCACGACGGCGTTCTGATCGCTCGCGCGCGCGGACGCGAGCGCGACCAGCCCGCGCGGCGCGAGTGCAGCGGCGAGCTCCCTCCGGGCCGCGGCGAGCGTGGATCTGCTGCCGGTGATGCGCCCGAGGGTGGCGAATCCCAGGCCAGAGCCCAGGTACTCCGGAACCAGGTCGAGGAACCCCTGCTCGAGCGCGGGATCCACGATCTCCCTGGAGCCGAGGTTCAGGTGGTACGCGACCTTGAAGCCCTTGGCCTCCAGGGCCTGGCCGTACAGTTCGGCGAGGATCGCGCTTTCGGTGAAGTCGAACGCGCCGATCCGGATGGCCGACGGGTTCGCCTGGCGCGACGGCCAGGTGGACGGCGGTCCCGAGGCGTTCGCCGGAGCGCACGCTGCCAGCGCGAACGCCACGGCGATCGTGAGGGTCACACGACGCACGGCATATGACGAAGAAACCCTCCACTCCCGACGCGGCTGCGGCGCGCGCCGGCCGGCCGGAAGGAAACCGGTCATGAGGAGGGCGTCAGTGCCTGGTCGGTGGGGGCGGCGGCCGGAGCCGTGGTCCCGGCGATCTGGGTGACGTGAGGATCGGGCGGCTCCTTCCGCCAGCTCTTCTTCATGCGCCAGATCACGTACGTGCCCACGCCGAGCGGGATCTGGACGCCGTAGGTGAGCGCACGGAACAGCAGCACGGCGGCCGCGATCTGCGCTTTGAAGACGTCCAGCGGCACATCCGTGTGCGCACGGCCCAGCGCGATGAGCGCGGCGATATACGCGGTCTCGACCAGCCCCACACCCCCGGGCGTGATCGGCAGTGCGGTGATCAGCCTGCCGAACGCGAAGACCGCGAGCACCTGCGCCCACGAGATCTCCTGTTGGGACACCCCGACGTGGCGGAGCGCGAGGAGCAACACGACGTAGAGGGCGATGTGGCTGGCGATGGTCGTGAGCGTCAGCCACAACCATCGTCTCGCCAGCAGTTCGATGGTGTCGTGACGGAACCGGACCGCCCGCTCACCCCAGTCCGTGACCGGGGGTTTGCGCGCCAGCTTCCGGACCTTCGACCACATGCGGCCGAGGCCGTCACCGATCGCCTGGGCCAGGTGCTTCCTCCAGAGCATGAGCGCGAACAGCAGGACGCAACCGGCCAGGATCGCCAGCCCGATGATCGCCGGCGCGAGCGTCGCCGGGCTGACGGTGCCCGTGATCGCCACACAGGCGAGGGCGATCACGGGGAGCGCGAGCTTGAAGAAGCTGTTCCAGATGCCGGTGAGCGTGATCTCCAGGGTGATCGAGGAGGCGGAGAACCCCCAGGAGCGGAAGATCGCCACGGCAACGCCGACCGCGACCGCGCCGCCGGCCGGGATGACGTTGGAGATCGTGGTGGTGGTCTGGTTGTTGACCGCCGCCTGCCCGGTCGTGAGCCGGGGCATCGCGGCCATCATCTGCCACCAGTAGGTGAACAGGTTGAAGACGGTTGCCAGCACCAGGGTCAGGCCCTCGAGCCAGGTCAGATCGGTGATGGTCCTCCAGACGGCCGAATAGTCGGCGATCTTCGGGATCACCAGGCCGAACATGGCGCCGGCCACGACGACCGACAGGACGACCTGAAGGGCGCGCACGATGCGCTTGCGACGCTTCGCTCGGGCGTCGACGTTCGCTGAAGATGGTGCGGCGGCGCTCACCCCGAGACGCTTCTCCCCTCGACCGCCAGTGTGCCCGTGGCCACGATGCCACGTCGGGGCCGCCGTGTCGAGGCGGGGCGCATGTCACCGAGAGCCGGCCGGCGCGCCTACGGCCGACGGATTGCTCAGTCCGCTACCAACAGCCTCCGCCCCACGGGCCCCAGCCGCCGTCGGCGACAGCGTGGGCGGCGACCGCGATGTTCGCGTACGCGTCGAACACCGATGCGCCGCCGTATCCGTAACGGCGCGAATAGGTTGCCCACGACCCCGAGACCCATTGGAAGACACCTGCGGCCGACGATCCGGGGTTTCGCGCGTACGGGTTGAAATGGCTCTCCCGGTTCGCGATGCACAGGGCCATCCCAACCTGTCCAGGCCCCGCGATCCGCGAGAAGAGCGAGATGACCATTCCGCGGACCGAGTCGCCACTGGCCGCCGCCAGGGTCATGCCGCCGGCGCTGCCGCCGTTGCCGCCGTGGCTGCGCTCGGCGGCGCGCGATCGGGTCTTCACCCGGTCCGCGAGCCAGGCTCTATGGCGGACCGTCGCCGCCGCGCGGCGCATGACGGCCGCCTCGGCCCCGGGCGCAGCGGACGTGAGGGCGCCCGCGGCCGCGGCGGCCACCTCGATCGGCACCCGGGGCACCGCGCCTCCTGCCGATGAGCCGGTGGGGGACCGACCGTGCGACGCGGCGGGAGCCGCCAGCATCAAGACCACACCGATCGTCGCCGCCAACAGCGCCAGCGCCACCGCCGACCGGGTTCCTTCGTTGAGCCTCATCCATTCCTCCAAGGTTGTCGAGACGGGATTCAGGGTGTGGTCAGGCAAGGCTCCTTTCGGGCATGTGGACGACCGCACGCAATGGCGTGCACGGCAGTTGTCGGGTCTGAAGGGGAAAGAGTGGACTGGGCGCGAGGGGGGGTGGTGCGCCGCCGGTCCGGGAAGGGCTTCTTGCCGAAAGCCCGATCGTCGTATCCGGTTGTGTGATTCCCCGACGTCCCCCGGCCGGACCGCGGAGCGTCCGCGGAGTGGTCACCCGATGTGACCGCCGTGCGTCGACCGGTCGGAGAGCGTCCTGGCCGCGCCGTCACCGGCCGTCGCGACCTGAAGTTGAGATTGAGGCTAGCAGCCGCCACCGACAACGACCACCGGCTCAGGCGAAGCCGGACGGTCGGGATCGGGGGTCAATTCGAGCGCCAGGCTCACCCTCGGGTTCGGCTCAAGGTTCGGCTCGGTTGGATCGCGGTGGTCGAAACCGGGCTCCCGGCTCGTCCGTATCCTCTCGAAGAAGGCGATCGTTCATCGACGCAGCGGAACGCGGGCCGAGGGGCATCGAAGAGCGACCGGGGGCATCTCGAAAACAGCAGTCAAGGGGATGGGGGAGGCGTGCCGATACATCGCAACGAACCCGCGGCGCGGCGGGTCCACGGAGGAGGAACCCGCATGACCGTGACGCTACTTTCCGCATCAGGGGCGGCGCTGCTCGGCGCCATCGCCGCGGTGTCGAAGGCCCGGTTCGGTTCGTCCCGGGCTCGCGGTGGCTACAACTGCTGCGAGTACTGTTCGCATCCGTTGCCTCGCGATCCGGAGCACACGTGGCGCTACAGCGGCACCTGCTGGAAGTGCGGACGCGTCCAGCCCTGGGCGACCGTCCCGGCCACGACCGGTCCGCTCGACGCCGCCTGAACCCGCCGGTCCTGCAGCACTTCCCCGACCGCCGGGTGCGGCGCCGTCTCTCGGCACAGGCGAGGCCATTCGAGGATCGAGCCGACCCGTATCGCGCCAACCTTCCGGCTGAGCGCCCTCCGCGGCGGGCCGGCCGAACGGTTTCCAGGCACCGGGCTCGCAACGATCAGGCCAATGTGGTTGCAGCCGTTCAGGCACACGGCGACCTTCCCCCCGGCCTTCTCAGGCGCAATTGGTCGACGCTGCACTGTTCCCGGCTGCAAGTCGGTCCGGACCCATGACACTCCGGAGCGCACGCCGACCGTGCTCGCTGAGGGCGTCCATGGCGTCGACAAGTTCGGTCGGAAGTTCGAGCACGACTGAAGCACGCCTGAGGCCGGGTGGGCGATTCGCCGCTCAGCTTCGTGGGCAGAATCCTGACGGCGCGAGGCGACCCCTCCCGGTCATCTCCCCAGGAACCATCGTTGACCGGAACCCCCTCCCTCGCGCCATCTTCGTGCACACGGTCGGACATCGGCCCGCGCCCTTGACGAGTCGATATGCATTCGGTATGGCCCGGACGAGCCACTGTTGCAGGTCGTCCGACCCTGTCGCCCAGCGGTCTGCTGCTTAGTGTCGCGGCATGACAGTCGCACGAAGGAGGGTCCGATGAAACGCATCCTGTCCGGCTTGGCGGCGCTCACGCTACTGGCGACCTTTGCCGTGCTGGCCTCGCCGGCGGCCTCGGTTGCTCGGTCGGTTTCGCATCCTGCCAGCATCGCGGCCAGGCAGTTCACCGCGACCGGCACGCTGGGTGAGTACTACACGAAGCAAACCGTCACCGGTGTGTACAAGAACCGCCGAGGCCGCCCGCTCAACGTCACGGTTTACGACTACGCGGGGAGGGTCCTCGCCTTCTCGGCGAAGCCAAGGATCGACACGGCGTTCTGGGGCAACTACTGGCACGACACCTACGGCCTCGACCAGTGGTTCGTCGGGGGCAACGCCAACGCCACCTACCACTTGATGCTGCCGCCGCCCCCGATGGGGTCGACCTTCACGGCGCTTCTGGTGACTGACTTCAACGGCGACGGCAACTGGCAGAACTGGCTGGATGGAACCTCGACGAGGGGCAGCCACTGACTGGCGGTATGCGTTGGTATGCGCCGACAGGTATGCCCAAGGATCGCTTGATTCCGCGCGGCGATGCGCTCGTAATGCGAGCCGGCCTCCTTTGGCTGGCGTGGTCTGAGGAGTACCCGTGGCGCGGGCCACGGACACGAAGGCTGAGCGATCAGGCCGCTCTTCATCCCGGTGCGAGAGGGGGGAGTCGAACCCCCACGCCCGTCACGGGCACCGGATCCTAAATCCGGCGCGTCTGCCGTTTCGCCACTCTCGCGCTGATGCCGTCGGTGCCCGAAGCCGACCCCAGCGTACCGGCTGGAGGCCTCCCCGGCGCCGGCGGGCCGCGTAAAGCGACCTGCTCCACGGGCCGATGACCGGTCCATGAGGATCCTGCTCGCCGAAGACGACGCCGTCTCTCGCCGCCTGCTTCAAGCCGTTCTGGAGCAATGGGGCTATGAGGTGATCCTCGCCTCCGACGGCGCGCAGGCATGGGAGATCCTCCGGGACGACGGCGCTCCCTCCCTCGCGATCCTGGACTGGGTCATGCCCAAGATGGACGGCGTCGAGGTCTGTCGGCGCCTCCGGACGGACGCCGACCATCCCTACGTCTACGCGATCCTCCTCACTGGCCGCTCGGAGGCTCGAGACGTGGTCCAGGGCCTCGATGCCGGCGCCGACGACTACATCACGAAGCCCTTCGACTCGAACGAGCTGCACGTTCGGCTCCGGGCCGGCCGGCGGATCCTGGAGCTCCAGTCCGTCATGCTCGACACCCAGCGGATCCTTCGCGACCAGGCGACGCACGATCCGTTGACGGCGCTCCCGAACCGGACCCAGGCCCTCGAGGCGCTCGATCGCGACGTGGCCCGGGCACGGCGCGAGACCGCGCCGGTGTCGGTCCTGATGCTCGACCTGGACCACTTCAAAGGTGTCAACGACACGTTCGGCCACATCGCGGGCGACGCGGTGCTCCGTGAGGCGGCGCGCCGCATCCGCGACTCGGTCCGCCAGTACGACGTCGTCGGCCGATACGGCGGCGAGGAGTTCGTCGTGGTCCTGCCGGGATGCGAGGCCGGGGCCGCTGTGGCGCTTGCCGGCCGCGTCCGTGCCGCCATCGGCGGCACCTCGATCAACACCTCGGAAGGCGTCGTGTCAGTGACCGTGAGCATCGGGACGGCGAGCTACCCGGAGGTCGGGGAGACGCCGGAGGAGCTGATCCGTGCCGCCGACGCCGCGCTCTACCGTTCCAAGCGAGCGGGCCGCGACCGCGTCGAGTCCGCGCTCCCGGCGGAGGCGTCGCCGCCCGCGCACGGTGTCGCGATGCGGGAGGCCGGATGAGCGAGCCCTCGACCGCGGAGTCGCAGCCTGGGCTCGTCGTCGCGGCCGGGTACGAGCACCCGGGCGCGGGTACGGCGCGCAGGATCCAGACGCACCCCGTGTTCCCTTCTCTCTTTGGCCGTGGGTCGCGCGACTGGGCGGATCCGGACCTGTGGTTCGCATCGATCCATCCGGATGACCGTGAGCTCGTCCGCGTCGCCGTCGCCCCACCCACCGAGGCGGCTCACCGACTGACCGAATACCGGCTGGTCGGCGCCGACGGTCAGGTGATAACGGTCCAGGACCACGCCGTCTTCGAGCCGTCCGCCGGCGGCCGGCTCGAGGGCCTCTGGCGGGGCGTGATGGCGGACGTGACCGGATCGCGGGGCATGGAGGTTCGGCTCCGCGACGTCGAGACGCGGTTCAGGAGCCTGGTGGAACAGATCCCTGCGATCACGTACGTGGACGCTGTCGACGAGGTCATGACCACGACGTACATCAGCCCCCAGATCGAGTGGATCCTGGGCGTTCTTCCCCACGAGTACATCGACGCTCCGGACCTCTGGCACGAGATGCTGCATCCCGAGGACCGCGATCGCGCCCTGCAGCGCTACCTCGAAGGCCGGGCCTCCGGCCGCCCGTTCTCCTTCGAGTACCGGCTGATCGCCCGGGACGGGCGCGTCGTGTGGTTCCGGGACGAAGCCGCCGTGATCCGCGATGCGACGGGCCGCCCGACCATGGTTCAGGGCGTGATGCTGGACATCACCGAGACGAAGCGGGCCGAGGAGGCGGTGCGGCGTTCGGAGCGGCAGTATCGCGACCTGGTCGAGACCGCCCAGGACGTCGTGTTCACGCTTGGCGTCGACGGGACATTCTCCTCGCTCAACCGCGCGTTCGAGACGATCACCGGCTGGCCCCGGGAAGAGTGGATCGGCGCGTTCTTCCCGCCGCTGGTTCACCCGGACGACCTGGCGGCGGCGTTCGGTGCCCTGACCACGATCGCGGGCGGGAAGCCGATGACGGCCCACGAGCTGCGCATCTCGCACGCGAACGGCGGGTTCGTGGTGGGCGAGTTCACGATCACCCCGCAGCTGGAGGACGGTCAGGTCGTGGGAGCGCTCGGGATCGCCCGTGACATCACGGAGCGCAAGCGCGCCGGGGCCGAACTGGAGGCCGCCCGCGCGGCGGCCGAGGCGGCCAACCGCGCGAAGAGCGAGTTCCTGGCGAACATGAGCCACGAGATCCGCACGCCGCTGAACGCGGTGATCGGGCTCTCCGGGCTCCTGCTGGACACGCCGCTCACCGAGGAGCAGCGCGACTACCTCGAGACGATCCGCGGTTCGGGCGACGCGCTCCTCGGGGTCATCAACGACATTCTCGATTTCTCGAAGATCGAGGCCGGCCGGCTGGAGGTCGAGCACGCGCCGTTCGACGTCCGCGCGTGCGTCGAGGAGTCGCTCGACCTGGTGGCCTCCGCCGCGTCGGCGAAGGGTCTGGAGATCGCCTATCTGGTGGACCAGTCGGTGCCTTCGGTGCTGGTCGGGGACGTGACGCGCCTGCGCCAGGTGCTGGTCAACCTCCTGTCGAACGCAGTGAAGTTCACGGCGAGCGGTGAGGTTGTCGTGACCGTCTCGAGCCGTCCGCGCGACGAACGGCGCCACGACGTGCACTTCGCCGTGATCGACACGGGGATCGGGATCCCGGCCGAGAAGATGGACCGGCTGTTCGATTCGTTCTCGCAGGTCGACGCCTCCATCACGCGCCGATACGGCGGCACCGGATTGGGGCTCGCGATCAGCAAGCGGCTCGCGGAGATGATGGGCGGCGGGATGTGGGCCGAATCAACCCCAGGGGCGGGTTCGACGTTCCATGTCACCGTGCTGGCCGAGGTCGGGCAGCAGGACTCGATGCCGCCCGCTCCACACGCGGCGGCGAACCTGGCCGGCCTCCGCGTCCTGGTCGTCGACGACAGCGCGACGAACCGGTTGATCCTGGCCAAGCAGTTGCGGTCGTGGGACATCGTGCCGATCGAAGCCGCGTCGGCCGAGGAGGCGCTTGACGTCCTGAGGTCCGTCGGCCGTTTCGACGTCGCGGTCCTGGACATGAACATGCCGAACATGGACGGCGAGATGCTCGCCGGGGCCATCCGCGACCTGCCCGACGCGAGCGGGCTGCCGCTGGTGATGCTGACGTCGGTCGGACGGCAGCGGGGCGACGGGCCGGCCGACGGCGCATTCGCCGCGTACCTCACGAAGCCCGTCAAGCCGGCACGGCTCCACGACGTGCTCGGGCAGGCCGTCGCCAGCCGTTCGGGCGCGGCTGCCGTGGCGGCCGCGGCGCATGGCTCGCACGACGACATCGCCGCAACGAACGACCAGATGGGCGCCGGGCACCCGCTTCGGATCCTGCTGGCCGAGGACAACGCGGTGAACCGCAAGGTCGCGACGAAGCTCCTCGAGCGCCTGGGCTACCGGCCCGAGGTCGCCGGGAACGGTTACGAGGTGCTGCACGCGCTCGAGCGAAAGGTCTTCGACGTCGTCCTCATGGATGTCGCGATGCCCGAGATGGACGGCCTCGAGGCCTCGCGTCGGATCCGCCGGTCCATGCCGGACGGCGGTCGCCCCCGCATCGTGGCGATGACGGCCAACGCCATGGCGGGTGACCGCGAACGGTGCTTCGAGGCGGGCATGGAGGACTACGTCAGCAAGCCGATCGACATCGACAACCTGGCGGCGGCGCTGCGGCGGAGTCCGCGCCTGGCCGCCGAAGAGCCGCCGGGTCCCGGAACGGTCGGCCTGGACCAGGGTCAGGACGGCACCGGGGTCAGCGCGCACGCATGGCATCCCGGGACGGCGCTCGCCGGCGCCGCGAACGACGCGGCCGGTCGGGAGGCGCACTCCGGCGCAGGGGTTCCGCAGTCGCCGTCCGTGAGTCGGGCGGTGGACCCCGAGGCCCTCTCCGCCTTCGCGCGGGAGCTCGGCGGCGCCGCCGCGGAGGTGGTCGCCGAGATCGTCGAAACGTACCTCCAGGACACGCCGGAGTTGATCCGGCAGATGCGGGAGGCCGTGCGGGCGGCCGACGCCGGCGCGCTCGATCGCGCCGCGCACACGCTCAAGTCCTCCAGCGCCACCGTCGGTGCGATGACGCTCTCGTCACGGTGCCGTGCGATCGAGGAGCAGGCACGCGGCGGGCGGGTCTCGGACATGGGCGACGCGGTCCGCTCGGTCGAAGGCGAATTCGAACGTGTCCGCCGGGAGCTGGAGTCCGGCCTGGCCGCGTAGGCCGTTCTGGACGCGACTACACAGCGCCCACGGCGCGAAGCGCGCACCAGCCCACCGCGAACTGGACGGGAAGGAGCGCGGCGCCCAGCACGGAGAAGCGCCAGGCCTCCAAGCGCCGGCCGTTCTCGACCGCGATCCGCCGGCAGAGGAGCGTCGCGAGCGAGCCCCAGAGCAGCAGGTTCGGACCGATCGCCATCGCCAGAACCTCTGGCCAGACGCTCGATCGATGCGTCGGATATAGCGCCGCCGCCACCGGGAGGTTGTTGAAGGCGGCGGCGAACGTGCTCCCGAGGCCCGCCTGCGCCGCGAACCCGCCGTGCAGCCTGATCCCCTCGCCCACCAGGGTGCGCAGCGCGGCAGCCGCGAAGAAGAGCGGCACGAGGTCTGCGAGCATGCGGAGGGGAACCCGGCCGGGAGGCGGGCGGACGCCCACCGGCTCGCGTTCGGGCTCCGTCGAACCATGCCGGCGACGCGCTCCGTGCGCGACCAGCAGTGCGAGCACGCCGACGGTCAACCCGGAGACCAGCAGCCAGGCGAGCCAGGAACCCCGAACGTACGTCGCCGCGTCGACCCCCGATCGGCTCAGGATGAGCAGGGTCGTCGCGTTCGACGTCGGCAGGAGGAACGAGGAAGCGTTCACCGTCGCCGCGACGGCCGCGGCCAGCCACGGCGATGGCGGTGACCCCTCAACGCCTCCGGTTGCTCCGAGGGCCACCGGCATCGCGACGACGGCGGCCACGTCGAGATTCGTCAGCGCGCTGAGGAGCACCGCGAACGTGAGGACCGCTGCCGCCGTTCCGCGGGGCCCGGAGCGGGCCGGCACCAGTACGCGCGTGAGGACCCCGAACGCCCCGGCGCGATCCGCCAGGACACCCAGCGCGATGATGCCCGCGAGCGTCGCGAACGGCCACGCGGTGGACCGGAGCGCCGCCTCCAGGGAGGACGGCCGGTCGGCAGCGGCGACGAGCATCAGGATCACCGCGACCGCCGAGATCCCGACCAGCAGTGGATCGAGATTCGCCACGATCCTGGCACGTCGCGCGAGTCGAATGGACATGCGTCAGCCCAGACCTCACCTGATTGCTCACGTTCCGATGACATGGACGGGGCTGGCGGAGAACGCCCGTCCGTGTTACGTTACACGATCGTGTCAGATCGGTACCCGGATGAGCCGATGGCAATTCCGCGGCTCGCCGAACGTGTCGGCGTGACGCCTCGTGTGCTCAGGTACTGGGAGGAGCAGGGCCTGATCAGCCCGAGCGTGGAGCACGGTCGTCTCCGGTACACGCCACGGGACGTGGCGATCGCCGGCCTCATCAGGCACCTTCTCGACGTCGGGGTCGGGATCGACGGCGTGCGAATGCTGCGGCGCACCGCCGAGCGCGACATCAGGCGCGCCGCGGCCGACGGGGACGAGGCCGTTCTCCTGGAGCGCGCCCTGCGCATCCTGTACGAACGGAAGGCGTTCCGCGAGGCGACCGGAATCGAAGAGGAACGGTTCCCGGACGACCGCCCGCCGGCGCCGCCTCCTCACCCTCCTCCCCACTCCGAGCGGGGGCCGAAGGGACCCAAGGCCCCTCACCACAAACGGTGACGCCGCCGGCTGACGACCGACGTCGCCTGCCCGCTGCGCCTACACACCCCACATCGCATGCGCCCGTTCGCGGGTGCCCGGCAACCTCCCGATCGCCGGGTACAGCCACGTCTTCGCGAGCGCGAAGACGCCCGCGGCGGCGGCGAGCACCGCGCCGATCCAACCGATCCAGGTCGGCGTCAGACCGGCGGTCGACAGGGCAAGCAGCGCGAGACCGACGTTCATGGCGACGACCTGCGGGCCGGCGGCGTATTCCACGGCGGCGAGCCAGAGGCGCCGTTCGTCCGGCAGGCCCGGCCGAGCCATCGGGAGGAGGTAGAGCCACGATCCCAGGAGGATCTGCAGTCCCCATCCGCAGACGAACGCCACCTCGAAGACCGGGATGAAGGCGTCGAACCTCCCAGCGAACGCGGCGACCGCGAGCGCCGCGCCGCCGCACACGAACCACGCCAGCGCGAGCGCCATGTGCTTGGCGCCGATCGGCGCCGGCCACTTCCGCGGCGCCCGCAGGCCGCGCACGAGCAGCACCGCCAACTGGAGGGCGCCGACGCAATAGACCGTGGCGCCGGCACCCGCGAGCCAGGTCACCCCCGTCGCGAGGCCGGCGGCGAGCATGGAGAGCCCCCCGAGCAGGCACCCGGCCGCGAGCGGACCGTTCCAGCGGGGGATCCTGATCCGCAGGACCGTGGGCAGCAGCGTCACCAACGTCGCCGCGATCGTGATCGACATCCAGCCCAGGACGTTCACCGTCATGTGTGTGGCGCGAAGGGAGACGAACGCCGTCCCCGATACGGCGCCGCTGCCGAGCAGCGCGCCGATGACGCCCCCCACGAGGACGGCGATCAGCGCGGCCGCATACATCGCCATCGGAAGCGGATGCCGGCGGTTCAGCCCCTTCCTCCAGGCGTTCCACACGGCCGCAAGAAGCAGCAGCATCGCGACCACGAACGAGGCCCCGCCCACGGCGACGACCGGGCTTCGATGCGTCGGATAGCCGACGGCGATCAACGCCGCGCCGAGGTTGATCCCCGTGAACTGCGCCCAGGCCAAGGCTGTGCCCGGTCCCTTCGTCGCGGTGAGCGCGGCGGCGAACGCCGTCATGTTCCCGCTGATCGCGACGGAGATGGCTCCCGCCAGCGCCAGGTGCAGAGGAAGCCAGTAGCCGAGGCGGGCCGACGCGGGCAACAGGAGCGAAGCGCCCGCGGCGACGAGCCAGACGCGGGAGACGAGGTTGTAGCGGTAGGCCACCCCGCGACCCAGCACGGAGTCACCTTAGCCTTCGCGCCACGCTCGCGAACCCGGTGCCTCAGCTGCGCTTGCCGCTCAGGGCGAACATGAAGTCTCCGCCGGCATCCCAGCAATCGCGCATGACTGTCCATGTTCGGCAGAAGCCCCAGCCGCTGGTCGGGTTCTGCCAGGCGGCGGGATTGCCCTCGCGAACCTTCCGCGTCTCCCAGCCCCACTGGCCGCCGCTCGCAAGGACTCATGTTGACCGGGACCGACACCCAGAAGACCGCGCCACCGGCGCCGCCCTTGAACTTCACCCCACCGACCGGGATGGCGAAGGAGCCGCCGTTGTCGGCACCCGCGACCTTGTCCACCTCGCCCTTCGGCGCGCCGGGAAGCCCACCGGAGTCCCGCTAGAAGAACACATTCTCCGAGTCGGCCGGGCCATCGCCGTTGTAGTACACGCCGGTGACCACCACCTTGTTGTCCCGCCAGGTCGTGCCGCTCGGTACCGCGAAGTCGTCCGCTCCCTGGTCGTCGAATGAATCGAACTCAGCGCCGAAGTATTGCGAGGAGACGGCGACGCCGCTGTCCCGGTCGTTCTGGCTGTACAGGACGCCGCTCGCTGGAACGCGACTCGCCCTAACGTGGCCGTGATGGGTTGATCTGGGGAGAGGAGCTGGCACTAGCGCCGGCTGGCACGAACGCCGCACCGATCAGCAGCGCGGTCGCGATTGCCGCGCTCGCCAGAGGAACACGCATCCTTCGACCCCCATCAATCGACGACCCCGAAGAAGGCCCGAGAACAACGGCCCAAGGTTCTCATGCTTGGTCGCCGGGTATGAGCGACCAGATCGTCAGCCTGCCTGACGTCTCCGCCCGCCCCCGGCGCCGCTCGCCGTCGAGACGCCCGACCCTTCGCCCCCTGGCGCTCGCCTCGTACTCTGCGATGGTGCTCTTCATCAGGAACGTCACGTTCATGACAGAGAACCCGAGCCGTCTCGCAGACTTCTGGTCCGCCGCACTTGGCCTACCGGAGCGCCGAGACGACCCGACCGAGACGATATGCGCGGACGAGGACTGGACGAACCCGCGGCTGACATTCCAGAAGGTGAGCAACGGGGCCTCGGAACCGCCACGGGTTCACCTCGACCTCACCGCCGACGATCGTCTCGCCGAGGTGCAGCGACTTCGGGCGCTCGGGGCACGAGAGGAGCGGAGCGTCACCGTCGAAGGCGAGTGGACGTGGACGGTGATGACCGATCCGGATGGCAATGAGTTCTGCGTCACCGATCCTTGAGCTCTTCGTGCGACGCGACGCTCACCGCCTGCAACATGGTCGGGAGTGTGTCGCGGATCAGGCGGAGCCGGCGTCACCCATCAGCCGGAGCCATCTAACGCATCAGCCGGAGCCGTCTTGTAACGCGTCAGGCGGAACCAAACAGGAACGTCGTGGGCCCTACAGGACTCGAACCTGTGACGCGCGGATTATGAGTGCGTTTCCACGCACGGGCGTCACGCAGCGCCTTTCGCTGTTTGCGCTGCTCAGACGCCCTTTTCGACGACTCCTAGTTGCTCCTGGTTGCTCCTAATCGCGCGTACCGATGTGGACCAGACGTGGACCAGATCGTCAGCCTGCCTGACGACGACGCCCGCCCTGACGCGCCGCTCGCCGCCTCGCCGTGCGATCCTCCGCCTCCTGCGCGCTGCTGACGTCCCACGTGCGTCCCACGCGTTCGCCGGGCAGTCGATCCGCGCGCTGGATCGAATCGAGGGCCTGTCGCGTGGCGCGATCCGCGACGTCGATCAGGGCGGCGGCGCGGTCGATCGTGGCTCGGAGCGCCTCTTTCCTCGCATCGATGGCAACGGACGACGTGGGATCGCCGATGTTGGACGTCGCCACGCGCATGTCGTTCGACTCCGGGCCGTAGGCGACGTCGAGGGCCGAGGGGAACACGCGACCGAGGCGGTACGCGCGACGCGTGAGGGCTTGCAGGCGGCGGGTCGTCTCCTCCGCGCGGATCGGCTCGTTCGCGATCGCCACGGGACGGGATCGTAGACCCGGAGACGTTCACCGTGGAAACGCCCTGGTTTCCGCAGGTCAACGGATCGTCAGGAGCCCCGTGGAGCGACGTTCACAGGCGGGGTGGACCCGGAGCCCAGCGAATATCGAAGAGCAGTCGTCGAAAAGGTCGCGGCTGGCCGAGGGTTTCCGATCGCGGAAAACGTCGCGCGCGCGACGTTTGTGACGGCAGCACGCGTCACGTAGTCGATGCGCGGTGTGGATCGGTGACGACTAATTTGCGTCACGTGGCCGAGGGAATCCACCCCTGGGAGAACGTCGAGCCGAAGAAGCCGAGGAACACCCCCGATGTCGTCGCGGCGCGGCGACGGAAGCGGTACTTCAGGCAACTCGACACGTTCGCTGCCTACCTCTCCGCATCGGGGACCCTCGGTCCGGTGACGCCCGAGCAGATGTGAGACACCGCCGATCGCGTCGGAGCCGACAAGTTGATCCGGGGCATCGATGGTTCGATCGCGCGGCTGCGACAACTTCGCGCGCTGGCTATAGCCGTTACAGGTGAGGGCCTCACCTCCACGTGCGAGCGGTGCGGTGAGTCGTTCGCGCCCCTTCGATCTGACGCGCGCTTCTGCTCGGGGCGGTGTCGCACGCCGCGGTGTCGTCTCGGCGGTCATACTGGCCGCCCGAACGCTCCGCGTTCGACATGCGTCCGGCGAGGGGAGGAAGCGGCCGATGAACACCGGATCCGACGTGGTCGTCACGCCCGAGTGGGCGGCGTACCGGCGGGAACTGTTCGACCTGGTCGGTGGCGACGACCCGGCCGAGGCGCAGGCGTCGACGCCAGCCGCGCTCCGCGAGCGGGTCGCGACGGCGTCCGGGGCGGGCGTGCTGCGGATCCGTCCGGCCGAGGGCGAGTGGTCCGTGGTCGAGCTGGTCGGCCACATGTTCGACGCGGAGGTCTACTCGTCGGCGCGCTACCGGTGGGTGCTCGGGCACGACCGCCCCTGGCTCGACGGGTACGACCAGGACGCGGTGGCTGCCGTCTCTGGGCACCTCGACGCGGATCCCGAGATCCTGCTGGCCGCGTGGGCGGGCCTGCGCCGCGCGAACCTCGACCTGTGGGCGCGTTCGACGCCCGATCAGCGCCGTCGCGAGGGCGTGCACGCCGAATGCGGCGCCAGCACGTACGAGGTCCTGTTCGTCGAGATGGCGGGCCACGATCGGGAGACCCTCGCGCAGATCGACCGGACGCTGGAGGCCGTCCTGCCTGCGTGACGCGCGGCGGCGAGCGGCTGGCGCGTACAGCGGCCTACCGCGCGGCGCGCAACGCCTAGAGCCGTCACCGTCACCAAAGGTTCCGCGTCTCACCCCCGTAGACGCGCTCGAACATACGTGCGAAGCGATGACGGGCCCGACGCGAGAAAACGCCTCTCCGTCAATCCTGACGCGATTCCGGGGGCATTCTTCGTCGCGATCAGGGCGCGACTTCGCTGAGGTTCGGCAGCATCAGCAGGTCGTTCGGGCGTCCCTCGGGGACTCTGGACTCGAAGCGGAACGTCTTGGATTCACCGTTCGCGGCGGGAGCCCATGCGCGCACGGTGATCGTGCTGCCGGTGCCGAAGCCGATCCACTCGATCGGCTTGATCCAGTCGTGCTTGTCGCCCCCTGGGAGGTTCGTCTCGACCTGAGCGAAGAACCCGAGCACGACCTCCACGGTCGTTCGCGCGGCGATGTCCGTGCGCTCGGTGTACGAGTGACGCCACTTGAGGTTCACCGGGGGCGCCAGGATCGACGCCGACGACGCGATGATCTGGACCCGCACGTCCTCAATCGCCACGTCGGAATCGTTCGTCACCAGGAACACCTTGACCTTGGATCGCGCGATGACGTACTCGTCCGCGATGCGCTGTGGATCGGTGGCCTTCCACACCTCCCACCACGGAACACCGCGCTCGAACCTGGGGCCGTCGCCGCCTTCGATGAGCAACTTCGGCGTCAACCGCTCCTGCAACTCTGTGATCTGTGCGGTGAGTGCAGAAGCCCCGACGACGGCAAGTGGCTGTCGGAGACGTACACGGCTCAAGGCCGACGCCGACCGCAGGAAGCGCGAGGTCGAGGTCGAGATTGACCGGGGCGACTGGCTCGATCCCCGGCTCGCGCGCGTCGCGTTCGGGGACTTCGCTGAGGAATGGCTCGACTCCGCGACGCACCTCGGAGCCAAGACGCGGTACGGCTACGAAGGACTGCTTCGCACCTTGATCGCGCCGACGTTCGGAGCCGTCCCACTTGGCAGGATCACGACACAGCGGGTGCGATCGTGGGCGGCGGGATTGAGCGACGACGGGCTGTCGTCATCGCGACAGCGGCAAGCGATCCAGTTGCTCAAGCAGATCATGTCGGCGGCGGTGATCGGCGGTCACATCCGCCGCACGCCCGTCGTCGGCGTCAAGGTCGCACCAACGCGCGTCGCGAGATTCGCGTCCTCGAGCCCGAGGAGATTGAGGCCTTCGCCGCTGCGATGGAGCCGCCATACGACCTCCTCGTGCTCGTGCTCGGGTACGGGGGCCTGCGGATCGGTGAGGCGTCCGCGTTGCGACGCTCCGACGTCGCTCCCCTGCGATCGCGCCTGCGCGTCGAGCGATCCATGAGTGAGGTCGGCGGCGTGATCCACGTGGGCTCCACCAAGACGTATGCGCGTCGATACGCGCGGCTGCCCCGTTTCGTGTCTGAACGGCTGGCCGAACATCTCGCCCGCCACGTCGATCCCGGCCCTGACAGCCTCGTGTTCGAGGGGCCTTCGCGGGGTCCCATCCGTCATGGCAACTTTCGGGCGCGCATCTGGACGCCCGCAGCGATCCGGGCGGGGCTGCCCGACGTCAAATCCCACGACCTGCGCCACTCGTGCGCGTCGTTCCTGATCCGTCGCGGCGCGAGCGTGCGCGCGGTCGCGGAGCAGTTGGGCCACTCGACGCCGATGGTGACGCTCAACACGTATGCCCACGTGTTCGAGGGCGACCTCGATCGGCTGTACGACGGCGTTGACG
>JBEDUK010000111.1:0-13869 GCA_040414485.1 Actinomycetota bacterium
ACGACGTGGTTGAGGTCGTCGGTGACGTCACGGAACTCGCCGCAGGCGGTGGTGGTGAAGCTGTGGTTCTGGAAGAGGAACTTCATGCTCGCGCCCCTGTCGATCGGCGCCTCGGGGGCCGGCGTGCGACCGGTGACCGGCGACCGGTGGCGCATATTGATCTTGGGTGACCGCCCAGTTCTCTCTCTTGTTCGCTCCCCATCATGCGGATGGATGCGTCCGGGGTCAAACCGAACGGACTGGCCATATCAGGCAGTGCGTACCCCGAACGGGGCAAAACGAAGCCGCGAGGGCTAGCGAATCGTCCTCTGCACGGCCGGGATCGTCCGGGTGGACGTTCCGGCCGGATGCGCGGCGACGATCCTTCGAGCGAGCAGGCCGAGCGCGCGTTCGATCAGCAGCCGGCCCGACGCGACGGCCGCATCTCCTTCAGCGCCCATGTGACGTCCCACCGAGCCGGCCAGCAGGTCGAAGACCTCGGCGGCCGTCGCCGCGTAGCCGGGCCTGAGCTGGGACGCCCGGGCGAGGAGTTCGAGGAAGATCGGCAGGCGCGGCTCCATCGCCATCGCCAATGCCTCGGCCGCGCGCTCGCTGTCGGACAAACCCGGCAGCCCGGGAAGCCCGCTCAGCCCGCTCAGAACGTCGCCGTCCGGCATTGCCTTCACGAACGCCTCACCCGCCTGGGTCGCGGCCGCGCGTGCAACCGCGAGGAACAGCTCCTCCTTCGAGCGATGGTGGCGATAGAACGAGCCCTTCGCGATGCGCGACGCGCGGCAGAGGTCGTCGATGTTCACCTCGCCGTACCCGCGCCGGGCGAACGCGTCGAGCGCGGCGTCGAGCAGACGCGCTTCCGGCGTGCGCGCGGCGCGACCGCGTGTGCGGACGTCGACCGCGCGGTCCCACATCTCCTGCCGGAACGCCTCGTCGCCCTCCATGGCGAGCAGGTCCGGGAGGATGCGTCGAACGACCGGCAGGGGCATGCGCCGGCGGCGGCGAAGGGCCTCGATCAGTCGCAGCGCGCGAATGTGGCGTTCGTCGTACAGGAAGCGGTTCGCGGACGCCCGGACGGGCTGCGGAAGCAGCCCGAGGCGGCGGTAGTGGTGGATCGTCGCGGGCGGCGTTCCGCTCCGATCCGCGAGCACCGCCATGGGGAACCGTTCCTTCGGCGTCGCCTCTGCCCCCTCGACGTCATGCCCCGTTTCGCCGGACCCTACCGCTCGTTCCTATACTGCCCTCTTCGGGAAGGATATGCGCCGATGACTCGCGTCGCGATCATCACCGATTCGAGCACCTGCCTTCCGCCCGGAGTCGCCTCCGGCAGGACGGTGTCGATCGTGCCCGTCGTCATTCATCTCCCCTCCGGCGAGGTGCGTGGCGACCGGCCCGATGCCGCGGCCCTGGTCTACGAGGCGATGGGCCGCGACGAGCCCGTCAAGTCCAGTGCGCCCACGCCCCTCGAGTACCTGGAGGCGATCGACGCGGCCGCCGGCCGCGGCGCGGACGAGGTCGTCGTGATCACGCCCGCCGCCGAGCTCACCGTGATGCACCGCAATGCGTGCGTCGCGGTCGAGCTCGCCTCGTGCCCTGCCCGCGTCGTGGACTCCCGGACGGCCGCGGCGGCGCAGGGGTTGGTCGCGCTGGAAGCGGCGAGCGCCGCCGATGCCGGCAACACCGCCGAGGAGGTGCGGATGACCGCCGTGGCCGCCTCCCGACGCGCCCATCTCGTCGCGGCCCTGGACCGCGTGGACTTCGTTCGCCGGAGCGGCCGCGTGCCGTCGGTGGCGCTCGGCTTCGCGGAGCACCTCGGCATCAAGCCGGTGTTCCAGCTGCGCGACGGAGAGGTCGAACGACTCGGGGTTCCGCGGAGCGAACGGACGGCGCTGCGCCGGATCGTGCAGGAGGCCTGGGCGCGCGGGTCGCGGTCAGCCGGTCGCTCGGCGGTCTTCCACGCGGCGTGCCCCGAGCGCGCCGAACGCCTGCGGCTGATGCTCGGCGGCACCGACCTGGTGACCGAGTTCAGCCCGTCCATGGGGATCCACACCGGCCCCGGCGTGGTCGGCGTGGCCTGGCTCTCCGGCGCCTGAAGGCGCAACCGCGCCGCCCGGCGGCGCGTCGGAAATCGGCCGGACCCCCGCTGCGGCTGCGGGGCTCATACCGGACCCGCATACGCGGGTGAGGACCGCAGCCCGGCGCGTCATTACAGTGACCGGGTGAGCGACCCGAGCCAAGGCCTGGACGACGCCGCCGTTCGAGAGCGGGTCGACCGCGGCCAGGTCAACCAGGTCCCCGCGACGACCAGCCGAACCATCGGGCAGATCGTCCGTTCGAACGTCATGACGCCGTTCAACGCGCTCCTGGGCACGCTGTTCGTCGTCATCCTGCTCACGGGAGCGGTCCAGGACGCCCTGTTCGGCATCGTCCTGGTGGCGAACACCGCGATCGGCATCGTGCAGGAGGTTCGCGCGAAGCGCACGCTTGACCGCCTGGCGGTCCTCACCACACCGCGCGCGCGGGTCGTCCGGGACGGCCGGGTGCAGGAGATCCCCGTCGAACAGGTCGTGCTGGACGACGTGCTGGAGCTGCGTCCGGGCGACCAGGTGGTCGTCGACGGACGCGTGCTGACCTCCGACGGCCTGGAGGTCGACGAATCCCTGCTCTCCGGCGAATCGGCGCCGCTCGCCAAGGACGCCGGCGCCGAGGTCCTCTCCGGAAGCTTCGATGCTGCCGGGACCGGCCGATTCCAGGCCACGCGCGTCGGGCGCGCCGCGTACGCCGCAACGCTGGCCGAACAGGCCAAGCGCTTCGCACCCGTTCGATCCGAGCTCCGCGACGGCATCAACCGGATCCTGGTGCTCGTGACGTGGGCGATCGTGCCCACGGCGGCGCTGCTGTTCGTGTCGCAGTTCCGGCTGTACGACTCCTGGAAGCAGGCCATCTCGGGCGCCGTGGCCGGCACGGTCGGCATGGTCCCGGAGGGACTCGTGCTGCTCACGAGCGTCGCGTTCGCCGTCGCGGTCGTGCGCCTGGCGAGCCGCCGTGTCCTGGTTCAGGAGCTGCCCGCGGTGGAAGGGCTCGCCCGCGTCGACGTGCTGTGCACGGACAAGACGGGCACGCTCACCGAAGGGCGCCTGGTGGTGCAGGACGTGGAGGAGCTGTCGGGGGCGATGCCGAAGGCCGGACTGGAGGAGGCGCTCGGCCAGCTGGCGGCCGCGGACCCGGCACCGAACGCGACCATGGCCGCAATCGGCGCCGCCTACCCGGCGCCGGCGGCCGCGGCGCGCTGGACCGTGACCGGTTCGGTCCCGTTCTCCTCCGCGCGGAAATGGAGCGGGATGTCGTTCGGCGAGAACGGCACATGGGTCATGGGCGCGCCCGAGGTCCTGCTGGACGCGGCGTCCGGCGCCGCCGGCGCGGAAGGGATCGTGGCGAGGGTGCAGGCGCTGGCCGAGTCCGGCCGCCGCGTCGTGCTGCTGGGGCGGTGTGCGTCGGCACTGGACGGATCCGGCGCTCCGGCGGACCTGGAGCCGCTGGCGCTCGTCGTCGTCCAGGATCGCGTGCGAGCCGACGCGCCCGCGACGCTTCGATATTTCGAACGGCAGGGCGTCGACGTCAAGGTCATCTCCGGGGACGACCCGGTCACGGTCGAAACCATCGCCGAGGAGGCGGGGCTGCACGAAAACGGCCCGCCGGTGGACGCGCGCTCGCTGCCCGACGGCCGTTCGGCGTTGGCCGAGGCCCTGCAGGCCCACGCGGTGTTCGGGCGGGTCACGCCGCAGCAGAAGCGCGCCATGGTGGGCGCGCTGCAGAGCCGGGGTCACGTCGTGGCCATGACGGGCGACGGCGTGAACGACGTTCTGGCCCTCAAGGATGCCGACATCGGCGTGGCCATGGGCTCGGGAAGCGCCGCGTCGCGGGCGGCTGCGCAACTGGTGCTGCTGGATTCGTCCTTCTCCGCGCTCCCGCCCGCGGTGGCCGAGGGGCGCCGCGTGATCGCGAACATCGAACGCACGGGCAACCTGTTCCTGACCAAGACGGTCTACGCGATGCTCCTGGCGCTCGCGGTCGGCGTCGCGAACGTGCCGTTCCCCTTCCTGCCGCGCCACCTGACGCTGGTCAGCATGCTGACGATCGGCATCCCCGGGTTCGTCCTGGCGCTGGCACCGAGCGATCGACCGGCCAGGTCGGGATTCATCGGGCGGATCCTGCGTTTCGCGGTGCCGGCCGGAGTGCTCGCGGCGGCCGGGACGTTCGGCGCCTATGCGCTGGCGCGCGAACTCGATCTGCCGCTCGTCGAGGCGCAGACGACCGCCACGATCGTCCTCTTCTCGATCGGGCTGGTGGTGCTGGCCGCGATCGCGTCGCCGCTGACGGCCCTGCGGATGTGGCTGGTCGTGGGCATGGGCGCAGCCTTCGCCGCGGTCCTGCTCATCCCGCCGCTACGCGAGTTCTTCGCGCTGAGCCTCCCTCCGATGGTCGTGTGGCTGCTCGCGGGCGTGATCGCCGCGGCCGTCGCACCGGCGGTGTGGTGGCTGATCCGGCGAAGCCAGCGCGCCCAGACCCGGCTGGATCACGCCGCACTGCGTAGGGAGCTCGGGGAGGCGGGGGCGCAGACCGCGGAAGGCGGGAGCGGTCCGGGCCGGCGGATGATGGAGGTGGCCGGGCTGGCGGCGGTGCGCGCACGGCCGGCCCTGCGCTGGATCCGCGCCAGGCTCGATCCCGCGGAGGTCCGCGGCCTCCCGCTGACGCTGGCGGTGGCCGCCGCGGCCGTGGCGGCGTGGATCTTCGGCGGGCTCACCCAGGACGTGCTCGGACACGACGGGTCGGCGCTGTTCGATCCGCGGGTCACGGCGATCGTCGTCGCGCATCGAACGCCCGTGCTCACCTTCCCGCTCCGGACCCTGACCTGGCTGGGTTCGGATCTGGTGATCGTCCCAGTCGGGCTGTTCGTCGGCGGGTTCTTCCTGTTGCGGAAGCGGGACTGGCGGCCGCTGGCCCTGCTTGCGGCCACGGTCCTCGGGACGGTCGTTCTGTACAACATGATGAAGGCGATCGTCGACCGCCCCAGGCCGCCGCAGGCGATCTGGATCGGGCACTTCTCGGGAACGGCGTTCCCGTCGGGCCACGCCACGTCCTCGGTCGCCTTCTACGCGATGTTGGCCCTGGTCCTGTCGTTGCACGCGACGACCGGACGGCGGGTGATCCTTTGGACCGGCGCTGCCGCGATCGCCATGATCGTAGGCGGGTCGCGCGTGTACCTGGGAGCGCACTGGATGACCGACGTGCTGGCGGGGTATTCGCTCGGAGCGGCCTGGGCGGCCTTGATCATCGCCGTGGCGATCGTCCTTGGCCCGCGCGTCTGGGACGGCGGCGCGGGCGGTGACGAGCGGCCGCGTCGGGCACGGCGATCGCGGCGGCCGGCGGCGGCGGTCGCGGTCGAAGGGCCCGCGGCCGTCTGAGTCCCTGGGCCGCGCGTTCGCACGGGTAGGTGACGGAAAGGAGCGTCGAACATGGCCGGACAGCGATGGAGCGGGATGAGCGAGGACAAGCGGCGGTTGCTGATGGTGCTCGGAGCGATCGAAGGGATCCTGAAGCTCGCGGCCCTCGTCGATCTGAAGCGGCGGCCCGCGAGCCAGGTCCGCGGCAAGAAGTGGCTGTGGGCGACCGCGATCACGGTCATCAGCTCGGCAGGAGCGGTACCGATCTCCTACTTCCTGTTCGGCCGTCGCCGCACGGTCACGCGCGCCGCGGAGCTGGAGTCGTCAGCTGATTGACCATCCCGAGAACAAGGGTCAGCGATCAGAGCAGGGCAGGAGTCCGGAACGATCCTTGGCGACGAGCACTCGGCGGACCGAGTCATCGAGCAGCGCACGGAATGAGGCGCTGTCCGCGGCTCGGGCGAGCAGCGCCCGGTACATCGCAGCGGCCGGGTTCACGAACTTCGAGACGATCATGTCCCCGGCCGCTTCGATGAAGTCGACCGCCCGTGTCGCGGGCGGGATCCCGGCGACCGCGACGGCCGCTCCCAGCTCGTCCGAGATGATCACGCCGTCGAAATGCAGGGACCCACGGAGCATGTCCCGCATGACGGTCGGCGAGAAGACGGCGAGGTGGCTCGGATCGATGCGTTCGTACGTCGCCAGCGACACCATGACGAACGGGACGCCGGCGTCCACGGCCTGCCGAAAGGGCTCGAGATACGGGTCGTCCTCAGTGGTGACCGAGTCGACCACGTTCGACCGGTAGTCCGTATTGCCGACGACACGGCCCAGGCCGGGGAAATGCTTTGCGGTCGTCGCCACGCCGGCGTCCCGCATGCCGTTGAGGAAGGCGACGCCGTGGGAGGCCACCGTGGCCGGATCGTGGCCGAACTCGCGCCGCAACGCCCCGATGGGTTCGTTCGTCACCTCTTGACCGGCGGGGACCACGTCCATCACGGGAGCGAAGTCCAGGTTCACCCCCGCGTCGCCCAGCTGTGCGCCCCAGGTGGCCGCCATAGCGCGCAAGCGTGCCGGATCGATCGTGCCCTGCACGAGCGCGCTGGGCATGGTCGAGAAGCCCGGTCCTTTCAGCGCCTGGATCCTGCCTCCCTCCTGGTTGGCCGCAACGAAGAACCCGATGCCCGCGGTCGCACTCGCCGTGACCAGCGCCTGCACCGAGTCTGAGACGGATCGGATCCCCGCGACACCTGCATCCGAGAACGCGGTGTACGACACCGAACCGAGGTGGTCGGCGCGGACGGCAGCGATGACGCCGGGGGTGAGACGGTCGTTCGGGAGTCCGAGCACGAACAGCTGCCCGACCCGCTGGGCCTCGGTCATCGCCGCGAACGTCCTGTCCACGCAGGAAGCGGAGGGCCGGACGGTCGGCTGCGATGGCGAAGGGGTCGTGTGCGTCGGCGGCGCGCCGGTGCGCGTCGGCGGCGGTGACACGTGACCACCGGTCGAACATGCGGGAAGCGCGGCAATCAGGGACAGGGCAATGGCCGCCCAGACAAGGCTCAGCAGGTGCGATCGTCGACCAGTCACGCGCGTGTCAAACCCCATGGAGCAGATCGCTTGGATCACCGCCGGTACGTCCACCATTGTCGCGGCCGGCCATGGACTCGCAAGGGCCACCCAACCGGCCGGCTGCGCTCGGATCTTCGATCGGACGCGAGCGTCTACGATTCGAAGCGGGGCCGGTCGGGCATCGATGGCGGGGGCGGCGGGCGATCATGCGGGATCGCGAGGCGAGGAAGGGTGAGAACGAGGCCCGCGCGCGCCTGGTCAACGAGGGGATCGCCGGCGCCGACGCCGTGATCGATGCGGCACGGCCGTCGCTGGAGATCCTGTGCGAGTGCGCCGCGCTCGACTGCACGACGTTCGTCTCGCTCACGCACGCGGACTACGAACGCGTCCGGTCGGTTCCCACCGAGTTCATCGTTGCACCCGGTCACGAACAACTCGACGTCGAGACCGTCGTCGAGGACGCCGGTGGCTTCAGGGTGGTCCGCAAGCGGGACGAGGCAGCCAGCGTCGCCCGCGCGACGGATCCTCGCCGATGATGGTTTGAGGGTCCGGCTCGTTCGGGTACGTGCTCAATCGTCATGCGGATCGGGGCAGGCCGCACTGCGAACCATGCCGTCCGCCTGATGATCGAGGGGCCGTTCCTGGATCCCGACGAGGACATGGACGTCGCGATCCGCCGGGTGGTTGCGTCGATCGAGCGGGCGGGCGCGAGGGAGGTCGAACTGGACTTCTCCGGTGTCACATGGCTCACGCTGGAGGGAATCGGCGTGCTCATCAGATGCAGGCAGCACGCCGACGGATCCGGCCGGACGCTGCGGATCACCCATCCATCGCCACAGGCCCTCGAGGCCATCCGCCGCGCCGGACTGGGCGACTGGTTCGGCGTGTAGGTCCGACGTCAGGACCGAACGCGCCGCGCGATCGTCGTGGCATCTTCCGCGCCGAGCGCCTCCTCTTCCTCCTGGTCCACGACGGTCGGCTGGAAGAACTGCTGCGCGAGGTAGGCGCGTTCGCGCCGAGGGATCCGGAACGCCGACGCCACCGGCCAGACGCCGACCGCCTTCGACGCGAGCTTGACACCGAGGAGGATCGCGATCACGCCGGCGCCCGAGACCAGCGCCGGCGCGGAGATCAGCACCCCGGCCCTGAGGAAGAAGAACGGCGTGAGGACGGCGAACGCGATCGAGCGCATCCGATCCATGAGGACGCGGTCGTCGTGGAACACGCCCGCCACGACCAGTCCGGCGACGTATGCGGGGAGGACCGCCTCGCTGCCGGCCGCAGTGGCGAGCGCACCCAGGCCGAGCAACACGACGAACAGGAACTTGATCTCCGGTTCGCTCACGCGGTGACCGAACGTGGCGATCACGAACCGCATCGCGCGCGGCAGCAGCGCCAGGACCAGCGCGCTCACGATCACGAAGGCCAGGAGCGTCCAGTGGAAGTCCGCGAAGAAGCCGCCGAGCGCAAGGACGGTCCCGAGGTCCGTCACGAAGCATGCCGCCAGGATGAGCTTGCCGATCTCCTGGCGGTTGAGTCCCGTTTCGACCATGACCGCGTACACGACCGCCACGGACGTCGTGCTGAGGGCGATCCCTCCGATCAGGGCCGCGTGCAGCGACCAGTTCAGCGCCAAGGAACAGAGGAGAACGCGGCGAGAAAGGGCAGGAGGAACGAGACGAACCCGATGGCGAGGCTCGCCCTCCAGTGCTTCTTCAGGGAAACCGGATCGATCTCGGCGCTTGCCAGGAACGTGAGCGCCATCGAGCCGATGCTCGCCAGGAAGTTCGTGAAGTCCGTCTGCTGGACCCAGTGCGACGCGTGCGGAAGGTTTGCCGACGATCGCGCCGATCAGGATCTCGACCAGCGCGATCCGACCCGGATGCTGATCAGCGAGGCCGCCAGGGCCATCGCCATCCACACGAACTCGATCCAGTAGATGTTCAACCGCGCCACCTCCTCCGGTTCGGCCGGCAGGTGGCGCGGCGCCCTCTACCGGCGGTCGTCCGTGGTAGAGGCCATCAGCCCCGGGTGGGACGGTTCAAGGAGCGAGCCTCATCCGCGCCAGGACACGGATCCTGGCAGCGGCAACGACGCCTCCAGACGCGCTGAATCAGGCCGATCCGCGGCTTGACTCACCGCGGCAGGTTGGGGTAGCGTGGGAAATGGAGGCCGCTGGAACCCTCGGGTTCCGGCGGCTTCCGCCTTTCTGTCCGAAGATCGCTGCGGCGGCACCGCGCACCGAAGGGGGTCCGCATGAAGATCAAGCGACAGATCGTCGTGTTCGACGCCGCCGACCTGGCTGCCGAGAGCACCTTCTGGGCTGGACTGCTGGGCGGAACCGTCGACGCGGAAGACGACTGGCACAGCGTTCTGGTCGACGGCGAATGGCGGCTCGGCATCCAGCTCGCGCCCGGTCACGTGCCCCCCGACTGGCCGGACGGGGCCCCCGAGCAGCAGATCCACCTGGACCTCTGGGTTGACGACCTCCATGAGGCTCACGAGCTGGCGACCTCGCTCGGCGCCCGGCTCCTCAAGCCCGCGGACGACCCCGACAAGGTCGACAGCTTCCAGGTCTACGCCGATCCGGCCGGCCACCCGTTCTGCTTCTGCAAGGGCTAGGCGGCGCCGCCCCGGCGTTCGAGATGACCAGGTACGTCGCGCTCCTTCGCGGGATCAACGTCGGTGGACGAAACCTCATCGCCATGCCCGCGTTGCGGGCCTGCTTCGCCGAGCACGGATTCCCGGAGGCGCGAACGTACATCCAGAGCGGGAACGTGGTGTTCACGTCGGGCGGAACGAGCGCCGCAGCGCTGACCCGCGCGATTGAGGAGATGCTCTCGTCAGCGTTCGCGTACGAAGCGAGCGTCGTGCTGCGCAGCCGCGCCCAGATGCGTGCCATCCTGGACCGGGCGCCGGAGGGGTTCGGAACGAAGCCGTCCGAGTACCGGTCCGACGTGATCTTCCTGAAGGAGCCGCTCCGCCCGAAGGCCGCGATGGAGGTGGTGCTCACGCGGCCGGAGGTCGACGAGGCGGCGCCGGGCCCGGGAGTGCTCTATTTCTCCCGGCTGGCGAGCAGGGCCGCCGAGAGTCGGCTCAGCCGGATCGTCTCATCGCCGATCTATCCGAACGTCACGATCCGGAACTGGAACACGACGGTCGCGCTGCTGAAGCTGATGGAGGAGCCACCCGGCTGATCCGGTGCGGCGGATCGGCACATCTGGCGTGCGCGGGCCGGTTCGACGTACGCTCTTTCGACGCCACGACCGACTGGGAGGGAACGGTGGCCGTCTCCACGGATCTCCGCATCGTCTCGACGCCGGCGGCGACGATGGACGAGGTCATCGAACGGATGGCCGCGATCGACGCGGCGCTGCCGGCCTCCGACGGAGTCGCGTATTTCAACCGGATGTACCGGAGGGTCACCGAGGAGGTCCAGCAAGCATGGACCCGTGAGCGGTTCGAACGTGCCGAATTCCTCTCGCGGCTCGACGTGGTGTTCGCCAACATCTATTTCGAAGCTGTGGACTGCTCCGCGGCCGGTCGCGAGATCCCGGAAGCCTGGGCGCCGCTGTTCCATCACCGTGACCGGGCCGACACCCACCCGATCCAGTTCGCGCTTGCGGGGATGAACGCGCACATCAATCACGACCTGCCGCTCGCGGTCGACACCACGTGCCGGGAGATGGCCCTCCAGCCCGACGACGACACGCCCCCGCACCGCGACTTCATGCGCGTGAACGCGATCCTCGGCGAGACCGAGGAGCAGGTGAAGGCATGGTTCGAAGACAGCGTCATGGCGTTCGTCGACCGGGCGATGGGTCAGGTCGACGACGCGTTCACCATGTGGAGCATCCGCGAAGCGCGGGATCTTGCCTGGGACCACGCGAAACTGCTCTGGGCGCTCGGTGAGCACCCGCGGCTGCGGGAGGCGTACCTGTCGACGCTGACGGGCCTGGTGCACTTCGCCGGCAACGGCATTCTGATCTGAGTTCGAACACCTCCTGCAGCGATTAGTAAGGTGCCTTTACCATTTTCCGCGGACAACGTCGCGCCCGGCGTTTGCGTCGCCCTGCCCTGTGGCGTGGAATAGCGGCTGAGGGCCACTCGTCGCAGAGAGGGGGAATCATGGCCGTGCAAACGATGCCGGCGTATCCGGTGCAGTTCTCCGTGGACTATCCGGAACGTTCGCTCAACCGGCTGACGTCCGCGTTCCGGATCTTCGTGGCGATCCCGATCATGATCGTCCTGGGAGCGGTGAACGGCGAGACGTTCTCGTTCGTGTCGCGAAACGGCGTCAGGTACATCGTGGCCGGCGCGGGAGGAGCGCTGTTCTTCGGCCCGCTGCTGATGATCCTGTTCCGGAAGAAGTATCCACGCTGGTGGTTCGACTGGAACCTCGAACTGCAGCGATTCATCAATCGGGTCATCGTTTACATCCTGCTCATGGACGATCGATACCCGTCAACGGACGACCACCAGGCCGTGCACCTCGACTACGTGGAGCCGAACGGCGGCCAGAGCTTGAACCGGTGGCTCCCGCTGGTGAAGTGGCTGCTGGCCATCCCGCATTTCATCGTGCTCGCGTTCCTGTGGATCGCGCTGATCTTCGTGGTGTTCATCGCCTGGATCATCATCATCTTCACGGGGCGGTATCCGAAGGGGATGTTCGGATTCGTGGAGGGCGTGATCAGATGGGGCGCGCGAGTCGTCGGATATGCGCTGACGCTCGTCACGGACAAGTACCCGCCGTTCTCTCTCGCCGCTTGAGCGACAGCGTGGGATGAGCCTCGCGGCACCACGGGAAACGCGGAGGCGTGGAGCGCCGACGTGCGCTGCCGCGACGTATATCTGCGTGGGTCAAGCATGAGCGAGCAGGACGAGCGAACCCGAAGCGCCGTGGCGAAGCCGGTCCTTCGCCGCTGGATGGTCCTGAGTGTGTTTTCTCTCCTTCTCGGGATCGTTCTGGCTATCGCGGTGCCGACGACCGCCCGGCCCGATTGCCCGCCGCCGAACGTCGCGGTTCCCTGCGGGACGTATCCCGACCATCACGGGTTGCTCAGGCTGGCGATCCTCGTTCTGGGCGCCCTGCCGCTCCTCTTGGCCCTGCATCGAAGCGGAGCCAAGACGCGTCAACGGGCCGCGTCCGGTGTTCTCGCCGCGGCCGTCGTCGCTGCCACCGTTCTGATCCTGCAGCGAGGGTGGGTCCAGTCGATGGCGGGCGATTGTCCCCCGTATCCGATCTGTCTCACGAAGGGCCGACCCTATGGCGGGGTCGCGTTCATCCTGCTGGTGCTCGCGGCCATCGCCGCATGGTGGCTCTGGCCCACCGCCCAACGAACCGATATGCCTGGTCAGTCGATGACCGTGATGTAGGCGCCCACGAGGCTCGCCGTCTGCTGGTCGACCCCGCCCGAGCGGCGGTCCGCATGACCATCCTGGAAGTGCGCGAAGGCCTCGGACGACGCGATCGGGTTCACCTCGTCGTCCCCGTGGTCGTGGAACGACACGTGGACGAACGATCCGTCGGCCAGTCGGAGCACGATGTAGCTCACGTTGTCGGGCTTCGACTCTTCGAGCTCGGCGAACACCGCCTCGATTCGCCGCTGGTTCTCATCCGCCGCCTCTGGCGACACAGTCGAATACCGGGTGACCAATCGCTTCTGCATGCCGAATGCCTTTCGTCGAAGACGGGCCGGTCGCGCGGACTGTACCGCTCGCCGGTGACGACGCCGTGAACGTTGCCGGCGTCGCGCGTCGCGCGTCGCGCGAAATCGAGCGGGCCCTCTCGCCGCAAGCGGCAGGAGGGCCCGTCTCCGTTCGAATCAGACGCGCGAACGCGTCTCGTTCAGGTGCGTGTCACGACCAACTGACCGGTGCTCACCGCCTCGAATGAGGTGACCTGCAGCAGGTACGTGCCGGTCTCGTCGGCGACCCAGTCGAACGCGGCGAAGGAGCGGTTCGCGTCGTCGCTGCCGATGACCGGCGTTCCGTCGGGCGCCAGCAGCACGGCGATGGTGTCCCCGAAGTCCTTGCTGCTGGTCTTGATCGATATCGGCTGACCCGCGGTCGCCGGGATCGGGATCTGGTACGTGCGACCCGGCACCAGGCCCAGCGAGGCCGAATCGCCGGCCGGGAGCGGCGAGGCGGTCACGAGCTCGGTCGTCGCCAGCTCGATGCTTCGCTGGATCTCCGCCGCGGCGGACCCTTGCTCACCGAACGCGTCGTACGAGGCGGCGAGGATCGCGTGCACCCGCGGCGTGTCCAGGCCCCCGTCAAGCGCCCGCGATGCCTCTTCGAACGCCCGTGCCGGGTCCGGCAAGCCGTACGTGTACGCGTCGGCCACGATGAAGCGGACATGGGGATTCGTGGGGTCGAGAGCGATCGCGCGCTCGAGGTCGTCGACGCCCTTGGCCTTGGTCGCGCCCTGCAGCAATCGGCTCGAGCCGCGGAACAGATACGCGAAGGCGTTGTTCGGGCTGATCGCGAGGAGGTCGGTGGTCAGCTGGATCGCCCGCGCGTAGTCGAAGAACCACCAGCGGGAGAAGCCGGCCCCCGTGAGCGCCGTGATGTTCGTCGGATCCTGCACGAGCCGGGCGGCGTAGCCGTCGAGGATCGTCTTCGCAGCGTCCGGATGAACGGGCAGGACGTACGCGGTCACGCGCTGTTCGTCGCGAACCGCGTCCGAGTAGCGGCCCAGGAGCACCTCCGCCTCGATGCGACCGCGGTAGCCCTCGACCCCGGTCGGCGCCGCATCGATGAGGCACGTGAACTCCTGGACCGCCTTGTCGTACAGCCCCGCGTCGATGAAGGCCTGTCCCTGATCGACCGAGCACTTCGGGGCGCGCGCCGCGTGCGCCAC
>JBEDUK010000112.1:0-12022 GCA_040414485.1 Actinomycetota bacterium
CGACCCCGGTCGGCGCCGCATCGATGAGGCACGTGAACTCCTGGACCGCCTTGTCGTACAGCCCCGCGTCGATGAAGGCCTGTCCCTGATCGACCGAGCACTTCGGGGCGCGCGCCGCGTGCGCCACCGGCGCGTGGACCATCGAAGCGGCGAGCGCGAGCCCGAGCAGGGCCGCCGTGAGCGTCGCCTTCGCCGTGCGGGGGGTCCGGGCGGCGGCGTGCTGCGTGCAGTCAGTCATCTCCCCTCCTCCTTTTCGTTTGGTTCCGGCTGATGTGACGCCTGCGGAATCCGCGCGAGCGCGTCGATCGCCTCTGCCAGACCGATCCAGCCGTGGAACTCGCGGGCGGTGCCGTCCGGGAGGCGCGCGCTGCCGGACGGAGTGTCGGTCGCCTCATCGAGGTCGACGACGATCGTGATGCTCGTGCGTGCCGTGGCCATGGGCGCAACGATCGCGCGCCGAACGAACCTCCACATCGCGGCCGCCCCCAACCCGAACCCCAATGTTTCGGGCCCGACCCCTAGTTGATCGGCCTCCGGACCGTCAGGATGCCCATGTGCGGCAAGCCCGGGGGTCCGGCGCGGGAGGGACGCGCCTGTTCGAACGCGAGCGCGAGCTGGAGGCGCTCGATCACGCCATCGAAGGCGCGGTCGGCGGCGGCGCCGGGTTGGTGCTGCTGGAGGGTCCAGCGGGGATCGGGAAATCCCGCCTGCTCGCCGAGGCGCGCAGGAGAGGTGCCGAACGCGGCATGGTCGTCCTGTTCGCGCGCTCCGGCGAATTGGAGCGCGACTTCCCCTTCGGCATCGTCCGCCAGCTCTACGAACCACGCCTGGCGGACCCGGCGGTGCGCGAGCGCGCATTCGCGGGAGCGGCAGGCGCCGCGGCCACGGTCTTCGGCTCGGCCGACGCGGAGAGCAACGACGAAGCCACGGGCGAGTGGACTTTCGGCGCGCTGCACGGTCTCTACTGGCTGACGGTAAACCTCAGCGCCGACGCCCCGCTCCTGCTCGCGGTGGACGATCTGCACTGGTGCGACCGAACCTCGCTCCGCTTCCTGGCGTATCTGACCCGGCGGCTCGAGGGTCTCCCGATCCTGGTGGTCGGCTCCGTCCGGCCGTCCGAGTCTGGAGCGAACGAGGCGCTCCTCGCCGAGCTCACCGGCGACCCGGCGGCGCAGGTGCTGGTTCCCGGTGCGCTCAGCCCCGATGCGGCCGAGGAGGTCGTTCGCGAGCGGCTGGGCGAAGCCGCGGCGCCCGCATTCGCCAGGGCATGCCATGCCTCGACGCACGGCAATCCGCTGTTGCTGAACGAGCTGCTGAAGGCGCTCGAGGCGGAACGAATCCCGCCGGACGCGGCGCATGTCGACGTCGTGGCTGAGCTCGGCCCCCGAGCCGTCTCGCGCGCGGTGCTCATTCGTCTGGCGCGGCTCCCAGCCGATGCCGTGGAGGTGGCTCGCGCGCTGGCCGTGCTGGGAGACGGCGTGGACTTCGCCGTCGTCGGGGCGCTCGCAGACATGGGCGACGATGCCGTCGCCGCGGCGTGCAGAGATCTCGTTCGCGCCGAGATCCTGCGTCCGGAGCCTCCGCTCGGCTTCGTCCACCCGCTGGTGCAGGCGGCCGTCGACCGTGACCTCGCGCCGGGCGAGCGGGAGCTCATGCACGAACGCGCCGCGCGGCTCCTCTTCGAACTGCACGCCCCCGCCGAGCAGGTCGCTGCGCAGATCGTCGAGATGCCGCGCGGCGGCGAGGGGTGGGTGGTCGACGTCCTCCGATCGGCCGCGCGAAGCGCGTTCGCGAAAGGCGCGCCGGACGCGGCGATCGCCTCGCTGCGGCGCGCGCTCGCCGAGCCGCTCCCGTCAGCGGTTCGAACAGAGCTGCTGTTCGAGCTGGGCCGGGCGCAGGCGCTGACGTCCTTGCCGGATTCCGCCGAGGCCCTCCGCGGCGCGTTCGAGAGCGCCGTCGACCCCGTGATCCGCGGCCACGCGGCCGACTGGCTGGCGTGCACGCTGAACTTCATGGAGCGGCCCGACGAGGCGGCGGACATCGCACGCCGAACGACGGTCGAGCTTCCCATGGAGCTCGCCGACCTGGGTCATCAGATCGAGGCGGGCGAACTGCTGTCGCTGTTCTTCGGCGCTCGCGACGACGGCGGCGAACGGCTGGAGCGCCTGCGAAGCCATCGGGGCATCGACGCGGCCGGCGGGCCCGGCGCGAAGATGCTCGCGGCGGTCGCCGCGCTGGAGTGGGCAGAGAGCGCCGGCCCCGCCGATCAGGTCGTGAGCGTGGCACGCGCCGCGCTCCAGGACGACACGCTGATCGCCGCGGACGCGGGCTACCTGGTGGTGGCGGCGATCCTGCCGCTGGCGCTCGCCGACCTCGACGAGGCCACGGAGATGTGGGACGCCGTTCGCGCGGAGGCGCACCGGAGCGGCTTCGTCTTCACGATCCTCGCCGTTCAACTGTGGGGCGGCTACACGCAGTACCTGCGCGGTGAGCTCGCGGAGGCGGAGAGCGAGCTCAGGGCGGCGATGGCCACCGCCGCGCATTGGGGCGTGCCGACGCAGCGTCCGTGGGCGACGGCCGTGCTCGCCGAGCTCATGGTCGACCGCGGCGCGATCGCCGACGCACGCGCGCTTCTGGACGGCGCCGGTCACCCGCGTCCGGGTTCGGACCCGGCCATGCTCCTGGATCGCGCGCAGATGCGCGTGCTTCTTGCCGAGGGGCGTGCCGAGGAGGCTCTGGCGCATGCCGAGGTGTTCCAGCGTCACGCAGGGTGGCGACGCCACCCCCGCTACGCGCCGTGGCGATCGTTGAAGGCGCAGGCGCTCGACCGCCTTGGTCGCTCGGAGGAGGCGGTCGCCCTGGCCGCCGAAGAGCTGGAGATCGCGCGCGAATGGGGCTCGCCGGGCACGGCCGGGCGGTCGCTCCGCGTGCTCGGAACGCTGGAGCGGGGCGCTGGGATCGGTCACCTCGAAGCGGCGTGCGCGCTGCTGGAGCATGCGCCTGCACGGCTCGAGCGCGCGAAAGCGCTCGCGGCGCTCGGCGCGGCGCTGCGGCGCGCGCGGCGGCCGACCGAGGCTCGGGAGCCCTTGCGCACGGCGCTCGAGCTGGCCGAGATCTGCGGCGCGGACGCGCTGGCCGCTTCCGCGCGTGCTGAGATCTCCGCCACCGGTGCGCGCCCCCGAACGACGGCGCTTCGTGGCGTCGGTTCGTTGACCGCGAGTGAGCGCCGGGTCGCGGACCTCGCCGCCGAAGGGCATTCGAACAGGGACATCGCGCAGATGCTCTTCGTCACGCCGAAGACGGTCGAGGTGCACCTGAGCAGCGCGTACCGCAAGCTCGGCATCGGCTCCCGGCGAGAGCTCGCCGCGGCCCTGGCGCGCGCGACGGCTTGAACCGTGCTCATGGGCCACCGTGGACTGGTCCGGTTGTCCGGACCTCGATCGGCGAACGAGCGGATTTCGTTCGTAGCGTCACCGCCGGCCCGGAACCGTACGAGCAGCCGTAACGTCTCAGGCCTGAGCAGCTGAATGACGTTCGGATGACGAGGCGAGGGGCCATGTCAACCATCAGGAATGGGTCGCGCGCTCAGAGCCGCCTGAGCCGCATGCGAGCGATGATCCTGTGCTCGACGGTTCTTTCGGCGCTCCTCGTGACGGGATGCACCGGCGGCGCGCAAGGCGCGTCGGGCCCGACGGTGACCGGCCCGAGCCTCTTGCCGACGACCTCTTCCCCGGCGCCCGCCCCCGCGTGGCTCTCGAAGCTCGCCTGCAAGGCCGCGGCCGGGATGAAGGATCCCAACCCCTCGTCCGTGGTGTACGTGTCCGGACGGCACGACCGGGTCGTGAAGGTCGCGATGGGCGCCGGGGTACCGGATGACGCGCCCGTGTACCACGTGGTCATGACCGGCGATTTCGTAGCCGAGCACTCGGCACCCGCCGGGGCCAATGCGACCACGAGGGGCCATGTCGTCCAGATCACGTTCGCGGGCAACAGCCACGAGGTGCTGGACTGGGGGATTGAGGATCGGCTGCCCGACCTCTCATCCCTCGGTACGCCGAGGTCGCTGCCCCCCTGTACGTAGCCGACAGACCGAAATGGTGTCGCGATTCATCCCGCCGCGGATACAGGGGTCGGCGTCGGCGTGGTGTCGGCCGCAGTCGATCGACACCACGCCGAGCGCAAACCAGGCAGGGCCACCGGTCACACCGTGGCGCCCTCAGGCATCAGGCCGAGCTGGGCCAGGACGGCCACGTTGTCGTAGTAGAGGTTGTCGACGACGATCTTCCCGTCGCGAACCTCCACCAGCTCCATGCCCCTGAGCTGCACCCTCCGGCCGGTCGCCTGAAGCTCGCTGCCGTCAGGCAGCTGGAAGGGCCCCGTGTGCGTCGCGACGAAGCTCCACTCGTCGGCGAACGCGTCGCCCTGCTCGACGAAGCTCAGCACGGTCCACGAGATGTCCGGGATCGCGACGAACTCACGCGAGAGGCGCTCGCGGATCGCGGCCCGGCCCTCGAACGTGCCCTCCGGCATGATCTGGATCGCATCCTCGGCGTACAGGTCCATCACGCCGTCGAGATCTCCGGCGTTGTACCTCTCGACGTACTGGTCCAGCAATTCCTTGTTGAAGCTCATCGTTCGCTCCCCTCGTTTGTTCGTGTGTCTCCGACGCGTCATGCGAGCGTGACGGCCGTGCCCGATGCGCTGATCATCAACATGTTGTTGCCGACCGCTTCGTAATCGACGTCCACGCCGATCACCGCGTCGGCGCCCAGGTGTTCGGCCTGGTTCTCGAGCTCGGTGAGTGATTCGCTCACCCCGGACGCGAGCTCGCCTTCGTATGCCCTCGACCGACCACCGAGGATGTTGCTGATGCTCGCAGCGACGTCCTTGAAGGCGTTGATGCCGAGCACGCCCTGCGCGGCGACGATGCCCAGGTAGCCGGAGACGCTCCGGCCTTCGATGCTCGGTGTCGTTGTCACGATCACGGTTGACCTCCTTTCTGATCGAATTCACACCTGCTTGGGCATGTGGCTGGAAAGCACGACGCGCATGACCTTGTGTGAGAAGTCAGCGGTCGGTCCGAACATGCAGGGGCAGCCGCCGTCGATGACGGTGATGCCGTGCTCGCGACCGTAGGCGGTGGCCGCCGCGGAAACGCTGCCCGCGCCGGGTCCCCTGTGCATCCAGACCTGCGTGATGTTCAGGTCGGCGCATTCGCGCATGGTGTCTTCGGCGATCTCCGGCCTGGTTCCGATCACCACCGCCTGCACGCCGCCGGGGATCGACTTCAGGTCCTGGTAGCAGGGATCCCCCTCGACCTGGTCGGCGTTCGGGTTGACCGCGTAGACCTCGTAGCCGCGCTCGCGCAGCCGCTTGTACACCGTGTTGCTGCCGTGGTCCTTCGGCGTGCGCGACACGCCCGTGACCGCCACCCGCTTGTTCGCGAGAAACGCCGCTGCGGCCTCCTTGATGCTCTGCATGACTACTCCCTCCCTTCTCTCTTCTTCTCTGGGGCGCCGTCCTCAGGCGGCCCTCATCCGGTCGGCGCGACGGCCGCGGATCGCACCGGCGATCAGGAGCGCGGCGCCGAGCGCGAAGATCGCGCCCGCGACCAGCAGGCCGACGGCGATCCACACCGCGGCCGGCATCCGGGCTCCCAGGTCCGCACGGACGGCGACACCTGGTCGCCCGTCGGCGTTCATGACCACGACGGTCCATGACCCGCTGACGGGCTTCCACACCACGGTCCGAGCCCCCGCGCCGGAGCTCGAGGCGACCCAGAAGTCATGTGCTGCGGGTGCGGACGCCGGCGCGCCACCGCTGATGTCCTGAGTCCTGTCGCGCCAGATGTCCGAGACCACGGTGTGACCGACCCCGGCGAGGTAGCGATCGACATCCGCCGAGGGACCGATCCCGACGAACAGGTCCGAGCGTGGGCCTACCGGCGTGACACGGATCCGCACCTCGCCGAGGAGCGACGGCGCATGCAGCCAGGCGGTGCCCGCTCCGAACTTGCTCGGATCGGTCGCCAAAGCAGATCCGGTGCTGGCGTAGTCGTGACCCTCCGTGGTGACATAGCCCGCGTCGCGTTGGGTGCGATCCGCCCACAAGGCGGTGCCCCCTGCGGCAAGCAGGACGATCGCTATCAGACCCAGCAGGAAGCCGATCACGACCGCCGTGATGCGACCTCCGGTCCATCCTGAGGGCCGGATCGTGGGCTCGGATCGAGACGGTGCCGCCGGGGGCTTCGAGGGCGGCGTCTCGGCTGAGACTTCGGTCCTGTTCACACTCGTCTCCCTTCGCTCATGTCGCTCACGGGACGTGCGAAGACCGAACCGATCCAGTCGATGCATGCATGGGCGACGTCCTCCCAGCCGTCCATTGCGATCAGCCAATGTGTCCGGCCAGGAAAGGTGCGCAGCTCCGTGCGCGCCGGCGAGGTGCGGTAGGCGCGGAACGTCCTGCGAACGATCGACGCCGTCATGGCGCGGTCGGCCTCTCCGGCGATGAACAGGAGCGGCGGCCGGTCAGGGTTGGCGAAGTCGACCCGCGCAGGGCTCGAGCGATCGAAGCCTGCGAACGCGCTTTGGAAGAACAGCCGGCCAGAGTCCGGCACGATCTGCGCCTCCCAGATCGCCCGCGCCTCGGTCCGTCCCATCGTGTGCACGAACGCGTACCGGAACTCGGGGAAGGTCCACCGGACGACCCTTCGCCATCCGAACGGGATCAGGAGGATGCGGCCCACCGATACCAGCGAGGTCGGCTCCAGGACGAAGACGCCTTTCGGCGGGGCGGAGTCGATCGCGATCCCGGCCGCCCCGATTCCGCGATCGAGGAGCACCTGGACGAACAGCCCGCCGAACGAGTGGCCGATGAGGATCGGAGGCTCGTCGAGCGTGCGGGCGATCCGCTCGTAGTGGTCGACGATCTCGCCGATGCCGAGGCCGGCGAGCGGCGAGGGATCGGTTCGGATGGCGTCGATCGACCGGTCCTTGCCAGGCCACGCGGGGGCGAGACACCGGTAGCCGTGCGCCTCGAAGAACGAGACGAACGGGTCCCAGCAGGCCGGTGTGACCCATCCGCCGTGCACGAAGAGGACCGCTCGACTCATGGGATGCGCACCTCGCTGACATGCGTGACCGTGGTTCGATCGGCCACGTACAGGGGCAGCAGCGCCAGCGCGTCCTCCCCGCTCTCGGCCTCCACCGTCCACCAGATCTCATGCCCACCGGAGCGACACGAACCCAGCGTCGCCCGGTGGCGAAGCGGGCTTTCATGTCCCTTGAAGGAGGTGAACACAACGCCGCACTCGTCGGGCGTGTGGTGGTGGTGGAGCAGATACGGAGACATGCGGCCAGCCTGCCGTCAGGCCGTTGCGCCGACATCAGGGCATCACCCTGAGTCCAGACCCTGATCTTGTCCGGCCGATCCGACCTGACGTGACCGGAATGCGAGACGTTCGGCCCGCCGAGCGCGGGCCGAACGGCCCATGCGCCCACATGGATGAGACGGGAAATCTGCTTCACGAGGGGGGTGTCGATGAGGCAGCACCGGAGGGAGGGGTCCTCTATCCGCTCCGACCGCGCGGCAGCGGGGGCCTGATGCCGCGCGCCGAAGCCCTCATCGGGCGTGCCGAGGCGCTCGAATCGCTCCAACACCTCCTCGACGGAGTCGATCGAGGCGATTGGGCCGCAGTCGAGGTGTCTGGCGAACCCGGCATCGGCAAGACCCGGCTGCTCAGGGAGCTTGCGTCCCGTGCGGAGGGTCGCGGACACATCGTGCTCTCCGGATCGGCCTCGGAATTCGAACGGGATCTGCCCTTTTCCGTCTTCGTCGATGCGCTGGATGAATACGTGGAAGGGCTCGACGACGTTCACCTCTCCGGGTTGAGCGACGAGATGCGAGCCGATCTGGCGCGTGTCTTCCCTGCGCTTGCATCGCCCGGCGGTCGAAGCGTTGAGGCCGAGCACGAGCGCCACCGCTGTCACCGAGCGGTTCGGGCGCTCCTCGAGCGGCTCGCCGATGCGAGACCCCTTCTTCTCCTGCTCGACGATCTGCACTGGGCGGACCCGGCATCCATCGAGCTGCTCGGCTCGCTCCTGCGCCGGCCACCGGCCGCTCCGGTGTTGGTGGCGGTGGCGCTTCGCCCGAACCAGACGCCGGGACGCCTCACAGCCGCCCTCGATCGGGCACAACGATCTGGTGCACTGACCCGCGTCGAGCTCGACGCGCTCACACTCGCGCAAGCTCGAGCACTGCTCGGCGACGCGGTGGGCGCAGCAGACGCCAGCGTCCTGTATGAGGAGAGCGGCGGCAATCCCTTCTATCTGGAGCAGCTCGCGCGATCGCTGGAGCGCGCCGGGACGGTCGCCAGGGTGTCGGAGATCCCGGCGACCGATGTCTTCGTCCCACATGCGGTGGCCGCGTCACTGGGCGAAGAGCTGGCAATGCTGTCGAACGGCACCCGGCTCGTGTTGGAAGGCGCCGCGGTGGCGGGCGATCCGTTCGAGCCCGAACTGGCGGCGGCGGCAGCCGACACGTCCGAAGACTCGGCGATGCTCGCCATCGACGAGCTCCTGCAGCTGGACCTCATCCGTCAGACCGATGTGCCCCGGCGATTCCGGTTTCGCCACCCGCTCGTGCGGCGCGCGGTCTACGAGACGGCTCCCGTCGGTTGGCGGCTTCGAGCTCACAGGCGATGCGCCGAGGCGCTCGCGGCGCGCGGTGCGACGGCTGCGGCGCGCGCCCACCACATCGAGCGCTCGGCGCGCCAGGGCGACCTGGCCGCCGTCGCGGTGCTCCGGGAGGCCGGGGGATCGGCGGCGGCCCTGGCACCGGACAGTGCAGCGAGGTGGCTCGAAGGAGCGCTGCGGTTGCTCCCCGAAACCGCCCCGATGCGGGAACGCGCGGAACTCCTGCTCGGCCGCGCCTCGGCGCTGGCCGCGGCGGGTCGCTTCACCGAGAGTCATGACGCGGCGCTCGAGGCGGTGGCGCTCGTCCCCGGACTGCCCCCGGCGCTCCGCACGACGGTCGCGACGTCGTGCGCCAGCGTCGAACGCTTCCTCGGGCGATACGAGGACGCCCACTCGCGCCTGGTGAGAGCGCTTCGGCTGCTGCGCGAGACGGCGTCGGTTGAGCGCGTCGAATTGCTGATGGAGCTGACCTTGAACGAGTTCTACCGGTCCAGGTATGAGGCGATGCGCGAGTGGGCGGACCTGGCCGTGCGCGACGCGGCCGAGGTGGGCGACCCGGCACTGGTGGCCGCGGCCGCGGTCATGCCGGCGTTCGCGGCCGCGATGACCGGGCCGACCGACTTCGCTCGGGTCCGACGTGCAGACGCCGCCGCGCTGGTTGACGACCTCGGGGACGAAGAGCTCGCGGCCCGCCCGCACACCGCGGGATGGCTCGCCATCGCCGAGGTCTACCTCGACCTCTACGCCGAGGCTGACGCGCACGCGAGTCGCGCCCTCGCGCTTGCTCGCGCGACCGGAGAGGGCGATCCCCTGCACCGGCTGTACCCGGTCCTGCCGCGGGTGTGGTACGTGCGGGGCAGGCTGGCCGACGCCGCGGAGCTCCTGGACGGCGCGATCGAGGCAGGGCGTCTGCTCGGCTCCCCGGCCGCCCTCGCAGGCAACCTCTTCAACCGGTCGGTGGTCGCGCTCGCCGTCGGCGACTTGGAGATCGCGCTGGCCACTGCTGAGGAGAGCGTCGAGCTCACGCGCGACCTCGACGAGGGGTTCGTCTCGGCCTGGGCTGCGGCGAGGCTTGCCGCGGTCCTGCACGAGACCGGGCAAACGGATCGGGCCGTCGAGTTGCTGCTCGGCCGCGCCGGGGGCGATGAGCTGCGGCTCATCCCCGGCGGGTGGCGGGCGTATTGGCTCGAACTGCTGACGCGGTGCTGGCTGGCCCTTGACCGCCCGGGCGAAGCCGCGCGCACGGCTGCCCTGGCCGAGGCGACGGCTGCGACCGTACAGTTGCCGCTCGTCGCCGCATGGGCGGATCGCGCGGTGGCCGCCGTGGCTCTGGTCGCGGACGAAACGGCCCGCGCGTGCAATCGGGCGCTCGTCTCGGCCGGCGCGGCCGACGCGTGCGGGGCTCCGATCGAGGCGGCGCTCTCACGGGTGGTTGCCGGGCGGGCGTTGGTACGCGCCGGCGAGACGGACCGCGCCGTCGCCGAGCTTCACCGGGCCGCCGAGGCACTGGGCGCCTGCGGCGCGTTCCGTTTTCGCGAATGCGCCGAGCGGGAATTGGGACGATTGGGCCTGCGCCCCCACCGCCGGACGCGTCCGGGCAATGCCGAGGGAGACGGCGTCGAATCGCTGACCGCGCGAGAGCTTCAGGTGGCGCGTCTGGTCGTCGACCGCAGAACCAACGGCCAGATCGCCGCAGAGCTGTACCTCAGCCAGAAGACGGTCGAGACGCACCTGCGAAACATCTTCAGCAAGATGGGCGTGTCGACGCGCGTCGCGGTCGCCCGCGCCGTCGAGCATGCCGACCGGGCACGCACGACGTGAGGAACAAAGGGCAGAGCCCGACGGCCCTTGGCGTTCGGATCCCTAGGGAACGTATTCGAACGCGGCGACCGGCGCGTCGTGCGCCTCGGAGTCGAATCCTCCCGCGACGATCACGCGCCGATCCGACAGCCGCATCCCGACCCCGTCCGCCCGCGGGCCGGGCATGGCCGGCAGATCTCCCCACGTCCCCGACCCACCGTCTGCGGGCGTGTAGAGGTCGGCGGAGGCGAGCGCGTCGATCCCGTCGCCGAACCCACCGGCCACAAGGACGGTGTGGTCCTTGAGCAGGGCCACGATCGGAGATGTGCGAGCACCATCGAACGTCCCTGCCGACGTCCACGAGTCTGCCACCGGGTCATAGAGCTCGGCGCTGTCCAGCGCCGAGCCGGCGCCATGCCCGCCGACCTCGAGCACCCGTCGGTCGCCGAGCAGGACGGCCCCGGCCTGCGCGCGGCCATGGTGCATGCTCGCCACGACCGACCACTTCCCGGACTTCGGGTTGAAGGTCTCCGCCGAGGACAGGACCTGTCCGGTCGCACCGATGCCGCCGGCGACGAGCACCCGGCCATCCGGGAGCAGCGTGGCGCTCGCCCACTCCCGGGCGGTGTGCAGCCTCCCCGTCAGCGTCCACTGACCGTTCCCCGGGTCGTAGATCTCCGCGGTGGCGGTGAGCCGGTCCGGCTTGCTGAAGTGGATCGCCTTGACGCCCGATGCGACCAGGACGCGGCCGTCCCGCAGCCTCGTGACGGTGGCGAACGCCCTCGGCGTGGACATGGTCCCCGCGCTCGACCACGCGCCCGCGGTTGGGTCGTAGATCTCCGCGGAGGCATCAACCGTCTTGCAGCACCTGCCCTGACCCCCTGGCACGAGCACCCGGCCGTCAGCCAGGGTGACTGCCTGGGTGGTGAACCGGGGCTTGGCCATGGAGCCGGTCTTCGTCCACCGCTTGGTCGTCGGGTCGAACAGCTCTGCCGAGCGCAGCGTCGAGACGCCGTCGACGCCTCCGGCCACCAGCATCCGACCGTCCTGCAGCAGGGCCTGGACGGTGAAGGCACGGGCCGCGTTCAGCTTCCCGGCACCGACCCACTGCCCGGCCGTCGCGCCGGGCGGCGCGGGAGCAGACGATGCGACGCCGGGCGCGCTCAGCCACACGCTCAGAACCAGCGCGGCACCGAACACGCCGCCTCCCGCAGAGGATCGACGCCTCATGCTGTCCTGTCAGTTCTTCGTGATCGACTCGGTCACGTGCCCGGAGCGGTCGCGATCGAGGCGGATGAGGATTCCGATACCCGACGCAGAACGGACGGGTGCGCCCGCCGGCGGGTGCGCGCGCCAGGTCACGTCGCCGCTCGAGCACGCCTCGCCGGCGAACTGCTTCGTGAGCCCTGGGATCGCGGCGAGTTCGGTGCCGGTCCCGGAGGCACCGCCGAGGGTTCCTCCGAACCTGAGCGCGCCGAAGAGCTCGTCGTACTGCTTGAACGCGAAGGTCCCGTCCGAGTGGATCTTGA
>JBEDUK010000113.1:0-48407 GCA_040414485.1 Actinomycetota bacterium
CTGGCTCGCGACGCCGGCCTCGTCGTCACTGAACGAGGTCCGCTCGTCGAAATGCTCGCGGACCGATGGCGCGAGGAACCGCGAGAGCTGCGCGTACGAATGCCGGTCCGACCGCGGCCGGCCGCCCACGTGATACCGGAGCGGAAAATGCACGAACAGCCGGTCTTTCGCCCGCGTCAGCGCCACGTACAACAGGCGCCGCTCTTCTTCGATCTGCTCCGCGTCGCCGGTCGCCATGTCTGACGGGATGCATCCGTCGGAGGCGTGCAGCACGTGGACCTCGTCCCACTCACAGCCCTTCGCCGAATGGATCGTCGAGAGGACCAGCCAGTCCTCGTCCAGATGCGGCGCCCCAGCCAGATCCCCAGTGGATGCCGGCGGATCCAAGGTCAGATCGCTCAGGAACGTCGCCCGCGATGCCGCACCCGACGCCAGGTTCGCCAGTTGCTCGACGTCTCGCATCCGCGCCCCGGCGTTCGGATAGAGCCGTACGAACGCGGGCTCCAGGAACTCGGCGATCCGGTCGATCTGCGTCCCCACGGGCAGCCGTCGATCGTCTGACTCGTCAAGCATCTTTACCATCGCTCGAAGCGACTCGAAGCCTTCCCGAGCGGCGGCCGGCACGGACGGCGGCGAATCCAGCAGCCGGCGAAGCGGCATGGGTGTCGACGACGGCGCGGGATCGCCGCCCCCGACCCCCAGGTCCGAACAGATCCGTCGCGCGGCCGCAGGGCCCACGCCGTCGAGCAGCTGAAGGGTGCGGAACCACGACACCTCGTCCCGCGGGTTCTCGAAGATCCGAAGAACCGCCAGCACGTCCTTCACGTGGGCCGCCTCGAGGAACTTCAATCCGCCGTATTTCACGAACGGAATGTTGCGCCGAGCGAGTTCGACCTCCAGCAGATCGCTGTGATGCGCGGCACGGAAGAGCACCGCCTGATGTCTGAGCGGGATCCCTCGCTCGCGCGCGTCAAGCACGCTCTGACACACGGCGTCCGACTGTGCCGCCTCGTCCAGGTGTGTCAGCAGCACGGGACGGGCTGCACCCGAGCGCGCCGACCACAGGGTCTTCTCGTGGCGCTGCTTCGCGAGCCGGATCACGGCATTGGACGCATCGAGGACCGGGGGCACCGACCGGTAGTTCTGTTCGAGGCGGATCACGGTCGTTCCAGGAAAGGTCGTCGGAAAATCGAAAATGTTTCGAACGGTCGCCGAACGGAACGCGTAGATCGCCTGCGCGTCGTCGCCCACGACCGTCAGGTTCGCGGTCCCGTGTTCGACGAGCCCTGTGAGGACGTCGGCCTGGAGCGCGTTCGTGTCCTGGTATTCGTCCACCAGGACGTGGTCGAACAGCCGGGCCATTCGAGGCCCGCCGCCGCGGTCGTTGGCGAGCGCCCGCCAGTACAGGAGGAGATCGTCATAGTCCAGGACGTTGGCCGCGCGCTTGCGTTCGACGTAGCGGCCGAAGACGTCCCGGATCCCGTCGATCTCCTCGGCGCACCAGGGGTAGTCGCGCTCGAGCACCTCCGCGAGGCGGATCTGCGCGTTGACGGTTCGCGAGTAGATCGCGGCGAGCGTGTCCTTGCGCGGAAAGCGCCGATCCCGCTCGCCCAGACGGCGTTCGCCTCGGATGAGGTTCATGAGATCGGCGGCGTCGGCCTGGTCCATGACGGTGAAGTCGGGGCGGATACCGACGGGGCCGCCGAACCCGCGCAGCAGCCGGTTGGCGGCAGCGTGGAACGTCCCGCCCCAGACGCGCCCGGAGCCCCGATCGGTGGCGCGTCCCGGGCCCCGACCCACGGTGCCGTCGCGTGACGAAGCCGAAGCCGAAGCCTGCATCCTCGCGGCGCGCGCCAGCATCTCCTTCGCCGCGCGCCTGGTGAAGGTGAGCAGCAGGATCCGCTCGGGAGGCACGCCGGTGGCCACCAGCCAGGCCACCCGGCACGCGAGCGTCATGGTCTTGCCGGTCCCAGCGCCGGCCACGACCAACAGCCGGGCATCCGGGCATGTGACCGCCTGACGCTGGGCGACGTTCAGCAGCTCGAGCCACGCGGGCGGCTCGAGCGCTGCGTCGGGCGACGGCTCCCCGGAGGGGCGGAGTGTCTCGCGAACGAACACGTGTTCGGTCAGCCTATCCGGCGCCGGCGACACGCGCGCGGAGGCTCCGGCGCTCCTTTCCGAACAACGGGTCGCGACGTCGAGCATGGGGGGACCGGTCACCGGGTCGGCTCGGGTCCCGACGCTGCCCGCGCCGAACGCCGCCCGTAGACTTCTGCACGCCATGTCATCGGAAGGCCGACCCGCCGCGCAGGCCTCGGACCGGTTCCGCGAAGAGAACCGGGCGCTCTGGGATGCCTGGACGAAGATCCACGTCGATTCGGCCTTCTACGACCTGGCGTCCTTCAAGGATGGCGGCGACCGCCCGATCCGGATCAAGGACTACGAGCGCGAGGAGGTCGGCTACGTCGCCGGCAGATCCCTCCTGCACCTGCAGTGCCATTTCGGGATGGACACCCTCTCCTGGGCCAGGCTCGGCGCCACCGTGACCGGCGCCGACTTCAGCCCCGAGGCCGTCGCGACCGCCCGCACGCTTGCCGGCGAGCTCGGAATCGACGCGACCTTCGTCTGTTCGGACCTCTACGACCTGCCGCGGAACCTCGACGCCGGGCAGGGATTCGACATCGTCTACACCTCGCACGGCGTCCTCGGCTGGCTGCCCGACATCGCGGCATGGGCGAGGGTCGCAGCCCATTTCGTCAAGCCGGGCGGCTTCCTGTACCTGACCGAGGCGCATCCGGTGGCGATGGCCTTCGAGAACGAAGGGGTCGAACCGGGAGAGTTGAAGCTGACCTATCCGTACTGGGAGCACGGGGAGCCGATTTCCTTCGACGTCCACGGCTCCTACGCCGATCCGGAGGCCCCGACCGATGGCTTGAAGGAGCACGGCTGGGACCACGGCATGGGCGAGATCGTGACGGCCGTCGTGCATGCCGGCCTGCAGATCGAGTTCCTGCACGAGTTCCCGTTCGTGGTCTGGAAGATGGACTTCCTGGAGGCGGGCGAGGACGGCCTGTATCGCCTCCCCGGCGAGCTGGACGGCCGCTTGCCGCTCTACTTCTCGCTGAAGGCGATCAAGCCAAAGGCAGGCAGCGCGTGATCCACGGGCGCAAGGTCGGGCTTCGTGCCGTCGAACGGTCGGACCTGCCGAAGATCTGGGAGCTCCGAAACGACGCCAAGATCGAACTGGCCGCGTTCGGCCCGCCGACGCCGCATTCGATGGCCGAGATCGAGGCTTGGTTCGACCGGCGCCAAGCCGACCCCAACACGGACCACAGCTTCGCGATCGAGGCGGAGGGCCGCCTGGTGGGCCTGTGCAACCTGCGCGACGTGGACGCCATACACCGGCGCGCCGACCTGGGCATCTCGCTAATGGCGGCCGAGATCGGCAAGGGCTACGGCAGCGACGCGATCCGCGTGCTGCTCGAATACGCGTTCGTCCACCTCAACCTGCACAAGGTGTGCCTGGATACGCTCGCGACGAACGAGGCCGGCCTGCGCGCGTATCGCGCCTGCGGATTCGTCGAGGAGGGCCGCCTCCGAGAGCACGAATGGGCGGACGGCGGGTACGTCGACCTGATCCTGATGAGCGTCCTGCGTGAAGACTGGCTGGGGCTGGCCGGCCGTGATGACGTCGGTCAGGTCACCTTGCGGTAGCGCCGCACCGCGAGCGTCACGAAGATCACCAGGATCACGCCGATCCAGATCAGCGCCTTGAGCAGGTCCTTTCCGTACGGCAGCCCGAGTGCCATCTCGCGGGCCGCGTCGACCGTGATGCTGACGGGGTTGATCTTCGCGAACGCCTGGAGCCAGCCCGGCAGCGCCGCGAGCGGGACGAAGGCCGTGCTCGCGAACGTCAACGGAAAGATCCACACGAACGACGCCGCCTGCGCCGCCTCGACGTTCCCGGTCGTCAGTCCGATCCACGCGGAGATCCAGGAGAACGCGTAGCCGAAGGCCACGGCGAGGAGCACCGTCAATACGGCCGCGACGATGTTGCCGTGGAAGCGGAAGCCGACCAGGTAGCCGACGATGCCCATGAGGATCACGACGAACGTGTTCCGCACGGCGTCGGAAACGGTCCGGCCGGCGAGCACGGCGGAGCGCGCCATCGGGAGCGACCGGAAGCGCTCGATCAGCCCGCCGGAGAGATCCTCGGCGAGGCCGATGCCCGTCTGTGTGGAGCCGAACACCACGGTCTGGACGAAGATCCCGGGCATCAGGAAGTCTGTGTAGGAGTAGGGCCCCGGCAGCTTGATCGCGTTGCCGAACACGAACTTGAACAGCAGCACGAACATGACCGGCTGCACCGTGGAGAAGATCAGGAGCGTCGGCAGTCGGACGTACTTGAGCAGGTTCCGCTTGGTGACCGCCATGATGTCCGAGAACAGCCACGACATCGTCGTGTGCTCGGTGGTGCGCTGCGGTGCGGTCGTCGTGGCCACGCTCATGGCTCGCTCCTCCCCGATGCGCTGCGGGCGCCGCTTCGTCCGCGGCCCCGCCTCCGGCCTGCCCCGTTCCCGGCCGCCGCGACGTCCGCACCGGAGCCGTCCTCCTCCGCCGAGTGGCCGGTCAGCGCCAGGAAGACGTCATCCAGCGTCGGCCTGCGCAGCGCGATGTCCGCGACACGGATGTGCGCGGCGTCCAGCCTGCGGACCACGTCGATCAGCGCGCCGGCCCCATCTGCGACGGGCAGTGTGATCTCTCCGGCCACCCCGTCCGCCTGCGGGCCGCCACGGCCCACGCCGGCCAGCTCTTCGGAGGCCGCACCCATCTGCGAACGATCCGCGAGGTGGATCTCGATGAACTCGCCGCCCACGTGCGACTTCAGTTCGTCGGCGGTGCCTTCGGCGATGACCTTGCCGCCGTCGACCACGGCGATGTGGTCGGCCAGCCGGTCCGCCTCTTCCATGTACTGCGTGGTGAGAAGGAGCGTCGTGCCCTCGTTCACCAGTTCGCGGATCAGCTCCCACAGGTCCATGCGGCTGCGGGGGTCGAGCCCGGTGGTCGGTTCGTCCAGGAACAGCACCTCGGGCCGGCCCACCAGGCTCGCCGCCAGGTCGAGCCGGCGCCGCATGCCGCCGGAGTAGGTCCGCACGGTCCGGTGCGCGGCGAACGCCAGGCCGAACCGCTCCAGGACCTCGTCGGTCCGCCTTCTGATCGTGGCTCGATCAAGGTGGTAGAGCCGGCCCACCATCTCGATGTTCTCGGCGCCGGTGAGGATCGGGTCGACGGCCGCCGACTGCCCGGCCAGCCCGATGTGGTACCGGAGCCTGGTCGAATCCTTCACGACGTCCAGGCCGAGCACCTCCGCCCGCCCGGCGTCCGGCTCCAGCAGGGTCGTCAGGATCCGGACGGTGGTCGTCTTCCCGGCGCCGTTCGGTCCGAGGAGGCTGAGGACCGTCGCGGGCGGCGCGGCGAGGTCGATGCCGTCGAGCGCGCGCACATCGCCGAAGGACTTCGTGACCCCTTCCGCCAAGATCGCCGGCCGATCCATTCCAACCTCCCACAATCGATGGGGCCGCACCTGGCGGCGGCCCAAGGCTGTTGCAACGCCCAAGCAGGGAAGAATGTTTCTGGACGGGCGCGACGCTTTTCAGCCCGGTTTCAGAATGCCTCTCAAGACTGCCCCGCGTCACGAACGCAGGAGGCCGAACGTGGACGACGAGATGAACGAAGTCACGCAAGGTACCACGGACGGGCCGGCCGCTCCCACCGGGGGCGCCCCGCGACCCGAGGACCAGGTCACACCATCCGTCGCGGGCGATGCTGCCACGACGGACACGCAACGGATCGAGCTCCCCTCCGCCGAGCAGGCTCCGCAAGGCGAGGCGCCCGCGACGGCAGCGCCCGAGACGGCCACTCCCGCAGCCGCCACGGCGACCAATCCGCAGCTTCCCCCCTGGTACACCTGGCAGGCCGAGCCGGTCGCCGAGCCCGCGAAGCCGAAGAAGCGTCTGTGGGCCATTCCCGTAGCGATCGTGGTTGCCGCCGGCCTGATCGGCGGCGGGCTCGCGTACGGGCTCTCGGCGAACGGGACCTCGACGGCCGCGAAGGCGGCTCCGATCACCTTCATCCAGAGCACCCAGGGCGCGCCGACGTCGAACGCCGCAGAGATGATCAAGCGCGTCCTTCCCTCGGTCGTGAACATCCGTGTGACCGAGGTGTCGAGCAATCCGTTCGGTCAGACGCAGACGGGCCAGGCGGAAGGTTCGGGCGTCGTGCTGTCGAAGGACGGTCTGATCGCGACCAACGCGCACGTCGTGTCGCAGGCCTCGAGCGTGAAGGTCGTGTTCACCAACGGGCACAAGTCGCTGCCCGGCACGGTGCTCGGCGTCGACACCGCCCACGACCTCGCGGTCGTGAAGGTGAACGCCACGGACCTTCAGCCCATCACGATCGGGCACTCGGCCAGCCTCCAGCTGGTCGACGACGTCTACGCGATCGGATTCCCGCTCGACCTCGGGCCGAGCGTCACCCGCGGCGTCATCTCGGGGCTGAACCGCACCGTGAACGTGTCCCGACCGGACGGGTCCACCGAGCACCTGGTCGGCATGCTCCAGACCGACGCCGCGATCAACCCGGGCAACTCCGGTGGCGCGCTGGTCGACTCCTCCGGGGCGCTCGTCGGCATCAACACCGCGGGCGCGTCGGCGGGTGAGGCCGAGAACGTCGGGTTCGCCATCGCCATCGACGGCGCGATCCCGATCGTGCAGCGGCTCGCGCAGCAGACTCCGACCGAACGGCCGTGGATGGGCGTGAGCGTCACCGCGGTGAGCAACGCCTCGACCGCGCAGCAGTTCGGCGTCCCCGCGAGCACCCGTGGCGCGGGCGTCGCCCAGGTCGTCTCCGGCGGCCCGGCCGAGAAGGCCGGCATGAAGAACGGCGATGTGATCGTCCAGATCGACGGCAAGCAGATCCGTACGACGAACGACCTCACCAACGCCCTGCAGTCGTACAAGCCCGGCGACAAGATCACGGTCACCGTGGTGTCGTCGAGCGGCCAGCGCACGGTGTCGCTGACGCTCGGCACCAGGCCCCCGAGTCTCCCCTAGGGGCTCGGGCAATCCCGGGGGCCGGGTCGCTCCCCCTTCACGGCCCGGTCCCCCGGCTCACCGGCAGCCCGGCTCCCCGCAACCGCCCGCCACCCTCGGGTGCTTTCGGGGAGCGCGGGCCGTTCTCGTTCCGGGAGCCCTCCTGCCGGGCGGGCGTCAGGCCGAATCGGCGAGGCGTTCGATCAGCCGGCGTTCGTCGGACCCGAGCCAGGGAGGAGCGCCCGCCTCGGCGTTGTCCTGCGCGTGACGCGGATCCCGCGTGGCGGGGATCGCCACCTGCACCCTCGGGTCGGAGAGCAGCCACTTGAGCAGCGCCTGGGTCCAGGTTCGGATGCCGAACGGCTCCAGCGGCGCCAGCAGGCCGGGGTCGGGTCCGGGCAGCAGGTCGCGTTCGCCGAACGGCCGCATGGCGACCACACCCAGGCCCAGGTCCGCGGCGAGCGGAAGGATCCGCGCCTCGACGTCGCGCTCGTGCGGGTTGTACGGGACCTGCACCTGCCTGATCCTTCCCGAGCGCATCACCGATTCGAGCTCGCCGAAGGCCGACGCCTGCCAGTGCGTGGCGCCGAGCATTCCGATGCGGCCGGCGTCCCGTTCGGCCTCCATCCAGTCGAGGTGCTCGCGCCAGGCGACCAGGTTGTGCACCTGCAGCAGGTCGATGCGGCCTCCGTAGAACCCGAGTTGGCGTTCGAACTGCCGGCGGCCCTCCTCGGCCGAGGGGGTCCAGATCTTCGTGGCCACGAACGCCATGTCCCGCCGGCCGTCCAGGGCCCGTCCGAGCACGGCCTCCGCGCGGCCGTACATCGGCGAGCTGTCCACGACGCAGGTGCCCGCGCCGAACGCCGCGTCGACCACCGCGTCCGCGACCTGCTGCTTGTCGGACGGAAGGTCGAACACGTTCCACGTCCCCAGACCCACCACCGGCACCGGCGGCCCGTCGGTCCCGAGCGATCGCTGCTCCACGAGCTCCCCTTCCTTTCAGCCTGTTCAGGCCAGGATCCGCGCCATCTGGCGGGACAGCGCCACCAGACGGCCGTCCGAGTCCCAGATCTCGCCGTCCTCCTCCAGGTACCCCTCGATGAGGTATCTGGTTCGGAACCGGCATTGCAGCCACCCCGGCGTTGGACGGCCACGGACGTGAACGGTCAACTCGATCGTGGGCACCCAGGCCGCCGGCATCAGGTTGAACACGGTCGGCGGGAACGAATCGGCCATCAGCGGGAGGCAGTCAGGGTCGGGTTCCCGGCCGTCGGCGAACCGGATCCATCCGGCGGCCTCGGCCACGCCGCTGGGATGGGAGACGGCCCAGGACGCGGTCTCGGGCGTGAGCCGCAGGTCGAACTGCTGCATGAACGGCGGTGCGACCGGACCCACGGCGTGAACGCACTCGTCCGGCGGCGGGAACGTCGGGCGCTCGGCCTGGATGGCGGTCGGCCCTCGCATGGCGTCCAGGTCACCGAACGTCGCGGTCACCAGGACCCGGGCGGTGCCCTCCTGGAACAGGGTGGCCCGCGCGGTCGTGGAACCCCGTCCGACCCTCACGACCTCCGTCGTGATCTCCGCCGGACCGTTCGCGGTGCGCTGGGGGTAGTGCGCCGACACGGCGAACGGGTGGGGGTGCGGCACCTCGGCCCGGATCGCCGTGAGCGCCATCGAGAGCAGGTACCCGCCGTTCGGGGCCTCGGCGATGTTCCAACGGGGATCGACGTGCGCCAGGTGGCGGCCCTCGCCGAGCGGCTCCAGCGCGATCGCCAGATCGAAGACGAACCGCTTCTTCCCGGCCCCGCCGGGCGCATCGTGAGAGGTCACGTCGGGCGATCCTATCCAGCGCGCCCAGCGCATCGAGCGCTCGGGCGCTGGTAGACTCCGCCGGTCATGTTGCTCCTGGGCTGACTCAGCCGGCACGCCGCGTCCGGGCCCGATCGGGTCCGTCGGTCGCGGCTTCTCGCCAGACACCCGTCTCCCGCCCACGCAGCACCGAGCCCAGGATTGCGACATGAACGAGCACGCGAAGCAGCCCATCTCTGCGGTCCCCATCCCTCCCGGCGCGCGCCCCCGCTCTGCCGTCCGGCGGATCGCCCTCGCGCGAGCGGTCTCGTTCACGGGCGGCGCGGCCGCGTTCATGGCGTTGAACTTCGAGATCTACCGGATCACCCGTTCCGCCGGTTGGCTGGCCGCGAGCCTGTTCCTCACCTTCGGCGTCGTGGGGCTGGCCGGGCCGTTCGCCGGCATGATCGGCGACCGCTTCGACCGGAAGAAGGTGATGATCGCCTCCGATTGCGCCGCCGCGGGCATCTTCTGCGCCATGGCGTTCGTGCACGCGCCGGCGGCCCTCGTCACGCTCGCGTTCGCGGCGGCCGTCGCGGAGACGCCGTTCCGCGCCGCGTCGACCGCGGCGATCCCGAGCCTGGTGGGAGACGAAGGGTCGCTCGGCTGGGCCAACGGGCTGATCTCGATGGGCACCAGCGCCGGCATCCTGGTCGGCCCGTTCGTCGGCGGCGTCCTGGTCGGCGTGTTCGAGGCGCAGGCGGTCTTCCTGGCGAACGCCGTGTCGTTCGTGCTGTCCGCGGCGCTGGTGATGACCGTCCGTGGGCGGTTCCGGGAGGATCGGCACGAGGTGGCGGACGCCCACCGCGGCATCGGCGCCGGCTTCCGCCTCATGTTCGCGGATCGGGTCCTTCGAACCCTGGCGTTCGCATGGGGCGCGATCGTGCTGGGCGGCGGCGTGTCCATGGTCGCCGACGTGCCGCTGGCGACCCTGTTCAACGCCGGCTCGGCCGGGTACGGAGCGATGATCGCGTGCTGGGGCGCCGGCTCGATCCTCGGAGGCCTCGCCGGGCGGAAGGTGACCGAACGGAACGAGCCGGTCGTGCTTGTCGGCGCGACGGCGCTCTGCGCGCTGGGAACGGCGGCGGTGGCCGTTTCGCCCGTCTTCTGGCCGGTGAACGTGGCGATCCTCGTTGCCGGATTCGGCGACGCGAGCCTGGGCGTGGCGAACCAGGGCATGTTCCAGCGCCGCGCGCCCGACGCGGTGCGGGCGCGCGTCCTGGCGGCCCAGGACGCCCTGATCCAGGTCACCATGGCGGTGTCGTTCGCCGTCGCCGGCCTGGTCGTCGCGGCGGTCGGCGCGCGGGGCGCGTACCTGGTCGGCGGGGCGACGGCGCTCGTGGCCGTGGGCCTGCTGCTGCCCGTTCGTCGCTGGATGGCGGCCGAACGCCAGGCCGCCTCGGACACGACGCGCCCCGAGCACGGGGAGGCGACCGTCGATGAGGTCCGGGGTGGCACCGTTCTTGCCCACGTGGCGGTGACGGAGCCGAACGCGGCGACGGGCTGACCCGCACGCAGCCGTCCTATCCTCGCGCTCCCCGGGCGACCCGCGAAACCGGAAGGGGAACGCGATGGACGTGTTCGGCGTTGAGGAATTGCGGAACCGGTTGCCGTCGGGCTCCGCCGCGTACCTGGAGTTCCTTCGGGTTCCGGCGATGAGCGCCGGCATCTACCGCCTGATCGCGGGCTCGACGGACCCGCAGTCGCCGCACCGGGAGGACGAGGTCTACGTGGTGGTCGAGGGCCGGGCGATGCTCGATGTGGAGGGCCGCCGCTCACAGGTGGAACGCGGGTCCGTGGCGTTCGTCCCCGCCGGTGTCCCGCACCGGTTCGAGAAGATCGAAGAGGACCTCGTCGCGGTCGTGCTGTTCGCGCCGCCGGAGTCCTAGGAGACACGAAGGAGTGTGGAGATGGAAGAGACGTTGCCGACCACCGAGGAGGAGTGGCGCGCGCGCCTGACGCCGGAGCAGTTCGAGGTGCTCCGCGCCAAGGGGACCGAACGCGCCTTCACCGGCGCGCTGTGGAACGAGCACTGCGACGGCGTGTACCGCTGCGCCGGCTGCGGCGCGGAGCTGTTCGACTCGAGCACGAAGTTCGATTCCGGGACCGGCTGGCCGAGCTTCTTCGAGCCTGCCGTGCAGGAGGCGGTCGAGCTGCATGTCGACCGCAGTTACGGGATGGTCCGAACCGAGGTCACGTGCCGCCGCTGCGGCGGGCACCTCGGCCACCTGTTCGAGGACGGTCCCGCCCCGACGGGCCTCCGGTACTGCATCAACTCCTGCTCGCTCGACCTGGAGCGCTCGCGCGCCGGCTCCGCTTCGGAGGAGTGAGCCCGCCGTGCGCGCGGTTCGGCTGCACGCCTTCGACGGGACCCTTCGCGTCGACGAGGTGCCGGAGCCCGAACCGGGCCCGGACGAGGCCCTGTTCGAACCGGCCTTCATCGGCGTCAACCCGCTCGACGTCTGGCTGACCGAGGGATCCGTCGCCGGCGGGCGGCAGGCGCTCCCGTTCGTGCCGGGATCTGAGGGCTCGGGCACCATCGACGGCCGGCGCGTCGCGATCCGGGGCAGGGGCGTCGGAGTCGTGCGCGACGGCCTGTTCCGCGAGCGCGCGAACGTGCCCGTGGGGGCGGTCGTCAACCTACCTGACGACGTGTCGCTCGAACAGGCCGCCGCGGTCGGTGTGGTCGGTTCCACCGCCTGGCGACTCGTCAACGACGTGGCGAGGGTGACCTCGGAGGATCGGGTGCTCGTGCTCGGCGCAAGCGGCGGCGTCGGTTCGTTGATCGTGCAGCTGGTCCGGGCGAAGGGAGCCCGGGTCCTCGGCCAGACGTCGGATCCGGACAAGGAGCCGTTCATCCGCGAACAGGGCGCGGAGGACGTCGTGGTCGTGACCGACGCGGCGGGCCTCACCGACGCGGTGCGGCCGTTCGAGCCGACCGTCGTGACGGATCCGCTGGCCGACGGCTACACGCAGGCGGCCGTCGCGGCGATGGCGCCCTTCGGCCGGCTGGCCCTGTACGGCGCCTCGGCGGGCGCGGTGGCCGAGTCGTTCGACCTGCGCGCCCTGTACCGCAAGGCGGTCTCGATCGTGACCTACAGCGGGACGATCGAATCGCAGGACGTCGTGCACGAGGGCTACGAGCTCGCGCTCGGAGCGGTGCGGCGTGGAGAGATGCGCGTTCCGATCGACGACGTCCTGCCGCTCGACCGCGCCGCCGAGGCGCTCGGTCGCATCCGGAACCGGCAGGTTCGCGGGAAGGTGCTGCTCCACCCGTAGCGCGCAGGCCCACGTATGCTGCGGGCCGATGCGGGTCTACCTGAAGCGCGCGCTCCTTATTCTGCTGGTCGTCGGCTTCTTCGCGCTCACCGTCTTTCTGCCGATCTTCCTGGCGTTCGCGCCTACCGCCTTCCCGAAGGTCTTCTCCTCGAAGTACTACGACTTCCCGAACGTCAGCATCGACGCGTACGTCCAGCAGGACGGCTCGATGCAGGTGGTCGAACGTCGCACCTATCACTTCCAGAAGGGCGACTTCCACTTCGCGTTCCGGACGATCGACCACAAGCAGGACGGCGACATCATCCGCGTCGGCGTCTCCGAGGGGGCGACCCGGTATCAGCGGTTCACCGGCCTGCCGGGAGGACCCTCCAGCCCGCTGGACCCTGGGGCGCTGGACGTCGACGACGGGTTCGACTCGCTGACGGCCACCTGGTACTTCCAGGCGCACGACGAGGTACGGACGTTCACCATCCGCTACACGGTGCTGTGCGCCGTGAACGTCTACCCCGACGGCGCGCACCTGTTCTGGCAGTTCGTTCCGGCGGGCTTCGACAAGCCGACCGCCCACGTGCACGTGACGATCCACCTGCCCGGAAAGGCCCAGGCCGACACTCCGCGACCCGACGCGCCCTGCGCGCCCGACCACCGCGCCAAGCCCGGGCAGTCGGTGCCCACCACGCCGCTCACGCCGCGGGATGTCCGCGCGTGGGGCCACGGGCCGCTCCAGGGCAACGTCAGCATCCCGAACCCGCAGACGGTCGTGCTGGACGTCCGTGATCTGGCCCCGAACCGGTTCGTCGTGGGCAGTGTGTTGTTCCCGATCGACGCCGTCCCGCTGCAGGCGTTCACGGCTTCGGGGAACGGGCCGGACGATTCCGCCGGCCCCGTCTCGTCGGCCGCCGAGGTGGCCGACCAGGAGGCTCGGCTGTCGGCTCATGCGAACGCCATCCGGACGCGGAACCACGTGGTGTCGACCCTGTGGACCGTTCTTCTGATCCTGTTCGCCATCCTGCTGCCGGCGATGATCGTGGTTGCCCACCGCCGGGACCGCGTCCCGGGCGTGCCCCGGACCCTCCAGGAGCCGCCCGAGACGATCCATCCGGTCGATCTGGCGGTGCTGTGGAACTCATGGCATCACTCGGGCCTGCTCGTTCATGACGCGTACCGGGCCCAACTTCTGTGGCTCGCCCAACAGGGCACGATCGAGGTCAGCGCGGACGGGCGGGTGTCCGACCCGAAGGACCTCGACGTCACGCTCAAGAATCTTCCGTCCCATCCACTCGACCAGGAGTTCACGCAGTTCCTGTTCGAAGGGGACAGCACCGGTCCGGTCGCGCTTTCTTCGCTGAAGAGCACGTCCGCGCGCCGCGACGACCTGCGCACCTGGTGGAAGGCTGTCAACAACAAGGTCGAATGGCAGACCGCGCGCCGGCACCGGCGCTGGGAGGCGCGCGCGATGTTCTGGCCGATGCTGTTCATGCTGGTGTACTCGGTGGTGGCTGCGTCGATCCTGCATGTGGCGTCGAAGGGCTGGCTGTCGATTCTGTTCGTGTTCTCGGCGTGGGCCGTCGCCCGCTGGTTCCTTCCGATGCGCATCGAGGACCCGGAGCTGCGCGAGCGGGTGGCGAAGTGGGCCGCGTTCCGGCGGTTCCTGAAGAAGTTCTCCTCGCTCCCGGACGCGCCCGCGCTGGCCGTGGTGATCTGGGAGAAGTACCTGGTGTACGCGACCGCGCTTGGGGTTGCGCACCGCGTCGCGAAGCAGGTCAAGGCGCTCGTCCCGCAGGAGCAGTTGCCGGCCGTATGGGCCGGCTCGCCCGCCGGCTTGAACGGGTTCACGCTGGCGAATTCGCTCTCGACCGCGGCGCCGGTCTCGCTGGGAATGGTCGCCGCCGAATCTGGATCGGGCATCTCCTGGAGCGGCTCGAGCGGCAGCTTCTCATCGTCCAGCGGCTTCTCCGGTGGCGGCTTCTCCGGCGGAGGCGGTGGCGCCGGGGGCGGCGGAGGCGGCGGGGCGGGATGAAGCCGGCGGCGTTCGACTACCTGGCGCCGCGGACCCTGGACGAGGCTGCGGCATGGTTGTCCGAACGCGGCGACGACGCGAAGGTGCTGGCCGGCGGGCAGAGCCTGGTGCCGATGATGGCGTTCCGGCTGGCGACCCCGTCGGCGCTCATCGACCTGAACCGGGTGGGGTCGCTCGAGCATGCGCGGGTGGAGGATTCCTCGCTGGTGTGCGGCGCGCTGGCTCGGGAGTCGACGGTCGCGGCGCTCCCCGGGCTGCGCGAACGGTGCGCGATGATCGCCGAGGGGATCGGCCTGATCGGGCACACGGCGATCCGCAACCGGGGGACGGTGGGCGGCTCGCTGGCCCACGCCGACCCTGCCGCCGAGTGGCCCGCGCTGCTGCTTGCGCTGGACGGCGAGGTCGACGTGGCGGGTCCCTCCGGAGCAGCGCGCACGATCCCCGCCGAGGACCTGTTCGAGACCTACTTCACGACCTCGCTCGCGCCGGATGAGATCCTGACGGAGGTTCGACTCCCGCTGCCGGCTTCGTCCGATGGGTCCGCCGTGGGGTCCGCGTTCGTCGAGTTCGCGCAGCGACACGGGGACTTCGCCATCGCCGGGGCCGCAGCGATGCTGTCGCTGCGCACCGCCGACGCCACCGTCTCCGATGCCCGGATCGCGCTGATCGGCGTGCGGGACACGGCCGTTCGCGCTCGTGCGGCGGAGACGCTGCTGAGCGGCGGGGCCGCGTCGGACGGAGCGCTGGACGAAGCCGCGCAGGCGGTCGACGGCGAGATCGATCCCGTGTCGGACGTCCACGCGTCGTCCGGCTTCCGGCGCCACCTGGCGAAGGTCGTGACCCGACGCGCCCTCGCGCTGGCGCGCGACCGCGCGGCCGCCGCCCTGGAGGCGGGCCGCCGTGGCTGAGCAGCGGGTCGAGCTGACGGTGAACGGCGCGCCGCGCGCCGCGGAGGCCGAACCGCGGATGACGCTCGCCGATTTCCTTCGCGAACGCCTGGGGTTGACGGGGACGCATCTCGGATGCGAGCACGGTGTGTGCGGGGCGTGCACGGTGCTGATGGACGCCCGGAGCGTTCGCTCGTGCCTGCTGTTCGCCGTTCAGGCGGACGGCCACGAGATCACGACCGTGGAAGGGCTCGTGTCCCATGGGCCTGACGGCGCCGAGGTGCTCGACCCGCTGCAGGCCGCATTCCACGAGGAGCACGCTCTGCAGTGCGGGTTCTGCACGCCGGGGTTCCTGCTCGCGGCACGGGAACTGCTCGCGTCGGATCCGGACCCGACCGAGGCGTCCGTCCGGGACGGCCTTTCGGGAAACCTGTGCCGCTGCACCGGCTACCAGAACATCGTGGACGCCGTGCTGCTGGCCGCCTCCCGCCGGCGCGAACCATGACGACGCGGCTGTTCGGCGAGCGCATCCCGCGTCGGGAGGACGACCGGCTCCTCACCGGACGGGGCCGGTTCGTCGCGGACTTCGAACCTTCGGCAGCGCATGCGGCGTTCGTTCGATCCGACATGGCGCACGCGCGGATCGTGGGTGTCGAAACCGACGAGGCCTCGGCGGTGGACGGGGTGCTCGGCGTGTTCACGTACGCGGACCTGACGGGTGATCTTGCCGAGCGCCTCCCGGTGCTGGTGCCCAGCGACGCGCTGATCGCGCCGCGGACGCAGCACGCGCTGGCGAAGGAGGAGGTCTGCTACGCCGGCGAGGTGGTCGCCATGGTGGTCGCCCGCGACCGGTACGTCGCCGAGGACGCTGCGGCGATGGTAAATGTGCTTTACGAACCGCTGCCGGCAGCGGTCGACCTGGTCGAAGCCGCCTCGCCCGACGGCGAGGGGCCGACCCGGCCGGTTGCGCACCTGGACATGCGCGACAACATCGCCGGACGCGTGAGCGAAGAGGCCGGCGACGTCGACGCGGCGTTCGCGGCGGCGCCGCACGTGTTCGAGTGGACGTTCGACATGTCCCGGAGCGCGTCGATGCCGCTCGAGACCCGTGGGGTGGTGGCGCGCCACGACGCGGTCGAGGACCGTTTGCTGATCCATGACGCGACGCAGGCGCCGACCGGCGTGCGGTTCGGCCTGGCGATGCTCTTCGGCATGGATCCCGACCGGGTGCACGTGGTGGCGCCGGATGTCGGCGGGGGGTTCGGCGTGAAGGTCATCCAGTTCTACCCGGAGGAGGTGCTTGTGCCGTGGGCGGCGCGGCGCCTGGGCGTGCCGGTCAAGTGGATCGAAGACCGCCGCGAGCACTTCCTGGGGTCGAACCAGGAGCGCCGCCAGGTGCACCACATCCGGGTCGCGGCCGACGGCGACGGGCGCATCCTGGCCGTCGAGGACCGGTTCGTCCACGACACCGGCGCGTACTGCTCGTACGGGCTGATCCTGCCGATCATCACGGCGGCGCAGTTGCCGGGGCCGTACCGGATCCCGAGCTACCGGTACGAGCTGCGTTCGATCTTCACCAACACCGTGCCCACGTCGCCGTATCGCGGGGCGGGCCGTCCCCACGCGGCGTTCGTGATGGAGCGGGTGATCGAGAAGGTCGCGGCGGCGCTGGGCCTGCCCTCGCTCGAGGTCCGGCGGCGGAACCTGGTCCCGAAGGACGCGTTCCCGTACGACGTCGGGGTGACGTTCCAGGACGGCGGCGCGACGGTCTACGACAGTGGCGACTACCAGGGCGGGCTGGCTGCGCTGTGCTCGAAGCTGGACCTGGAAGCGACGCAGGCGGAGATCGCCGCGGCGCGGGCCGACGGCCGCCGCGTCGGACTCGGGTTCGGCGGCTACGTCGAGGGAACGGGCATCGGGCCGTACGAGGGCGCCGCGGTGTCGATCCAGCCCGACGGGTTCGTGTCGGTGGCGACCGCGCACGGGTCACAGGGACAGGCCCACGAAACGGTGTTCGCCCAGATCGCCGGCGACGAGCTGGGCGTGCCGCCGGAGCGCGTGCGGGTGGTGACCGGCGACACGCGGCGGCTGGCGTTCGGCGTCGGGACATACGCGAGCCGGACGGCGGTGGTCGCGGGCAACGCGGTGCTGATGGCATCGCGTGAGGTCAGGCGTCAGGCCGCGGCGCTGGCGGCGCGGCTGCTCGAGGTCGCGCCCGAGGACGTCGTGTTCGAGGACGGCGCGGTCCGCGTGGCCGGCGCCCCGGACCGTTCGATCCCGCTCGGGCGGCTGGCGATGGCGTCGAACCCGACGAGGTACGCGTTCGGCCGCGATGCCGAGGAGGGGGCGCGGCTGTCGCAGCGCGCGTACGCGGGCGGCGACCGTCCGTTGCCGGAGGGGTCGAAGCCGGGACTGGCGGCAACCGAGTACTACTCGCCCGCGTCGGGGGTGTTCGGGTTCGGCTTCCACGCCGCGGTGGTCGAGGTCGATCCGGAGACGGGCGGCGTGGCGATCCTCCGGTACGTCGTGCACCACGACAGCGGCCGGATCATCAATCCCATGGTGGTGGAGGGCCAGATCCTCGGCGGCGTGGCGCAGGGGATCAGCGGCGCGCTGTACGAGCGGATCGTCTACGGAGAGGAGGGCCAGATGCTGAACCCCAGCTTCATGGACTTCCTGATGGTGACGGCCGCAGAGATGCCGCGCGTCGAGCAGATCGAGACGGAGACGCCGTCGCCGAACAACCCCCTGGGCGTCAAGGGTGTGGGCGAGGCGGGAACCATCCCTGTGAACGCCGCGATCGCGAATGCCGTGTCGGATGCGCTCGGCGGCGTGGACGTGGACCGAATGCCGCTCGGACCGGAGGACGTGCTCGCGCTCATGCGTCCCTTGATCGAGGCCTGACCGGCACATCCCGTACATCGACCCGCCCGGCGATTTCCCGCGGGCGGAGTCGGGTACCGGGTTGGTTCGACCGGGAAGAGCCTTCAAGGGCGGCGACCGAAGGGGAGGAGAGGAGATGTTGAACTTCAGCACGGTCATGCTCGGGTCGCAGGAACCGGAGCCGCTGCGGACCTTCTACGTGCAGGTCCTCGGCGAGCCCGCGTGGGATCAGGGCGGCTTCACCGGCTGGCAGGCCGGGAACGCGATGCTGATGATCGGCCCACACTCTGAGGTCAAGGGGAAGAACGAGACGCCGGGCCGCATCATCCTGAACTTCGAGACCCCCGACGTGCGCGGTGAAGCCCGACGGCTGAAGGACCTCGGCGCCACCATGGTGCAGGAGCCGTATCAGCCGAACAGCGAGATGGACATGTGGCTCGCCACGTTCGAGGACCTCGACGGGAACTACTTCCAGCTGGCCTCGCCGATGCCGTCGCAGTAGCCCTCCGGCAGACAGCCTGCCGGCACGCGGCCATCCGTACGAGCCGACTGCGGCGCTATTTGGTGCCGAACCACCGGTCGGCGAGCGCGTCCAGCGTGGGCTCGTCCGGTGGCGGTAGTCGCCGCAGCCATGAGGCGAGGTTGCTGTAGCGGTGCAGGAGCGCCCAGGCGAGCAGTCGACGGCTGAGATCGTGTCCAAGCTCGCCGATCGGGTAGCCGTACGCGGTCAGCACACGGCGCAGGAACGGGCCGTCGCCCTGGGACACGAAGAGCCCTACCGCGGCGAATTCGTACTCGCGTGCACCGAGCATGGCGGGCTCGAAGTCGAACAATCCGGAGAGCCGCCAGCCTTGGCCCCCAACATCGGTGACGAGCAGGTGTTGGCGCATGATCTCCGTGTGCAGGAGCACCGGTGCGCCGTGGTGGAGCGGCACGCTGTCGAGGAAGTCGGACATCTGCTCCAGCCAGGTGCCGCCAAGCCCAGCCCCAAATTGTTCTCGGGCGCATCTCGCACGCTGCTCCGCGACGAAGGCCGGCCAGTCTTCGGGCCACCAGTTCTCGATCATGGGGTCCGGCAGCCGGTGGAGCGCGGCGACCGCTTCGCCGAGCTGGGTCGCGATGCGGTTCCGGTCGGCGGCGGCGAATTCGCCCCACGCCACATCGAGGGGAACGCCCGATAGCCGCGTCATGAGCAGGTAGCCCCAGCCGTCGCGCTGTCCCTCGGCGTGGAGCCGCGGCGTGGGGATCGGCAGCGACCCGCTGACGGCGTTCAGAACCCCTACCTCGACGCGCCACTCCGCCAGGTGCACCGGAGGAACCAGCTTGAGCACGAGGTCGCCGGCCGCATAGACGGGCACCGATCCCTGAGCGAACCGAGACAGGCCGGCGCGGTCCAGGCCGAGTTGCCTGCACAGCCGATCTACCCCGGGTCGCAATGCTGCTTCGTCGGCCCGAACGGCCTCGAACCGTTCCTCGGTATCCGCCATGGGCAGTCCGGCCACGGAGAGGATCGTATCCGCGCCCCTGCCGGTGTCGGTTATGTGACGCGAACCACGGCAGCGACGATGTTGCCGTCCGGCGGACCCTGGTGGCTGTTTCGCTCGCCGCCGCTGACGTAGTTCGTGGTTCGGCCCGTGACGCTCGCCACCAGCATGCCGCCGAGCGCCTTGCCGATCTGGTACGCGTCGTGGTCGTCCAGCAGGGTGATGTGCTGGCCGCGGATCTCGTCGCTGCCCGGGATCACGGACTTGGCGAACACGTGGACGAGTCGCGACAGATCCTCCTCGGAGGGCAGGCATTCGAATTCCAGGCCGGCTGAGCGAAGCGCGTCTCTCACGCCCTCGGCGTCGATGAAGTCACGGGTCGCGCCGTGTCCGATCCTGAGCGTGCTTCGGGAAGCCGGTGCGTTCGCGAAGACGACGACCTCGCCGTGGCGCTTCTCTCCGCCGCTGGAGGTCATGGCGACGGACGAATACAGGCTCCAGTCCCGGCGGACCACCTCGTCGGACAGTCCGTCCTCCGGCACCTCGCCCAGAGCCAAGGCCACGCCGAGGGCGGCGGCGTCGTTCCCGTAGGAGCCGGCGCCCTCGGGACCGAAGGTCAGGTCGCGCGTGACGACCGTGTGGCCCCGGGACTCGGCGTCCTTGATCGTCCCGACCGTGAGTCCCGGCACCTTGACCATGACCAGATGGACGGCGGCGGGGTCGTCGACGCCGGCGTCGGCCATGGCCTCCTTCACGGCCGCCGCGACCTTCCGGATCATGCCCATGCGGCCGACCTCCTCGGGCATGATCGGCTCCGAGCCCGCGATGCCGACGACCAGTGCGTCTCCTGCGGCGCCGTCGTCGGGGGCTTCGATCCATTCCCGGGTGACGGCCACGATGTGGGGCGTGATCACGCCCGGACAGCCGCCGGACAGGACGAACGTGACGCGCTTCGCGACTTCGGCTTCGTCGACACCCAGCAGGCGCGCTGCCCAACCGCGCAGGCCGACGTCCGCCAGGATCCGCCCCATGTCGTCGTGAAAACCCGTGCCTTCGGTCTTGCCGACGAGGGCCACGAGGTTCTCGGCCGTGACCTTCCCGTCGTCGGCCAAAGCCTGAAGCCCGGAGGTGTCGTTCGGCTGGGACATGGGGCAGACGTACATCTCGACACGTTGCGCTCTCATCCGCGTCCCTCCATGAGCACTCGGGCTGCCGCGAGGACCAGATCCTCGCGGAACGGTGGACCGACGATCTGCACGCCGATCGGCAGGCCGTCCGGGTTCGAACCGAACGGCACGCTCGCCGATGGCAGGCCGAAGAGGCTGATCAAGCGGGACGGCGCCAGGACGTCCCACATCGACTGCTCCTGGCCGCCGACCGTGAGCGCTGCATTCAGGTCGTACGGCGCGACCGTGGCGACCGCCAACAGCAGCACCCGGTCGGCTCCGAGCAGGTCCAGGAGGTCCGCGCGAAGCCGATCGCGTTCCTCCCACAGGAGCGCTCGATCGGGATTCGGCTCGCGCCGTTCGGCCTCCGCGGCCGCGGCGATTGCGGCTCGAACGTCGCCGCCGAGCTCGTCTTCCCTGCCGCGGGTCAGCCGGCGGACGTCCTGGAGGCGGTCTGTGTCGCGAAGCTCCGAGTAGAGGGTCACTGCGCGCTCCAGCATGGGCGCGCGCTTCATCTCTTCGATGGCGATCCGTCGGTCGAGACAGGTCGCGGCCTCCCGGACCACCTCGTTCACGTCTTCACGCACCATGGGATCCGACGGGCCATCCCATATCAGCGCGCCTCGCACCGTGGTCGAGCCCAACGACGTGAAGTGCGTTGGGGTCGCAAACGGATCGCGCCCGTCCGGGCCTGACATCGCTTGTAGGGCAAGGGACAGGTCCTCGATCTCTCGGGCGATCGGGCCCATCACCTGCATGCGGCCCTGGAGAGTGACCTCGTTCGGGATCAGCGGCTCGTCCAGCGACGGGGTCGGCAACTGGCCGGTGCCCGGAACTCGGCCGGCCGTCGGCCTCAGGGCGAACAGGCCCGTGCAGTGCGCGGGCCATCGGAGCGACCCGCCGAAGTCCGTGCCGATGCCGAGTGCCGAACATCCTGAGGCGACCGCGGCGGCCTCCCCGCCGCTCGAACCGCCGACCGTCACCGGGCCGAGTGGGTTCTTCGTCTCGCCGAACAGCGAGTTCCGCGTGTACGGGAACATCGCCCATTCGGGGCAGTTCGTCTTCCCGATCAGGATCGCGCCGGCGTCGCGCAACCGCCGGACGGCGGTGGCGTCCTGCCGGGGCACCCAGTCCCTCAACACCGGCGTCCCCGCGGTGGTCCGAACGTCCGCGGTGGCGATCACGTCCTTCACGGTGAACGGAACGCCGGCCAGCGGAAGCGCCTCCCGGTCGGATGCGGTGAGCCGGTCGATCTTCTCCGTCTCGTCCAGAGCGCGTTCGTCAACCAGGGTGACGATCGCGTTGACGTCGCCGTTCACCGCCTCGATGCGCGCGAGGTGCGCCTCGACGACCTCGCGGGCGGACGCCTCCTTCGCGCGCACGAGCGCCGCCAACTCTGTGGCGGGACGGCCGGCGAGATCGTCCGGCACCCTGCGACCCCCTCCCTTTCATGCCGATTCGGCGGCATGCTACCCAACCCGCCGGCTCGGCCGAGCCGCTGGAGGAGCCGGACGTAGACTCGCGGCTCGATGCTGTTCCCGCCGCTCGCCGATCCCCCCGACCGGGTCGCCCTGGTCGGAGGCGGGCGTTCGCTGACCTATCAACGGCTCGCCGGGTCCGCCTCAGCGGTCGCCGCGAGCGCAGCCGGCCGCCGCCGCGTGGCGATCTGGGCGACCCCTTCGCTCCACACGTGCGTCGGCGTGATCGGCGTCCTTCTCTCGGACGCGGTCGCCGTCCCGATCAACCCGAAGATCGGCGCGAGGGATCTCGACCACGTCGTTCGCGACAGCGAACCCACCGCGGTGATCGCGCCGCCGGACGCCGACCTGCCCGAACCGGTCATGGCGCTCCCGCGGATCGCGGTCGACCTGGACGCTCGCGGCTCCGAGCCACCGCCCGAGCCGCCCGACGAGGCGCCGGCGTTCGTCTTCTACACATCGGGCACGACCGGCCCGCCGAAGGGCGTGCTGCTGCCCCGTCGAGCGTTGACGTCGAACCTCGGCGCGCTCGCGGCCGTCTGGCGGTGGACCGCGGACGACGTGCTCACGCACGCGCTTCCGCTCTTCCACGTGCACGGGCTGATCCTGGGCGTGCTGGGGCCGATCCGGCTGGGCGGGACGCTTCGGCACGCGGGATCGTTCTCGGTGGAGGCCATCGCCGGCGAACTGGCCGGCGGCGCCACCATGCTGTTCGGCGTGCCGACCATGTACCACGCGCTCGCCACGGCCGCGGAACAGGACCCAACCGTCGCGCGGGCGCTTGGCGGCGCCAGGCTGCTCGTCTCCGGTTCGGCGCCGCTTCCCGTTCGGGAGATCAACCGGATCGAGGCCGCCACCGGGCGCCGGGTCATCCAGCGTTACGGCCTGACCGAGACGATCATGAACTGCGCGCAGCACGCCGGAGAGGAAGGCGTGCTCGGCTCCGTCGGCCCCGCCCTGCCGGGCGTCGAAGTCGACCTTCGCGACGATGCGGGCGAGCGGGTCGACGCGAGCGACGGCCAGACGATGGGCGAGGTCTGGATCCGCGGGCCGAACCTCTTCATCGAATACCTGAACCGGCCGGATGCCACGCGAGAGGTCGTCCAGGACGGCTGGTTCCGGACCGGCGACCTTGCCACCCGCGAGCCGGATGGTTCGATCAGGATCGCCGGCCGCCGGGCCACCGACCTCATCAAGACCGGCGGCTTCAAGGTCGGCGCCGGCGAGGTCGAAGCCGCCCTGCTCGAGCACCCGGCCGTCGCCGAGGCGGCCGTCACCGGCGAGCCCGACGACCGTCTGGGCGAGCGCATCGTGGCGTGGGTCGTCGTGCGCGGCGAGGACGGCGGCGGCGCCACGCGCGTGACGCCGCCGAGCCCGAAGGACCTCGAGGACCACGTCGCGAGCCTGCTGGCACCCCACAAGCGCCCGCGCACCGTTCGGTTCGTCGACGCGCTCCCTCGCAACGAGATGGGCAAGGTCAAGAAATCGGCACTTCGGGCACCGCGGGACGACCCGTGAGCGATCCGCGTCTCTCTTGGAAACAGGTCGCCGCCTGGCGGCTCGCCCGCCAGCATCTGCTCGACGGCGACGAAGCCGACACGATCGAACGGTCCGCGTCCTCGACCCTCGGGGTCCAGGCGCAGGTCGCGTCCAGCGCCGAGCAGTCGCTCGCGGTGCGCGTCCCGGGCATCGCTCCGGCGGACGTCGCCGACGCGCTCTGGCAGCGCCGAGCCCTGATCAAGACCTGGTGCATGCGCGGGACGCTGCACCTGCTGTCGTCGGAGGACTACCCGATGTTCGTCGCGGCCCTGGACAGCCGGGACCGGTGGCGCCGCGCGCCGTGGCTGAAGTACTACGGCGTAACCATCGAGCAGGTCGAAGCGATCATCAGCGCCATCGACCAGGCCCTCACCGGCCGGTGCCTCACGCGCCAGGAGCTCGCCGACGTCGTCGGCGCCCAACACGGGCCCGCGTTGCGCGACGGGTTGCTCCATTCCTGGGGTTCGATGCTGAAGCCCGCCGCCTACCTGGGGATCCTGTGCTCCGGGCCGAGCCGAGGGCAGAACGTGACGTTCCAGCGGCCCGCCGACTGGATCGGGCCGTGGACGCGGGTGGACCGGGAGGAGGGGATCCGGTGGATGGTCCTTCGCTACCTGCATGCCTACGGGCCTGCCACGCCGGACGGGTTCGCCAGGTGGTGGGGCGGCGGACGCAGGGCGTTCGCCTCCATGCGGCCCGAACTGTCGCGCCTGGACGTCGAAGGCACGGTCATGTGGGCCGCCCCGGATGACGCGGACGCGATCGTCGCGACGAGGCCGGCGCGCGGGTCCGTTCGGCTCCTGCCCGGATTCGACACCTACATCATGGGGTGCCATCCCCGCGACCGGATCGTCGCGCCGGCGTTCCTGCCGCGCGTGTCGCGGACCGCGGGCTGGATATCACCGGTGCTGCTGGTCGACGGCACGGCGGCCGGTGTATGGAGTTCGTCGCGGGCCGGCGACGGCGTGACGATCACGATCGAACCGTTCGGCGACCTCCCGGCGGCGGTTCGGCGGAGGGCCGCACGGGAGGCCCGACGGCTGGAGCAGTGTCTCGGTCCGATCGCCGACGTTCGGTTCGAACCCGGACCCGAACCCGGACCCATCACAGCGGAGCAGAAGGAAGAGGAGCCTGCCGATGAGCCTGCTTGAGGAAGCCCACGGACTGCTCGCCCATGCCGTGGACCTGCGGCGGCGGATCCACCGCCACCCCGAACTGGGCCTCAACCTGCCCGTGACGCAGGCCGCGGTGCTCGAGGCGCTCGACGGGCTCGGCTACCGGACCAGGACCGGCGACGGGTGCACGTCGGTCGTCGCGACCCTGGACGGGGCCCATCCCGGACCGACGGTCCTGCTGCGGGGCGACATGGACGCACTGCCCATGCACGAGGAGACCGGGCTTCCGTTCGCCTCGGAGGTGGACGGCGCCATGCACGCGTGCGGACACGACTCGCACACGGCCATGCTGGCCACGGCCGCCAGGCTCCTCGCCGCGCATCGCGAGGAATTGCACGGTCGCGTGCTCCTGATGTTCCAGCCCGGCGAGGAGGGGTTCTTCGGCGCGCGGATCATGATCGAGGAGGGCCTGGTCGAGGCCGACGGCGACCGGCCCGGGCCATCCGCGGCGTTCGCCATCCACCAGACGGCGCACGAGCCGGCCGGTCAGATCGGGACGAAGGGCGGAACGCTCGCCGCGTCCGCGGACGCCCTGGAGATCGACGTGCACGGCCGGGGCGGCCACGCGTCCGCACCGCACCTCGCGCTGGATCCGGTGCCGGTCGCCTTCGAGATCGGCCTCGCGCTGCAGGCCATGGTCACGCGCCGGGTCAGCGCGTTCGACCCCGCCGTGGTGACCATCGCCCATGTCGACGCGGGGACCACCGACAACGTGATCCCCGAGCGAGCCTTCATGGAGGGCACGGTGCGGACGCTGTCGGACGCGACCAGGGCATCCGTCCTGTCGAACGTCCGAAGGGTGGTCGAACATGTCGCGGCGGCGCATGGACTCGAAGCGACGCTGCACGTCGACGAGGGCTATCCGCCGACGGTGAACGATCCCGGGATGGCGGCGTTCGTCCTGGACGTCGGCCGGGAGGTGCTCGGCGAGGAGCGCGTCTCCCAGATGCGCGATCCGGTCATGGGCGCCGAGGACTTCTCCTACGTGCTCCAGCGGGTGGCGGGCGCCATGCTCCGGCTGGGGACCGCCGCGCCCGGCGTGGAGAACCCCGCGCCGAACCATTCGAACCGGATGAACCTGCACGAGCCGGCCATGGCCGAGGGTATCGCCATGTACGCGGGCCTCGCGCTTCGCTATCTGGACGGCTCGCGCTGACCGCGTTTCGGCCGCCACGTAAACGGAACCGCCGGACGTAGGCGTCCATGGCGCACATGGACGGCGGCGGTCAGACGGTGGGAACGATGGAGGCGCGGCGCGCAGCGGATGCGGGTGAGCCGGTGCTCGTGCCGGGTGCCGATTTCGAATCGTTCTTCCGGGAAGAGCACGAAGGGCTGTTTCGGGCGCTGTGGCTCGTGACGCGGAACCGCCACGAGGCCGAGGAGATCGCCCAGGAGGCGTTCCTGAAGGTGTGGGAGCGTTGGTCCCGCGTCTCGCGCGTGCCGGACCCGACCGGGTATCTGTACCGGACCGCCATGAACGTCTTCCGAAGCCGGCTGCGGCGCGCCGCGGTCGCGGTGCGGAAGAGCGTTCGGGCGATGCCCCCCGACGATCAGTTGGCCATGGTCGAAGGGCGCGACGCCGCCGTCCGTGCCATGGCGTCGCTCACGCCGCGGCAGCGCGCGGCCGTCGTGCTGACCGACGTCCTGGGGTTCACGTCGGAGGAATCCGCCGCCGCGCTCGGCGTGAAGGCCGTGACCGTGAGGGTCCTGGCTTCCCGCGGGCGCGAGGCGCTGAGGAAGGCGATGGGTGAGGACGATGGCGAACGAACGTGACTCGGGCCTCGGCGCACGGCTGGGCCGATCGTCCGAGATGGTAACGCTGCCTGACGATCATGAGGCATTCGACCGCCTGCAGCGCAAGCGGTCGCGGAAGCAGCGCAACGAGCGCCTGCTGGCGGCGAGCATCTCGCTCGTGCTGGTGGGTGCGCTCGTGGCGGGTTCGCTCACGATCCTGCGCTCGACCGGCCGGCACGGATCGCCGGCAGCCGGTGGAAGCGGCAGCGGCGTGGGCAGTTCGGGCCGGAACGGCGGCGTCAGCCGGCCGGCCGGGCTCCAACCGGGCCAGTACCTGTACGTCAAGCAGACCCTGTCGCTCCACGGGGAGACGTTCACCACACAGACGTGGTGGGCGACCGACGGCTCCGGGCGGATGCGTATTAGCTGCTCCAACGGAGACTGCCAGACGGACTCCGGCCCCGGGTACTCGTCCTATTACGGGACGCCCGGCGACCACACATACACGTCCGGAAAGTTCCCGGCCGACAGCGACCTGACCGCGCTGTCGACGGATCCCTCGACGCTCGAGGGTCAGTTGGTCGGTCGGACCGCGCCGGGTGGGAATTCACCGGAGCCGGCGTTCTCGCCGGGGCCCGAGCTCACGCCCGGCGTCACCGTGGGCAGCCTGCTAGACGCGATCGAGAACATCCTCAACGATCCGAACGACCAGCCAGATCTGGCTGCGGCGGCGTTCCAGGTCGTGTCCCAGACGCAGGACGTGCAGGTTCGAACGAACCAGTCCGACCCGGCCGGCCGCGCGGCGACGATCCTTGTGGTGCCGGGGATCGACGGCGGCAGCGCGTCGAACTGGTACTTCGATCCCGCCACGAATCTGTTCATGGGCTACGGACCGACGGACGGAAGCCGCGAGTTCACCTTCGATCAGGGGATCGTGGACTCGACGGATTCGACCCCGAGCGGGAGCCAGTGGCTGTTTCCACCGGCGTCGTGATGGTGTCTTCGGCTCAGACGCTCAGCGGCGGTCGGGCCGCGGTGTGGCGGCGAACAGCAGCAGTCCGCCGAACATCGCCAGGTTCTTGAGAAACTGCGTCCGCTGAGCACGGCGACCCTGGTCGGACTCCTCTTCCCAGAAGCGGTGTCCGCCCAGGGTCGTTGGCACGAGGAGGCCGGCGAGCGCCAGCGCGGACAGCCTGGGCTTGACGCCGAGCGCCAGTGCGGTCCCGGCCACGGCCATGCCGGCCGCGTTCAGCCGCACCATCAGTTCGGGTTGGGGCAGGCCCAGCTTGGCGGCCGCCTTGTGCCGTTCGCCCGGCTCACGGAAGACCTCGACTCCCGAGCGGATGAACGTCGCGGCCATGGCACCGGCGGACAGGCGACGGGCCACGGCGTACGCGGGGTGGCGGCGCGTATGAGCTCTGCCGGCGTCGTCGCTCGGGGTGGCGGTCGCCGGCTCCTGGCGCGTCTTGGTCAGCATGTCTGGACCGCTGTTACCCCTGCGAGGGGCCGACCATGCGCTCGGGGCGGACCCACTCGTCGAACTGCTCTGGCGTCAGATACCCGAGGGCTGCGGCGGCGTCCTTCAGTGTGGTGCCCTCGTGGTGCGCCTTCTTCGCGATCTCGGCGGCCTTGTCGTACCCGATGTGCGGGCTGAGGGCGGTGACCAGCATGAGCGACCGGCCGACGAGGTCGGCGATCCGTTCGGTGTTCGCGTGGATGCCCTCCACGCAGAACTCCCGGAACGTCCCGCTCGCGTCGGAGAGCAGACGGACGCTGTGCAGGAAGTTCCGGATCATCACGGGCTTGAAGACGTTCAGCTCGAAGTTGCCCTGCGAGCCGGCGAATTCGATCGCGGCGTCGTTGCCGAACACCTGCACGCAGACCATGGTCATGGCCTCGGACTGGGTCGGGTTGACCTTGCCCGGCATGATCGAAGAGCCCGGTTCGTTCTCGGGCAGGTCGAGTTCGCCCAGGCCCGAACGCGGTCCGCTGCCCAGCCAGCGGATGTCGTTCGCGATCTTCATGAGTGAGACGGCGAGCGTGCGGATGGCGCCGTGGGCGAAGACCAGCGCGTCGTGGGCGGCGAGCGCGGCGAACGGATTCGGTGCGGCGACGAACGGCAGGCTGGTCAGGTCGGCGATGCGCGCCGCGACGGCGTCGCCGAACCCCGCCGGCGCGTTCAGGCCGGTGCCGACCGCGGTCCCCCCGATGGCCAGCTCGTAAAGGCCGGGCAGCACCGCGTCCAGGCGGTCGAGGTCCGCGTCCAGTTGCGCGACGTATCCCGAGAATTCCTGGCCGAGCGTCAGCGGCACGGCATCCTGCAGGTGTGTCCGACCGATCTTGACGATGCTGGCGAAAAGGCCGGCCTTTCGCGCCAGGGCGTCGCGCAGGTAGCTCACGGACGGGATCAGTCGCTCGACCACGGCGGTCGCGGCCGCGATGTGCATCGCGGTCGGAAACGTGTCGTTGGACGACTGCGACATGTTGACGTGGTCGTTCGGATGCACCGGCTTCTTCGAGCCCATCTCGCCGCCGGCGAGTTCGATGGCGCGGTTCGAGATGACCTCGTTCGCGTTCATGTTCGACTGCGTGCCTGAGCCCGTCTGCCAGACGAACAGCGGGAAATGGTCGTCCAGGTTGCCGGCGATGACCTCGTCAGCCGCCTTGACGATCAGCGCGGCCAGATCCGGCGCGAGGTCCCCGTTCGCCTCGTTCGCCTGCGCCGCGGCCTTCTTGAGGATCCCGAAGGCGCGAACCACCTCGACCGGCATCCGGTCACCGGCCGGATCTCCGATGGCGAAATGGTGCAGCGAACGCTCGGTCTGCGCACCCCAGTAACGGTCCGCGGCGACCTCGACCGCACCCATGCTGTCGGTCTCGGTGCGCGTGGTGGACGCGTGCTCGTCGGGCCTGCCCATCTCCACGACCTAGCCTATCGGCCGGGCTCGTCGGCGAGACGGACGACCTCGCGAAGGAAGGGCACGTCGTCCCCGACGTCGGGTTCGTCGAGTTGCTCGGCGTATCGGCGTCCCTCCCAGACCGCCGCCGCGATCGTGCCGGGCACCCAGGCGTCGCCGAACGCCCTGACGGTGGACAGGCCCGCTTCCGCCCAGCGGTCGCTCCGCGCGGTGAGGTCCGACCAGAGCGCGTCCTCCGGAACGCGGGCCGTCACCAGCACCAATGCATCGCAGGGCGCCTCGATCTCCTCGTCCGTGTAGACGCTGGCCGTGCGGGCCACGCCTGGCTCCGCGCCGGAGAGCGCCCGCGAGGTGAGCACGGTCACGCCGAGCTCGAGCAGGCGCCGCTGGATCCGTTCCTGCTCCATCGTGTTCACGGTCCACTCCGACACGCGCGCCGCCGGCGTCACGAACGTCACCCCGAAGCCCTCTCGCGCAAGGAGCTCCGCGAGCACACCGCCCATGTAGTAGTGCTCGTCGTCGAACAGAACCACGCGCTCTCCTGCCGGGCGCGTGCCGGCCATCAGGTCGTCGGGTGTGAGCACCTGGAGGCCCTCGCCGAACGTCAGCCCGCCCGGATGCCAGCGCCCCGCCGCATCGCAGCGCCACGTCGAGCCGGTCGCGACGGCGACGTGCTCGAACCCGTACGAGAGCACCTCATCGGCCGTCACGTCGCTTTCCAGCGCCACCTCGACGTTCGGGAGCCGTTCGATCTGCGACCTGCGGTAATCGAGAACGCGGATCCATGCGGCCAGGCCGGGCAGCCTCGCCTCCAGCGTCACACGGCCGCCGAGCGCGTGCGACCGGTCGGCCAGCATCACAGCGTAGCCGCGATGTCCCAGCGCCTGCGCGGCCTCCAGCCCGGCCGGCCCCGCGCCGACGACCAGCACGCGGGACGAGGTCTTCTTCGGCCGGATCCGCTCGGGATGCCAGCCGCGCCGCCATTCCTCACCCATGGTCGGGTTCTGCGTGCACCGGATCGGCGCGATGATGCCGTCCCCGGCCACGCAGATGTTGCAGCCGATGCACTCGCGGATGTCCTCGTAGCGGCCCTCCTCGATCTTCCTCGGGAGGAACGGGTCGGCGATCGACGGACGCGCGGCGCCGATGAAGTCCAGCACGCCCTCGCGGACCAGCCGGGCCATCAGGTCCGCCGAGGTGAACCGGCCCACGCCCACCACCGGCTTCGACGTGAGCGCCTTGAGGCCCCGGACCCATGGCTCCTGTGCGCCCTCCTCGCCGAAGCGCGAGGTGATCGAATCGTCCTCCCAGCCGCCGGTGACGAAGTCCCACAGATCCGGGAGCTCGCCGATCATGCCGAGGATCTCTTCGGTGTCGCTTCGGACGAGCCCCTCGTCGCCTGCCAGCTCGTCGACCATGACGCGGCACGCGACCGCCGCCCCGCCGTCCACCTCGGACAGCGTGTCCTCCAGGACCTCCTTCAGCAGGCGGGCCCGGTTCGCCACCGAGCCTCCGTACCCATCGGTTCGCCGGTTCAGCCGCGGTGAAAGGAACTGGCCGAGCGTGTTCAGTCCATGCCCCGCATACACGTAGATCAGGTCGAATCCGCCCTGCATCGACCGCCGCACGGCGGCGCGGTGGCGCCGGCGCATGTCGGCGATGTCGGACGGGCCCATCTGACGGACCTGGACCGGATCGAGGGTGACGACCGGCATGTGGCCGACGCCGAAGCCCGGCTCGCGCGAATACAGGTTGGCGGCCACGTGGCCGTTGTGGCAGAGCTCGATCCCGGCGAGCGCGCCGTGCTCGTGGACCTTTTCGGCCATCCGCGCCAGCGCGGGGATGTCGTGGTCGTCCCACAGCCGGCCTTCGGCGTACGGCGACAGCTCGGAGGTCGGGTGGATCTCCACCTCCTCGGTGCACACGACCGCCCAGCCCCCTTCGGCCTTCACGCCCCGCATGTGCGCGAGTGGCGTCGGATCCCGGTGCCCCATTCCGTTGCAGTGCGGCACCTGGTAGAAGCGGTTGCGCGCCGTGTGGGGCCCGATCCGGACCGGTTCGAACAGCACGTCGTGCCGCGGGTCGCGCATGTGAGCCGGAGCCTACTCGCCGCTGCGAGCCAGCCCGCGCGGGAGCCGCCTCGCCACCGGGAACAGCAGGAAGCCCACGGCCACCGCGACGGCGAACGCGCCCGACAGGCCCGCCGAAAGCGACGCGCCGACGCTCGCCGCAAGGGCCACGGCGCTTCCCGACAGGCCCGGGCCCAGCGCCGCGCCGAGGGTGTCGGACAGCGCCGCTCCGGCGACCACGGACGTCTGCCGACCGGGTTCGGCAAGGCCCATCGCGACCAGCGGGATGGTCGGAAACCCGATCCCCATGCCGACGCCGCCGACCGTCCACGACACGAATACGACCGCGAGCGGCACCGCCGGGATCAGGGACAGCCACACGCCGCCGGCGCCCACGAGGATGAGCACCGCGGCGACCCCGACCAACCACGCCGGGGACCGCGAGGTGATCATTCGCGCCTGCCACCAGGTCCCCGCCGACCACGCGACCGCGGAGAGCGTCACGACGATGCCGGCGATGGCCACGCTCTCGCCCCGGACGCGCTGCAGCAGGAGGGGGACGAACCCGTCGACGCCGAAGAAGACGAAGCTGAGCAGGAACGCCGCGGCGACGGCCGCCGGGAGCCCGGGGCGCGCCGTGAGCGATCCCTTCGGCAGGATGATCCGGAGCGCCGGGACCAGCAGCGCGACCCCCGCGGCCGCGAGGGGCGCGGTCCACCAGTCGAGGCTGGTCAGCGCGATCAGGACGCTGCCCGCGCCGACCGCGAGCAGCAGGATCGGCACCACGCCGACGCCGGCAGGAACCGGCTCGTCGGCGGCTCGAACCGGCGAACGTCGGAGCTCCGGCAGGACGAGGATGGCGGCCACCACGACGAACGGCAGCGACACGAGGAACGCCCATCGCCAGCCCACCGTGCTGGCGATCAGGGCCCCGAGGGGCGGTCCCACCACGCCGGGCACCACCCATGCGGCGGTCAGGAGCGCGATGATCCGTGGGCGGTACGAGTCGGGGTAGATCTGCGCGACGGCGCCGAGCGACACCGCGTACTGGGCGCCGAGGCCCCAGCCCTGAAGGAAACGTCCGAGGATGAGCAGCGGCATGGTCGGGGCGGTCGAGGCCACGATCGTGCCGACGACGAACGTGCTGAGGACGAACATGAGCGCCGTCGCCGGGCCGCGACGGTCGGCCATTCGGCCTGTGGCCGGCAGGGCGATCATGGCCGCGAGCGGCGAGGCGCTCAGCGCCCATCCGTAGAACCGCAGACCGCCGAGGTCGCGCACCACCACCGGCAGGACGGTGATCACGATCAGCAGCTGGATGGCGGTGACGGTCTCCAGCAGCACCAGCCCGATCGTCAGGCGCCCTCGATGCCGGAGGACCTCCCGCCACGCCGGGTTCGCGGGAAGCGGAGCCTCCCTCTCGGCGCGCTCGTCCGCGCTCTCGCCCGCGCTGTCTGCGGCGCTCATCGGCCCGATGCTGCCATACGCGGGCCGCAGGGTCGTCGTTCGCCGCGGCGTCAATAGTCTCTGAGGCCGAATGTTGCAGCCGAGGACCCACCGCACCGCGTCGATCCGCATGGTCTGGATCGCGCTCGTGACCGTCTACATCGTCTGGGGTTCGACCTACCTGGGGATCAAGGTGGCGGTCGAGACCATGCCGCCGTTCCTCATGGCCGGCGCGCGGTTCCTGGTGGCAGGCCTGTTGCTGCTGGCGTGGGACTCCTGGGCGGAACGGCGCCGTCACGCCCGGCTCGCGGCCGGTTCCGCCGCAACCGGCGTGCTCGTGGACGCGTCCCCCCGCCTTCGGGATCGAAGGCGGGACCGCGGCCGGCCGTGGTGGCGGCGCGAATGGGCCGGCGCGACGCTGATCGGTGGGCTGCTTCTCCTTGGAGGCAACGGCGGCGTGGTCTGGGGCGAGTCGCACCACGTCGCCTCGGGCGTCTCGGCGCTCATCTTCGCCACGCTCCCGATGTGGATGGCGCTGCTGTCGTTCCTTCTGTACCGCGAACGGCTGAGCCCCATCGTGCTCGGCGGTCTCATCCTGGGCTTCGCCGGCACGGTGCTGCTGGTCGGCGGCGTGAGCGGCGGAGCCTCGGGTCCGATCCCGCCCCTGATCGTCCTGGGCGGCGCCGTGTGCTGGTCGCTCGGTTCGGTGCTCACACGCTGGGCGCCGCTGCCCGAGCGGCAGACGCGTTCGACCGCGCTGCAGATGATCTGCGGAGGCGGGCTCCTGCTGCTGGCCGGCGCCGCCGCGGGCGAGCTCGGCAGGCTGCACGCTGCCGCGATCTCCGGGCGGTCGTGGACCGCGCTGGCCTATCTGGTGCTGGTCGGCTCGCTGATCGGGTTCAGCGCCTACACGTGGCTGCTGCCGAACGCCCGGATCTCCCTGATCTCGACGTACGCCTATGTCAACCCGATCGTGGCCGTGTTCCTGGGCTGGATCGTGCTGGGTGAACGGATCACGGGCCGGACGCTCGTCGCGAGCGCCGTCGTCATCGTGGCCGTGGCCATCGTGGTGACCGGCCGGTCGGTGGCGGGCCGCCGCGAGCGTCCGGATTCGACGGTGCCCGAACCGCTCGGCGAGGCGGTCTGACGCCAAGCCGTCCGGCGTCCCGGAGCCCCGCCGTCGCCCCGTCCGTCAGCGCAGCCGCGTCATCTCGTGTTCGATCTGCTCCTCCGTGTAGTCCTGACGGCGGTAGACCTCCCACGCGTTCATGATCAGCCCGATCCCCCACGCGGCCATCAGGAACACCGGCCAGAAGAACCCGTGGCCGGTGACGAACCAGATGCCCACCATGAACGTGTTCACCAGGACGAAGACGAGCAGGTGCGCGTGGAAGTCGGTCTTCTTCCTGAGGCGACCGATCGCCCGCTCCCGGAGCGTTTCGTCGGGCGCGACCGACGCGTCGTGATCGATCATCACCATCACCTCCGATGACGATCGTCCCGCCCCGCGATCCGGACGGGGTCCGTCCACCGGCCCGGCGAGCGCGGGACGAACGACCCGGGTCACCTCCTGCGCGGCGGCAGAAGACGCCATGCGAGGAGCGCGACGCCGCGCCACGCGGCCAGCAGCACGCCCGTGACCGCGAGCGTGACGCCGAAGAAGGCCCACTCGTCCGCGTTCCACGTCCGGTGCAGGAACAGGGCGCGAAGGGCCACGCCGGCCGAGATGCCGATCGCCCATGTGAGTACGGTCCGCAGCAGAGCCCGGCGGGTGTAGGTGCGCAGGATGGCGGCGGCGGCGAACCACCCGATCAGGATCGGTCCGGCGTTGCGGGCGAGGCCGCCGAACGTGACGCCCTCCGTATGCCGGATCAGCCCCAGCACCGCCCACAGGATCAGGACCGCCGCGTCGCCGATGACGAGTGCCACGACGGGCGGTCTGGGCCGGGACGACGCCGCGCCCGGCAGATGCTTCGATTCCGTGGCCGCCATGCGGCCATCTTCGTCGCCGGGCGCGGGGATTGGCATATGGTAAAGACCCCTTACGACCCAAGATCGGTGGGACAACGTGCGCGGGTTGAGGCATCTCGAACGGCCCGCGAAGATAGAAGGGATGGACGAAGACAGCCTCCGCGGCAGTCTGCTGATCGCCGGCGGCGCCCTGACGGATCCGAACTTCCGCCGAACGGTCGTCCTGGTCGGCGAGCACACCGACGAGGGCGCGCTCGGCATCGTGCTCAACCGGCCGGCGCCGGCAACCGTCGAGGAGATCGTCCCGCCGCTCGCCGAGCTGGCCGCGCCGGGCGAGCCGCTTTTCTTCGGTGGGCCTGTCCAGCCGGACGCCGTCGTCATCCTGGCGGAGTTCGAGGAACCGGAACGGGCGGACATGCTGGTCCTCGACCGGATCGGATTCCTGGTCGGGATCGTCGAACCGGACCACATCGGGGGTCTCACCCGCGCCCGCGTCTACGCCGGCTACGCCGGATGGGGGCCGGGCCAGCTGGAAGCCGAGCTCGAGGAGTCCGCGTGGCTCGTCGAGCCCGGTCGGCCCGATGACGTCTTCGCGCCGCACGACGTGGACCTGTGGCGGGCCGTCGTCAAGCGCAAGGGCCGCGCGTTCGACATGCTCTCGTTGATGCCGCCGGACCCCTCGCTGAACTGACCAGCTCCGCGGGCGTCACCCGCTCCGTCGCAGTCGCCGTCCGACCGCTGATCTCTCAGGTTCCTCCGAGGCCGCGTTGGGGTTCCGCACACCGGGCCGGCCCAGGCTGCCCAGATCGCCCGGAGCTCGTCCGGGGACGGCCCGAAAGGAGCACCGATGGTCGCCTTCGCACTTCCCGTCCTGCTCGGTCTGATCGTGGCGGCATCCGCCGTCGGCCTGCTGATCTTCGGCATCTTCGATGCGGATCGCCTGATCGGCGCGGCGTCGGCCGAGCCCACATCGGATCCGCATGGTGCCGGCTTGTCGCGGGAGAAGGCGGTCGCCGCCGAATCGGCCTGAGCGCTTACGGCACGTTGTCGATCCGGTGCGTCTTCCAGAACGATCGCAGGCGCACCGGGTTCGGCAGCGAGCTGGCCACGGCCTGCGCCTCGCGCTTGAAGGCGTCTGTCGTGGACCACCCCAGGGCGTGCTCGACAGCGTAGTGGTGGATGAACTTCACCATCCTCTTCTCGCCGAGCACCCGCCCCAAGTCATGGAGCGAACACGACCCGATCTCATACACGGTCGTGAAGTACTCCCCGGTGTGCTGATCCCAGTACGCCATCGAGTTCGTCACCCGGGCGGTGTCGGAGGGCCAGTTCAACTGGCAGCCCTGGCCGTCGTGGCCGTAATACAGGTCGGTCGCGTACGTCGCGAACGCCTCGTCCAGCCAGGGTTCCGTGTACTCGTCGTCGCCCACGATGCCGAACCACCACTGGTGCCCCAACTCGTGCACCAGGACGCCCGCGCTGGGATCCGACATGACCAGTTGCGGGTACTCCATGCCTCCGAACCGCGTGAAGTTGCCGACGACGACGTCGACCTCCTGATAGGGGTACGGGCCGAACGCCTCCGCGTGTGCGGCCATGGCCGGCTCGCCGGTGGAGAGCATCAGATCGGCCTGCGCCTGGGAGATCGGATCCATCCACCAGACCTTCACCAGCACGCCTGAGGGCGACATGCCCTCCTCCTCCTGGAGCGGGCCCGAGGCCCAGGCGAAGTCCCGCACGTCCGCGGCGTCGAACACGGAGGTTCGAAGGCCGTGGTGCACCTCGGACGACGTCTGCGTACCCGTCGTGGCGAACTTCAGCGCCTTGGGTGCGGTGAAGGTCACGTGGAAGGTGCCGACCTGCGAGTAGAAGCTCTCGCCGTTCGGCGTGTACGGGTCGAGGTGCCAGCCCAGGTCGTCGTGGATCGCCAGGACGGGGATGGCGTTGCCGACGAGCGCCATCGCGCCGATCCGGCCGAATCGCCAGTTCGTGTCCGGCACCCGGATCTTCAGGTGGAACGAGATGTACGTTCGGTCGCCTTGTTTGAGCGGCGTCGGCAGGGTCACCGGGAGCGCCGTGCAGTCGACGGACATGGCGCCCGGTTGCCCGCCCGTGAAGTGCGAAACAGGCGTCGGCAACGGTGCGGCGCATCCGGTGAGCCCGTTCCCCCACAGGCGAAGCCAGATCTTGCGCAGCGGATCGGGGTCGGCGTTCGTGAATGTGATCTTCTCGATGCCGCTATAGACGAATCCCTGCTCGTCGCTGGTCAGCGTCAGATCGAATGTGGGATCGTCCGGCGTCCGGATGCCTCGCGGGTCGCCACTGCGCGATGAGAACGCCGCGGACGCCGCGGATGCTGCCGGTGCGAACGTCAGGGCGACCACGGTCGCCACGGCGGCCGCGACCGCCACCCTGGTCATGGTTCGTGACATCCCGGTCCCCCTTCTGTGTAGAGCCGGACGCGTTGCGCGAGCCGTCATCTTCTCCTACGGGCCCGCTGTGCCGCCCGGTTGGGCCGCTGCGCTCATTCGGCCCGCACGACCCCGTTCGGCGGTTCGCCGCGGAGCCACTTGGCGACGTTCTCCGCGGCCCGGCGCGCCGCGATCACGTCGACGCCGGGGAGAAATCCCGAATTGTGTGGTGAGCCGAGCAGGTTCGGCAGGTCGAAGAACGGGAAGTCGACGCGGAATTCGCCCTGCATGAACGGCTCGACCCACCACGTGTCGATGCCCGCTCCGAAGTCCGGGTTCGTCCGAAGATGCTCGTACAGGGCCGCCTGGTCGACGATCGCGCCACGGGCCACGTTCACCAGGATCGCGTCCGGCTTCATCAAGCCCAACTCGCGCACGCCGATCAGGCCGTCCGTTTCGCGCGACAGCGGGAGCGCGATCACCAGGATGTCGGCGGCCTCCAAGACCAGGTCGAGGGCCGCCAGCGTGCCGCAGAACTCGACCGGCTCGTCGGTCCGGCCGGTGGTGTTGACGGCGTGGATCCGCGCGCCGAGGCCGCGCATGAGGCGGGCCACCGCGCGGCCGATCCCGCCGAACCCCAGGATGCCGCATGTCGAACCGGCGACCCAACGATTGAGCGGCAGCTGCTCGAATCGTCCTTCGGCCAGTTCGGCATGCTTCTGCGGCAGTCGCTTGGCGAGCGCCAGCGCCATCGCCACGGTGTGCTCGGCGATCGGCTCGGCATAGCCGCCCACGTTGGCGGCGAGCACCGCGCCCGCCGGAACGGCGTCCAGCGGAACCATGTCGGCGCCTGCGGACATCAACTGGATCATGCCGACGTGCCGCAGCGCCTCCAGGTCCTCGTCCGACAGTTCCGCCGATGGGAACCATCCCATCAGCACCTGGGCGTTTCGCAAAACCTCCAGTCGTTCTGTCACCGATGAATGGTCAGGCAAAATGACGATCTCGGCGATGCTCTCGAGCGTCTCCTTGATGGCGCCGAATGGACCCTCGGCCGGCCGGTACGAGAGAACGACCAGCGGAGCGGCGGTCATGCGGCCGGGGACGGCGCCACGGGGGGCAGCGCGATCCGGTCCAGTTCGGCCATGTCCTCCGGGGACGGTCTCCACGCGGCGGCTCGGGCGTTCGCACGAACCTGCTCCGGAGTCATCGCGCCCGCGATCACCGACGCAACCGCGGGTCGCGCGGCCAGCCACCCGATGGCCACGTCGAGCATGGAGATGCCGCGCGATTCGGCGAACCCCGCCAGCGACTCGATGACGTCCATCGCGTGGTCGGTGAAGACCTCATCGCGCCCCGCCAGCCGCGTTCCTTCGGGGCGCGGCCGGCCGCGCCGGTACTTGCCGGTCAGCAGGCCGCTGGCGAGCGGCGAGTACGGGATGATGCCGATGTCCAGGCGCTCGCACACCTGGGTGAGGCCCGCGTCGATCTCCCGTTGCAGGAGGCTGTACCGATTCTGGGCGGCGACGAACCGCGTCAGCCCGCGCTCCCGCGCGATCCGGTCCGCGTCCTCCGCCTGCCGCGCGTCGAAGTTCGAGGAGCCGATGGCTCGAACCTTTCCGGCGCGGACCAGGTCGTCCAGCGCGGCGAGCGTCTCCTCCACGGGCGTGACGCCGTCCGGCGCGTGGTACTGGTACAGGTCGATCCGATCGGTGCGGAGCCTTCGCAGGGAGGCCTCCACCGCGCGCTCGACGTAGGCTCGCGACCCCCGCGGCTCGTCGGACGGCTCGCCGTTCGCTCCGCGCATGTCCATGCCGAACTTCGTGGCCAGGATCACCCGGTCACGCCGCCCGTCGAGGACCTGCCCAAGGAGGTCTTCGCTGCCGCCCCGCTCGCCGTAGATGTCGGCGGTGTCGATCAGCGTGATGCCCTCGTCGAGCGCGGCGTCGACGACCGCGCGTGTGGCGTCCAGGTCGAGGCGCCGCCCGACGTTGTTCGTCCCGAGCCCCACGACCGAGACCGCGAGATCCGAATCGCCCAGAGGGCGAAGGTCCATCTCTCGGGTCCCGTTCACGAGGGCCGACGTTACCCTGATCCGGGCCATTCGACTCGGGCCGAGTGGGTAGACAGCATCGTGAAACCAGATCCAGGAGGGATCCGTTGAGCGAAACCATCAGCTTCCATATCGATCCACTCTGTCCCTGGGCGTGGCAGGGCGCGAAGTGGATCTCGCAGGTGCGGAGCGTTCGCGACATCGAGGTGAAATGGGGCCTGTTCAGCCTGTTCCTGATCAACGAGCACCACGACGAACTCGAGGACGACCGCCACAGCATGCTGTTCCCGCTGCGCGCGCTGGCGCTCGCACGTCGCGAGGAGGGGAACGAAGGGCTCGAGCGCCTGTACTTCGCGATCGGGCGCTCGCTCCACGACGTCCAGCCGCGGCCGGAGGCGAACGAGGACCTGGTACGCGCGGCGCTGGCCGACAGCGGCTTCGACCGAGGGCTCCTGGACCGCGCCATCGACGATCCCTCGACCGAGAAGGAGGTCGAAGAGGAGCACGCCGCCGTGGTCGAGGCCGTCAAGGCGTTCGGCGTGCCGACGATCATCCTGCCGAACGGCCGCGGCATCTTCGGCCCGGTGAAGGCCGTTGCCCCAACGGGCGAAGCAGCCGGAGAGCTGTGGGACCACGTCCGCTGGCTCACCGATCAGGACGACTTCTTCGAACTGAAGCGGGTTCGAAACCGGAAGCCGGGGCAGCTCGCCGCGTAGCGCGCCGCCGCCCGCCGGCGCGCCGCCCGCCGACCTCGCGGGCCCCGCTTCGGGGTTCAGCTCTTGCGGGCAGCCGCCTTCCCGCCCTTGCGGCCCGCGGCCTTCTTCTGGGCCGTGGTTCCGCCCTGCCGGCTGTTGCCGCCTGAACCGGACTTCTTCCCGCCCCGGCTCGAGGCGCCGGGCGAGTTGGCGATCTTCGCGGCGCGCTCCTTGGACATGCCCTTGTCCTTCAGAGCCTCGTACTGCTTCTCGTTCTTGACGTTCGCTCTCGTGCCGGGCATGTGGATGCTCCTTCCTCTCCGTCGGGCCGCACTGGTGCGTGGCGGGACAGCCCTTTCAGTCGGGCGATTCCTCCTCGATGTGGACGGCCCGCTCCTCGGCGAGGAGCCCTCGCCCCGACCGGTCGTCGGTGGCCTCCGCGAGCGCCTCGTCCTCGTCGTCGGTCTGCGTCGCATCCGGATCGGCTAGCCGGCCGGCCGTCTCCTCGGCGGGGCCCCAGTCGCCTTCGGCCGCCTCGTCGGGCACCTCGGCGCCGAGGCGTTCCTCCATCCCTTCGCCGCGACGTTGCTCGGTCGCCGTCGTGCCCGAGCGGTTCAGCACCCTCGGGCGGTCACGGGGCGGCAGGAGGCCCTCGTCGCCGGTGCCGCTCGGAAGCTTCGACTCCGGTGGACCTTCCAGGTCGGGGATGCCCTCGTCCTCAAGCGACGGCTGCACCTCGGATTCATCCATGGTGTCTGGGTACCCGTCAGGGTGACGCGGCGAACGCGGCTGCGGTCCGCTCGCAGCGCATATTCCCCGCCCTCCTGGGTATGTCCGGTATGGGCGAGCGGTAGCCCACGGTGGCCGGTTTCGGCTGTGCGCACGCCGACCGGACAGGAAGGGGTGAACGCGATGCGCAGGACGTTGAACACCTTTGCCGTCGGCATGGGCGTCGGCTATGTGCTGGGAACGCGTGCCGGCAGGGAGAAGTACGACCAGATCGTTTCGTGGTGGAACCGCGCCACCGGGCACCCTGTTGCGGAGCGGATCGGCAGGCGCGCCCAGGGACGGATCGGCCAGGCGACGCGGTGGATGGAGGGCCGCGCCCGGCAGGTGCCCGGCGGCAGGGCCGTCATGGGCGTCGTGCGGCCCGAGAGCCAGGCGCAGCAGCGGGTGGCGGCGGTCATGACCGCGACGGTGGAGACCCTCCGCCCTGATCAGACGCTTGCGGAGGCGGCCCGCGTCATGAAGGATCAGAACGTCGGCGCAGTGGTGGTGGCCGATGCCGCCGGGCAGGTTCGCGGCATGGTCACCGACCGCGACGTCACGGTCCGCGCGGTCGCGAACGGGAGCGGCCCCGAGACCGTCATCACGGAGATCCTGAGCGAAGAGGTCGTCACGATCTCGCCTGAGGACTCGGTGGCCGATGCCGTCCGCCAGATGCGCACGCACGCCGTGCGCCGTCTGCCGGTGGTCGCGGACGGGAGGCCGGTCGGCATCGTGTCGCTCGGCGATCTCGCGATCGAACGCGACCCTGATTCCGCTCTCGCCGACATCTCGATGGCTGCGCCGAACCGGTAGAAAACGGTCGAAGGAGGACGGTCTCTTTTCGGCATGAATCTGGACGGCAGGCGGTCCCACCTCGCTGTTCGCGACGTACTCATTGGTGACCGGTTTGGTGCGCTGGCGGCCGTGGAACCCTCGGATCGATGGAGGGACGGATCGCAGATGCATGACGGACACGCCCCGCTCGCGGCGGTAGGGCTGGAAGCGGGTTGACGGTGGACTCCAACCACGAGCTCGCGCTCCTGCTCGTGCTGGCGGCGATCGGCATGGTGACCGCCGCGATCGTGGTCATCTCGCTGCTCGCGGTGGGGATCGGTCTGGTCGCGTCATGCATCGGCGCGATGGTGGCAGGTGCGACGCGGTCCCTCTCGCTCACCAGGCGTTATGCCCTGTCGGCGCCCGTCGTCTCTTCGGCGGTCACGGCGCCGGCGGCGGCGGCGGCGCGGCCTCCGACACCCGCGCCGAACACATCGCCGCCCCAAGGGGAGTGGCTCGACAGCTGGTTCGAGGGACCAGGCGACGCGGCTCCGTCCAGACGCAGCCCGCGGCTCCGGCCCGAACGCCCACCGCGGCGCGCGCATCCGCTCACGCACAGCCTCCGCCGGGGCGTGGCCGGCTTGCTGGCCGAAACCGTCGTGGTCGGCCGCCGCGCCCTGACCGGACCGCGCGAATGGCTGCAGCCGGGTGCGGCCCGGCCGGTCGCCCCGGCCTCGCGCGAGCGGCCGTCATGGCTGTTCCGGATCGGCTCCGTCGCGCGTCCCTCGCGGATCTCGGTCCGCCGCCTGGCTCCAGGCCGGAGCACCGGCCTGCTGCGCGCCCCGGCGTCGTTCGGCTATCCGGGCAGGCGGGAGTCCAAGAACGTTCTGCCGGCGGGCCGCGTCATACAGATCCCAGTGCCGCGGCTGCACCGCGGAGACCACGACGGGCGGAGGAACCGACCCACGCGCCGCGCTGGGTAGGAACCCCGGAGCGACCCAACGAGCCGGGCCGATGCCTGGCTACGGACCTTCGAACGGATTGCGGTCGTCGCCGGTCGTCTCGCGCAGGAACCGTTCGACCTCCGCGGCGATGTTCTCGGCTCCGGCGATGGCGCCCTCGCTCTGCGGCGGCATCTCCTCGAGCTTCTCCAGGTAGGCCTGGGCGTCAGGGCGCTCGGCGACCACCGAGTCGAGCCGCGCGCGTTCCTCGAGCGCCTCCTGGGCGAGCGACTGAACGCTGAGGGTCACGCCCAGATGCGAGGCGGCACGCTCGACCAGCGCCAGCGCCGCGCCCACGTAGGGGCCGGCGACGTAGTGCGGAACGTGCGCCCAGAAGCCGACCGACGGGATGCCATGTTCCGCGAGCCCGATCTCGACCAGGTTCACCGCGGACGCCGGCACCCGCAGGAACTCCGCCGGGAGCGGCGGGTCGGTGTCCGTCGGCGTTCGATCCTTGCCCGTCATCATCACCGGCGTGACCCTGGTGTGGGGCACCATCGCCGGGATGCCGCCCAGGCAGACGCTCTCCACGACGCCGAGCCGGAGGGCCATCTCGGCGACCTCGCGGCCGAACTCCTTCCACTTGTAGTCCGGCTCCGGTCCGGTGAGCACCAGCAGGTCGCGCTGGTCCGCCTTCACCCGGCGGACGTTCAGCGAGAGCCAGGTGATCTGTTCGAGCCGCCCCTGAACCACGTCCAGCAGCGGTCTCCTCGCCCGATAGTCCAGCACTGCGTCGACGTCGAACTCGGCCACGACCTCGCCGTCGCCGAGCGCCGCGATCCGTTCGGCCGCCGTCGTGGCAGCGTCCCCGGCGTCCACCCAGCCGTCGAGCGCGGTGATGAGTGCGGGAGCGTGCAGCGCTTCCTCGGCCGTGATCCGGTACAGGCTCACGCGTTCGAGGATGCCACATCGTGCGGCATCGGAAACGGTCGGCGCCTCAGGGATCGGCGGGCGGCGAGTACTCGCTCAGCTCGAACAGGTGTCCGTCCGGATCGCGGAGGAAGCACCGCGTCTCGTACCCGTGCCGGACCGGCGGCGTGAGGAACTCGGCGCCGCGCGCCACCAGGGTGCGGTACGCGCCCTCGCAGTCGGGCACCCGGATGGTCACCTCCGCGCTGACGCGGTCGGGGTCCGCGGGCGGCGCGAACGTCACGGTGGGCTTGTCGACCGTGGGGTCCCCGCCGGTGACCAGCAGCAGCCACATGCCCAGGAAGCGAAAGACCGCCGAGGTGCCGCCGTACTCGCGGTACGGCTCGGCGCCCAGGACGTCGCGGTAGAAGGCCGATGACCGTTCGACGTCGCTCACCACGAGCAGGAGGGTCGGCTCCATACCCTCGGTGGGAAACGGCGCGCCCTCCTCGCCGCCCGGCGTCGCGTCAGTCATCCTGGTTGACGAACAGAAGGATCCGCCTCCAGGCGTCGTCGCACGCGTCGGCATGCTCCGCGTAGGTGCGGTCGAAGAACGAATGCGGCGCGCCTTCGTAGATCACGATCTCGTTCGATACCCCGGCGGCATCGAGCGCCTCTCGGAAGCCCGCGACCGCCCCGGGCGGGATGGCCTGGTCGGCTCCGCCGAAGAGCCCGAGCACGGGCGCCGTGTACGACGATGCCAGCTTGACGGGCGCACCGGGGTCCTCGTCGTCCGGCGTCCCCGGACGCCCGTAGAAGCCGATCACGCCCGCGAGGCCGTGGCCGCGCGCCGACTGGTTGAACGACGCCCGCCCACCGAAGCAGAACCCGACGGAGAAGAGCCGGTCGGCGCCACCGCCCTCGGGTGAACGAAGGAACGCCGCCGTGGCGGCCACGTCGGCCGCGATCGAATCCGGCTCGGTCTGGCGGACGTGCGGCATGTAGTCGAACTCGTCGGTGCGCCCGTCCATGTCCGTGCCGGCCGTTCGGCCGAAGTAGTCCATGGAGGTCGCGTGGATGCCGGCCTCGGCGAAGCGTTCGGCGAGCTCGCGGTAGAAGGGATGGAGCCCACGGACGTCCGGCATGACGACCATCCCGGGCCCACCCTGCCCGTGGGCGGCGAGCGCCGAGTACGCCGCGAACCGGTTCCCGTCCGGGGCCGTGAGCTCGAGGCCGTGCCCCTCGATCGAGACGGCCCCACCGAGTATGGGCGGCAGGGGCGGGCGCGCGATGTCGTCGTAGCACATGGGCTCTTCGGCCTCCCTCTCCACCAGGCGGGCAGGCGAGACGCCCGCGTTCGACCCGTGGTGGGCATCGTAGGCGCGACCGCCCCGCACGTGCGCGCCGCCTCTTGCGGTTCGTCTGCGAGCATCGAGGCCATGCCGAACGGACGAACGACGACGACCGGGCTCCGCGCGAGCCGTCTCGGCATCCTCGCCGTGTGCATCCCGGTCGTCGGGTTCTCGCTCGCGAACCTGATCGTGAAGGTCGTCACCGTCCAGCCGGCGACCTTCGCGTTCTGGCGGCTGTGGGCCGGCGCGGTGGTGATGCTGGTCGTGGTCGCGGCCGCGCGCCGTCCGATCGATCGGACGGTCCTGCGCGCGGGGATCCCGGCGGGCGTCCTGTTCGGCCTGAACATCGTGTTCTTCTTCGCCGCGCTCCGGGAGACGGCGGTCGCCGACGTACTGGTGATCTCCGCGCTCCAGCCGGCGCTGACGGTCCTGGTCGCGGGCCGGTTGTTCGGCGAGCACGTGACCCGCCGCGAACTGTCGTTCGTGCTCCTCTCCGTGGTCGGGGTGGTCATCTTCGTGATCGGCTCCAGCGGCACGCCAGCGTGGAGCCTGCGAGGCGACCTGCTGGCCGTGGCGTCGCTCGGCGTGTTCTTCGTCTACTTCCTGTGGTCGAAGGGGGTGCGGTCGAAGGTCGGGATCGGAACGATCGAGTACATGGCGATCGTCACGGTGGTCGCGGCCGTGGTCGTCTCGCCCATCGCGCTGTTCGGCCCCGGGATCGGCGGCATGACGTCGCCCGACTGGGCCTGGCTGGCGCTCTTCGTCGCGGTTGCCCAGGGCGGGCATCTGCTGCTCACGTGGGCGCATCGCCACGTGGACGTCACCGTCTCGACGCTGCTCCTGCTGGGCGAGCCGCCGATCTCCGCCGCCGCGGCGTGGGTCTTCCTGGGCGAGCCGGTGACGTGGCTCGGCGCGGCCGGCGCGGCGATCGCACTGGTGAGCGTGGGGGCGGTGGTCCGATCGGCAACGTCGTCGGGGTCCGCGGCCGCCGCGCCGCAGGACGCCGCCGCGCCGCCGTGATCCGCCTGTCGTAGGCTGGCGGTCCCATGCTGGCCGGCGCTGCGAACACGGGCTCCCGCCCCGAGCGCGAGGAATTCGAGGCCGTTCTTCGGCTGCTCGCGGAGGAGGCCGAACGGTATCTCGCCGACCTCGACGCCGCGCCGGTCATACCGAAGGGGCTGGACGAGGCCGTGGCGTCCGCCGCGGCGATCGGCGGTCTGCCCGAGCGGGGGGTGGGCGCATCGGCGGCGCTCCGCGAACTGTTCGAGTGGCGTGACGGGTTCCTGGGATCGTCCGGGCCGAGGTTCTTCGGCTGGGTCACCGGTGGGGTGACGCCCGCGGCGCTGGGTGGTGACTGGCTCGCCTCCCTCGTCGATCAGAACAACGCGGACTGGGCCGGCGCACCGCTCACCCAGGAACTGGAGGCGGTCTCGATCCGGTGGCTCCTGGAGCTGTTCGGCCTTCCGGCCGATTGGTCAGGTGTCCTTACGACCGGCGCGACAATGGCAAACTTCGTGGCACTGACGGCCGCGAGGCGATGGTGGGGCTTGCGGCAGGGCGTGGACGTCGATTCGGACGGGATGGCCGGCCTTCCCAGGCCGAAGGTCCTGGCATCCGGATACGTGCATCCGAGCGACACGAAGGTGCTCGCCATGCTGGGGATGGGCAGGGGAACGACGGAGCGTCTGACGCGCGACGCGGTCGGCAGGATCGACCTGGAGGCGCTCGAACGGGAGCTGCGGGCGGCCGTGGCCGCCGGCCTCCCGGCGATCGTGATCGCGAGCGCGGGCGAGGTGAACGCCGGCGACTTCGATCCGATCGACGCCATGGCGGACCTGGCGCACGAGCACGGCGCCTGGCTGCACGTGGACGGCGCGTTCGGGTTGTTCGCGGCGGTGTCGCCCCGAACGCGGCACCTGGTCGAGGGCATCACGAAGGCCGATTCGGTCATCGCCGACGGCCACAAGTGGCTGAACGTGGCGTACGACTGCGGGTTCGCGTTCGTGCGGGACCGCTCGCTGCTGCCGCCGGCGTTCACGATCACCGCCGCGTACCTGCCCTCGCTGGACCAGGAGCGGCCGGGGTTCGCGTTCCTGGGTCCGGAGTCGTCGCGGCGGGCGCGGAGCCTGGGGGTGTGGGCGACGCTTCGCGCGTACGGACGCGAGGGTCACCGATCCGTGGTCGAGGGTCACCTTGACCTGGCCGAGCGGCTTGCGCAGCGCGTCCGGGAGGCGCCTGACCTGGAGCTGCTGGCCGACGAGGGATTCGACATCGTGTGCTTCCGCTACCGACCTCCCGGGTTGGATGAAGGCGCCGATCTGGACGACCTGAACCGCCGGATCGGCGCGGCCGTCATCGAGGACGGGCGGGTGTTCTTCGGCACGACCACGTACGGGGGCCGCGTCGCGTTCCGGCCGGCGATCGTGAACTGGCGCACGCGCGAGGAGGACATCGATCTGGTGGCGGACGTGACGCTGGAGATCGGCGCCCGTCTGGCGGCCGAACGCTGACCAGCCTCGCGGTGGCGATCCGGGTGGACCGTCGGCGTTCGCCGGATGGTCACCGAACCGACGAGGACTCCCGCATCGCCGCGTCGGTAGGGTGAAGGCGTGCCGACGCCGCAGGAGATCCTGGAGGTCGAGGGCCGCGAGGTCACCATCACCAATCCGGGGAAGGTGTTCTTCGAGACCGCCGGCCCCGGTGGCGAGCGCCTGACGAAGCTGGACCTGGTTCGGTATTACCTGTCCGTCGCGCCGGGGGCGATCCGGGGCGTGGCCGGGCGGCCCATGGCACTCAAGCGGTTCGTGAACGGCGCTGCCGGCCAGTTCTTCTTCCAGAAGCGCGCGCCGGAGTCGCGACCGGAGTGGATCGAGGTGGTCGAACTCTCCTTCCCGTCGGGACGAACGGCGCAGGAGGTGGTCGTCCGCGACGCCGCGCAGCTCGCGTGGGTGGTCAACCTGGGCTGTATCGATCTCAATCCGCACCCGGTGCGGGCGGACGACCTGGACCACCCGGACGAACTTCGCGTCGACCTCGACCCGGTCCCGGGGATCGCGTGGGAGCAGATCGTGGAGGTCGCGATGGTCACGCGCGACGCGCTGAAGGACTTCGGCCTGGTCGGCTGGCCGAAGACGTCCGGGTCGCGCGGATTCCACGTGTACGCGCGGATCGATCGCGAGTGGACGTTCCCGGAGGTCCGCCGCGCGGCATTGGCGCTGGCGCGGGACGTGCAACGGCGCGCGCCGGACCTCGCCACCGCGGCATGGTGGAAGGAGGAGCGCCACGGCGTGTTCCTCGACTACAACCAGAACGCCAAGGACCGGACGGTGGCGTCCGCCTATTCCGTCCGGCCGCTGCCGGACGCCCGCGTCTCCATGCCGCTGCGCTGGGACGAGGTCGCCGACGTGGTCGCCGAGGACTTCACGCTCGGGACGGTTCCCGCGATCTACGCGGAGCGCGGTGACGCGGGAGCGGGGATCGACGACGCGGTGGGGACGCTCGATGCGCTGCTCGAGC
>JBEDUK010000114.1:0-14193 GCA_040414485.1 Actinomycetota bacterium
TGCTGCGATGTTGGGCAGGGTGTCGAGCGGAAGCATCGGCAGGTCCTGCGCCATCAGCACTTGCAGTTGCTGGGTGAGCTGCGCCCGCTTGGTCGAGTCCAGCTCCTGGCCGGCCTGATGCATGATCGAGTCGGCCTGCTGGTTGCACCAGTGGTCCCAGTTGGCACCGCTGAAGTTGTTCGCCTTCGTCGGGATCTGGTTGCAGGAGAACGTGCTGGAGACGTCGGGGTCGATGATCGGCCCCTGCGCGTAGAGCGCGACCTGGAACTGCCCCTGCGGGGCGATGTTCGAGAACAGGTCCGTCGGCACGTAGGTGTGGATCTGGATGTTGATCCCAGCGGCGAGCGCCTTCTGCTGGAGCAGCGACACGGTCGTCGCGCGACGGACGTTGCCGGCCGTCGTGGAGATCGTGATCGTCAGCGGCTTGCCGTTCTTGTCAAGGAAGAACCCGCTGTTCGCCCGGTCGTCCTTGTAGCCGGCCGAGGTGAGCAGCTGTGCTGCCTTGTCAGGGTTGTAGGTGTACTGCGCGAAGGCGCCTGGGTCCGAACACCACGGTCCCTGACCCGGGATCCATAACCCGCAGTTGTTCACCTGCGCGCTCGGGTTGTTCAGCGCGATGACCCCCTGGATGACCGCCTGCCGGTCCACGGCGTAGGAGAACGCCTGCCGGACCTTCAGGTCAGTCAAGGGAGCCGAGTTGAGCTGGAACCAGAGCGCTTCGACGAAGTTGCCGTTCCCGCCGACCGATTTGACGTTCGGATTATTCCCGAACTGATCGGAGAACGGGACGTTGGACGGCTGCGGGAAGATCGCGTCCACGTCGCCCGACAGGATCGAGCTGACCTCCGTGGGCTGGTCCTCGCGCGGAACGAACGTGACCTGGTCAAGGTAGGTCTTCTTGCCCCAGTACTTGGGGTTGCGCACCAGCACCGCCTGGTCCTGCGACCAGGACTTGACCATCCACGGCCCGCCAGAGAACGGGACGGAGTCGGTCATCTGGCCCTTGAGGTCGGGCTTGTCCGGGAACCCAGGGACGCTCGAGAACTGCGACTTCTCCAAGATGAAGCTGGTGGCCCCACCGAAGAGGTCGAACCAGTCGACAAAGATCTTGTTGAAGTCCAGCTTGACCGTCTGCGGGTCCGGGCACTCGACCTTGGTGACGCCGGCGGCCTCGCCGGTGCCGTCGTAGCCGTAGGTCGAGTACGTGCCCGTCGTGTTCATGATCGCCTTCCAGGTGAAGTCGACGTCATCACACGTGATGGGCGTACCGTCCGACCAGACGGCGTTCGGCTGCAGGTGCCAGGTGACCGAGAACGGGCTCTGCGTGATCCCCTGGTTGTCCAGGCTCGGCACCTCGGTGGTCAGGGCGCTCGGGCCCTGCTCCGTCTTGGCGGTCCACTGCCCGAGCCGCGGGAACACGAACTCCTGGATCGTGTAGAGGTACCACGATGCGGAGGCGCAGTCCGTAACTGGGTTCAGGCACTGTGGCCACTGCTCGGCGCCGATGACGATGTTGCCGCCCGAGTGTGGCGCTCCCGCGGCCGGTGGGCTACCGGCATTGTTGCCAGTCGGCGAGCCGTTGCTGCCACTGTTGTTGTTGCTTCCACAGGCGACCGCGGCGATGGCGATGACGCCTGCGAGTGCGATATAGCGGGCGGACGCCCGTAACCGCATGCGCATCCTCCTCTCTTCCTCCCCCCGACGGCCGCCTCCTGCGGCATGCGTCGGCCGACGGATTATCTCCATGGCGGGATACGGAAGGCAAGGAGGTTCGGGATTGCCCCCGAGCCCCGAAAGCCGTCGCCCCCCGCCCGGCTGGGGGCGAAAGGTACCATGTCGCAGGCACCAACTAGGCTTCCTTTCGTCATGGTCGAAGAGCGCAGATTTCAGCTGGTTTCGGACTTCCATCCGGCCGGTGACCAGCCGCCCGCCATCCAGGCACTCGCCCAGGGCGTGGTGCGCGGCGAAGAGCATCAGACGCTGCTCGGCGTGACCGGGACCGGCAAGACGTTCACCATGGCCGGGGTGATCGAACAGGTCCAACGGCCGACGCTCGTGATCGCGCCCAACAAGTCATTGGCGGCGCAGTTGGCCCAGGAGTTCCGGGCGTTCTTCCCCGACAACGCGGTGGAGTACTTCGTCTCCTATTACGACTACTACCAGCCCGAGGCCTACGTCCCGCAGACCGACACCTACATCGAGAAGGACTCCTCGATCAACGACGAGATCGAGCGGCTTCGGCATTCGGCCACCTCGGCGCTCCTGTCGCGCCGTGACGTGATCATCGTGGCGTCGGTCTCCTGCATCTACGGCCTGGGCTCCCCGCAGGAGTACGAAGGGCAATTGCTGCGCGTGCACCGCGGGGTGGCCACAGACCGCGACTGGGCCATCCGCAGGCTGATCGACATCCAGTACGAGCGCAACGAGGTGAACCTCACGCGCGGCAAGTTCCGGGTCCGGGGGGACACGCTCGAGGTCATGCCCGCGTACGAGCAGAGCGCGGTGCGGGTCGAATGGTGGGGCGACACGATCGAACGGATCCTGGTGATGGATCCCCTCACGGGCGAGGTGCTGTCCGAGCCCTCGGAGATCGTGGTGTTCCCGGCGACGCACTACGTGACGCCGCGCGAGCAGATGCTCCGGGCCATCGAGACCATCCAGGTCGAGCTGGCCGAGCGGCTCACGACCCTCGAATCCGAGAGCAAGCTGCTGGAGGCCCAGCGGCTGCGGATGCGGACGAACTACGACCTGGAGATGCTGCGTGAGGTGGGGTTCTGCAGCGGCATCGAGAACTACTCGCGGCACCTTGACGGCCGGGCGCCCGGAACGGCGCCGTACACGCTGCTGGACTACTTCCCGGACGACTGGCTCTGCGTGATCGACGAGTCGCACGTCACCGTGCCGCAGTTGCACGGCATGTACGAGGGCGACATGTCGCGCAAGCGGACGCTGGTTGAGTTCGGCTTCCGACTCCCGTCGGCCATGGACAACCGGCCGCTGCGGTTCGACGAGTTCTCCGAGCGCGTCGGACAGATCGTGTACATGTCGGCCACGCCGGGGCCCTACGAGCTGCGGGTGTCGAAGCAGGTCGTCGAACAGATCGTGCGGCCGACCGGCCTGATCGACCCCGAGGTCGAGGTCCGGCCCACGCGAGGGCAGATCGACGACCTGATCGCCGAGATCCGGGTGCGGGCGGAGAACGACCAGCGCGTGCTGGTCACCACGCTCACGAAGAAGATGGCGGAGGACCTCACCGACTACCTGCTGGAACTGGGGATGCGCGTGCGGTACCTCCACTCCGAGGTGGACACCGTCCAGCGCATCGAGATCCTGCGGGACCTCCGGCTGGGGGAGTTCGACGTGCTGGTCGGGATCAACCTGCTGCGCGAGGGCCTGGATCTCCCCGAGGTCTCGCTGGTGGCGATCCTGGACGCGGACAAGGAGGGTTTCCTTCGAAGCGACACCTCGCTCATCCAGACCATCGGCCGCGCCGCCCGCAACGTGGACGGAACCGTCCTCATGTATGCGGACACCATCACCGATTCCATGCGGACGGCCATCTCCGAGACGCAGCGGCGCCGCAAGATCCAGATGGCCTACAACCAGGAGCACGGCATCGACCCGCAGACGGTCCGGAAGCGCGTGGCGGACATCCTTCTATCTCTCGACCTCGGGCAGCGGCAGACGGCGCCCCGGCGGGAACGGCGCGGCCGGCGCCCGGACCATCCGCAGCTGCCCAGGGAGGAGCTCGAACGGCTGATCGCGAGCCTGGAGGAGGAGATGCACCAGGCCGCGCGCGACCTGCGGTTCGAGTACGCGGCACGGGTCCGCGACGAGGTGAAGGAACTCCGCCGGGAACTGGCCGTCATGCGGGAAGCGAACGTCGGGTAGCGGCGGGTGAGCGCCGGGCCCGCCGTCGCGGTCCGCGCGCCGCTCGCGTGGCTGGGCGCGGGCCGCCTGGTTGAGGACGCGTTGGTCCTCGCCCGCGGCGGCCTGATCTCCTACGCCGGTCCCGCGAAGGGAGCCGAGGCGCCGTCCGACGGTGCGGGCGAGGAGTTCAGGATCGACGGGTTCCTGATGCCGGCGGTTGCCGACCGCCACGTCCACATCGGTCTCTCCAGCCCGGATGAGGTGCTTCGCGGTGGCGTCTCGCGCGTCAGGGACCTTGCGTGGCCTCCGGCCACGATCCACCCGCTCGCGCGGGAGTCCGAGGATGAGACGGCATTCGACGGCCCACTGATCCGGGCGGTCGGTCCGATGATCACCGCGCACGGCGGCTATCCGTCGCGGGCCTTCTGGGCGCCGAACGGGACCGCCCTGGAGATCCGCGGCATGGACGAGGCTGAAGCGGCGACCCGGCGGGTCCTGGCGGAGGGTTCGGCGAACGCCGTCAAGGTCGCGTTGAACGCCGACGCGGGACCGGTGCTTCGCGACGACGAGCTCGTCGCCGTCTGCGAGACGGCGCATGGGATGGGGGCGGTCGTCACGGTGCACGCCCAGGGTGCCGGCCAGGCCGAACGCGCGCTCGGCGCCGGCGCCGACGAGTTCGCCCATTGCCCCTGGTCGGAACGACTGGCCGATGACGTGGTGCATGCCGTGGCCGCGAGCATGCGGATCGTCTCCACCCTGGACATCCACTCGTACGGGCGGGCCGCGCCGGAGCTGGACGTGGCGCTCGACAACCTCCGGCGCTTCGTGCAGGCGGGAGGGCGCGTGGCGTACGGGACCGACCTGGGCAACGGACCGATCCCGGCCGGGATCGACGCGCACGAGGCCGCGTTGCTCGATGCCGCCGGTGTCCAGGACGAACGCCTGCTCGAGGCGATGACCGAGCACGTGTTGGGCGCCGGCGAGCCGGCCGATCTCATCGGGCTGGGAGCGAACCCGCTGGACGACGTCGCCGAGATCGGTTCGGTCGTGTTCGTCATGCGAGGCGGGCGCCGGGTGCGCTGAGGTGGGCTGAGGTCGGCTGAGGTCGGCTGAGGCAACCAGGTGGAAAGGGGAGGGCCCCGCCGCCTTCGGTCTGACGCTCGAGACCTTGGCGGCGGGGCCCTCCGGTTCCCTGAAGCTGGTGCTGTTCCCGTTCCTGTTCCTGTTCCTCCGATGAGGCTCCTACGGCACGTACCACTGGTTCATGTTGAAGAACAGGCCGTAGGCGGAGGAGTTCCACGCGCCGACCGGGCCGGCGATCTGGTCCGTGCGCCACGCCGAGACGTTCGGCAGCGTGTCGACCGGGAGCATGGGCAGGTCCTGAGCCATCAGCCCGCCGATCTGCTGGATCAGCTGCGCCCGCTTGGCGGTGTCCAGCTCCTGGTCGCTCTGCGCCATGAGCTGGTCGGCCTGCGGGTTCCTCCAGTGGTCCCAGTTCTCGCCCGCGTAGTTGTTGCCCTTGGTCGGGATCTGGTTCGAGGAGAACACCGCCGTGACCGACGGGTCGATGATCGGACCCTGCGCGTAGAGCGCCACCTGGAAGTTGCCCTGCGGCGCGACGTTCGAGAACAGGTCCGTCGGGTCGTACGCCTTGATCTGCAGGCCGAAGCCGGCCGCGCTCGCCTTCTGCTGAAGCAGGGCGACCGTGGTGGCCCGGCGGGCGTTGCCGGCCGTCGTGGAGATGGTGATGTTCAGCGGCTTGCCGCCCTTCTCATAGATCCCGTTCGACCCCTTCGTGTACCCGTCCTGGGACAGCAACTGCGTGGCCATCGTGGGGTTGTAGGTGTACTTCGCGAACGGTCCGGGCGTCGGGCACCATGGGCCCTGTCCCGGGATCCACAGGCCACAGTTGTTGACCTGCGCCGTCGGGTTGTTCAGGCGAATGACCGAGTTGATGACCGCCTCGCGGTCCATCGCGTAGGCGAACGCCTGGCGAACCTTCGGGTCGTTCATGGGCGGCTGATCCATCTGGATCCACAGCGCCTCGACGAAGTTGCCGTTCGCGCCCACCGCCTTGATGTTCGGGTTCTGGTTGAACTGGGTCAGGAGCGAGACGTTCGACGGCTGCGGGAAGATGGCCGCCACGTCGCCTGCGAGCAGCGAGTTGATCTCCGACGGCTGGTCCTCACGCGGGACGAACGTCACCTGGTCCAGATAGGGCTTCTGATCCCAGTAGTGCGGGTTCGGCACCAGAACGGCCTGATCCTGGCTCCAGGACTTGACCATCCACGGGCCGCCCGAGAACGGGATCGAGTCGTTCATCTCGGTCTTGAGGTCCGGCTTGGTCGGGTTCACGTTCGGGAACGCCGCCTTCTCGAGGATATAGCCGAGCGCGCCACCGAAGATGTCGACCCAGTCGACCCAGACACTCTTGAAGTTGATCTTGACCGTGGTCGGCTGCGCGCAGTCGATCGACTTGATCTGGTCGTAGCCGGTGGTCGAGTACGTGCCGGTCGTGTCCATGATCGCCTTCCACGTGAACGCCACGTCGTTGCAGGTGATCGGCGTGTTGTCCGACCACACCGCCTTCGGGTTCAGGTGGTAGGTGATGGTGAACGGGTTCTGCGTGATCCCGCCGTTGTCCAGGCTCGGCAGCTGCGTGATCAGGGGCGAGGCCTCGGGCGTGGAATTGACCGAGTACGCCGCCAGCCGCGGGAACACGTGCTCCGCGATCGTGTACAGGTACCAGGATGCGGCCGTGCAGTCGGTCACCGGGTTCAGGCACTGCGGCCACTGCTCGGCGCCGAAGACGGCCTTACCGCCCGGCTTGGGTGATCCGGTCGCGGTCGGCGCGACCGTGTTGAGAGCGCCGCCTCCGCCGCCGCCGGAGCCGCCACCGCACGCTGCGGCGCCGAGGACGACGGCGGTCGTGAGAACGGCGAGTGAGAACCAGGGGCGTCGGTGCATGCTCTGCCCTCCTTCGTGCAGGTGTTGCTTCCGGTCGGCCTGCGGACCGACTCGGCGTTTCGAAACTCACCTCAACACTCTGTCCGTGGAACGGTGCCCAGCCCGGGTGGACGTCACGCCAATTCGGTACCGATGCAACGAATCCACCACATATCGCCACGGGACGGTCGGGCCCTTGCATGAACCCGGGGCTCGATTCGAACCGGACCGGTCATAGACTCCGGCAACCACCTCCCGACGCGGATGTGGCGGATCGGAAGGGTGATGGACGAGCACGACGCGGGGACGATGCCATCGGCCGCGGATCTCGAGGCACGCGCCGGGGCGCTCGACGCGGGCGACGACCTGGCCGGATTTCGGCGACGATTCCTCGTCCCGGATCCCTCGCTCGTGTACTTCGACGGAAACTCGCTCGGCCGGCTGCCGATCGCGGCTTCGGAGCGCGTCGGGCGCGTGGTGGAGCGCGAATGGGGCAGCGGCCTCATCACGTCATGGGAACGGTCCTGGATCGACCTGCCTGAGCGGCTCGGCGACCTCATCGGGACGGGGCTGCTGGGGGCCCGTACGGGCGAGACGATCGTGTCGGACTCCACGACCGTGAACCTCTACAAGCTGTGCAACGCCGCCCTGGACGCCAAGCCGGGTCGAACGACCGTGGTGGCCGAACGGGACGCGTTTCCAACCGACCGGTACGTCCTGGAGGGCATCGCCCGCGCGCGCGACGTGCGCGTCCGGTGGCTCGATTCGGACCCGGTGGAGGGGCCGTCGCCGGAGGAGGTCGCACGGGCGCTCGGCGACGACGTCGCGCTGGTCTGGCTCGAGCACGTGCACTACCGCTCGGCCGCGATCGCGGACATGACCGCGATCACCCAGGCGGCGCACCGGGCCGGCGCGCTGATGCTCTGGGACGTGTGCCATTCGGTGGGCGCCGTCCCGATCGAACTGGAGGCATGCGGCGCGGACCTCGCCGTCGGCTGTACCTACAAGTACATGAACGGCGGCCCGGGCGCGCCGTCGTTCCTTTATGTACGCGCGGAGCACCAGGCTTCGATGCGGCAGCCGATCTGGGGCTGGTGGGGCCGCGCGGAGATGTTCGAGATGGAGCCCGGGTATGAGCCGACCGACGGCGTGCGGGCGAACCTGACGGGGACGCCGCCGATCCTGTCGACGGCGCCGATCGAGGACGGTGCGGGGATGCTGATCGAGGCGGGCATCGACCGCGTCCGCGCGAAGGGCATGGCGCTCACGTCGTTCGCGGTCGAGCTGTTCGATCTGATGCTGGCGCCGGCGGGCTTCGAGCTTCGGTCGCCCCGCAGGGCCGAACGGAGGGGCTCGCACGTCACGGTCACGCATCCCGAGGCGCGGCGGCTCTGTGCGGCGATGACAGAGCGGGGCGTGATCCCTGACTTCCGGCAGCCGAACGGCATCCGGATCGGGCTGGCGCCGCTCACGACGTCGTTCGACGACGTGCTCCGCGGGGTGCGGGTGCTGGCCGAACTGGCGGGGTAGTCCCGAGCCGCCCGGGCCGCGCCCGCCGGCTCAATCCTTCTCGTGCTCGAGGATGTACTCGATGTACATGGGCCGAAGGGCGTCGGCGAGCTTGCCTTCGTCGGCGTGCTGGGTGTCGCGGATCAGGGTCGTGAAGACGTGCCACTGATCCTCGAATGCACGCTCGTCGTCCCCGGCGGCGATCTGCGCTTCTGGGACGGCCTCCATGAGCTCCCACATCCACTTGACGTCTGCGCGGTGACGGGCGAGCCTCACGGCCCGGTCGTGGAGCTCCTTCGACGAGAGCTTGTCGAGTTCCTCGAACGTGGGCGGCATGGCGGTGGGCAGCCTAGCAGCGGCGCGGCGGCCGTTCGGGTCGTGGCGCGCGGCGCCGAAGGGGTCCGCCCCCATGCGCCGTCGCCATACCGCCATACGCCATACATATGGCGACGGCCCGCCTGCGGTAGGGGCTCCTGCCTGATCGGGCCGGGCCGATGTGAGCCTTGTCACACCCCCTTCGTAGAATGGCCAGCCGTGGGCACCGCCGACCGCCTCGTCATCCACGGCGCCCGTGAGCACAACCTGAAGAACATCACGCTCGACCTTCCCCGGGGCGCGCTGGTTGTCTTCACGGGTCTGTCCGGCTCCGGCAAGTCCTCGCTGGCGTTCGACACCATCTACGCCGAAGGCCAGAGGCGCTACGTCGAGAGCCTGTCCTCGTACGCCCGCCAGTTCCTCGGCCAGATGGAGAAGCCCGACGTCGACTTCATCGAGGGCCTCAGCCCGGCGATCTCGATCGACCAGAAGTCCACGTCGAAGAACCCGCGCTCCACGGTCGGCACCATCACCGAGATCTACGACTACCTCCGGGTGCTCTACGCCCGCATCGGCCAGCCCCACTGCCCCCAGTGCGGCCGCCCGGTCGGCCGCCAGACACCCGACCAGATCGTCGACCAGGTCATGCAGCTGCCCGAGGGCACCCGCTTCCAGATCCTCGCGCCGATCGTGCGGGGCCGGAAGGGCGAGTACGAGAAGATGCTCCAGGACCTCGGCCGGAAGGGCTTCGCCCGCGCCCGCATCGACGGCGCCACGCACGAGCTGACCGAGCAGATCCGGCTCGACCGGTATTACAAGCACGACATCGACGTCATCGTCGACCGCCTCGTGGCGAACCCCGACATCAGGCGGCGGGTCGCCGACAGCGTCGAGACCGCGCTCCAACTCGCCGAGGGCCTCGTGACCCTCTCCGTGGTCGGGGAGCACGGAGAGGAGGACGTCACGTTCAGCCAGAAGCTGGCGTGCACGTTCGACGGCATCTCCTTCGACGAGCTCGCGCCCCGCAACTTCTCGTTCAACTCGCCGTACGGCGCCTGCCCCACGTGTGACGGCCTGGGCACCAGGCTCGAGGTCGACCCCGAGCTCATCGTGCCGGATCCGGATCTGGGCATCGCCGAGGGCGCGATCGGCCCATGGAGCGGCAACCGGCTCCAGTACTACGACAGCCTCCTGGAGGGCGTCGCCCGAGCCGAGGGCTTCGACATGTACACACCCTGGCGGAAGCTGCCGAAGAGCGCCCGCGAGACGGTCCTGTACGGCTCACCCGATCAGATCCAGGTCTCCTACCGGAACCGGTACGGCCGGCTCCGGTCGTACACGACCACGTTCGACGGCGTGATCCCGGTGCTCGAACGCCGCTACGCCGAATCAGACTCGGACGCCCAGCGCGAGCGCTACGAGCAGTACATGCGCGAGATCCCGTGCCGTGCGTGCAAGGGCGCCCGGCTCAAGCCGGAATCGCTGGCCGTCACCGTGGGCGGGCTGAACATCCACGAGCTCACGTCGCAGTCGATCTCGCAGATAGTAAATACACTTGACCATCTGGAGCTCACCGACCGCGAGCACCTCATCGCGGACCGGCTCTTGAAGGAGATCCGCGAACGGCTCCAGTTCCTTCTGGACGTCGGGCTGGCGTACCTCACGCTGGCGCGCGCGTCCGGGTCCCTCGCCGGGGGAGAGGCGCAGCGGATCCGCCTGGCCACGCAGATCGGCAGCGCGCTCGTCGGCGTGCTCTACGTGCTGGACGAACCGTCGATCGGCTTGCATCAGCGGGACAACCAGCGCCTGGTCGCCACGCTGCTCAGGCTGCGGGACCTGGGCAACACGCTGATCGTGGTCGAACACGACGAAGCCACGATCAGGACGGCCGACCACGTCGTGGACATCGGTCCCGGCGCGGGCGAGGCGGGCGGCCATGTCATCTACACGGGCCAGGTCGAAGGGCTTCTGAAGGAGCCCGATTCGCTCACCGGCGCCTACCTGAGCGGGCGCCGGAGCATCCCCACGCCCCAGGTGAGGCGGAAGCCTTCCGGCAAGTGGCTGAAGGTTCAGGGCGCCCGCGAGCACAACCTCAAGCAGATCGATGTCTCGATCCCCCTGGGGTGCTTCGTCTGCGTGACCGGCGTGTCCGGCAGCGGCAAGTCCACACTGGTCGGCGACGTGCTGCTGCCGGCTCTGAGGGCGAAGGTGAACCGCTCCCGCGAGGTCGCGGGCAAGCATCGGAAGCTGCTCGGCTGGGACGCGATCGACAAGGTCATCGACATCGATCAATCGCCGATCGGACGGACGCCGCGGTCGAACCCTGCCACGTACATCGGCGTGTTCGACCACATCCGGACGCTGTTCTCGCAGCTGCCCGAGGCCCGGATGCGTGGCTACCAGCCGGGCAGGTTCTCGTTCAACGTCCGCGGCGGCCGGTGCGAGGCGTGCGCCGGTGATGGGCAGATCAAGATCGAGATGCACTTCCTGCCGGACGTCTACGTCACCTGCGAGGTCTGCAAGGGCAGGCGGTACAACCGGGAGACGCTCGAGGTGCGCTACAAGGGGAGGTCCATCGCCGACGTCCTTGCCATGAGCGTCGACGAAGCCCTGGGGTTCTTCGAGAACATCCCGCAGATCGCCCGCCATCTCCAGACGGTCAGCGACGTGGGGCTCGGCTACATCAAGCTGGGCCAGCCGGCGCCGACGCTGTCAGGGGGCGAGGCCCAGCGGGTCAAGCTCGCCAGCGAGCTCTCGAAACGCGCCACCGGACGGACGTTCTACGTTCTGGACGAGCCCACCACGGGCCTGCACTTCGATGACATCCGCAAGCTCCTCCAGGTGCTCGAGCGGCTGGTGGCGGCGGGGAACACGGTCCTGGTGATCGAGCACAACCTCGACGTGGTCAAGACCGCCGACTGGATCATCGACCTGGGCCCGGAGGGAGGCGACATGGGCGGGACCGTGGTGGTGGCGGGCTCCCCCGAGGACGTCGCCCGCCACCGGTCCTCGCACACCGGACGGTTCCTCGCCGAGGTCCTGGGATCGCCGACGTCGCGCCGGCGCCGAACGATCGAGACCGACGATGTCGAGCAGAACGGCGCCGGCAAGACCGCCGCGACGGTTCGGCGCTGAACAACGCCCGTCTTGACGGTCGCCAGCCAACCTCTTGTTAGGATGACGCCCGCCGTGCCCGGGACCGCCCTGATGCGCCGCATGCTCACGATCGCCGCCCTTTCGTTCGGCGGCGCTGTGCTCGTCGCGGCCTGTGCGCCGGCGAGCAATCCGCCCGAGGTCCCCGTGCAGCAGCCGAATCCGTTCGTCACCTTCGTCGTGGCGACCGGCAACGACGCCGGGCGCTCGTCCTCCGCGGCGATATCCCAGGACGGCACCGCCTCGGTTTCGTACCTCCTGCTCACCCCAACGCTCGCCGCGGGCCAGCTCGCGCCGGCGGTGGTGCCCAACACCCCGCAACCCCCCGCGGTGGTCGTGGCGTCGTTCAACACGTCCAAGGGCTACTGGACGCGAACGTCTGCCTCGCCGCAGGACTACGCGAAGGCGGAAGGAACCGAGGCGTCGATCGCGATGAAGGACGGGAAGTTCCTGCCCGGGGTGAACGCGGGCATGGCGGTCGACGCAGCCGGCAAGCAGCACGTCATCTGGGCGACGCCCACCGGGATGTTCTACACGGACAACGTCGCGAGCGCCGCGTTCGCGGATCCGGACGCGGTCACGAAGACCGCAGCGACCGGCGCGTCCATCGCCGTCGACAAGTCCGGGACGCCGTGGATCGCCTACTACCAGGGCGGCAACGTCATGATCGCGACGAAGGCGAACGGCGCGTGGGCCACGCAGCCGGTCTCCACGGTGACGTCGTGCACGGCGTGCCCACCGGTCCGAACGGCGATCGCGGTCTCGCCGGACACGGGCGCGATCACCGTGGCCTTCACCGACGGTGGAAGCGGGACGCCCGTGGTGGCGACGGCGCAGGAGTCCTCCGGCGGCGCGCCGCCGTCGAGCTGGACCGTCGACCGGTTCGGCGCGGGCACGGGCGGGTTCGGCATCTCGATCGCGTTGGCGAAGGACGGGACCCCGTCGGTCGCCTACTCGGGCTCTGACGGCAGGGTCTACCTCGCGACCGGGGTCGGCGGCTCGTCCGGGTCCTCGGTGACGCCGACCGTCGTGTCGGGCGCCGCGGCCCCCTCGCGGGCCGATCCCAGCGGGTGGTCCACCGGCCTCGGGATCGACGACAGCGGCAAGGTCTACGTCTCCTTCGTCGACCCGGCGGCGAACGCGGTCCGGGTCGGCATCGGACAGCCCGGCTCGCTCACGGTGACGACGCTGCCGCTGGGAACCGGCGGCCGCGAGCCGTCGCTGGCGGTTTCGGGCGATGCGAAGACGCTCGTCGTGCCCTTCTACGACGTGACGAACCACCAGCTCGGGGTCGCGGTGCCGGCGGAGAAGGGCCTGGTGATCGGCCAGCCGTCGCCCTCGCCGAGCCCGCCACCCACGGCGCCGACCGGCCCGGCGTGCTCGCCGACGAGCAACGCCACCTCGCTGCAGATCGCGGCGCCGACGGGCGCGGCGGCGAGCGGCTTCGATCCGACCTGCCTGGCGGTCGTTCCGAACACTGCGTTCACCGTGGCGTTCGACAACAAGGACTCGGGCGTGCCGCACAACTGGGAGCTGTTCAAGGATCCGGCGTTCGCCACCCGCGTGGGCGGCGCGACGGGGCCGACCGACGTCGTCACCGGCGTGGATCAGGCCTCGTACTCGGTCGACGCGCTCGCGGCCGGCACCTACTACTTCCGCTGCGACATCCACCCGACGACCATGACGGGGCAGCTCGTCGTCGGTCCGGTGGGTGGCGGCGGCAACGGAAGTCCGCAGCCGGGCCCGACCACCTCCCCGTAACGCCGCCCACCGAGTTCGGCCGTCGTTCGCAGGTTCCTCACACGTTCGTTCGGCTCGGCGTGGGAGGCCGACCATAGAATCGGCCTCGTGAGCCTCGCGCGGCCCGACGCCTCTCAGATCCCGGACTCACCGGGGGCGTACCTCTACCGCGACGTCGACGGCCGGGTCATCTACGTCGGCAAGGCGAAGTCCCTTCGCAAGCGGCTGCTCTCGTACTGGGGCCGGCCGCTGCACCCTCGCACGCAGGCGATGGTGAACGCCGCGGCGAGCGTCGAGTGGATCCTCGCGGCCACCGAGGTGGACGCGCTGATGCTCGAGTACAACCTGATCAAGTCCCATATCCCGCGGTTCAACGTCCGGTACCGGGACGACAAGTCGTACCCGTTCCTGGCGGTCACGTTGGACGAGGAGTTCCCGCGGCTGATGGTGATGCGCGGGGCGAAGCGCAAGGGTGTGCGCTACTTCGGCCCGTACTCGCACGCGTGGGCGATCCGCGAGACGTTGGACCTGCTCCTGCGGGTCTTTCCGGCCCGTACGTGCAGCGCCGGGGTGTTCAAACGGCATGGCCAGATCGGGCGGCCGTGCCTGCTCGGTGACATCGACAAGTGCTCCGCGCCGTGCGTCGGCCGGGTCTCGGCC
>JBEDUK010000115.1:0-17892 GCA_040414485.1 Actinomycetota bacterium
GACGCCAGCGCCATCGCTGCAGCATCGAGCTCGTGTGCGCCGACCAGGCGGTTCACCAGCCCGAGCCGCTCCGCCTCGATGGCGTCGAACGTTCGCGCGGTCCACGCCAGCTCCTTCGTGCGGGCGGAACCGATCTCGCGCGCCAGATGCCACATCCCGCCCAGATCTGGAACCAGGCCGAAACGCGCCTCCAGCAGGCCGAATGTGGCGGATTCCGCGACCACGCGCAGGTCCGCCGCGAGCGCCAGTTGGAACCCCGCGCCGAGGGCGTGCCCCTGCACGGCCGCCACGACCGGCTTTTCCAGCAGCGCCAGCACACGATAGGGGCGCTGAGCGACCGCGACGAACTCGGGGAAACGTTCGGCCGCCTGCCCGGCGAGCGCGGCGAGTGCGGCGAGGTCGATCCCCGCGCAGAAGGACTCACCATGACCCCGCAGAACGATCGCACGCGCCCCGCGGTCTTCGCCGGCCCGTTCGGCCGCATCGCCAAGCGCGCCGAACATGGCGAGGTCGAGCGCGTTCCGCTTCGCCGGGCGATCGAGCGTGATGACGCCGATCGAATCCTGCCGCTCGTACGTGACCGCGCCATCCAAGGTCGGCCGATGATACGGCCACCCGCCCACGTGCTGACCTGCTTCTCCTGATAGAAAGACCACGACATGCTCGATCGTGCGACGGACATGGACCACGCGGACGACGTAGCGCCGAGGTGACCGGCACCGCGCCTCCCGCCGGATCCGCCGGCGATGCCGCATGCTCGCTGTGCGGGCGGTCGACCTACGACGCGGCGAAGCGAGAGACGCCGTGGGCGCGCGGCGTGTCACGCGGTCGACAGGTGCTGGTCTGTCCGTCCTGCCGGGCGTCGGTGCCCGCATGGATGGACCGTCTTGATCGCTGCGAACGTTGCGGTGGGACGAGGTTGTCCGCGATGCTGGGCGAGGTCGTGTGCCGTGCCTGCGGGGCCATTCAGAGCGGATCGCCGCCCGCCCCAGGGGCCGTGTGAGCCGGGCGCTTAGCTCAGGGGTAGAGCGCCGCCCTTACAAGGCGGAGGTCGGTGGTTCGAAACCACCAGCGCCCACGGTAGCCGCCTAGGATCGTGCCGATGGACGACTCGATCCGCGTGATGGTCGAACGCGGCAAGAAGAAGCGGACGGTCGCGTGCGCCTTCGACTGGCCGGGCTGGGACCGCAGCTCCAAGACCGAGGAGGATGCCCTCCAGGTGCTCGAGGCCTATCGGCCGCGCTACGCGAAGGTGGCCGCGGCTGCCGGACTCTCCGACGAATTCGCCAGCGCGGGCGAGGTGACCGTCGTCGAACGGCTCGACGGCATCGGCATGACCGATTACTACGGCGTCTCCGGCCGGGCCGCCGGGCCCGAGCAGGACCAGATGACGGAGGCGGAGTGCGAACGCAAGCTCGCCCTGCTCCGGGCCTCGTGGACGTACTTCGACGACGTCGCGGCGCACGTCTCCCCTGAACTGCGGAAGGGCCCACGTGGCGGAGGCCGCGAACGGGACGAGATCATCCGCCATGTCAACGGCAACGAGATCCTCGAGTACGGGAAGAAGGTTGATGTCCGCTCCTCGCCCGATGCATGGCAGGACCCGGACGAACTGCGCGCCCACCGCGAGGCGATGTGCGCCGGCATCCGCGAGGCCAATTCACACGGGCCCGCGGCAGGGTCCTGGTGGACCGTCCAGTTCCTCATCCGCCGGTGCGCATGGCACATGCTCGACCACGCGTGGGAGATGGAGGACCGCGACCTCTCGGTCTGAGCATGGTGGGCCGCGTGCTGATCTCGATCCTCATCGGCATGGTCGTCGCCTGGCTGGCCCTCGTCGTCGTCCTCCTCGTCACCAGGCCCAAGGGTTCGCTCCTCAAGGAGGCCGTCCGCCTGCTGCCGGACACGATCGGCCTGCTTCGGCGGCTCGCAGGCGATTGGAGCCTGCCTCGGGGTGTGCGCGTTCGCCTTTGGCTGCTGTTCGGCTATCTGGCGATGCCGATCGACCTGATCCCAGACTTCGTTCCCGTCGTCGGCTACGCCGACGACGCCATCGTCGTGGCGGTGGTGCTGCGTTCGGTCGTCAAGCGCGCCGGGCCTGAGGCCGTGCGCCGGCACTGGCCTGGTACGCCTGCCGGTCTGGCCAGTCTCGAGCGGCTGGCCCGGCTCCGACAGGGATAGGGACATCCGCCGCACGTCGTTGTCGCCGTAGGGGCGGCGTCATTAGATTCGCGCCCGTTCCGGCCGTCGCTCGGGGGGAACGAGCGATCAGACGTGCGTCGCCTCCGGCGCGACGCACCGAACCAGAGGGAGGGATGCATGAAACGATTCCGCGGCAAGGCCGCGTTCGGCGTGCTCGCGCTCGCATCGGCGCTCGCGGCGGTGGGCGCCGTGGCCGCGCCGGCCATGGGCAGTTCGGCCGGCGCGTCGCCGCGCGATGTGACCGCGGCGAAGCTCCAGGTCGTGAGCCATTCGAACCGGTTCGGATTCGGACCCGGCCAGGCGCTGATCGCGAAGAACGTGTACCACGACCGCACCGGCTCGGCGATCCGCTTCGACCGGACCTATCGCGGTCTGGCTGTCGTCAACGGTGACTTCATCGTCCACCTCTCGCCCTCGGGCGCGTACCGCTACGGCAACGGCATGCGGATCGGCGGCCTGCCTCGGAGCCTGTCCCCGGCCGTCTCCTCGGCGCAGGCGGCCTCGACGGCGCGCAGCACCATCAACTACCGCGTGGCGTCCACGACCACCACCCTCGCTGTGTTCGGCGGCACCCGCGTCTCGCCGCTGGCCTGGCAGGTGGACACCAAGGGCGTGAGCGGCGCCGACGGCACCCGGACGTTCGTCTCGGCCACCACCGGCCGGATCCTGGCCCGGTGGGCGACCGTGCAGTCGGCGAACGACGTCGGCAGGGGCAAGACCCAGTATTCGGGAACGGTGAAGGTCAATGACGTCAAGAAGAACGGCACCTACACGCTGCAGGACAACGCCCGCGGCAAGCAGCAGATCTTCAACGCGAACCACTCGCAGAGCCACGGCGTCGGCACCGTCTACACGGACTCGAACAACGTGTGGGGCGACCACACCGAGGGCAACGTGGAGACGCCCGCCGCGGACGCCGCCTACGGGCTCGCCGAGACGTGGGACTTCTACCTCAACGACTTCAACCGCCACGGCATCGCCGACGACGGCATCGCCGCGCGCGGCTTCGTCCACTACGGGACGAACTACGTGAACGCCTTCTGGGCCGACGATTGCTTCTGCATGGAGTTCGGTGAGGGCAGCCAGGCGAGCGGCATCAGCAACCTGGACTCGCTCGACGTCGGCGGCCACGAGATGACGCACGGCGTGACCAGCCGGACGGCCGGCCTCATCTATTCCGGTGAGTCCGGCGGCCTGAACGAGTCCACGTCCGACGTGATGGGCACCATGGTCGAGTGGTACGCGAACAACGCGAACGACGTGCCCGATTACGTCATCGGCGAGGAGATATTCCGCGACTACGACCCCGCGGTGAACTTCGTCCGCCGCATGGACCAGCCGTCGCTGGACGGCGGCAGCGCGGACTGCTGGTACGACGGGGTCGGCGGGCTCAACGTCCACCAGTCCTCGGGCGTCGGCAACCACTTCTTCTACCTGCTGAGCGAGGGCTCAGGGGCGAAGACCATCAACGGGATCGACTACGACAGCCCAACCTGCAACGGGAGCACCATCAAGGGCATCGGCCACGACAAGGCGGCCGCCATCTGGTACAAGGCGCTGACCGAGCAGTGGGTCTCGACCACCAACTACCACAACGCGCGGGTCGGCATGCTGCACGCGGCCAAGGACCTGTACGGCAAGACCAGCATCGAATACAAGACGGTCAACAAGGCCTGGGCGGCGGTCGACGTCACCCCATAGCACCTCGAGGCCTTCGCACCACCGACAGCGGGGTGTCCGTCGTTCGGGCGGCGGGCACCCCGTTCGTCTTCCCGGATCGCGTTACGGCCGCGACGGCAGCACCAGGTCGCCGTTCGCGCTCAGCGCGAAGCCCGGATTGAAGGCGACCTCCCACGGGTGGCCGTCGGGATCGAGGAACACCCCGGCGTACCCGCCGTAGAAGGTCTCGGCCGGCTCACGCGTGATCCGGGCGCCTGCGGTCCGCGCCTGCTCGACGATCTGGTCGACCTCCTCACGGGACCGGACGTTGTGCGCCAGCGTGATGCCGCCCCACCCTCCCGGGTCGCTCACGCCGCTGTCCTCGGCCAGTTTCGAGCGGCTCCAGAGCGTCACCACCAGCCCGCCCGCCTGGAAGAACACGGTCTCCTCGATGTCGAGCGCCACCGTCCAGCCCAGCCGCTCGTAGAACGCCCTCGAGGCGACGACGTCGCTCACGCCCAATGTCACCAGGCTGATCCGCTGCTCCACTCGCCGACACTACCGCCCGGCGGCGTCCGTTCGTTCCTGCGACTAGAACGTGTGGCCGGTGAGGGCGAACCCGATCGTGCAGGCCGCGCCCTCCACCAGGCAGAAGATGGCGAACGGGGTGAGCGTCTTCGTTTCGAAGTACTTCATCAGGAAGCGAACCGACAGGTAGGCGGCGATCCCGGCGGCGATGCTCCCGGCCAGCACCTGTCCTCGGATCCCGTTGCCGAGCGAGCCGAACAGGTCGGGGAGCTTGTACAGCCCCGCCCCCAGGATGATGGGCGTGGCCAACAGGAATGAGAACCGCGCGGCGTCCTCGTGGTTCAGACCGCGCACCAGCCCCGCCACCATCGTGATCCCGGAGCGGCTGATTCCGGCGAAGAGGGCGAAGACCTGCGCCACCCCGATCACGATGGCCTCGCGGAAGCTCAGGGTCTCCAGCCGTCGGTCTGTCGTTCCCTCGTACGTGCCGTGCGAGGCCGCCACCGCGCGCACCTCTGACCGCAGGCGGAACCGCTCGCCGACCAGCAGGATCACCCCGTTGACCATCAGGAAGACCGCCGCGAACAGCGGCTTGGAGAACGTCACCCGGAACAGGTGCTCGAACAGCGCTCCGGTGATGGCGGCCGGGATCGTCGCGACGACCAGCAGCCACGCGAGGCGCTGGTCCGCCGTCCGCAGCGTCCGCCACGGCATGGTCCGCTGCTCAGCCGCCTGGCCGAAGGTTCGGAAGAACCCTCCGATGATGCCCCGCCAATCGCTCCAGAAGTAGACGAGCAATGCGATGGCCGTGGCGACGTGCAGCCCGACGATGAACGCGAGGAAGAACGACTCGGGCTGGGACTGGGCCTTCACCAGGCTGTCCCAGCCGAAGATGGTCGGCAGGACGACCGCCTGGCCGAGGCTGGAGATGGGGAACAACTCGGTGACGCCCTGAATGGCGCCCATGACGATGGCCTGGAAATACGTGATCACGGCGCGCCCACCGGGGGCACCATAGTCGACGAAACGGCCTCCGGCGGGAGGTTCGTGTTGGGATTCGGCTTGCGTCCGATTCGACGCGAAGCGCCCGAACATTGTTGAATGCGGGCGAACCGCTAACATGTGGCGGCCCGGCCTTACATCGGGGGGGGCCGGCGACATCCAAAGGGAGGTGTTGGATGAAGGTACGGTACCTGCGGGGGCTCGCACTGCTTGCAGTCGGAGCCGTCGTGTTCTCGGGCGCATCCGCGCTCGCGTCGCCCAAGACGTCCGTCAAGGCGCCCGCTGTCAACCTGACGTTCAAGAACGGGCCTGACAGCGAGTTCAACATCGGTGGCGGCACGCGCTTCAGCGGCTGGTTCGAGAAGTCGACCAAGCGTGTCTACTTCCTGGGCATGCGCAACGGCGACGACAGCACGAGCGGTGAGGTCTGGTACTACGACGTCGCGGCGAAGTCCTACGTCGACGCCGGCGTCGCCATGACGGACCCGGTTTCGAACTACGGGATCGCCCCGCTGAAGGACAAGAGCGGCACGCTCGGCCTGTACATCTTCGGTGGCCGCGACCCGAACGGTCAGATCGTCAACCCGACCCAGGTGTACTACCCGGGGACGAACACGGTCGCCGTGCTGAACAAGGACAAGTACCCGGGCAAGTCCCCGTCGGGCTGCATCGCGCTGCCCGCCATGGGGGTTGCCTCGATGGGCAACAAGGCCTACGTCATGGGTGGCATCGGGTTCACGTCCGCCGGATGCACGGCCGACGAGAACTCCTCGCAGACGTGGATCTTCGACCCGAGCAAGGCCGCCGGCAGCCGGTGGTCGAAGGGCCCGAAGCTGAACATGGCCCGCGGCTACATCACCACCGCGGTCCTGGGCGGCAAGATCTACGCGATCGGCGGGGACGTCAACGACGCCGGGACGCTCACGGCGCAGACGATCGTCGAGTCCTGGAACGGCGACCCGGCCTCCAAGTGGAGCGACAGCCCGGCGGACCTGCCCGAGGCGTGTGACGAGTCGGTGGCCTTCGCGTTCCCGTCGGGGCCGCTCAAGAACACGATCACGGTAGCCGGATGCGGCCAGTGGCCGAACGACCTTCCGGACGTGCTCCAGTACAGCTCCGGCAAGGACGCATGGTCGACGGTCGGGACCCTCAACGAGTCCCGCCGAAACCAGGCCGGCGCGAACATCGGATCGACCAAGAAGCCGAAGCTGTACGTGGTCGGCGGCTACGGTGCCGATGGCGCGACGGTGGAGACCACCAGCGAGTTCGGTACCGTCAGCGCCGCTGGCGGGATCTCCTGGAGCCACCGCTCGGCGGCCCACGGGGCCTCCGCGCACGCATCGGTTTCCTAGACGCGAAGCAAGGAACGGCACGAACGGTGCGGCGCACGCGCGAAGCGCGTGCGCCGCACCTGTCTCTCCGAGTCGTAAAGCTACCTGACGAATCCCGGTGGAGTCTCAGGCGATGAAGACGGTCCACTCACCGCTCCATCGCCTTCACGCGCCGCCAGACGAAGTTGCGGCCGGCGTCCGGGTCCCGACGGTCGAGACGCCGGCCCGGGCCGAGTCGATCCTGGCGGCGCTCCAAGCCGACGGTGGGTTCGATCTCGTCGAACCCGCCGAGCACGGCGAGTTGCCCATCACCGCCGTGCACGACGCGGCGATGGTGCGGTTCCTCGAGGGCTTCTGGGACGAATGGCGGCGCGCCGGCCGCACGGAGGACGTGGCGTTCCCCGATTCGTTCCTCCATGTGCGGATCCGCGAGGGGATGGGGCCGGCCCCCGAGCCGGTGGATCCGCTCGGCCGCCTCGGCTACTGGTGCTTCGAGACCATGACCGGAGTGGTCGAGGGCACCTACACCGCGGCCCGATCCGCCGTCGACGTGGCGCTCACGGCGGCCGACCTGGTCCTGGGGGGCCAGCGGACGGCGTACGGGCTGTGCCGCCCACCCGGCCATCACTCGCCACGAGCCGGGTTCGGCGGCTACTGCTTCTTCAACAACGCGGCCATCGCGGCGCAGTACCTGGTGGACACGACCCACGAGCCCGTCGCCGTCCTCGACGTGGACTACCACCACGGCAACGGGACCCAGCAGATCTTCTATGCGCGCGGGGACGTGCTCTACGTGTCGCTCCACGGCGATCCCGACCGTGCGTATCCGTTCTTCGCCGGCCATGCGGACGAGACCGGCGTCGGGGCCGGGGCGGGCGCGAACCTGAACATCCCCCTGCGCGCCGGCTGCGCGGACGAGGAGTACGTCGCCGCGATCGATCGAGCGCTGGACCGGATCGCGGCCTTCGGCGGATCGACGCTGGTCGTGTCCCTGGGGCTGGACACCTACCGCGAAGACCCCATCTGCGACTTCGCACTGACAAGGGCGGCCTTTGAGGAGATCGGCCGGTTGGTTGCCGGAAGCGGCCGCCGCCTGGTCATCCTGCAGGAGGGCGGCTACTTCGTTCCCAAGCTCGGCGAGAACGTCGTGACGTGGCTGAAGGGCGTGGCCGATCGGCTCGCGCTCGGGTGAACCGCGCTCTTGACATGTGACGGGCGTCACGACGTGACGAGCGCCTCCCCGCGGCGGCCCTCTTCAATGTCTGCGACGATAGCCCGATGGATCGGGCAGCGTTCGCCGACCTGGTCGCCCGAGGGCCGCTCCTCACGGACGGCGGCATGGGCACCTCGCTCGTGGCCGCCGGGACGCCGCCCGACGCGTGCTTCGAACTCCTGAACGCCGCGGCGCCGGAGGCGGTGGACGCGGTCCACAGGGGCTTCGTCGCGGCCGGCGCCCGCGTGATCCTGACCAACACCTTCGGGGCGAGCCGCTTCGGACTGATGCGGTTCGGCCTGGCCGATCGGGTCGCCGACCTCAACCGGCGCGCGGTGACGATCGCCCGCCGGTCGCGGGCGATCGTGGCGGGGTCCATGGGGCCGCTGCGCGTCCGGCTGGCGCCGTTCGGCCGCGTCCGGGCCGAGGAGGCGCTGGACGCCTACGCCGAACAGGCGCTGGTGCTGGCCGAGGCCGGCGTCGACCTGTTCGCCGTCGAGACCCAGACCGACCTGGCGGAGGTCGAGCAGGCGGTCGCCGCCGTTCGCAAGGTGGCGCCGGACCTTCCGCTGGTGGTCACGCTGACGTTCACGCTGGACGATCGGACGATCTCGGACGCCACGCCCGAGTCGGCGGCCGAACGGCTCGCGGCGCTCGGTCCCGACGCGATCGGGGTGAACTGCGGGCAGGGACCCGCGCAGGCGGTACGCGCCGTCCGCGCCATGCGTGAGCGGGGCGCCGGCATCCCCCTGGTGGCCCGGCCCAACGCCGGCGGCCCGCTGCAGATCGGCGGACGCTTCCTCTACCCGGCCACGCCCGAGTACATGGCCGAGAACGCGGCGGTCCTGCTCGACGAGGGCGTCGGCATCATCGGTGGATGCTGCGGCACAGGCCCGTCGCATACGCGCGCGCTGGCTGCCGTCATCGCGCGGCCGCGGCACGCGGCCGCCCGGGTCACGGAGTTCCCGCCGCGCGAGGCCACCGAACCCGAAGAGGGCCCGGACGAGCCGACGGACCTCGGCGCGAAGCTGTCCGTGGGCCGCTTCGTCGTCGCCGCGGAGATGGATCCGCCGCGCGGCTTCTCGGTCGCCGGGATGATCGCCGGGGCCGAGACCCTCGCGGAGTCGGGCGCCGACGTGATCGACGTCGCCGACAGCCCGATGGCCCGCATGCGGATGAGCCCGTGGGCCGCGTGCCGGCTGATCCAGGAGCGCGTGGGGATCGAGACCGTGCTGCACTTCCCGACGCGGGGGCGCAATCTGCTGCGGCTCCAGGGCGATCTGCTCGCCGTCCACGCGCTGGGCATCCGCAACGTGTTCGTCTGCCTCGGCGACCCCGTCGCGATCGGGGACTACCCGAAGGGGACCGACAACGTCGACGTGACCGCCACGGGCCTGCTCGCCCTGATCACGGGCTCGTTCAACGAGGGGCGCGACCGGGCCGGCGCATCGATCGGCGAGCCCACGTCGTTCCTGGCCGGCTGCGCGGTCAACCCCTCGGCGCCGGACCCCGTCCGTGAGGCCGCGCTCCTGCGGCGGAAGATCAAGGCCGGCGCGGCGTTCGCGCTGTCGCAGCCGGTGTTCGAGCCGGCCGTCCTCGAGGGGTTCCGGGCCGGATACGAGGAGCGCTTCGGCCCGCTCGCGCTTCCGATCCTGGCCGGCGTGCTTCCGCTCACCAGTGCCAGGCACGCCGAGTTCCTGCACAACGAGGTGCCGGGAGTCGTCGTCCCGGACGCCGTGCGGGACCGGATGCGACGCGCCGGCGACCGCGAGTCGCAGGAGGGTCTGCGCCTGGCGGTGGAGCTGGTCGGCGCGCTTCGCGCCGCGGGCACGGCCGCGGGCGCCTACGTGATGCCGCAGTTCGGGCGGTTCGACGTTGCCGCCGAGGTGGTCGAAGCGGCCGCGCGGGAACCGGCTGATCCGTGACGCCGACGATGCCCGTCGGCCGGGTGTGGGAAGCTACTGCGCCATGAGCGACCCAGCCGCCTCCGACGCGCGCCCCGGATCCGGGGCCGGCGCGGGAACCGAACCCAGGGGCCTTCGCGATCTCCTTCGGATCCAGGAGACCGACCTGGCGCTCGATCGCCTGAACGCCCGCCGCGCCGTGCTGGAGGGTGGCAGCGAGGTCGCCGCCGCCAGGGCCGACGCGGCCGCCGCGGTTGCGGCGCTGGGTCAGCTTCGGCTCTCCCTGGACGACATCGCCCGGGAGCAGGCGCGCCTGGAGCACGACATCGACTCGATGGGGCAGAAGCGGCGCGACGAGGAGAAGCGGCTCTACGACGGCTCGGTGGCGAACGCGCGTGAGCTGCAGTCCATCCGCGCGGAGGTGGAGAACATCGCGAACCGCACGAGCCGGACCGAGGACCGGCTGCTCGAGGTCATGGAGGACCGCGAGCGGGTCGAGGCGGAGGTCTCGGAGGCGGCCGACGGGGCGACTGCCGCGCGCCAGGCGCTCGACACGCTCACCGCCGGCTCGGCCGAGGAGTTCGGCGAGGTCGAAGCCGCCATCGAGGCCCAGCGGAAGCTTCGGGACGCCAACGTTCCCGCGATCGATCCGGACCTCCTCGAGCTGTACGAGGACCTGCGCCGGCAGAAGAAGGGCGTGGGCGTCGCAGAACTGAAGGACGGCGTGTGCCAGGGGTGCCACCAGAAGCTCTCGCCGATGGAGCTGGACCGCCTGAAGCGCGCGACCGGCGTTCGGAGGTGCGAATACTGCCGGCGGATCCTGGTCTTCGGCTGACCGTCTACTGCGACGGGGCCGCGCGCGGCAATCCCGGGCCGGCGGGGATCGGCGCGGCGGTGTTCGCGCCGGACGGGGCGCTGCTGGCGGAGGTCGCGGAGGGGCTCGGCGTGGCGACGAACAACGTCGCCGAGTACCGTGCGGCGATCGCCGGCCTGCGGAGCGCTCTGAAGCTCGGCGCGCGCGAGGTCCTGGTTCGGGCAGACAGCAAACTGCTCGTCGAGCAGCTGTCCGGGCGGTGGCGCGTGAAGAACCCGACGCTGATCCGGCTGCACGAGGAGGCGCGGGCATTGATCCGCGAGTTCGATCGGGTGCGGTTCGAGCACGTGCCCCGCGCGAAGAACAGGGTCGCGGACAAGCTGGCGAACCGCGGCGTCGACGAGTGGCTCGCGGGTCCCGGCCGTGGGTACGCCGCCGCGGCGCCTCCCGCGAACCTGTTCGACGACAACTCGCGGCGATAGGCTGGCTCGGAACGCCGGCTCCGGGCTCCCCGGCCACGAAAGGAGAACCGCGATGGCAACCGCGCTGAATCCCTATCTGAGCTTCCGCGGAAACGCCCGCGAGGCGATGGATTTCTACAAGGACGTGTTCGGCGGGACCCTGACCACGGCGACCTTCGCGGACTTCCATGCGTCGTCCGATCCGAGCGAGGACAACCTGATCATGCACGGCGACCTGGAGGGACCGGACGGGATGCGCCTGATGGGCGCCGACGTGCCGAACAGGATGGACTACCAGCCGGGCACGAACGCGTTCTCGGTCTCCCTGAGCGGCGGACCGGAATCCGATGCGGCCCTTCGCGGGTACTTCGAGAAGCTCTCCGACGGCGGAACCGTCACCATGCCGCTCGAGGTCGCCCCGTGGGGCGACGCGTTCGGCATGTGCACCGACCGGTTCGGCGTGTCGTGGCTTGTGAACATCGCCTCCCCCAAGGAGTGACGCGGCGCCGCGGGCCGGGCTCGTTCCTATACTCGTTCGAGAGGAGCCGGCCGGGCGGCCGCGGCCCGTCGCCTCGCGGCGGCGGGTCGAGGAAAGTCCGGACTCCACAGGGCAGGGTGCTGGGTAACGCCCAGGCGGGGTGACCCGCGGAGGAGCGCCACAGAAACACACCGCCACGGGGTCCGCTCGCGGACACCGCGGTAAGGGTGAAAAGGTGAGGTAAGAGCTCACCAGCGCACGGGTGACCGTGCGGCTCGGCATGCCCCACCCGGAGCAAGGCCAAGCAGGGAGCGGGCGGCCCGTCCGATGCTCCCGGGTCGGCTGCACGAGGGCCGCGGCGACGCGGCTCCCAGAGAGATGGTCGCCCACCGCGCCGCGAGGCGCGGGGACAGAATCCGGCTTACAGGCCGGCTCCTCGCTTCCTCTAGTACGGTTGGCCCCCATGGACGACGGCAGAGGCCACGGCGCGGACCAACGGTTCGAACGGCTCGCCGAAGCGGCGATCGACGACCTCCTCGAACGGCATCCGGAGGTGGCCACGGCCCTGGGCGATCATCGGTTCGACGACCGGCTCTCGGATCCCTCGAAAGGGGCGCTCGACGACGAACGACGGGCCGTATCGGGCTTCCTGAACGGGCTCGAGGAGATCGACGGCGAGGGCCTGAGCGGCCCGAACCGGATCGACGCGCAGATCCTCAGGTCGCGCCTGGAGGAGCGCCGATTCGAGCTCGACCAGCTGCGCGAGCAGGAATGGAACCCGCTGCTCGGCAACCCCGCCGACGCGCTGTACCCGCTGCTTGCCCGCGCGTTCGCGCCGGCCGGGGACCGGCTGCGATCGGTGGCCGAACGCCTCGCGGCCGTTCCGTCATATCTGGTCGCCCTGCGTGGCGGCCTGGGGGACATGCCGCTCATCCAGGTCCAGACGGCGGCGGCGCAGTACGGCGGCACGATCGCGCTGGTGATCGACGAGGTCGACCATGCCCTGGACGAGGCGCCGGCGCTCCGGTCGGAGATCGACGCGGTCCGCCCGGCAGCGCTCGACGCGCTCGAGGAGCACCGCCGCTGGCTGAATGAGCGGCAGGCCGACGCGACGCGCGACGCTCGAATCGGAGCGGACCTGTTCGGGCCGAAACTCGCTCACGCGCTGGATGCCGGGACCGACGCCGACGCGATCCTCGCGAGGGCGGAGCGGGACCTGGCGGAGGTCGAGTCGGCTCTCGCCGACGTCGCCGCGCGCATCTCCGGCGAGCCGGCAGGCACGCCGGGGCTGGTTCGGCGCGTCCTGGATCGCCTGGCGGAGGAGCATCCGGACGACGACACGATCGTGGATCTCGCCAAACAGGCCTTCGAGGAAACGCGTTCGTTCACCGAATCCGAACAGATCGTCACGCTGCTTGACGATCCCACGGAGATCATCGTGATGCCCGAGTTCCACCGCGGCGTGGCCGTCGCGTACTGCGACCCGCCCGGCCCGCTGGAGACGGCCACGCTGCCGACGTTCTTCGCCATCTCGCCCACCCCGGAGGACTGGGGCGCCGAGCGCGTCGAGTCGTTCTACCGCGAGTACAACGCGCACATGATCCACGACCTGACGATCCACGAGGGCATCCCCGGACACATGCTCCAGCTCGCCCACTGGCGGCGCTTCCGAGCCCCGACCCGGGTCCGCAGCGCCCTCTGGAGCGGTCCGTTCGTCGAGGGCTGGGCCGTCTACACCGAGCGCGTCATGGCCGACCACGGCTACCGCGGCGACGCGCTGCGCATGCAGCAGCTGAAGATGCAGCTGCGCATGATCATCAACGCCATCCTCGACGCCCGCGTGCACGCGCACGGGATGACCGAGGAGGAGGGTATGCGCCTGATGGTCGAACGCGGCCACCAGGAGGACGGCGAGGCGGTGGGGAAGTGGCGCCGGGCGCTGCTCACCTCCAGTCAGCTCTCCACCTACTACGTGGGATACGTCGAGGTCAGTGACGTGTCACGCGATCTCGCGGCGGCCCGTCCCGGGCTGACGGAGCGGGAGCGCCACGACTTGATCCTGTCCGAGGGCTGTCCGCCGCCGCGGCACCTTCGAACCGCGCTGGGCCTCGGCGCGGCGTGATCACCTAACCGCCGGTCGATCCTCCTCCCGATTTCCAACGACTTTCGGCCCGTCCGGAGCGGGCCGTTCGGCGGCTGCCCGATCCTTCGCGACCGGCGAACCTCCATGCCGACACCGATCGAAGGAGGCGCGATGGGCTCCCTGTTCGCACTGATCCGGAGCGGCATCCTGGGCGCGGCGGTGAACCTCGACCATCCGACCACGTACTTCCACTGGGGCTGGTTCTCGATCTCGGTGGCGAACCTCGTGGTGATCCTGGTGATGATCGTGGTGTTCCTGCTCGCGCTCTTCGTGCCGTTCCCGAAGGGGAGGCAGTCATGAAGACCGAGACGGAGCCCGTCACCGGCGCCGACACGACCTGGACCGGCGCGATCGGGCGGAGGCTGACGCGCGAACTGCCCCCGGAGAAGGTCTTCCCGGGCCGCCAACCGGTGTACGTCCAGTCCTGGACCTACGTGTTCGGCGTGCTGACGATCGCGGCGTTCGTCGTGATCCTCGTCTCGGGCGTCTGGCTGTCGCTGCTCGGACCGGCCTGGTGGCACACATCGAAGGTCGGCCTGTTCGTGAACAGCCTCCATTTCTGGAGCGTCGAGCTGTTCTTCGTCGTCATGGTCGTTCACCTGTGGGGCAAGTTCTTCATGGCCGCGTGGCGAGGCAAGCGGGCGATGACGTGGATGACCGGCGCCTTGGCGTTCCTTCTCTCGATCGGATGCGCGTTCACCGGCTATCTCTCGCAGCAGAACTTCGCCTCGCAGTGGATCGCCTCGGAGGGCAAGGACGGGATGAACTCCGTCGGGGTCGGGGCATTCTTCAACGTCCTCAACTTCGGCCAGATGTTCATGTGGCACATCCTGCTGCTGCCCGTCGGGATCGGCGCGCTCACGGTGATCCATGTGCTCATGGTCCGTCGCCGCGGTGTCGTGCCGCCGTACCTGGCGAAGAACCAGGCGCCTTCGGACGTGCTCCCTGAGCGCATCCCGGCGGACACCGAAGCCCAGGACGGAGGTGCGCGATGAGCTCCCGGACCACCAAGCCGTACCGGCGTGGGGACCACGTCGAGGGCTGGATCGGCGGCACCCGTCGCTACGACATCGTGAAGGAGGGCGTCATCGCGCTGGCCGTCATGTCGCTGTTCACGGTGGGCCTCGCCGTGCTGTTCGGCTCGCCCGACGATCAGCCGGTGACCTTGCGCTCCTGGTCCCAGGCGGCTCCGGCGGACTTCATGGCCGCGGCGCTCTCGGAGCTCGACTACTCGAGCGAGGTGGCCGGCTACGGGCCGCCGTACACCGGCGACACGAGCGCCGCGCAGAAGATCGGACCCCTCTGCCTGCAATGCATTCCCGGCACTCGGATCCCGATCGACACCGCGCAGGAGTTCGTCATCAAGCCGCTGCAGACCGAGACCGCGGACGAGCCCGCGCTTGCCGACGCGCTTCGGACGTACGCGGCGGCGCCGGCGAAGCAGCAGGCCGCGTGGACGGGCGCCTACGGCAACGCGCTCGGGAGCATCAGGCAGCCGGCGGGCGGCATCAACCTTCCGCGGTCCGATCCCGCATTCGGCCCCGTCGCGCTCATGATGCAGGAGGAGCTTCGCTTGGCGCAGAGCGGCGGCCTGGACGGCGCGTTGCTGCAGACGAAGCAGATGTACCAGACGGACTACACCAAGCCGATCCTGTTCATCTCCGGCGGCTCGTACTTCGAGGACCAGGCGGCCGCGCGGCACCTGCTCGGCGGGCAGTGGGGGATGATGAACGAGACCGGCAGCTGGCCCGGTCAGCCGTGGCTGTGGCTCTATTCGTTCTGGTACCAGGTCAAGCCGTTCTCGGACGAGAACACGACGCTCGGCGCCAATGCGGACGCGTGGATCTGGGCGATCATGATGGTCGTCGCGCTGCTGTTCGTGCTCCTGCCGGTCATTCCGGGCCTGCGAAGGTTGCCGTACCACCTGAAGGTGTACCGGCTGATCTGGCGCGACTACTACCGAACGGTCGAAGGAAAGGCCTGACCCGGGAAGCGTCGCTCACTGGCCATACGGCGCCGGCTTCGGCATGCTCTGCGCACCGTTCCTGTGGACGGGCACATGTCGCGGCATGCCAGGAGGTGGTGTTGGGTGGCCAGGATCGACGAAGTTGCGGCAACGGGCTCCACGCGGCGGTCGGTGCTCGCCGGCCTCGCCGCGGCCGCCGGGGCGCTGGCGGCGACCTCCGTCGCCGGAGCGGCGCCCGCCGAGGCGGCCAACGGCGACGCGGTCAAGGCCGGGCGGGCGACGACCGCGACGAACGTCACGAAGGTCTCCAACACCGCCGACTCGGGCGCGGGGCTGTGGGGCGTGGCGAACGGCGCGTCGCGCCACGGCGTGTTCGGTACGAACACGGGTGGAGGACACGGCGTGGGAGGTGCGAGCGGCGGCTCCGGGAGCGCCGGCATCCACGGAACGGCCGACGGGGCGAATGCGGTCGCGGTTTGGGCTCAGGCGACCAACGGCGCCATGGCGCTGCGCGCCTCCTCGGACACCGGACCCTGCGCCGACATCACCAGTGACAGCGGGCCGGCGCTGACGGTGACCAGCACGAGCGGGCGCGCCGCCGTCCTTCAGAGCGGGGCACCGGGGCCCGCGGTCATCATCACCGGGAGCGACGAGGGCTTGCTCGTGAGCAGTCTTGCCGACGGCGTGCACGCGACGAACGTGAATGCCGGGTCGTCCGCGATCTTCGGCGACAGCGCCGACGGCACCGGCGTGCGTGCCCGCTCTCAGACCGGCGACGCGCTGCGGGTCGAGGGGCCGGCCGCCTTCAGTCGAAGCGGCGTCGTGACGGTGGCGGCCGGTTCCACCTCGGCCAAGGTGACGGGCGTCCCGCTCACGCACGACAGCCTCGTCCTGGCCACCGTCCAGGTGAAGGGCTCGGCGTACGTCAAGCAGGCGGTGCCGAACCCCGCGACGGACTCCTTCGTGGTGTACGTGAACAAGGCGACGAAGGACACGCCGGTCGCCTGGTTCGTCGTCAACTGATCCGACAGGGGATCGGGAACGCCGCTGATAGCCTCGGCCGTATGAAGGCTCCGCCTGCGCGAAGGTACGTGCAGATCGGCGTGCCGGCGGCGGTCGCGCTGCTGTTCATCGTGCCGGTCTGGCTGAACGGCCGCACGGCCGGCTTGCCGGCGAGCGGCGGGGCGGCGCTGACGGACGCCGGCGGCTCGGTCCGGCAGGAGGACATGCCGCTTCCCCGGATCACCGGTCCGACGCTGACGGGCGGCTCGTTCGACCCGGGGACCCTCCGCGGCAAGGTCGTCGTGATGAACGTCTGGAACCCGGACTGTCCTCCGTGCCGGCAGGAGGCGCCGACGCTCGCCGCGTCGTGGCGGGCCCTGCGCGGCCGATCGGACGTCGCCATGCTGGGCCTGATGTTCGTGGGCCCGGCCTGGCCCGACGACCGGCCGGCGGCGCGACGGTTCGTCTCCGACGAAGGGCTCACCTACCCGACGGTGGTCGACGCCGGCTCCCGCGTCGCGAACGCGCTGGCGATCCCGGGGATCCCCGTGACCGTGATCGCCGATCCGAGTGGCCGCGTGCGCTACCTGATCGTCGGCCGCGCGCGGGCAGGACAGATCCAGATGCTCGTGTCGCGGCTGGCGCCCGCGGGGGACTACACGCCCGCCAGTTGACGCACGGTGTCCGCGATCGACGCGCCCCACGGGCCGATCGCCGCCTTCGACTTGTTCGGGAAGACCACGAGCCTGGTGTGGCCGGCCGGATCGACGAAGTACATGACCGACGTGTGGACGACGTCCCCGTCGGGGTTCGGCACCACCGCGATGCCCCAGTCGGACCAGACGGATCGGAGCTCGGCGGTCGTGCCCGTGAGGAAATACCAGTTCGACGCCGAGCCGAGGCCGTGCTTCGTCGTGAAGGACCGGACGTCGCCGACGGACTCGCGGTACTGGTTGACGTTCACGGCGACGAACGCCGCATGGTCCGCGGCAGGACCGAGCAGACGGTCCGCGCGGAGGAACTCCGCCGACACGACCGGGCATATGTCCGTGCACACGGGGTCCATGAACTCCAGGACGACGACGCGTCCGCGGAGCGCCGCGAGCGAGACGGTCCGCCCACGTTGGTCCCTGAGCGTGAAGTTCGGCGCGCGCTGCGACCCGAGGTCCGAACAGGCCATCGGACGGCA